>NZ_JBVHVP010000005.1:0-517544 GCF_055564775.1 Streptomyces sp. NPDC028991 | reverse complement strand
AGAACCCCGCGTCGAACCGACCCGCCTCATGCAAGAACCCACCCCGACGCACATACGTCGTCCCAGCACTGTCCGGATCCGCGTCGAACAGACCCTCCAGATCCCACCCACGGTCCGCCGGAAACTCCGACAGGCCCTCCCGACCCTCGGACACCATCCGCCACAGATCCTCCGGACCCGCCACACCACCGGGGAGACGGCACGCCATACCCACGATCACGATCGGGTCGTGGGGGTCGGAGTGCGCCCCCTCCCCCACAGTGGCGTCCATGTCGCCGCCGGGTTCCGTGATCCCCAGGATCTCGGCGCGCAGGTGGGCGGCCAGGGCGCGCGGGGTCGGGTGGTCGAAGCTGACCGTGGTGGGCAGGCGCAGCCCGGTGTGCAGGACGAGCCGGTTGCGCAGTTCGACGATGGCCAGGGAGGTGAATCCCAGGTCGCGCAGGGCGCGGTCGGCCGCGATGTCCTGCGTCGCGGGAAGCTGGAGCACCTCCGCCGCCTGCGTGCGTACCAGCTCTTCGAGTACGCGCAGCTGTGCACTCTTCTCCCGATCCGTGAGGTCCGCCCGCAGGGCGGCGAGGACGGCGGGGTCGGGTTCGGCGAGGCGGAACGAGCGGCCGGCGGTGCCGGCCGCGATCCTCAGGCGTCCCGGGATGTCCGCGAGGCGGTGCCGGACGACCTTGCCCGACGCCGTGCGGGGGATCGCCTCGATCTCGTGGATCTCCTCGGGGACCTTGTAGGCGGCCAGCCGGGCGCGGCCGTGCGCGAGCAGCGCTTCCTCGTCGAAGCCGCCGGGGCCGGGGACCACGTACGCGACGGGTACCTCGCCGAGTGCCTCGTGCGGCTTCGCGGCGACGGCCACGTCGGCGACGCCCGGGAAGGAGCGCAGGGCCGTCTCGACCTCGACCGGGTGGATGTTCTCCCCGCCGCGGATGACCAGTTCCTTGAGGCGCCCGCAGATGGTGAGGTGGCCGGTCTCGTCCCGGCGGGCCAGGTCGCCGGTGCGGAACCAGCCGTCGCGCAGGGCCTCGGCGGTGGCTTCGGGGCTGTTGTGGTAGCCGACCATGACGTTCGGCCCCCGCACCCAGACTTCGCCCTCGTGCCCGGCAGGGGTCTCCTCACCGGTGCGGGGGTCGACGACGCGGACCCCGACGCCCGGCACGGGCCGGCCGCAGGATCCCTCGACGCGGGAGCCGTGGGGGGCGTTGATGGCGATCGCGCCGCACGTCTCGGTGCTGCCGTAGGCGTCGACGAGGGGCACGGCGAAGGCGTCCTCGAAGGACCGGCGCAGGGCTGCGGAGGTGACTCCGCCGCCGACGAGGCCGATGCGCAGGTCGGGCGGGGTGGAGCCGCCGTCCCGTACGGCGTCGACCAGGTAGTGGTACGTCGCCGGGACGCCGGCGAGGAAGGTCGACCGGTCGTCGCGGAGCGCGTCGAGGACGTCCTGCGGGGAGTGTCCGTCGAGGATGCGGGCGGTGGCGCCGGCCACGGTGACCGACAGGACGCAGGCGATGTGGGACAGGCTGTGGAACAGGGGCAGGGGCCACAGCACGCGGTCGTCGGCGGAGAGCTCCGGGACCGGGATGTAGCAGTTCACCACGGACCAGAGGCAGTTGCGCTGGGTGGACAGCACACCCTTGGGGAGCCCGGTCGTGCCGGAGGTGTAGAAGAGCCATGCCACTTCGTCCGGACCGAGGTCGTCCCTGGGGCGGGGCGGGGCCGGCGTGTCGTGTGACGGGGCTCCGGCGGCGAGTTCGTCGTACGAGTGGCAGCCCGCCGGCACCGGTCCGGCGCCGGTCACGAGCAGCGTGAGGGGGCGTTTCGGCCGGGCCTCGTCCGCTCGGCCGGAGAGTCGGGCGGCGCCCTCCGGGTCGGTGATGACGAACCGGGCGCCGCTGTCGCCGAGCATGTGGTCGAGTTCGCCGTCCGTCGAGCGCGGGTTGACGGGGACGCCGACGCCGGCGGCGCGGACGACGGCGAGGTAACTCTCCACGGTGGTGACGGTGTTGCCGAGCAGGATGGCGACGCGGTCGCCGCGCCGGAGGCCGAGGTCGGCCAGCCGACCGCCCAGCCGGGCCGTCCTCGCCTCCAGTTCCCGGTAACCGACCGAGCGCTCCCGGTCCACGAAGGCGGTTTTGTCGCCGAATCGTTCGGCGTGCTCCAGAAGGAATTCCGGAAGGGTCTTGATGATTTCGTCCTGCACCATGACGTCACACCTTCCGGAATTACCAGAATCGATCGAGAGAAGTCCCAAGAGTGGACCTTTCGGCCAGGCTAGTTCGGCTGTCGGCGACACGGCATCCCTCACCCTGGTAGGGCCTGACAGGGCCCTTGTGAGTCCCCGGCGAGTGGATCGATCACTACCAGACCGGGGGATGTCCGGCCGAAGGCTTCGCACTACCCTGAGAAAACCCCATCCACGACGCCGTCCGCGTCATCACCCATGTCGAGCGGCCGACGGCAATTGCGGGCGGTTTCCGGCACGGTGACGGTGTTTCGGGACGCGGAACCCGTCCGTGGCATGTTCCCGGGCACCCTCGGACGCATTCCCGCCCAGGCGGGAGAACAGGAGATTCATGAATCCCCGACAGGCACCGGAATTCCCTGCGTGGCCCCAGTTCGGCGATGACGAGCGGACCGGCCTGATCCGTGCGCTGGAGCAGGGTCAGTGGTGGCGTGTGAGCGGCAGCGAGGTGGACTCCTTCGAGAAGGAGTTCGCGGCCCACCACGGCGCGCCGTTCGCGCTGGCCGTCACGAACGGAACCCATGCGCTGGAGCTCGCCCTCCAGGTGATGGGGGTGGGGCCGGGCGACGAGGTCATCGTCCCGGCCTTCACCTTCATCTCGTCGTCGCAGGCCGTGCAGCGGCTGGGGGCCGTCGCGGTCCCCGTGGACGTCGACCCGGACACGTACAACATCGACCCGGTGGCGGTGGCCGCCGTGCTCACCCCCCGGACGCGGGCGATCATGCCCGTGCACATGGCCGGTCAGGTCGCGGACATGAACGCGCTGGGCAAGCTGAGCGCCGACACCGGCGTCCCGCTGCTCCAGGACGCGGCGCACGCCCACGGCGCGCGCTGGGAGGGCAAGCGGGTCGGCGAGCTGAGCCCGGTGTCCGCGTTCAGCTTCCAGAACGGCAAATTGATGACCGCGGGCGAGGGCGGCGCCGTGCTCCTCCCGGACGCGGAGACGTACGAGAAGGCGTTCATCCGCCACAGCTGTGGCCGCCCGCGCACCGACCGCCGGTACTTCCACGAGACGAGCGGCTCCAACTTCCGGCTCAACGAGTTCTCCGCGGCCGTCCTGCGCGCGCAGCTGAGGCGCCTGGACGCGCAGATCGCGACCCGTCAGCAGCGCTGGCCCGTGCTCCAGGAGCTGCTGCGGCAGATGCCCGGCGTGGTGCCGCAGACCGTGGACCCGCGCGCCGACCACAACGCGCACTACATGGCGATGTTCCGGATCCCCGGTATCGGCGAGGAGGGGCGCAACGCATTGGTCGAGTCGCTCGTCGCCCGTGGGCTGCCGGCGTTCGTCGCCTTCCGCGCGGTCTACCGTACCGACGCGTTCTGGGAGACGGGCGCGCCGGACATGACGGTGGCGGAGCTCGCCGAGCGCTGCCCCCACACCGAGGCCATCACCCAGGACTGCGTGTGGCTCCAGCACCGCGTGCTCCTCGGCACCGAGGAGGACATGCACGTCACCGCGGCCATCGTGGCCGAGGTGGTGGCCGAGACCCTGGCCGCCCGATGAGCGTCCGGGTCGCGGTCGTCGGGCTCGGCTGGGCGGGCCGCGAACTGTGGCTGCCCCGGCTGCGGGAGCATCCCGAGTTCGAGGTCGTGGCCGTCGTCGACCCGAGCCCGGCTTCCCGTGCCGCTCACGAGCAGGACGAAGCGCGCGCCGGGGTGCGGGGTGGGGCACGCGGTGCCCGTCCCGCGGTCCTCGCCGACGTGGACGAACTGGACCGCCGTTCGGTCGACCTCGCCGTCGTCGCCGTACCCAACCACCTGCACGCCGAGGTGGCCGTCGCCCTCCTCCAGCGGGGCGTCCCGGTCTTCGTGGAGAAGCCGGTCTGCCTGAACTCGGCCGAGGCCGAGAAGCTGGCGCAGGCGGAGGCCGACGGCGGTGCGGTGCTGCTCGCCGGCAGTGCCTCGCGCTACCGGGGGGACATCGGTGTCCTGCTGGACCTGGTGCCGTCGCTGGGCACCATCCGCCACGTGGAGCTCGCGTGGACGCGGGCCCGCGGCGTCCCGAAGTCCGGCGGCTGGTTCACCAGCCGCAGCCAGGCGGGCGGCGGTGTCCTGCTCGACCTCGGCTGGCACCTGTTGGACATCCTCGACGCCGTTCTCGGGCCGGTCCCCATGGTCCAGGTCTCGGGCACGGTCTCCGACGACTTCGTCAACGACCCGTCATGGGGCGCCGCATGGCGCCGGGACGGCCCGCAGGCCGAGCTTCGCGGCGACGTGGAGGACACGGCCCGCGGATTCCTGGTGTCGGAGCGCGGCACCTCGGTCGCACTGCACGCCAGCTGGGCCTCGCACGCGGCACGCGACCTGACGCTGGTCCGGGTCGAGGGCGGCGCGGGCACGGCCACCCTGCGCTGCGTCTTCGGTTTCAGCCCCAACCGGGAACCCGTACCGACGCTCACGCTGACCCGCGAGGGACACACCGAGGACATCGCGCTGCCCGCCGATCCGATCGGCGTGGAGTACGGCCGCCAGCTCGACCATCTGCCCCGGCTCCTCGACGATCCCGCGCACCGCGGCAGGGCCGTGTCGGACATCCGCAGGAACATCCGGATCACGGAGCGCTTCTACGAGTCCGCCCTCACGCTCGGCACGGCCTCCCCCGAACCCTCTCCCCTCCTCCCCCTGGGAATGTCATGACAACGAGCCCGGTAGGACCGTCCGAGAGCACGACGGCGACGCTGATTCCGGTCAGGGACGCCGTGATCTTCGATCTGGACGGCGTCATCGTCGACAGCCTCGCCGTGATGAACGAGGCCTTCTCACGTGCCTACGCCGAGGTCGTCGGCGACGGCCCCGCGCCATTCGAGGAGTACCAGCGCCACCAGGGGCGCTATTTTACCGACATCATGGAGATCATGGGGCTCCCGCTGGAGATGGAGGAACCCTTCGTCCGTGAGAGCTATCGCCTCGCGAAGGAGGTACGGGTCTTCGACGGCATCGCCGACCTCCTGACGACCCTGCGCGCCCGCGGGCTGCGCCTCGCCATAGCCACCGGCAAGGCCGGCGCCCGGGCCCGCTCGCTGCTCGACGTCCTCGGCCTGCTCCCCTACTTCGACCATGTGATCGGATCGGACGAGATCCCCCGGCCGAAGCCCGCCCCGGACATCGTGCTCCACGCCCTCGATCTGCTCGGGGTACCGGCCGAGCGCGCCGTCATGGTGGGCGACGCGCCCACCGACATGGCCAGCGCGCAGGGCGCGGGGGTCTCCACGGCCGCGGCCGTGTGGGCGACCGTCGACGAGGCGGAACTGCTGGCCTGCGGGCCCGACGTGGTCCTGCGCGGGCCCGCCGACCTGCTCGCGGTCTGTCCCGCGGTCCCCGGTCGCTGAGCGGCCGGAGGAGACACGCGGTGGATCGCGCACTGGTGACGGGACGTCACCTCGGCGTCGACGTCGGAGGCACCAAGGTCGCCTTCCGGGTCGAGTCCGAGGGCGAGAACCCGTACGAAGCGTCCTTCCCGTGGGACGAGCGCCACAGCGCCACAGCGGATCTCGCGCAGCTCGCCGACGCCGTCGGCGAGCTGCGCGCTCGCCTGGGCGGAGCTACGGCTACAGCCGCCGGTGGCACCGGCGGCGATTTCCGGGCGGTGGGCGTCGCCATGCCCGCCACCGTGGACCCTTCGGGCCGGGTCGTGACCTGGCCGAGCCGGCCGGAGTGGACCGGCGTCGACCTGGGCGCGGCCCTGCGGGGGCTGTTCCCCGAGGCGGGCGTCGGCTGGGCCGACGACGGTGACCTGGGCGCGCTCGCCGAAGCGGAGGAGGCGGGCTGCGACCGGCTGCTCTACCTGGGGGTGGGCACCGGCATCGGCGGCGGCTTCGTCGCGGACGCCGTGCGCCCGGGGACGGGCGGGGGCTCCTTCGAGATCGGGCACATGATCGTCGAGCGGGACGGTGCCCCGTGCGGGTGCGGGCGCCGGGGCTGCGTACAGGCCGTCGCCTCGGGCCCGGCCACGCTGCGGCGGGCCGCGCGCCTGCGGGGCTCGGAGGTCACTTTCGAGGCGTTGCGCGCCGGTGTGGTCCAGGGTGCGCCCTGGGCCCTCGCGGCAGTGGACAAGTCATGCGAGGCGCTGGCCGCCGCGGTGGTCGGCGTGCACGAACTGCTGCATCCGCGGCTCACGCTGGTCGGCGGAGGATTCGCCGAGGGGATCCCCGGATTCGTGGACGGGGTGGCCCGGCACGTGTCTCGGCTGACCCGGAACGGCGGCCCGAGCTCACCGGTCCGCCCAGCCGCCCTCGGCGGCCTGTCCTCCCTGCGGGGCGCGTGCGCGCTGGCCCGCTCTCTCTGAACGGCAAAGCCCGGTCGGGCGGGACGGCGTGTCAGCCGTCCCGCCCAACCGGGCTTTGCCTCAGAGCCGCCTCAGAGCCGCCTCAGAGCCGCCTCAGAGCCGCCTCAAGGCGGCAAAGAGCTGGTCGAGACGACCGAAGACCCGGGAACCCTCCAGGTGGTTGGTGTAGTTCCGCGACTCGATGATCAGCCCGTCCCGCACCCGCAGGACGTACACGCACGGCAGGACGAGGTCCTTGCCGTTGACCGTGCCGCGGTAGGTGAACTCGGCGACGACCACCTCGGGGTCGGTCGACTCGTGGATGACGACGTCCTCCGCGCGGTAGTCGCGCAGACCGGCGGCCGCGGACTTCCCGGGGCCCTCGGCGAAGTGCGTGCGCATCGCCTCGCGGGTCAGTATCGGGGTGTCGCCGACGGGCGCCATCGGGTGCTCCACGCGGGTCTGTTCGGCGTAGAGCGCGGCGAGCACGTCGGCCTGGGAGGCGTCGCCGGAGACCAGCTTGGGGACGGCGTCGATCACCCGGAGAAACACGTCGCGTGCGGTGGGCGTCTCGGACATAGGTACCTCCACGAGAGAACAATGAAGAGGGCAAGGGACTGGTGTGTGAGGAACGGAGGGGAGGGCCGGAACCTCAGATCCCGAGCCGGGACCGGGGGGCCCGCGCCGCTCCGGTGAGCTGGGCCCGCAGGTCGTCGACGAGCGTCGCCGCTTCCGTGGCCCCCTTCGCCGCGCCGAAGACGTGGTAGTCGGGCCGGACCAGCAGGGTCGTGCCGTCGCAGCGTCCCAGGTAGGCGAGGTACACGCCGTCCAGATCGGCCGCGGCATCGGCATCGGCAGGGGGTTCGGCATCGGTGCCGGCATCGGACGGCGGAATGAGGCGAATCACGTGAGCGCCCAGACCCGCGAGGAAGCCGAGCCGCTCCTCGCCGAGGGCAGCGAGCGGGTTCTCGGTGGTGAGCAGGACGAAGCCGCGCCCCACCGCCTCGTCGAACAGGCCCGTACGCCCCCGGTACCGGACCCGGCCCTGGGGGGCGACGTCACCGGCCGGCGGTTCGGTCACCCCGGTGAAGCGCTGGTAGAGCAGCCCGTGGGAGAGCGGCGCCGCGGGCTCGGGCCGGGTACTCGTACCGGACGATGCCCGCGCGAGCATCGCGGCGTCCCGGTCGGCCGCTGCGCCCGGGTCGGACACGCAGATGACCTTGCCGAGCTTCACCGAGGAGCGGATCGACTCCTCCACCTGCTTACGGCGTTCCGTGGTGTAGCTGTCGAGCACGGAGGCGTCGGCCTGGCCGCCCAGCGCGAGGTCGAGCTTCCACGCCAGATTGGCGACGTCCCGGATGCCGGAACACATGCCCTGGCCCGCGAAGGGCGGCATGAGGTGCGCCGCGTCGCCGGCCAGCAGGACCCTCCCCACCCGCCACTGGTCCGCCCAGCGGGCCTGGAAGGTGTAGGTGGCCGTGCGCAGCAGGGTCGCGTTGGCGGGGGTGACGTCGAAGGGCGCGAGCAGCCGCCATGCCGTCTCGGGGCGCTCCAGTTCGGCGTTGCTCTCGCCGGGCAGGCGCATGAACTCCCATCGGCGGTGGCCCGGACCGCTGGCGACCAGGGTGGTCGGCCGGGCCGGGTCGCAGATCTGCACGTTGCTGGGGGTGAAGGTGCGGGGCTCGCCGAGTTCGACGTCGCAGAGGAGCCAGTCGTACGAGAATCCGAGATCGGTGACGGACACGTCGAGCGCCTCGCGCACGAAGCTGCGGGCGCCGTCACAGCCGACGACCCAGCGGGCGGTGACGGCGCGCGTCGCGCCGTCGAGGCCGGTGGTGGTCACCTCGACGCGATCGCCCTCGTCGGCGAGGGCCACGACCCGCTCGCCGCGCCTGATGTCCACGCCCGGGAGGGCGGACAGCCTGGTGGCGAGGCGCGCTTCGAGGGTCGGCTGGTGGATGGTGTTGGCGTCCGGCCAGCCGTACGGCCCCACGGCCGCGAAGTCGATGTCCAACAGGGCCTGCCCGGCGGCGTTCTGCCAGCGGTAGCCGTCGGCCGGTTCGGTGAACTCGCCGATCTGGGGGCCGATTCCCGTTCCGGCGATGAGACGCGCGGTCTCACCGTCGAAGCTGGTGGCGCGCGGGAGGAGGTAGGGCCGTGGGCGCTGTTCGAGCACGGTCACCCGGCGGCCGCGCTGGGCGAGCAGGATGCCCAGCACCCCGCCGACCGGCCCGAGTCCGACGATGACGACATCGGTGTCCGTGAGCATGCTGGCTGGCCTCCGCAGCGTTGAGGGAGCAGGAGAGAAGGAGTAAGGGACCCGTCGCGGGTCGACGGCCGACCGAGCGAGGGCAGACCGAGCGACGGCAGACCGAGCGACGGCAGACGCGAGTCAGCGGCCGTCGCGGGGCATCGCGCGGAGGCAGTCCAGGACGGTCGCCTCGCCGATGTCGCGGACCAGTTCCGCCCCGGCCGGCCCGTCCAGGACGAAGGCCAGGCCGGAGGTCGCCTTCTTGTCCCGCCGCATCAGCGCGACGAGCTCTCCGGCGTCCACCGCTTCCGGCAGGCGGGTCGGAAGGCCGTAGTGGCCGACGACCTCAAGGTGCTCGGCGACGCGCTTCGGGCCGATGCGGCCCAGCGCTCCGGCGAGCCGTCCGGCGAACACCGTTCCGACGGCGACGGCCTCTCCGTGGCGCAGCGCGAAGTCGGTCGCCCGCTCCAGGGCGTGCCCCAGTGTGTGGCCGTAGTTGAGGATGTGACGCAGACCGGTGTCGCGCTCGTCGGCGGCGACCACCTCGGCCTTACGGGCCACGCCGGCGGCGATCTGTTCGTGCAGCGGCAGCCGCCGCAGGTCGCCGGCGCCGATGAAGTGGCAACGGGCGATCTCCCCGTAGCCGTTCAGCCGTTCGCGTGCGGGCAGGGTGTCGAGGTAGTCGGTGTCGCAGAGCACGGCCCTCGGCTGCCAGTAGGCGCCGACGAGGTTCTTGCCCGTGGGGAGGTTGACGCCCGTCTTGCCGCCGATGCTCGCGTCCACCTGCGCGAGGAGTGACGTCGGCAGATGGATGACCGCGGTGCCCCGGTGGTACAAGGACGCGGCGAGGCCGACCAGGTCGGTGGTGGTGCCGCCGCCGCAGGAGACGACGACGTCCTCCCTGGTCAGTCCGGACTCGGCGAACGACCGGCAGAGCCCTTCCACTGCGGCCAGGTTCTTGTGTTCCTCCCCGTCGGCGACCTCGACCACGTGAAAGGGGATACCCGGGTCGGGAACCGCTCCGGGCCCGCGCGCGGTCACCACCACGGCCCGGCGCGCGCCGGTGGCGGCCACCTCGTCGGCCAGCAGCATGCGTACGCCCGGCCCGATGTGCACGGCGTACGAGCGCTCGCCGAGCTCGACGTCGATCCTCCGGGGCGTCTGCGACGGCCTCAGCCGCTCCTCGCCCGTGATGGCCTTCCCGCCGTCCACCGCGCTCAACCCGCCACGCCGGTCATGGCATTTCCGGCCGTCAGCCGGTCGGCGACCAGGGAGACGACGTCCGACGCGGGGTCGGCCAGGAAGAAGTGGCCGCCGGGGAAGACCTGGACGTCCGTCTCACCGGTGGTGTACTCGCGCCACAGCTCTGCCTCGGAGGGCACGACCCGCGGGTCGGCGTCCCCGGTCAGCACGGTGACGGGGCAGCTCAGCAGCGCGTCGGTCGCGAGCCGGTACGTCTCGACGGCCCGGTAGTCGCTGCGGATCGCCGGCATGATCATGTCGAGGACGTCAGGATCGTTCAGCATGGACTCGTCGGTGCCGTGCAGCGCCTTCAGTTCGTCCAGGATGCCGCTGTCCGAGCGCAGCCGGATGTCCTCGTCACGGCGGCAGGAAGGCGCGCGCCGACCGGACACGAAGAGCCGTACCGGGTCGGGCAGCCCCGCGTCCTGCATCCGCAGGGCCAGTTCGTGGGCGAGGACCGCGCCCATGCTGTGGCCGAAGAGGGCCAGCGGACGGTCCGTGAACGGCCGGAGGGCGTCGAAGATCCGGTCCGCCAGCTCGGGCAGGGACTCGATGCCCGGCTCGGCGAGGCGGTCCTGGCGGCCGGGGTACTGGATCGCCAGCACCTCGACAGCGGGCGACAGCGCCTTGGAGACCGGGAAATAGAAGGTCGACGAGCCGCCCGCGTGCGGCAGGCACACCAGACGCATCGGGCTGTCGGGGGCCGAGTGGTAGCGGCGAACCCACAGATCCTCGCGCGTGGACGCTTGCGTCATGGCCGGCGGCTCTCCTTTTCGACAGGCGTGGAACGGGCGTGAATCGGCGCATCGGGGAAGGGGGGAATGGGGGAAACACTGAACCGCCGAATCCCAGAACACCGACCCACCGACCCACCGAATCACCGACCCACCGAATCACCGAATCGGATGCGGAATTCGTGTGGTCCGCCCGGTCCCGCACGTTCTTGTGGCGACGGTCCGACCATAGTCAGCGGGTCGTCGGCGCGGCATCCCTCAGCCTGACAGTTCTCCCGGGCGGTCGGGATCGCACTGTCAACCTGTGCGATGCCGAAATCGTTGCACATCACGCAGGATTGCGTGTACGTGCGCATGCGGCACTGGCTGTCCGGCGCGTTCCTCGCCGCACTGCGCTATTCCGATACAAGAGGTGGCCCTTGAGCGCAATTCTTCTTCTGAACGGTCCCAATCTCGGTATTCTCGGTGAACGCGAACCGGACGTGTACGGAACGGACACGCTGGCGGACATCGCGGCCGCGGTGGGCGACGAGCTCGCGGAGCGCGGGTGGAAGGTCCATTCGGTGCAGCACGACTCCGAGGGCGATCTGGTCCGGGCCGTGCACGAGCACCGGGCGAACACCGTGGGCGCCATCGTCAATCCGGGCGCCCTCATGATCGCCGGCTGGAGTCTGCGGGACGCGCTCGCCGCGTACCCGCGCCCCTGGATCGAGGTACACCTCAGCAATGTGTGGGCGCGCGAGCGGTTCCGCCACGAGTCGGTGCTGGCCCCGCTGGCGAGCGGTGTGGTCGTCGGTCTCGGCTCGTTCGGCTACCGGCTGGCCGCCCGAGCGCTGATGCATCTGGACCCCGCCGACCCCACCGTACGTGCCGAACGCACCGAGCACACCACGCACATGGAGCGGAGCTCATGAACCACGAGACGGTCGAGGCACTGGCCGGGAGTCTGTCCGGCGAGATCGTCCTGCCCGGAGACGAGAGGTACGAAGGACTCCGCCATGTGTTCTCCCGCAAGGGCGAGCCGGCGGCCGTCGTACGCTGCCACGGCACGGACGACGTCCGCGCGGCGGTCCTGTTCGCGCGTGAGCAGGGCCTGGAGATCTCCGTCCGCAGCGGCAGGCACAGCCTGGCCGGCTACGGGACCTGTCAGGGCGGTCTCGTCATCGACCTGTCGCCGATGAACGCCGTCGAGCTCCTCGACGCCGAGCGGCACCGGGTACGCGTCGCCCCGGGCGCGGTGTGGGGCGAGGTCGCCGCGTTCCTCGCGGGACACGGCCTGGCGTTCTCCTCCGGGGACACGGCGTCGGTGGGTGTCGGCGGGCTGCTGCTCGGCGGCGGCATCGGCTGGACGGCCCGCGCCGACGGCCTGGCACTCGACAACATGGACGCCGCCGAGCTGGTCACCGCCGACGGGCGCGTCGTGCGGGCGAGCGCCGAGCACAACCCCGAGCTGTTCTGGGCGCTGCGCGGCGGGGGCGGGAACTTCGGGATCGTGACGTCCTTCGAGATCACCGCTCGCCCGCTGGAACGCGTCCAGTACGGCAAGGTCGTCTACCCCGGCGCCGAGGCCGCCCAGGTACTCAAGGGCTGGGCGCGGTACATGCGGCAGGCGCCCGACTCCCTCATGTCGCATGTGACGCTGTTCCCCACTCGCGGCGACACCCCTGCCCCGATCACGGTGATCTTCTGTTACGCCGGCGAGGACGGCGACGAGGCGATCGCGCCGCTGCTCGAACTCGGCACGGCCGACAGCAAGACCGTCGACCTCGTACCGGTCCCGCAGGTACTCGCGCCGTCCGGCGGGCTGCCGCCGGGCTGGGAGCCGACGGTGCGCAGCCGGTTCGTTTCCGAGTGCGGTGACGCGTTCGTCGACGCGGCGCTGGAGGGGGCGCGGGCCTTCCGCACGCTGTTCCTCGAATTCCGTAGTCTCGGTGGTGCTGTGAACCGCGTGCCGGAGGATGCCACGGCCTTCGCGCACCGCGACTGCGAGGTTCTGATGAACACGATCAACATGGGCACGCGAGAGGAGAACGCCGCTGCCGCGCCGGCGCTCGCGGCGTTCTGGGAGTCGCTCGCCCCCTACGTGCGGGGTGCGTACAGCAACTTCCTCAGCGAGGCGGACGAGGAGGACATCGCCGCCGCCTACCCTCCGGCGACGTACGCGAGGCTGCGGGCCGTGAAGCGGGCCCACGACCCGGAGAACGTCTTCGCGCGCAATCCCAACGTGAGGCCCGCTCCCACCGCACAAGTCTGATCCGGGGAGGGACGGCGAGGGAGTGGGACACCACGTCATAGTCCTTCGCCGGCGGTGCCGGCAGTGCCGTCGGCGTCCAGCAGGTTCCATTCCCGGGCGAGTTCGACGCGCGAGCCCACGCCGACCTTGCGGAAGATCTTGCGCAGGTGGAAGGCGACCGTGTGCCGGGAGAGGAACAGCTGCTCGGCTGCCTGGCCGTTGGTGAATCCCTGCGCGGCGAGCTTGGCGACGGCGTACTCGGTGTCCGTCAGGCACGGCACGCCGCTGCGCGGCCGGCCCGGGTCGCGGGGGTTCGGGTTCGCGCTGATGGAGCGCAGGCGGCTCCTGACGCGTGAGGAGTCCCGCACGGAGCCCATGTCGAGGTAGATCCGCATGGCCTCCTCGTACGTCCGCACGGCCTCGCAGCGGCCGGATTCCGTACGGGCCAGCGCGATCGACAGGTCTTCGAGCGCCGAGGCCCGCGCCCAGGGATCGCCGTGGAGTGCCGCTGCCTTCCGGAGCTTCGCGGGGTCGTTCTCCAGCAGTCCGGCAGCGTGCAGCGCGGCCGATGCGACGGAGTCGACCCCGGGGTTGCGCTCCGCGAGCCGCTTTGCCGCGCGGACCCCCTCGGCGGCCAGCGCGGTGTCACCTGCGCTCAGCACAAGCCGTACGAGCCAGGGAACCGCCGCGGGTTCGGCGATGAACAGCTGTCGGGTGACGGATCCCGAAAGCAGGAGTTCCGAGCCGAGCCGCACGGCCCGGTCCCCGCCCCGGTCGGCCTCGGCGGCCTGGACCACGGCCCAGGCCGACTGCCCGGCCGGCAGCATCTCGCGGCCGAACATGGCGTCTTCCTGGAGCTGGCGTGCGTACCGGATCGCGGTCGCCGGCTCGCCCTGGCGCAGTGCGGCCGAAGCGAGGACGAAGTGGCCCAGTGGGATCCATGCCCGCAGGCCCGCTTCCTCCGCGGCGGCGAGTCCGGCCCGGGCGAGGTCGACGGCCTTCGCCAGATCGCCGGAGGCCGCGGTCACCTGCGCCCTGACCAGCACGGAGACGGCGAACTTCCGCCCGCCCTCGTGGACGGCGTCCACGGCGTCCACGGCGTCGAGGATCTCCCAGGCCCGTTCGAACCTGCGTATCTGGGACAGGAGCAGCGCCAGCTTCATGTGCGCGTGGAAGGCGCACTCGCCCGTCGGTGATTCACACGGAACGCTGGTCGCCGATTCCGCGAGGGTGATCCCGTCCAGGAGCCGGCCGTCGGACCAGGCCCCGTCGGAGAGGGCCAGCAGGCGCGCCGTGTCACATGCCCCCGACGCGCAGGGCGAGGGAAACGCCGCGCACCGATCGATCACTGCGGTCACGTCCACGAAACGATCAGAGCCCACTTCTCGTTCAAGCCTTTCAACTGGCGCCGCCCTGCGGCCTGTAGGCCCCGGGTTCGCCGGGCGCCTCGTACTTCGACGGCAAGGTTCCCGACGCGCTGTAGCATCCCCGGATCAAGGCAGCTGCCCGGCGCACGGGGTCGGGGTGTGATCCCTCCAGGAGGAACATGAGGAGATCCACGCGGTATGCCGACTGCGCACGGGCCACGACGTGTTCCAGGCCGTCCGCCTGTGTGGCGTGCGCCCAGAGACCGTCGGCCAGTTCGTTGGCGTCGTCCGGTCCGAGGAACACACCGGGTGAGGCGGTCAGGCACGCATAGACGGCATGCACCGTCTCTCAGCCCCAGGACAGGTCGCTCGGGACCTGGACGACCGCGGCGTTCACATCACTGGCGACCGGTCCCTGACCCTCCGCCGCCGTGGCGCCCGACTGAGCGGCGAGGAGTGCGGCGAGCGCGGCGGCGCAGGCTGCGGCGACGAGGGCGAAGCGAGGTGTGAAGGCCATGAAGGAAACCCTTACTCAAGTGTCGGTAATAATTGTGCAAATTGCGAAGCGGCTTCTCGGCCGATTCTGAGGAGCGGCGCGAGATCCACTCTGGACGCCATTCGGCCGCAAGGGAAGCCGCAGCGGGCGGCATCATCAGGCCTGACAGCTTCCTGCCACGCGGCATCCTCACCCGCTGCCGGGCACGTCATCTGACCTTGAATCATTTCGGTCCTGCTGTCATGATCCTCAGCGCACGAGACCCAACGGGGGCCTCGGACTACGGGGGAAACACCAGAGTGCTCGAGACGCTTGGGCTGTCCGTGGAAGCCAGCGCCGTCTACCGGACCATGCTCGATCAGCCCGAAGCAGGCGTCACTGAGTTGGCAGCTGCAACTTTGTTGACGGAAATTCAAATACGGTCGGCTCTGGACGAGCTCGGCCGTCTCATGCTCGTCCGCATGTCCCGCGACCACCCGGGTGATCTGTGCCCCGTCAGTCCGCAGATCGGACTCGCGAGCATCCTCCGTCAGCAGGAGGAGGAACTGGCCCGAAGACAAGCGGAGCTGGCGGCCTCGCGCGCCGCCGTCACCGAGCTCTTCGCGGCTCACGCCGGAGACAGACCGGAACACGGAGCCCACGGGGAAAGACTGCTGGGGCTCGACGCGATCCAGAACCGCCTGGAGGTCATGGGCCGCACCATGACCGAAGAGTGCATGGGAGTGCACCCCGGCCGCGCGCAGCGCTCCGAGGACCTGCTCGCCAGTCGGGAGCCCAACGCCGAGGCGCTGTCACGTGGAGTCGCGTTCCGCACCCTCTACCAGGACTGCGTGCGCAACGACCTCGCCACGGTCGAGCACGCCAACTGGCTCCTGGAGCGCGGCGGCGAAGTCCGCACGGCGCCGGTGGTGCCCCAGCGGATGGTGATCACCGACCGCAGCCACGCCCTGCTCCCGCTCGACCCGGCGGACAGCCGCAAGGGCGCGCTCTACGTGACCGAACCCGGCATAGTCCTCTCGCTGGTGACCCTGTTCGAGCAGTCGTGGGCGCATGCGGAGCCCCTCGGGGCGTGCATCCGCCGCGATCCCGGCACCGGCCTCAGTCCCGTCGAACGACAGCTCCTGCGGCTGCTGGCGTCCGGCCTGACCGACGAGGCGGCGGGTCAGCGCCTCGGGGTCTCGGTCCGCACGGTCCGCCGTCAGATGGCGTCCATCATGGAACGCCTCGGCGCGACCAGCCGGTTCGAAGCCGGCCTCAAGGCTGCCCAGCGCTCGTGGCTGTGACACCTCGGCCGGACCCCGGCCCGGGGCGGGGAGGTCGCGCAGCTCGCCCCAGCCGTCGAGCCGCGCACAGCGCAGGACACCACCAAGCCGGGCCCGGCGCCCCTGGTCACCTCATACGCCGCGACGCGGGCCTCGCGCTCTGCTGGTGGGAGCCCGGTCCCGATCGCTGTCAGCAACTCCTTCGGATCGGGCGGCGGCCACAACGCGGTGGTCGTCCTCGGTCGCCCCTGAGCGGCGGCGCCGCACCGCTCCCGTTCAACTGCGGCAGCCCCCGGTGGGGTGCCTCCGGTGGGCAGCCCTCGGTGGGCAACCCCCGGTGGGCACCGCCCTCGCCCCGACGACACGGGGCGGCATATCTTCTGCATCATGGTGTTCGTTCGGGCAAGGGGCCCGATGTCTTCTGGGGTTGGTGTCATGGTTACCGGTCATGTGGTGCGGTTCGACGGCGTTCGGGGATTCGGGTTCATCGCTCCCGAGCATGGAGGGGAAGACGTCTTCCTTCATGTGAACGATCTGCTGATGCCCGAACATCAGCTGCGCCCGGGGCTCGTGGTGGAGTTCGAGGTGGAGGAGGGGGATCGCGGGCTCAAGGCCTCGGCCGTCCGGCTGCCGCGGGGGGCCGAGGTCAAGCCGGCCGGCACGCGGACCGCCGGCGCTGGAGCGGTCGCGGCCAAGCAGGCGGACGGGGACGAGTCCCTGTGCGACGTACTGACCACGACCGAGTTCCTGCATGAGGTGACCGAGACGCTGCTGTCGGCCGCGCCCTCGCTCACGGGAGCCCAGATCATGCCCATTCGCGACGGGCTTCTCCAGTTCGCCAAGAGCCACGGGTGGACCGAGGGCTGAGCAGCGGTAGGTCGATCTGCCGGTTGTCCTCGGCGTTCGGGCAGTCGTCGCGGCACATCGTCAGACGTGCCACGCCGGCGGTGCGCTCGAACCGCACCGGCCCCGGGTCCGCCGCGCCCGCGGCGGCGCAATCGGCGTACGGCGCCAGTGCGCGGGGCGTCGGCCCCGGCACGCGCCGGGCGCGTCATGCGGGAGTTGCCCGCCAAGTCCGCCGAGGACACCGACCACCTCACCAACGCCCCGGACACAACCGGAACCCCACGCACCCGGTGACGCGTCCTGACGATCAAGGACGAGGGACGGAGGCGATGATGGCCGAGCGGAAGACAGCGTGGGGCCGGTCGGCCTGGGCGCGGGGGCGCGTGCTCGCCGGGGCGGCGGCACTGACGGCCGCCCTGATGATGTTCCACGGGGTCGTTCCCAATGCGGCGGTCGGGCTGGGCAGTCTGCTGGAGTCGTTCCTGCCGTGGCTCGGCCTGGTCGTCGTCGTGCTGCTCGCCCTCGCGCTGCTGCGTCGCTCGGCCCTGGCGCTGGTGGCGCTGCTCCTGCCGGTGGCGGCCTGGACGTACCTCTTCGGCGGGCTGCTCCTGCCCGCGCCGGATCCCGGCCCCGGCGACCTGGTCGTGGCGCAGCACAACGTCAGCGACGAGAACGCCGATCCCTCGGGCACGGCCCGCGCCCTGGCCGATGCCGGGCCCGACCTCATAGCGCTCCAGGAGCTGGTGCCCCCGGCGCTCGCCGTGTACGAGAAGACTCTCGCCCCGCACTACCCGTACCGGGCGGTGGAGGGCACGGTCGGACTCTGGTCGAAGCATCCGCTCACCGGTGCCCGGCCACTCGACATCAAGCCCCGGGGCATCACGGAGCAGTGGAACCGCGGGCTGCGGACCTCGGCGCACACGCCGCACGGCGAGATCGCCGTGTACGTCGCCCACCTTCCCTCGGTACGTGTCGGGGCGAGCGGCCTCGCCTCGTCCTGGCGTGACGAGAGCGCCGGCCTGCTGGGAGACGCCGTCGCGGCCGAGGGACTCGACCCGGTCGTCCTGCTGGGCGACCTCAACGGCACGGTCGACGACCGGGCGCTGGTTCCCCTGACGGCACATCTGAACGTGGCCGAACGGGGCGTCGCCCTCAGCTTCCCCGCCGCCTTCCCGCTGGCCCGTATCGACCAGGTCATGGCCCGCTCCGCGACCGTCGGCCACATCCGCACCCTCCCCGCGACCGGAAGCGACCACCTTCCGGTCGTCGCCCGGATCAGAATGGAATGAAAAGGACATACGCCACACAGACGGACGCAAGCGCCTCAATACGACTGGAGAGCAAGCGGCTTGCGATACTTGCGCTAGCCTTGCGTATATGACGCGACGACTTGCTCAGGTGGCGAAGAAGGTTGGGGTCAGCGAGGCCACGGTCAGCCGGGTACTCAACGACAAACCGGGGGTTTCGGAGGCGACCCGGCAGTCGGTGCTGAGCGCGTTGGACGTCCTGGGGTACGAGCGGCCGACGCAGCTGCGGGGCGAGCGCGCGCGGCTGGTGGGGCTGGTACTGCCGGAGTTGCAGAACCCGATCTTTCCCGCGTTCGCCGAGGTCATCGGGGGCGCGCTGGCCCAGCAGGGGCTGACGCCGGTGCTGTGCACCCAGACCAAGGGCGGCGTCTCCGAGGCCGACTACGTCGAGTTGCTGCTACAGCAGCAGGTGTCGGGCGTCGTCTTCGCGGGTGGGCTGTTCGCCCAGGCCGACGCCCCGCACGACCACTACCGGCTGCTCGCGGAACGCAACATCCCGGTGGTCCTCGTCAACGCCTCCATCGCGGACCTCGACTTCCCCTGCATCGCCTGCGACGACGCCGTGGCCGTCGAGCAGTCCTGGCGGCACCTGGCCTCCCTCGGCCACGAGCGCATCGGCCTGCTGCTCGGCCCCTCCGACCACATCCCCTCCCGTCGCAAACTGACCGCCGCCCGCCAAGCGGCCCAGGCCATCAACGCCGAACTGCCCGAAGACTTCGTCGAGCGGGCCATGTTCTCACTCGAAGGCGGCCAGGCCGCCGCCTCACGCCTGCTCGAACGGGGCGTCACCGGCATCATCTGCGCCAGCGACCCCCTGGCCCTCGGCGCCGTACGCGCCGCCCGCCGGCGCGGACTGCACGTACCCCGCGACGTATCCGTCGTCGGCTACGACGACTCCGCCTTCATGACCTGCACCGAACCCCCGCTCACCACCGTCCGCCAGCCCATCGAGGCCATGGGACGCGCCGCCGTCGACCTCCTCTGCGCCCAGATCCAGGGCACCGAAGTACCCCACGGCGAGCTGCTCTTCGAGCCCGAACTCGTCGTCCGCGGCTCCACGGCACAGGCATCCGCCACGTAAGGACGGCCTCACATCTTCGACGAACTGTCGAGCATTTACTAAATCAGAGCGAGATATTGCGTCCACTTGTTCGCGGTGGTTGAGTGAGCGGCGCCCCACAACGCATCGGCGGTGGGGCGCCTTCCACGTTCATGCCCGAAGGGGACCACCCATGAGAAGTGCTCGGTTCCGCCGTACTCGCCGTGCCGGCGCCATCACGCTCGTCTCCGCTCTCACCCTGACCGCTCTGGCCGCCTGCGGCACGAGCAGCAGTGACGACGGCGGCGGTTCCGAAGGCGGCAGCGGGTCCTCCGACCCGGCTGTTCCGCTGGACCCGAAGACCAAGGTGACGATCACCATCGACTGCATGCCCCCGGCGGCGAAGGCGGCCGAGCTGAGGGAGTGGAAGGAGGACGTCAAGACGTTCAACGAGAAGTACCCGAACGTCACCATCGACGGCCGCTCCACCCCGGGCCAGTGCCTGGAGCCGCCGCGCTTCACGGCGATGCTCAAGGCCAAGTCGCAGCCCGACGTCTTCTACACGTACTTCACCGACCTGCCCCAGGTGCTGGACAACGGCGGCGCCGAGGACATCACCGCGTACGTCAACGACAAGACCGTGCCGGCCCTGAAGGACATCGATCCCGACGTCCTGGGCTCGCTCAAGCACGAGAACAAGCTCTACGGCCTGCCCGAGAGCAACTACACGATGGGCCTGCTGATCAACCGCAGGCTCTTCGAGGAGGCCGGACTCGATCCGGACAGCCCGCCGCGCACCTGGGACGAGGTCCGCACCGCCGCCAAGAAGATCGCCGGCCTCGGCGACGGTATCGCCGGCTTCGGCGAGTACAGCGCGGGCAACACCGGCGGCTGGCACTTCACCGCGCAGCTGTACAGCCTCGGCGGCGAGGTCGTGGACGCCGGCGGCAGGAAGGCGGCGTTCAACAACGCGCTGGGCAAGCAGGTCGCCGAGAACCTCCACGCCATGCGCTGGGAGGACGAGAGCATGGGCAAGACCCAACTGCTGAAGTGGGGCGACCTGCAGAAGCAGATCGCCACCGACAAGCTCGGCATGTTCCTCGCCGCACCCGACGACATCACGTACATGGTGCAGCAACTCGGCGCCGACTACGAGAACTTCGGCATGGGCCCGATCCCGGGCGAGAAGAACACCCTCGCCGGCGGCAACGGCTACATGATCAAGGAGGGCATCTCCCCCGACAAGATCAAGGCCGCCGTCGCCTGGCTGGACTTCAAGAACCTCACCGTCGGCCAGGGTCAGTTCGACTGGGCCCGCAAGAAGAAGGACGACCTGCCGGTAGGCCTGCCGCAGCCGAACTTCTGGCTCAACGAGTCGAAGGAGAAGGACGACGCGGCCCGGATCGAGCACGCCACCATGCCGGTCGAGAACTTCAAGATGTTCATGGACAACCCGGTCCCGGGCAAGGCCGAGCCGCCGAAGGCCCAGGAGGTCTACAAGGTCCTGGACAACGTGATGTCCGGCATCCTCACCAACGAGGACGCCGACGTCGACAAGCTGCTCTCCACCGCGGAGCAGCAGGTCAACCAGGTACTGGCCACGCAGTGACCGGCCCCCTCGGAGGGCGGGCCGCACCGCCCTCCGGGGCTCATGAGATCAGTCCCGAGGAGCGACGATGTCGGCCCCCAGCCTGACCCCGAGCAAGGCGGCGAGATCCCGCCACTCCAAGCCGCCGGTGGACGGCCCGCCCCCGCCCGGCGGGTCCTTCGGCAGAAGCCTGAAGCGCAATCTCACCGCGCACGGCTTCCTGCTCGGGGCGCTACTCTGCTTCGCGTTCTTCTCCTGGTACCCGATGGTCCGGGAGTTCTTCCTCGCCTTCCAGAAGACGGACCAGGGCGAGGTCTCCTGGGCCGGCCTGGACAACCTGCGCACGGTCTTCAACGACCCCGCGTTCTGGCAGGCGTGGCGCAACACGCTGCTGTTCACCGTGCTGGCCTTGGTCTTCGGCTTCGCCGTGCCCTTCGTGGTCGCGCTCGTCATCAACGAACTCCGGCACGGCAAAGGGTACTTGCGGCTGCTGGTCTATCTGCCGGTGATGCTGCCCCCGGTCGCCGCCGTGCTGCTCTTCAAGTACCTGTACGACCCCGGCTACGGCCTGCTCAACGAGCTGTTCGGCTTCTTCGGACTGCCCGAGCAGCAGTGGCTGCAGGATCCCGACCTCTCCATGCTCTCCGTGGTCATCGCGTCGACCTGGATGAACATGGGCGGCGCGGCACTGATCTACCTCGCCGCGCTCCAGGGCATACCCGGTGAGCTGTACGAGGCGGCGGAGCTCGACGGGGCCGGGCTGCTGCGCAAGGTCTGGCACGTGACGATTCCGCAGACGCGGCTCATCCTCTCGCTGATGCTGCTCATGCAGATCATCGCCACCATGCAGGTCTTCGTGGAACCCTTCCTGCTCACCGGCGGCGCCGGCCCCGAGGGTTCGACCACCACCGTCGTCTACCTCATCTACCAGTACGCCTTCAACTTCAACGACTACGGCGCCGCGGCGGCCCTCGGCCTGCTGCTCCTCGTACTCCTCGCCGGGTTCTCGGCGGCGTACGTGAAGCTCAGCCGCGCCGAGGACGAGTAGGCCGGGGGAAACCACAGATGTCCACACGCACGCTCATCTCACCGGCCCAGCTCGCCAGGCCCCGCGGCAAGGCCCTCTACTGGGTGACGTTCGGCGGCGTCGTCACGCTCTTCACCGTGGTCTTCCTCGGCCCGATGTACTGGATGGTCTCCAGTGGTTTCAAGGACACCCAGGAAGCCGTCCGGACCCCGCCGACACTGGTTCCCGAGTCGTTCGAACCCGACAACTACTCGCAGGCCTGGAACGTCATGGACCTGGCCGGCCTGCTGGGGAACACGCTGTACTACGCGTTCGGCGCCCTCGCCTTCCAACTGGTGCTCGACGTGGCGGCGGCGTACTCGCTGTCCAAGCTCCGCCCGGTCTTCGGCAAGGCCATCCTGGGCATGATGCTGGCGACGCTCATGATCCCGGCGACGGTGCTGGTGGTGCCGCAGTACCTGACGGTGCTCGACGTGCCGATCTTCGAACGCAACCTGCTCAACACGCCGTGGGCGATCTGGCTGCCCTCGGTGACCAACGCCTTCAACATCTTCCTCCTGAAGCGGTTCTTCGACTCGATCCCCAGGGAGCTGCTGGACGCTGCGTCGATGGACGGCGCCTCTCCGATGCGCACCCTGTGGTCGATCGTGCTGCCCATCTCGCGGCCGATCCTCGGCGTGGTGTCCATCTTCGCGATCGTGGGCGTCTGGAAAGACTTCCTCTGGCCCATGCTGACGCTGCCCGACCCGGCCAGGCAGACGCTGAACGTCGGCATCTACTCCCTGTCCAACGGAGTGCCCGTCAACGTGCTGATCGCCGCGCTCGCCATGGCCTCCCTGCCGACCCTGATCATCTTCCTGATCTTCCAGCGCAACATCATGAGCGGACTCACCGCCGGCGGGCTCAAGGGCTGAGGCACTGAGCCCGTCTCCCTCCCCGCCCGGCCGTCCCCGTCAGCCTTCGCCGCCGGTCCGTCCGACGCCCCGCCCTGTCCGGGCCGGCGGCGAAGATCCAACCTGCCCGAAAGGACCGTCACGTGGCAGCCCCCAACTCGCACCGCACCGACGACTGGTGGCGCGACGCCGTCATCTACCAGGTGTATCCCCGCAGTTTCGCCGACGGCGACGGCGACGGCACCGGTGACCTCGCGGGCGTCCGGGCGAGACTGCCCTACCTCGCCGAACTCGGGGTCGACGCCGTCTGGTTCACCCCCTGGTACGTCTCACCGCTCGTCGACGGCGGCTACGACGTGGCCGACTACCGCACGATCGACCCGGCCTTCGGCACGCTCGGCGAGGCCGAGAAACTGATCGCCGAGGCACGGGAGCTGGGCCTGCGCACCATCGTCGACATCGTCCCCAACCACGTCTCGGACCGGCACGCCTGGTTCCGGGCGGCACTGGCCGCCGGTCCGGGCAGCGCGGAGCGGGAGCGCTTCCACTTCCGCCCGGGGCGCGGCGAGAACGGCGAACTCCCGCCCAACGACTGGCCCTCCCAGTTCTCCGGGCGCACCTGGACCCGGGTCCCGGACGGCGAGTGGTACCTCCACCTCTTCACCCCCGAACAGCCCGACCTCAACTGGGCCCATCCCGAGGTGCGCCGGGAGCACGAGGACGTGCTGCGCTTCTGGTTCGACCGCGGTGTCGCGGGCGTGCGCATCGACTCCGCCGCTCTGCTCGCCAAGGACCCGGCACTCGCGGACTTCGAGGAGGGCGTCGACCCGCACCCCTACATCGACCAGGACGAACTGCACGACATCTACCGCTCCTGGCGGGCCATCGCCGACGAGTACGGAGCCGTGTTCGTGGGCGAGGTGTGGCTGCCGGACGCGGAACGCTTCGCCCGCTACCTGCGGCCCGACGAACTGCACACCGCCTTCAACTTCAACTTCCTGTCCTGCCCCTGGGACGCGGGCCGGCTGCGCCGTACCATCGACGACACGCTGGCCGAGCACGCGCCCGTCGGCGCCCCCGCCACCTGGGTGCTCTGCAATCACGACGTGACCCGCACCGTGACCCGCTACGGCCGCGAGGACACCGGCTTCGACTTCGCCAAGAAGGCCTTCGCCACCCCGACCGACCTCGCTCTCGGGACCAGGCGCGCCCGGGCCGCCGCACTGCTGACGCTGGCCCTGCCCGGGTCGGTCTACCTGTACCAGGGGGAGGAACTGGGCCTGCCCGAAGCGGACGTCCCGCTGGACCGGATCCAGGACCCGATGCACTTCCGCTCCGGGGGCACCGATCCCGGCCGGGACGGCTGCCGGGTACCGCTGCCGTGGTCGGCGGACGCCCCGTACTGCGGTTTCGGCTCCGAGACGGAGCCCTGGCTGCCGCAGCCCGCACACTGGCAGGCGTACGCCGCGGACCGCCAGAGCGCCGACCCGGAGTCGATGCTCACGCTCTATCGCGAGGCACTGCTCCTGCGCCGCACCACCGGCGGTTTCGGTGACGGCCCGCTGCGCTGGCTGCCCGCACCGGACGGCGTCCTCGCCTTCCAGCGCCCGGGCGGCCTGATCTGCGTCGTCAACCTGTCCGCCGGGCCGGCCGGGCTGCCCGCGCACAGCTCACTCCTGCTGGGCAGCGGGCCACTCGACGCGGACGGCCGGCTGCCGCGGGACACGGCGGTGTGGCTGCGCGCCTGAGGCGGTCCGGCCGGCGGGCCCCGGTCCGGAGGGCCGCCGATCGGGACACCGCCGTCGCCGGTCGCCCCGAGGCAGGGCAGAATCGGGGAAGGAGGCCGTGGGAGGAGGCGACGCGTGCGGGAACGACCGTGGCTGCGCGGGGTCCGCCGGCCTCCCGAACCCCTCGTCGGCGGCCGCCGGGCGCTCAAGGCCGCCCTGCGCCCGGTGACCGAGGCGGTGCGCGCCCGGCGTCGGCTGGCGTGGCTGAACGAGGCCGGGGTGCGCATCGGGACGACGCTGGACCTGCGGCGCACCGCGGAGGAACTGGCCGGTTTCACCGTGCCCGAGCTGGCCGACGGATGCGCGGTCGACCTGCTGGAGTCGGTGCTGCGGTTCCAGGAGGGCGACCACTTCGAGGGGGAGGCGGGCACCCCGGAACTGAGGGCGATGGCGGTCTGCGAGGTCCCCGGGCTGGACCTCGCTCCGGACCCGGTGGGCGAGGTGTCGGTCTACACCGCCGACCGGCTGGTACGCACGTGCCTGACCACTCGGAAACCGGTTCTGGTCGCCCGCATGGAGCCGTCCGACTTCCACGCCGTCGCGCCCACCCCCGGGGCGGCCGAGCTCATGCGGCGCGCGGGTGTGCACTCCTACCTCGCGGTACCGCTGGTCGCCCGGGGGGTGCTGCTGGGCCTGGCCGACTTCGTCCGGGCCGGCAGCCGGTCACCGTTCAGCCGGGCCGACGTGGCACTGGCCATGGAGCTGGCGTCCCGGGCGGCCGTGTCCATCGACAACGCCCGGCTCTACGGGCGCGAGCGCGAGCACGTGGTCACGCTGCAGCGGGCCCTGCTCCCCCGGTCCAGCCCCAGTACCCCCGGCCTCGACGTGTCCTCGTGCTACGACCCGGCCGGCGATCCGGCCGCCGTCGGCGGCGACTGGTTCGACGTCGTCGCGCTGCCCAGCGGCCGTACCGCGCTGATGGTGGGCGACGTGATGGGACGCGGTCTGGCCGCCGCCGCGACCATGGGCCGGCTGCGCACGGTGGCCCGGACCCTGATGGCGCTCGACATCGCGCCCGAGCGGCTGCTGGCCCGGCTGGACCTGGCCGCCCGCGATCTGGAGGAGGACCAGGTCGCCACCTGTCTGTGCGCGGTCTACGACCCGTACGGCAGCACCTTCCGCATCGCCAGCGCCGGGCACCCGCCACCGCTGCTGACCGGTCCCGACGGCACCGCCTCGTTCCTGGACGTGCCGGCCGGAGCTCCGCTGGGGGCGGGAGTGATCCCGTACGACCCGGTCGACTGCCCCGTGCCCGGTCGGGGGCGGCTGACGCTCTACACGGACGGCCTGATCAGGTCGCGCACCGTCGACCTCGCCACCCAGATGGAGCGGCTGCGCGAAGCGGTCGGCGACGGCGTGCCCGAGGACGGCACGGTGTGCCGGTCGGTCACCGAGCGGGTCGGCGGTGACCGGTCCGACGACGCGATCGTCCTGGTGGCCGGCGCCCGGCCGCTCGGTCCGGAGGGTGAGGTGTACGTGCGGACGCTGCCGCCGGACGGCAAGGCCGCGGGGCAGGCGCGGACCGCGGTGCGCGAGCAGTTGGAGAAGTGGGGCCTGGACGACCTGGTCGACTCGACGGAGCTGGTGGTCAGCGAGCTGGTCGGCAACGCCCTGCGGTACGGGAACGCCCCCGGTGAGCTGCGGCTGCTGCGGCACGAGCGGCTTTCGGTGGAGGTCTCCGACTCCGGGCCGGACCTGCCGCAGATCCAGCACGCGGACGTGAGCGACGAGAGCGGGCGCGGTCTGCAGCTGATCAACATGCTGTGCCGGCGCTGGGGTTCGTGCCGTACGCCCGGGGGGAAGGTCGTCTGGGCCGAGCAGGACCTGCCCGTGCGGGCCGGTCCGGCGGGCTCCCCGTAGCCCACGCCGGCCCGGCCCGGCCTCGCACCGGTGGTCCTACGCCGCCCGCTCGGCCTTCGCCGGCGTCCGCCGTCCGAACTGGGTGCGGTGGAGCTGGGCGTAGCGGCCGTCGGCAGCGAGGAGTTCGTCGTGGGTGCCGCGTTCCACGATGCGGCCGGCCTCGACCACCAGGATCTGGTCGGCCGCCCGGACCGTGGACAGCCGGTGCGCGATCACCACGGCGGTCCTGCCTTCCAGGGCCTCGGTGAGGGCCTCTTGGACGGCCGCCTCGGAGGTGTTGTCGAGGTGGGCGGTGGCCTCGTCGAGGATGACGACGCGCTGGCGGGCCAGCAGCAGCCGGGCGATGGTCATGCGCTGGCGCTCACCGCCGGAGAGCCGGTAGCCGCGCTCGCCGACCACGGTGTCCAGGCCGTCGGGCAGGGACCGTACGAGGCCGGCCAGGCGGGCGCGGCGCAGCGCGTCCCACAGTTCGGTGTCGGTGGCCCCGGGCCGGGCCAGCTGCAGGTTGGCGCGGACCGTGTCGTGGAAGAGGTGGCCGTCCTGGGTGACCATGCCGACGGTGTCGCGCAGTGACCGGGCGCCCAGGTCGCGGACGTCGACGCCGCCGACGCGGACGGTGCCGCCGTCGGCGTCGTACAGGCGCGGCAGCAGCTGGGCGATGGTCGACTTGCCGGCACCGGAGGATCCGACGAGCGCGACGGTCTGCCCCGGTTCGGCGCGGAAGGAAAGGCCGTGCAGAACCTCCTCGCCGCCCCGGGTGTCCAGGGAGGCGACCTCTTCGAGGGAGGCCAGGGAGACCTTGTCGGCGGACGGGTAGCCGAAGCGGACGTCGTCGAACTCGACGGCGACCGGGCCGTCGGGGACCGGGCGGGCGTCGGGCTTCTCGTCGATGAGCGGGGTCAGGTCCAGCACCTCGAAGACCCGCTCGAAGCTGACCAGGGCGCTCATGATCTCCACGCGGGCCCCGGCGAGCGCGGTGAGCGGCGCGTACAGCCGGGTCAGCAGGAGCGCGAGCGACACGACGGCACCCGGGTCCAGGGCGCCGCGCAGGGCGAACCAGCCGCCGAGGCCGTAGACGAGGGCCAGGGCGAGGGCGGAGACCAGGGTGAGCGCGGTGATGAACGCCGCCTGGGCGGTCGCGGTGCGCACGCCGATGTCCGCGACCCGGCGGGCGCGGTCGGCGAACTCGGCCGACTCCTCCTCCGGGCGGCCGAAGAGCTTGATCAGCGTGGCGCCGGGGGCGGAGAAGCGCTCGGTCATGCGGGTGCCCATGGCGGCGTTCAGGGTGGCGGCCTCGCGCTGCATGTGGGCCATGCGGCGGCCCATGTGCCGGGCCGGGACCACGAACACCGGCAGCAGCATCAGCGCGAGCAGGGTGATCTGCCAGGACAGGGTGAGCATGACGACCAGGGTGAGCAGCAGCGTGACCAGGTTGCTCACCACTCCGGACAGCGTGTTGCTGAAGGCCCGTTGGGCGCCGATGACGTCGTTGTTGAGACGGGAGACCAGTGCTCCCGTACGAGTACGTGTGAAGAACGCGACCGGCATGCGCTGCACATGATCGAACACAGCCGTGCGCAGATCGAGGATGAGTCCCTCCCCGAGCGTCGCCGAGAGCCTGCGGGAGAGGATGCCGAGCACCGCCTCGGCGACCGCGATGAGCGCGATCAGCAGGGCGAGGCGTACGACGGTCGCCTCGTCGCCGCCCGACACGATCGCGTTCACGACGTCGCCGGCCAGTACGGGCGTGGCGACGGCGAGCAGTGCCGTCACCATCCCGAGCAGGACGAAGCGGACGATGCGGCGGCGGTGCGGGCGGGCGAACGCGCCGATGCGGCGCAGCGTCGCGCGGGCGAGGGGGCGGCGCTCCTGCTCGGCGTTCATGACGCTGTGCAGTTGGGTCCAGGCTGTGGTCTCCATGCTCATGCGAGTGACGGTAGAACCTCGATCAACCTTGAGGTCAAGGACCGGCCGCCGGTCATCCGTGAGCCCTCGAACGTCCGTGAGCCCTCGTCCGCGCGTAAGGCCTCGTCCGCGCGTCGGACATCCATAGTTGGCGCCGGACAGGGAAGCTCTGGTGATGTGACAGCGGTACAACTCCCCGAGCAGTCCGCCGCCGGCCGCGTCCCCGTCCGCCGCAACGGCCGTGCCCACCTGGTCCGGCGGGTCTGCTGCGTGCTTCCGCTGCTGCTGGTCACCGTGGTCGCGGTACGGCACCGGTCCGTGCTCGCCGAGGGCTTCGGCCATCTCGCCACCGCCCGGTGGCCGTGGCTGCTGGCCGCGGCCTGCGCGACCTGTCTGACCTGGGTCGCCGCGGCGTGCACCCGGCAGGGCGCCGTGGTGGAGCGGTTGCCGCGACGGCGGCTGCTCGCCACGCAGTTCGCGGCCGGCGCGGCCAACCACCTGCTGCCCACGGGGCTGGGCGCGAGCGCGGTCAATCTGCGGTTCATGACGGTGTGCGGACTGCCGCTCGCCCGTTCCTCGGCGGCTCTCGCCCTGTACCTGCTGGCGGAGAGCGTCGGCCGCGTGGCCCTGCTCGGCGCCCTGCTGGTCGCGTTCCCCGACGCGTTGCGGCTCGGCACGCTGCTGCCCGAGGGGACCGTGGGACCGCTGCTGGTCGTCGCGGGCGCCGTGCCGGTCGTGGCGGCGGGCGTGCTCGTGCTGGCGCCACGGCTGCGCGGGGCGCTGGTCTCCTTCCTGCGCACGGCGCTCGGCGAGGCCCGCTCGGTGCACGCCCTCCCGGCACGGGCGCTGGCGTTGTGGGGCGGCGCGCTCGCCTTCCCCGCGCTGCAGACGGCGGCGCTGGTCCTGGTGGGGCGGGCACTGGGGCTGCCGGTGCCCGCCGGGCACATGGCGGTGGCGTATCTGGCGGCGACGGTCGCGGTCGCTCTGGTGCCCACGCCGGGCGGTATCGGTTCGGTGGAGGCGGCGCTGGTGGTGGCGCTGGTGGCGGCGGGCGGCCCGGCGGCCGTGGCCACCGCGGTGGTCCTCGCGTTCCGGCTCATGACCGTCTGGCTGCCGCTGCTGCCGGGGGCGCTGACGTTGGCGGCGCTGGTACGGATGCGGGTGATCTGAGACGGGCGACACGCTCAGGCGAGCGTGACATGTACCGGGCCGCCCTTCGGGTCGACCCGGTGGGTCCAGCAGGCCGGCAGCGTCAGGGGCCGGTTCGGCGGGACGGTACGCGGGCCCGGCCGCTCCCGGTGCAGACCGCGGCCGTCCTGGGTGACGTGGAGGACCGGGCGGGTCAGGGTGGCCGTCGTGCGCAGGAGGTACGGGAAGCCGTCGGCCGGGGTGACGCGGTTCGGGACGATCCGGCGCAGCGGTGCCCGGGTGACCAGCGGGACGCCCCCGGGCCACTCAGCGTCCGCAAGCCAGTTCCGTACGGCCGTCGCGGCGTACGCGCCCTCACGGGCCGCCGTCCCCGCGCTCTCCACGGCGTGCAGCAGGCTGCCGGCCGCGAAGACCCCGGGCCGCGAAGTGCGCAGGGCGCCGTCCACGCGGGGGCCGCGGGTGCCGGGGTCCAGGATCAGCGCGCCGCGCCGGGCGAGTTCGTGGTCGGGGACGAAGTCGCCGGTGAACACGACGGTGTCGCAGGGCAACGTCGCGGTACGGCCGTCGCGGTGGCGTACGCGCACGCCCGACAGGCGTCCGCGGCCGAGGAGTTCGGTGACCGTGGCGCCGGTCAGCAGGGGGATGCGGTGGCACAGGCGGGCGGTCTGCGCTCGCGCGGGCGCGGTATGGGCCCGCGTCCGGTCGGTGACCAGGGCGACGACGTCGGCTCCTGCGGTGCGCGCGGTTCCGGCGGCGGCGTAGGAGACGTCCTCCGCGCCGACGACCACCACGCGGGTGCCGATGTGCTGCCCGTACAGGTGGACGGCCTGCTGGAGTTCGCCGGTGGTGTACACGCCGGCGGGGCGGGTGCCGGGGACGAGGCGGGCGGCGCGGGGGCGTTCGCGGGCGCCGGTGGCGAGGACGACGGCTCGGGCGGCGAGGGTCTCGGCGCCGCGGGGTCCCACGGTCGTGAGTGTGCGCGGGCCCGCCCAGTCGAGGGCGGTGACGCCGGTCCGTACGTCCGCCCCGGCGCGGACCGCCGCGTCGGCGAGCAGACGGGCGTGCGCCGGGCCGGTCAGCGCGTGCGGCCAGTTGCCGAAGCCCCGGTGCGCGCAGTGGCGCGGCGCTCCCCCGGCCCGCCGCTCCCGCTCCAGGACCTCGACGCGGGCGCCGGTCACCGCGAGCAGGGACGCGGCCACGAGTCCGGCGGGGCCGGCCCCCACCACCAGAACGTCGACCTGACGGGTCATCCCCGCGCCCCCGTTCCCCGCGCCTCCTCGAACAGCGCCCGTACCGCGGCCCCGCAGTAGAAGCCCTGGCAGCGGCCCGCCCGGGCGCGGGTGCGGCGGCGCAGTCCGTCCAGGGAGCGGGGCGGGATCGTACTGGCGAGGGCGTCGCGGATCTCGCCGCGCGAGACGCGTTCGCAGTGGCAGACCAGGGCACCGTACTCGGGGTCGGCGGCGACGAGGTCGGGCCGCTGGTGCGGACGCGGGAAGGCCTCGCCGAGGTTGGGCACGCGGACCGGCTCCGGCGGACGCAGCGGGCCGAGGTCGAGGCCGGTTCCGGCGAGCAGGCCGGTGACGTGCGCGGCGATGGCGAGGGAGGCGGTGAGGCCGGTGGAGCGGATGCCGCCGACGGTGACGCTGCCCTGGTCCGGGTGGGCGGTGATCCGGTAGTCCTCGTGCTCGGTGGCGGCGCGCAGGCCGGCGTAGACGGCGGTGACCTCCTCCTCCAGCAGGGCGGGGAGGATGCGGCGGCCCTGTTCGCGCAGCCGTGCCAGGCCCTCGGCGGTGGAGTGGGTGGCGCGTTTGTCGTCGAGGTCCTCGGCGGTGGGGCCGAGCAGGACGTTGCCGTGGACGGTGGGGGCGACCAGTACGCCCTTGCCGAGGGCGGTGGGAACGGGCAGGAGGATGTGGCGGACGAGGGCGCGGGCGAATGTGTCGTGGACGATGAGCTGGCCCCGGCGCGGGGTGACGGTGAAGTCGTCGTGGCCGAGCCGCCGGTCGAGGGTGTCGGCGTGCAGTCCGGCCGCGTTGACGAGCCGGCGGGCGCGCAGCGGGCCGCGCGGGGTCGTCAGGTGGTGGACGCCGTCCTGGTGACCGATCCGTCCGACCGGCGAGTCGAGGTGCAGGTCGACTCCGCCACGTACCGCCTGGGTGGCGTACGCCAGGGTCGTCGTCCACGGGCAGACGACGCTCTCGCCCGGCACGTGCAAGGCGCCGAGCGCGCCGGGGCCGAGGTGGGGTTCGCGGGCGTAGAGGTCGTCGGGGCCGAGGAGGCGGGTGTCGTGGTACTCGTTGCGCCCGGCCTTCTCGGCGAGGCGGGGCAGGGCCGCGAGCTGCTCCTGGTCCCAGGCGACGAGCAGCGCGCCGACGCGTTCCACGGGAATGCCCGACTGGGCGGCGTAGGCGGCGAGTTCGCGGGCGCCCTCGCGGACGAGCCGGGCCTCCAGGGAGCCGGGCACCGCGTCGAAGCCTGTGTGCAGGATGGCGGTGTTGGCCTTGGAGGTGCCCTGCCCGACGTCGTCCTGCGCCTCGACGAGGGCGACACGCAGACCCGGGTGGTGCGCGAGCCGCCGGGCGATCGCACAGCCGACCACCCCGGCGCCGACGATCGCCACGTCATACGGGTCGGTGGGCAGGGGTCCGGATGCGGTGACCGTCATGCGGGGTCCGTTCGAACGGCGCGGGGGCGAGAGGGCGGGGCAGGAGGGCGGGGCGGGAGTGCGGGGCGGGACGAGGGAACGGGGCGGGACGACACCTGGGGTGGGTCGGCCCGCGTCATGCGGTGCGGAGGGCGGCGGCACGGTCACGGTGGGCGGCACACCGCGCTCCGGGCCGACCGGCGACAGGGTGCCGGCCGGCCTCACCGACGCCGGGCCGGCGGGGCGGACCGGCGGGCTCACGGTCGGGGACATGTGGGATGCCCGGCCGACCGGGCGTCCGGCGGCGCGGCGCCGACCACGACACCGGCCCGCCCCGCCGGTCCCGGCCGCCGCAGGGTGCGCGAGTCCGGTTGCCGTGGGGGTCACGCCGGGTTCCCGGCGAGCAGCGCGGCGACCGCCGTGCGGAAGCGGGCGAGGCGTTCGGCGGCCTCGTCGGGGGTGACGCGGGGCTCGTACACGGCGGCCGGTCCGCCGGTGGGCAGCGCCTCGGCGAGAGTGAGGCCGGGGTCGGCGCCGAGCCGGGCTAGGACGCCGGCGCCGAGTGCGGTGGCGTCCGGCAGGGCCGACACCTCCACAGGGCGTTGCAGCAGGTCGGCCTGGGTCTGCATGAGCAGCGCCGAGCGGGTCAGGCCGCCGTCGACGCGCAGGACCGTCAGCGGGGTGCCGAGGTCGGCGGCGGCGGCGTCGGCGAGTTCGACGACCTGGGCGGCCAGGCCCTCGCACAGGGCCCGCACGAGGTGGCCGGGGGCGGTGTCCAGGCCGAGTCCGGTGAGCGAGCCGCGCAGGTCGCCGCGCCACCAGGGGGCGGCCAGGCCGGCCAGCGCCGGGACGAAGGTGACCCCGCCGGCGTCCGGCACGGTGGCGCCCACGGTGTCGAGGTCGGCGGCGCCGGTGATGACACCGAGGTCGGTGAGCCAGCGCACGGCGGACGCGGCCGTGTACACCTGACCGTCCAGGCAGTAGCTGGTGTGTCCGCCGAACCGCCAGGCGATGCAACTGACCAGGCCCGAGGCGCCGCGCCGGGCGGTGTCGCCGGTCTGGGCGAGCAGGAACGCGCCGGTGCCGTAGGTGCACTTGGCGGTGCCGGGCTCGGTGACGCGCTGGGCGAGCAGGGCGGCCTGCTGGTCGACGGCGAGACCGGTGAGCGGGAGTTCGGGGCCGAATGCCGTGGTGGTGCCGATGCGGGCGGCGTTGTCGACGACGTCCGGGAGCCGCTCGCCGGTCAGGCCGTACAGCTCCAGGGCGCGTGGTGACCACTCGGCGCAGTCGAGGTCGAGGAGCTGGGTGCGGGAGGCGGTCGCGGCGTCGGTGACACAGGCTCCGGTGAGCCGGTGCACCAGCCAGGCGTCGGAGGTGGAGACGCGGCCCTCGCGGGTGAGGTGCCGTCGTATCCAGGCCATTTTCGGCGCGGCGAAGTAGGGGTCGAGAGGCAGGCCGGTCAGGTGACGCAACTCGGCCGCATGGGGCGCCAGTCCGTCGCAGACCGTCTCGGCACGGCGGTCCTGCCAGACCAGCGCGTCGGTGAGCGGGCGGCCCGTGCCCGGGTCCCAGGCGAGCACGGTCTCGCCCTGGTTGGCCAGGCCCAGCGCGGCGACCGGTTCACCCGCCTCGGCCAGGGCGCGGCGGCCCGCGCCGACCACCGAGCCGTACAGCTCCTCCGGGTCCGCCTCCACCAGGCCGCCGGGCAGGTACCTGGGGCGGACCTCCGCGAAGCCGGTGCCGATGACGCCGCGTTCGGGGCAGATCACCAGGGCCTTGGTGCCGGACGTGCCCTGGTCGACGGCGAGCACCGAGCCTGCCATCGCGCCCCTTTCCGGCTCCCGCGCCGACGGTCTCGGCGATCACTGCGCGCCAGCCTGCCGTCGCGGGCACACCGCGTCAAGGGTGGCTGACTGCCAGTCAGTTCTCCCAGGTGGCAAGGAATTTGCCTGCTGACGGCAAATCCGAACAGAGGCGGAACCTCCGCCTCTATAGTGACCGCCGACCGGCACGACCGCTTGACCGCTCGACCGCTCGACCGCCGCCCAGGGGAGGGCTGTTTGTTACTCCACCCTGCCGTCCCGCCCGTTCCGCTCCCGGGAACGGCCGTGTGATGGCCAGAGACGGAGCACGGTCCGCCTACGATCCCGCCGGCCACGACACCGCGCTGCGGTCAGCCCTCCAGGAGTTGCGCGCCGGACGCTGGATGTCCATGCGCACCCTGCTGGAACGGACCCCCTCGTGGCCGCTGTGGACGCAGCGCACCCAGGTCCTCGCCGCCTCGGCCGCCGGTACGGACGTGGTGCGGGCCTGGCTCGCGGAGGAGCCGTACAGCGTGCCGGCCGTCGTGATGCACGCCCGGGTCGTCGTGGAGCGCGCGCTGCGGGCGCACCGCGGGAGCCACGCCCGCACACCCGAACTGTGGCTGCAGGCCTGGCACGCGTGTGACGCGGCCGCGCGGGCGGCGCCGTACGACCCGGTGCCGTGGGTGTGCCTGCTGGCGCTGGCCCGGCTGGACGAGGATCAGCACTGGGAGGAGCACCGGGTGGCGCCGCCGGAGCCGATGCTGCCGCCGGGCCCGTGGGGTCTGCTGGCGGAGGCCGGCAAACGGGACCCGTACAACCGCGAGGCCCACCACCGCATGCTGCAGTTCCTGTATCCGCGGGGCGGCTCCGAACGCCTCGCCCAGGCGGCCGGGTTCGCGCAGTGGGCGGCGGGTTCGGCCCCGCCGGGCTCGGCGTTGCACGTGCTGCCGCTGTACGTGCGGGTCGAGCGACACCGCCGCTCGGGCGGGCGGGCGGCCGCCCTCGATCTGCACTGGGTGGCCGAGGACGCCATCCGTGAGGCACGGCAGGCCTACCACTCCTGGTTCACGCTCGCCCAGGCCGACGAACGGTCCCTGCTGGACATGAACCACCTGGCCCACGCCCTGTGGGGCGCCCTCCGGTTCCGGGAGGCGGCCCAGGTGTTCGACGCGCTCGGCCCGTACTGGACGCCGCTGCCCTGGGCCTCCCGGGCCTCGGGCGCCGGCGATCCGGGGCGGGCGGTGGAGGTCTTCCTCCAGGCCCGGACGCGCAGCCGGTCGGCCGCCCGCGGCCGTGGCCGGCGTTCCTGACCCCCCACCCCTTCCGTCCCCGGAGGTCTCGGCATGTCCCGCCACTCTCGCCCCTCTCACCCCTCTCGCCCCTCTGAACCGTCCGTTCCCGGGCGGTCCGTTCCCGGGCGGTCCGTTCCCGGGCGGTCCGCCGCGACCGATGAGGAACAGCGGCTGCGCGAACTCGGCTACCGGCCGGTGCTGGCCCGGCGCATGGGCGGCTTCGGCAACTTCGCGATCAGCTTCTCGGTGATCTCGATCCTGTCCGGCTGCATGACCCTGTACGGCTTCGGCCTCGGTACCGGCGGGCCCGCCGTGATGCTGTGGGGGTGGGCGGGCGTCGGCCTGTTCGTGCTGTGCGTGGGGCTGGCGCTGGCCGAGGTCACCAGCGCGTACCCGACGTCCGGCGCGCTCTATTACATGGCCGACCGGCTCGGTGGCCGCCGCTGGGGCTGGTACACCGGCTGGCTGAATCTGCTGGGCCTGCTCGGCGCGATCGCCGGGATCGACTACGGGGCCGCGCTGTTCACCGGCGCGTTCCTGAACCTCCAGTGGGGCTTCGAGCCGACGCCCGAGAAGACGATGCTGATCTTCGTCGCGATCCTGCTGCTGCACGCCGTGCTCAACCTGTTCGGCGTGCGGCTGGTCAGCGTGCTCAACTCCGTCAGCGTGTGGTGGCACCTGGCCGGTGTGGCGCTGATCGTCGGCGCGCTGGCCGTCGTCCCCGACCACCACCGGTCGCCGTCCTTCGTCTTCACGGAGTTCGTCAACGACACCGGCTGGGAGAGCCCGCTGTACGTCGCCGCGATCGGCCTGCTGCTCGCGCAGTACACCTTCTCCGGCTACGACGCCTCCGCCCATCTGTCGGAGGAGACCTCGAACGCCTCCGTGTCGGCGGCGCGCGGCATCGTGCGGGCGATCTGGGTGTCGTGGCTGGCGGGCTTCGTCCTGCTCGCCGGTCTGACCTTCGCCATCCAGGACTACGACGCCACCCGGAACACCGCGACCGGGGTGCCGCCCGCGCAGATCCTGCTGGACGGCCTGGGCACGGACGGTGCGAGCGCGCTGCTGCTCGTGGTGATCGTCGCACAGCTGTTCTGCGGCAACGCCGAGGTGGCCGCCGCGAGCCGGATGGTGTTCGCGTTCAGCCGGGACGGGGCACTGCCCGGCTCGGCCCTGTGGCGCAAGGTCTCGGCCCGTACCCAGACCCCGGTCGCCGCGGTGTGGCTGTCCGTGGTGGTCGCCTGCCTGCTGGCCCTGCCGTCCCTGTACTCGGCGACGGCGTACGGCGCGGTCACCGCCATCAACGTCATCGGCATCACCCCGGCGTACGCCATCCCGGTGCTGCTGCGGCTGCGGGCGGGCGACCGGTTCACGCCGGGGCCGTGGAGCCTGGGCCGGTGGAGCAGGCCGGTCGGCTGGACGGCGGTGGTGTGGGTGGCGTTCGTCACCGTGCTGTTCTGCCTCCCCCAGTCGTCGCCGGTGACCGTCGGCACGATGAACTACGCCGCCGTCGCCCTGGCCGTCGTGCTGGTATTGGCCACGGTGTGGTGGTTCGTCGCCCGCCGTTCGTACGGCACCCCCACGACCGCCGCGTACGGCGACGACCGCGAGCAGGCGGAACTGGCCGAGGGCATCGTCTGAAACGCTCCGTCCCGCTCCTTTGCGCGGTACGAACCACCCCTCGGCATACGGCAGGATGAACGCTCGCGCCGGTCGAACTGTCTTGCGGACGGGCACGAGCGCGCAACCCGGAATCCAGCAGGTATCGAGCAGGTGACGACGTGACGAGACTTCACATCCGGCCGTCGGCGAGGGACCTCGCCGCGGCCGTCCTCCTTGGAGGTGGCCGGTGACGGACGACCCGACCATGGACCACCTGGTGCCCGCCGGCATCGCGCTGGCGGCGGGCCTCCTGGGAGCCTTCCTGCTGCGCGTGGTGCTGCGCTGGCTGGCGGGACACGCCGGGCGCACCCGCTGGAGCGGCGACGACGTCATGGTGGCCGCGCTGCGCACGGTGGCGCCGTGGGCGGCGGTCGCGGGCGGCGTGGCGGGCGCGGCGGCGGCGCTGCCGCTGACCCGGACGGTGCAGCACGGCGTCAACCAGGTGGTGACGATGCTGCTGATCTTCGTGGTGACGGTGTCGGCGGCCCGGGTGGTCGCCGGCCTGGTGCGGACGGTGACCCTGTCCCGTTCCGGGGTCGCCGGGTCGGCCACGATCTTCGTCAACATCACCCGCATCCTGGTGCTGGCCATCGGTTTCCTGGTGATGCTGCAGTCGGTGGGCATCTCCATAGCCCCTCTGCTCACCGCCCTGGGCGTGGGTGGTCTGGCGGTCGCGCTGGCCTTGCAGGACACGCTGGCCAACCTCTTCGCGGGCGTGCACATCCTGGCCTCGAAGACCGTGCAGCCGGGTGACTACATCCAGCTCAGCAGCGGCGAGGAAGGCTACGTCGAGGACATCAACTGGCGGCAGACCACCGTCCGGGAGTTGTCCAACAACCTGGTGGTGATCCCGAACGGCCAGCTCGCGAAGTCGAACATGACCAACTTCATGCGGCCCGAGCAGCAGCTGACCATCCTGGTGCAGGCCGGCGTCTCCTACGACAGTGACCTGGAGCACGTGGAGCGGGTGACGACCGAGGTGGTCGCCGAGGTGATGACCGAGATCACCGGCGCGGTGCCGGAGCACGAGCCGGCGGTGCGGTTCCACACGTTCGGCGACTCGCGGATCGGCTTCACGGTGATCCTGGGCGTCGGCGAGTTCAGCGACCAGTACCGGATCAAGCACGAGTTCATCAAGCGCCTGCACAAGCGCTACCGCCAGGAGGGGATCCGCATTCCGGCGCCCGCCCGGACGGTCGCGCTCCAGCAGGGGGCCGTGGTGCTCCCGCAGCAGCGGGCGGGCGAGGACGCCGTCCCGTTCGCATGATCATCCACTGACCCGTTCACTCGTTAGCTCACTTGTTCGACAGGGGCCGTGCGGCCGGTTGGCCGGAATCTCCGCACGGCCCCTGTCGAGCCCGGGTCGATCACGAGATATCTTGATGTCGAGCAATGTTGCAGACGTGGAGCGGAGCACCCGGTGACTGACTCGACCATCATCTATACACACACTGACGAGGCCCCGGCCCTGGCGACGTATTCGTTCCTGCCGGTGATCCGGGCGTACGCCTCGCAGGCGGGTGTCGCGGTCGAGACCCGCGACATCTCGCTGGCCGGCCGCATCATCGCCCTGTTCCCGGAGTACCTGACCGAGGACCAGCGCATCCCGGACGCCCTCGCGGAGCTCGGCGAGCTGGCCAAGACGCCCGCCGCCAACATCATCAAGCTGCCGAACATCTCGGCGTCCATCCCGCAGCTCAAGGCCGCGATCGCCGAGCTGCAGGGCCAGGGCTACGCGCTGCCGGCCTACCCGGACGACCCGAAGACCGACGAGGAGCGCGACATCCGCGCCCGCTACGACAAGGTCAAGGGCTCCGCGGTCAACCCGGTCCTGCGCGAGGGGAACTCCGACCGCCGCGCCCCGGCCTCGGTGAAGAACTACGCCAAGACCCACCCGCACCGCATGGGCGCCTGGACCGGCGAGTCCAAGACCAACGTGGCGACCATGGGTGAGAACGACTTCCGCTCCACCGAGAAGTCCGTGGTGATCGCCGAGGACGGCGCGCTGCGGATCGAGCTGGTCGGCGACGACGGCACCACCACGGTGCTGCGCGAGTCCGTTCCCGTGAAGAAGGACGAGGTCGTCGACGCCTCGGTGCTGCGCGTCGCCGCGCTGCGCGAGTTCCTCACGGCCCAGGTCGCCCGCGCCAAGTCCGAGGGCGTCCTGTACTCCGTGCACCTGAAGGCCACGATGATGAAGGTCTCCGACCCGATCATCTTCGGCCACGTGGTCCGCGCCTTCTTCCCGAAGACCTTCGCCCGCTACGGTGAGGCGCTCGCCAAGGCCGGCCTGACCCCGAACGACGGTCTGGGCGGCATCTACAAGGGCCTGGAGTCCCTGCCCGAGGGCGCCGAGATCAAGGCCTCCTTCGACGCCGAGCTCGCCGAGGGCCCGGAGCTGGCCATGGTCGACTCCGACAAGGGCATCAGCAACCTGCACGTGCCCTCCGACGTCATCATCGACGCCTCCATGCCGGCCATGATCCGCACCTCCGGCCACATGTGGGGCCCGGACGGCCAGGAGCACGACGCCCTCGCCGTGATCCCGGACTCCTCCTACGCCGGCGTGTACCAGGCCGTCATCGAGGACTGCCGCGCCAACGGCGCCTACGACCCGTCGACGATGGGCTCGGTCCCGAACGTCGGCCTCATGGCGCAGAAGGCCGAGGAGTACGGCAGCCACGACAAGACCTTCGAGATCCCCACCACGGGCACGGTCCGCCTGGTCGACGCCGACGGCACCGCCGTCCTGGAGCAGACGGTCTCCGCCGGTGACATCTTCCGCGCCTGCCAGACCAAGGACGCCCCGATCCGCGACTGGGTCAAGCTGGCCGTCACCCGCGCCCGTGCCACCGGCGACCCGGCCGTCTTCTGGCTGGACGAGGGCCGCGCCCACGACGCCAACCTGATCGCCAAGGTCAAGGCGTACCTGCCGGAGCACGACACCGAGGGCCTGGACATCCGGATCCTCAACCCGGTCGAGGCGACCAAGCTGTCGGTGGAGCGCATCCGCCGCGGTGAGAACACCATCTCCGTCACCGGCAACGTGCTGCGCGACTACCTGACCGACCTCTTCCCGATCCTGGAGCTGGGTACCAGCGCCAAGATGCTGTCGGTCGTCCCGCTGATGGCGGGCGGCGGCCTGTTCGAGACCGGCGCCGGCGGCTCCGCGCCCAAGCACGTGCAGCAGCTGGTCAAGGAGAACTACCTGCGCTGGGACTCCCTCGGCGAGTTCTTCGCCCTGGTGCCGTCCCTGGAGCAGTACGCCGAGGTCACCGGCAACCCCCGCGCGAAGGTCCTCGCCGACGCCCTCGACCGCGCCACGGCGACCTTCCTCAACGAGGACAAGTCCCCGACCCGGCGCGTCGGCGGCATCGACAACCGCGGCAGCCACTTCTTCCTGTCCCTGTACTGGGCGCAGGAGCTGGCCAAGCAGACCGACGACGCGGACCTGGCCAAGGCCTTCGCCCCGCTCGCCGAGACGCTGTCCGCGAACGAGCAGCGCATCGTCGACGAGCTGAACGCCGTCCAGGGCGAGCCCGCCGAGATCGGCGGCTACTACCAGCCCGACCCGGCCAAGGCCGCGGAGATCATGCGCCCGTCGGCCACCTGGAACGAGGCGCTGGCGTCCCTCGCCTGATCCTCACCCGGCCCGAAGGCCCGCGGCGCACCCCGTCTCCGTCCCCGGAGGCGGGGTGCCCGTCTCTTCGATCCTCCCGGTCGCTTCGCCGTGCCCGGCCTCTTCGCCCTCCCGGCCCTTCACCACTCCCGGGTGGCGATCAGCTCCTCCGGGTCCGCGTCCTGGAATCCGTAGGCCTGGGCGACGAACCAGAAGTCCTCGCCTATCTCCTCCCGGGCCGTGGTCTCCATCTCGCTGCCGGCCTCCTCGAAGGCCGCCTCCAGGCCGTTGAACTCCTCGGTGGCCGCGTGGGTCAGCGCGTAGAGCGCCGCCAGGTCGGCCGGCCGGTCGTTCTCCACGCGCTCGCACAGCCGCAGCAGTATCTCCCGGCCCCGGTCCACCACCCGGTCGGGAAAGTACTCGTCCCGGTACAGCCCCCACAGAAACGAATGTGCGGTCACCCGCTGATTGGTGATCGGCATGACGCCCCCTGCCTCGCTCGCCGAACCCGGTACCACGATCCTGCCGCACCCCACTGACAACGCCCCCTGGAGCAGCCCGTGACCGACACCCCGCACTCCTTCGAGCTGCTGCCCGGCGCCACACGGTCCCCCGTGCTCCTGCACGTGCCGCACTCGGCAAGGGAGATCCCCGACGGCGTCCGCCCCGGCATCGTCCTGGACGACGCGGCGCTGGAGCGGGAGCTGGACCACATCACCGACTCGCACACGGCCCGGATCGCCGAAGCGGCGGCCGGGCTGGCCGGCCGCACGCCCTGGCGGTTCGTCAACCGGGCGTCGCGGCTGGTCGTCGATCCGGAGCGGTTTCCGGACGAGCGCGAGGAGATGACGGCCGTCGGGATGGGCGCCGTGTACACGCGGACGTCGCACCGCGAGGTGCTGCGGCCCGAGGGCACCGACCCGGAGCCGCTGCTCGAGCGGTACTTCCGGCCGTACGCGCGGGCGATGACCGACGCGGTCGCCGGCCGGCTCGCGGCCACCGGGCGGGCCGTGATCATCGACGTGCACTCCTACCCCGCCGAGCCACTGCCCTACGAGCTGCACGGCGAGGGGCCGCGCCCGCCGGTCTGCCTGGGCACCGACGGGTTCCACACGCCGTCCGAGCTGCTCGCCGCCGCCCGGGAGGCGTTCGCCCCGTACGGGGAGACCGGGCTGGACAGCCCGTTCAGCGGGACGTACGTGCCGCTGGAGTTCCACGGGAAGCGGCGCGAGGTGAGCGCGCTGATGGTGGAGATCCGCCGGGACACCTACATGGCCGAGCCGGGCGGCCCGGCCGGGCCCGGGCTGTCACGCCTCGCGGCGTCACTGGCGGCGCTCGTCGACGCCGTGTCGGGCTGACCGGCGGCCCGCCCACCGGCTGGAGCATCGCGGACCGGCGGCTCAGGCGCGCAGCCACTCCGTCACGACCACCTCCCGGCCGGCCCGCAGCCGCAGCGCGAACGGGCCGGTGGGCGGGGCCTCGCCGGTGAAGCGGCCCATGTCGTCCGCCGTCAGCCGCGCGTGGGCCAGCGGACCGCTCAGCACCTCGATCCGGGCCGGTGCCGGCGGCAGTACCTGGCCGATCAGGCCGTCCGCGGTCACCTCGACGTCGACGGTCACCTCGCCGGCGCGGAAGGTCAGCATCCGCGGCGGGTCCGTCTCTCCTCTGACCGGGATGGCGTCGACCAGCGAGTCGAAGGTCAGCTCGGCGACGCGGGCGTCCAGGTCGTACAGGGCGAAGGCGTCGACGGCGATCTGCCGCAGCCCGGCCGGGACCGGGTCCAGGATCGCGGCGGCCTGCCGCAGCTCCTCCTCCAGGAGCCCGGCGTCGAGTTCCCCGTCCGTGCACGTCCCGTCGGACCGTTCGTCCCCGAAGTCGTCGGTCATGTCGCTCATATCGTCCCCCGTGCCTCTAGCCGGGCCCGCAGCCGGCGCAGACAGCGCTGGCGCATCGGCCCGATGCTGCCCACCGCGATACCCAGCGCGGCGGACACCTCCTGGTAACTGGGCGGCGGCGAGGAGATCAGCACCCGCAGCAACTGGCGGCACCGCTCGCCCAGTTCCTCGAACTCCTGCCACAGCCGCCGCACGCGCTCGGTCTGCGCGGCCGCCTCCTCGGAGTCGAGTACCGACTCCTCCGGTGTACGGTCCTCGCTCGGCCGGTCGAGCAGCTGCGGGTCGTCGGTCGGCGTCCACCGCTTCGACGCCCTGAGCAGCTTCAGGCACTCGTGCCGTGCCGTGCTCGCCAGCCAGGAGCCGGTCTTCTCCGGTTCGCGGATCCGCCCCAGGTGCTGGGCGAAGCGGAACCAGGCGGTCTGGTACACCTCGTGCGCGTCGGCGTCGGACAGCCCGTGGGCCCGCACCACGGACCACACCAGCGGGCCCAGCCCGTCCACCAGTGACTTCCAGGCCGCCGCGTCCCCGTCGGCGGCAGACTGGACGAGCACCCCGACATCCGCACGGTCCACGGTCCCACCCCTCGTGTACGACACGCCATCGTACGCCGTGGAGCGGGTCGTTCCGCCCTGCGCTACGCCCCTCACGACCCACCGGTCGGCGGGTCGAGGGTGACGGGGCGCCAGGTGGGCGGCAGCAGCGCCGGTACGTGCGCCCCGCGCACCTCCGCGTACTCGGTGTTGGCCGCGAGCAGTTGCGTGCGGGCCGCACGGGGGTCCCGCTCCTTGTGCGCCGTCATGTGGGAGGCGACCAGGCCGGCGACCACGGGCGTGGCGAAGGAGGTGCCGCTCCACTGGGCGTGCCCCTCGAACATCACCTGGTCCGGCTTGGCGGGTGCCTCGCCCGGTTCGCTCAGGACCCCGTTGTGCCGGGGGTACTGGCAGGTGCAGGCGTAGGCGAAGCCGTACCGGCAGTCGTCGTAGGTGGAGTGCTGGTAGACGTACGGAACGGGTGCTCCGAAACCGGTGAGGGCGCTGGTGAGACGCTCACCGGGGGCGTAGGCCTTGACCCAGCCGCCGTGGTTGCTGAAGCAGGCGCCGAACTCGCCGTCGGCGCGCAGCGCGCCGACCGACAGCACGGAGTCCTCCCAGCCGGGCAGGTCGGCGTAGGCGGCGGGCCAGAAGGGCGTGGCGCTGGCGTTGTTGCCCGCGGCGGCGACCAGCAGGGTGCGCTGGTCGCGCAGTTCCTCCATGAAGGCGTGGACGCCGAGCAGACCGTCGGTGCGGCCGTTGGAGGTGCCGGCGGAGAGGCTGAGCACCTCGGGCCAGCCGCCGCGGTCGACGGCCTCGAAGAGCCTCTCGCCGAGCTCCGACTCCAGGATGGCGCCCGCGTCGTTGAGGGTGTTGCGGACGGTCAGGTCGGTGTTGGGGGCGACGGCGGCGACGAGTCCGGCGATGAACGTGCCGTGGCCGACGTACTGCTGGAGGACGCCGTCCTCGTCGCACTCCCTGATCTGGGCGTCGCCGTCGGCGTGGCCCAGCAGCGGGTAGGACCGGTAGTCGTGCATGAGGCCGGTGTCGATGACGAGGACGCCGACGGCGGTCCCGGCGTCGTACGGCGTCCCGTCCGCGGCCGGATTCGGCGGTTCGCTGATCGGGACGGGGACGGGCTCGTCGCCGGGGCAGGCGTTGACGGCGATGGACACGACGTGGTTGCGGCTGATCAGCCGGCGGCCCGCGCGTCCCTCCACCGTCCTGAGCGAGCGCAGGGCGTGGGCGACGGTGGGGTCGCCGCCGCGGTCGCCCTCGCCCGGGTCGGCGACCTGGATGCGGGTGATGCCGGTGCGGTTGGACTCGGGGCTCGCCCGGCGCACGCGGTCCGGGGTCAGACCGGCCATCGTGGTGAAGTGGTCGCGCACGGTGTCCTCGACGAGGCGGGCCTCCTCGCCGTCGCGGGCGAGGACGACGCCCTTCTCGTAGAGGAACTCGGCGGAGTCGTCCGGACCCATCGCCAGCGGTACGTCCGGCATCGAGCGCTGGATCTGGTCGAACTGCTCGCGGAATCTCTGTGGTGCCATGGCATGTCCTCCACTGGGACGGCGGTGGGCGCGCCTTCGCCGCGTCGGTCTCGGCGAAGGTCTCGGTGGCGGTCTCGGCGACGGTCGTCAATCAGAGTCCGGGGGTGGCTGATTGATACAGACTCGAACCTGTGTGGTGCGGTTCCGGAGCACTACCATCCGTGGAGTGACAGCGGGAAACGACTCCGTACTCCAACTGCTGCCGATGGTCTTCGCCGCCCCGGGCGAAGCGCTGGAGCGGGCGGAGAAACTGCTCGGGGACGATCCCGCACCGCTGCACGCCTCGATCGCCCATCAGGTGATCGGCATCTGGCAGCGGGACTTCGGGGACACCCGGCGGGCGCTGGCCCATCTCCGGCGCGCCCGCGATCTCGCGGCCCGCGCGGACTCCGCCGAGCGGGAGGCGGACGTACTGGCCACCCTCGGTGTCGCGCTGGTGCACTCCGGCCGTACCCGGGAAGGCCTGGCCGCTTTCGAGCGGGGCGTGGCACGCGGTACCGGGCACACCCGGGCGCGGGTGCTGTACCGGCGGGCGTACGTGTGGTGGGTGCTGGGCCGCCACGGCGAGGCGCTGGAGGACGTGCGGCGGGCGATCCCGGTGCTGCGGCAGGCGGACGACGTGATCTGGACCGCGCGGGCGCTGACCCTGCGGGCCACCGTGCACCTGGCGCTCGGCTCGGTGGAGCGGGCGGACGCCGACTTCACCGCGGCGGAGGCGCTGTGGGACACCACCGGCCAGGAGCACGACAAGGCGGACGCGGTGGAGAGCCGGGGACTCGCGGCGTTCCGCTCGGGCGACGTGCCGGCGGCGCTGCGGCTGCTGGACGAGGCGGAGGAGCGGTACGCGAAGCTGGGCACGCCGACGTTCATGCTCACCATCCGGCGCTGCGAGGTGCTGATGGCGGCGGGGCTCGCCCCGGAGGCGCTGACCGAGGCGGACGGGGCGATCGCCGCGCTGGACGGGATCGGCGGGCAGTCGACCCGGAAGGCGGAACTGCTGCTGGTCGCGGCGCGGGCGGCCCGGCTGGCCGGTGATCCGCAGACCGCGCTCGCGCGCGCGGCCGTCGCGGTACGGCTGTTCGCCGGACAGCGGCGCACCTGGTACGAGACGCACGCCCGGCTGGTGCTGATAGAGGCGCGGGTCGCGACGGGGCGTGCGTCGGGGCGGCTGGTCGCGGACGCGGCGGCGGTGGCGGATCGGCTGGCCGCGTTCGGGGCGCCGGCCGCGCCGGAGGCGTCCCTGCTGGCGGGCCGGATCGCGCTGGATCTCGGCTGGACGGCGGACGCGGAGCGGCACCTGGCGGTCGCCGCGCGCAGCCGGCACGGCGGGCCGCCGCTGGCGCGGATGACGGGCTGGGCCGCGCAGGCGCTGCGGGCGGGGTCGGCGCGGGGTGTGCTGGAGGCCTGCCGGCGGGGTCTGGACGTCCTCGACGACCACCGGATGACGCTGGGGGCCTCAGAGTTGCGGGCGCGGGCCACGGCGCAGGGTGCGGAGCTGGCGGCGCTGGCGCAGCGGGCGAGTCTGGTCTCGGGCGGGCCGCGGCGGCTGCTGGTGTGGAGCGAGCGCTGGCGGGCGACGGTGCTGTCGGCTCCGCCGGCCCGGCCGCCGGCCGACCCCGCGCTGCTGAGCGGCATGACGGCGTTCCGCGAGATCGCCTCCCGCGCGGAGGAGGCCCGGCGGGACGGCGGCCGTCCCGTCCCCGCCCTGGAGCGCGAACAGCGGCGCCTGGAACGGGAGATCCGCTCCCGCACCCTGCACATGCGGGGCGAGGCGCCGGACGGCGGCGACCGGTTCGACGTCGGGCGCCTGCTGGAGCGGCTGGGCGACGACGTACTGCTGGTGGAGCTCGCCGTGCTCGACGGACGCGTGCACGTACTGCTGTGCGGGCGGGGGCGGGTCCGGCGGTTCGAGGCGGGCCTGCTGGCCGAGGCGGAACGGGAGGCCGAGCACGTACAGGCCGGCCTCCGGCGGCTGGCCCACCCGGGGGCGGAGGCCCGGCTGCCGCTGGTGGAGGCGGCGGGCGCGCGCCTCCAGGAGCTCCTGCTGGGCCCCGCCGCGGCGCACCTCGGCTCCGGACCGGTCGTCGTGGTCCCCCCGGGCCGACTGCTCCGGGTGCCGTGGGCCCTGCTGCCCGCGCTGCGCGACCGGGTCCTCAGCGTGTCGCCGTCCGCGAGCAGCTGGCTCCGCGCGAAGGAGACCGCGCCCCCGCCGGGCGGCCGCCAGGTCCTGGTGCGCGGACCGGGGCTGGCGAGCGGCGGGGCGGAGGTGCCGGTGCTCGCCGACCGCTACGGGGGAGCGCACCGGCCCGGCTTCGAGGCGACGTGGGCGGAACCGCCGGGGCGCGGGTACGGGGAGACGACCGCGGCGCCGCACTCGTCGGCGTCCGGGGGCCGGGGTACCGGCGGGGGCGGCGGCGTCCGGCCCTCCTCGTCCGCCGGGCGGGGCGCGGCGGCGGCCTCCGCGCGGGAGACCGGCGTGCGGACGGCCGAACCGGCGGTCGGTGACCGGCACGAAGGGCCCACCGTGCTGGAGGGAGACGGGGCGCGGGTGCCGCGGGTGTTGCGGGAGTTGGACGGGGCCGCGCTGGCGCACATCGCGGCGCACGGAACCTTCCGGGTGGACAGCCCCTTGTTCTCGTCGCTGCGGATGGCGGACGGGCCGCTCATCGTGCACGACTTCGAGCGCCTCGACCGCAGCCCGTACCGGATCATCCTCTCCTGCTGCGACACCGCCCGGTTGGCCTCGGTCGGCGCGGACGAACTGCTCGGGCTGGTCACCGCGCTGCTGCCGCTGGGCACGGCCGGGGTGGTGGCGTGCAGCGCGCCGGTCAACGACGCGGCGGTGGTGCCACTGATGCTGGCACTGCACAAGGGCCTGGACGCCGGCCTGTCCCTGGCGGAGGCGCTGCGCGACGCGCGGGCCGCGTTGCCGGACGACGCGGTGCACCAGGCGACCGGCTGGGCGTTCTCCGCGTTCGGGGCGGCCTGAGGCCCCGAACGCCGTGCCGTCACGCGGGTTGGGGCTCGGGCGACTCCATCAGCCAGGGCAGGGCGCCCCGGTCGCCGGCGCCGAGGCGGGTGTAGGCGCCGTAGAGGTGGTTGCCGACGGTGCGGACGGACAGGGTGAGTCTCTCCGCGATCTGCCGGTTGCTGAGACCGGCGGCGGCGAGTGTGACGATCTGCCGTTGGCGGGCGGTGAGTTCGCCGAGCACCAGAGCGGACAGGGCGGGCGTGCGGGCGCCCTGGCAGCGCCGGGCGAGGGCGGCCGCCCGGGTGCGGGCGGTGCGGGCCGCGCCCGGGTCGCGGTGGGCGCGGACGGCCTGGGCGTACGCCTCGGCCGCGAAGAGCAGGAACCCGCGCCGTTCCAGCTCCCCGGCCGCGCGGTCCAGCGCCGGTCCGTCGCCCCGTGCGAGGGCGTCGGCGTGCGCGGCGAAGACGCCGGTCAGCCGGCCGGCCGCCCACTGTGGGGCGCCGAGCCGGACGGCGTCGTACGGGTCCCGGGCGGCAGCGGACGCCCGGACCGCCGCGTCCAGGTCGCCGCGCGCGGCGGCTGCCCAGACCGCGGCCACCCCGTGGCTCTCCGCCTTCGCGTCGCCCGACTGGGCGGCGGCCAGGGCCAGTTCCTCGCGGCAGGACGCGTCACCGGGACTCGTCCGCAGTCCTTCACGAGCCCAGGCGGCGGCCTCCCGCAGTCGGCCGCGCAGGCGTGCGAACCTGGCACGCAGCGCCGCGTACCGAGCCGGCAGCGGCGCCCCCTCGGCCACCAGCCACTCCCCCACGGGCGTCTCCCACGCCCGGACGTCGGCCTGCTCGATGCGCAGTGCCAGCGTGTCCCTCTCCGCCGTGAGGGCGGCGCCGCACTGGTCCGGGGTACGGGCCAGGCGCCGGGCCCGCAGCCTGCCCGCGGCGGCGCGCAGCACCGCGCCGTACAGGGGGTGACCGAGACGGGTGGCGCCGTGGTCGTCGACGGCGACCAGCCCCTCGGCCTCCAGGCGCTCCAGCGTCCACACGTCGAAGGTGTCGAGGTCGAGGTGGAGCGGCTCGGCGAAGGCGAGGCGTTCGAGCGTCTCGCGCTCCTGCGCGCGGACGCGGTCGAGGACGTGGGCGGTGCGCTCCCGCACGGCCGCGGTGATCGGCACCGGCCCGCGCCAGGCCCGCTGGTCCGTGCCCGGGACGGGGGTGAGCAGCCCTTGCGCGCTCACGGCGGTCGACAGCTCGCGCAGCAGCCGCAGATCGCCCTGGCACAGGCGGTGCAGCCGGTCGGCGGAGAGCGGCTCGAGTGCGGTGCCCGCACCGGCGGCGAGCAGTTCGGCGGTCTCCTCGCGGGGCAGCGGCTCCAGGGCCAGGCGCGGCAGCAGTTCCCCGGACCACAGCCTGGAGACCGCGCCCGGCACGGGGACGCCCTCCGTGGCGACCACCAGGAGCCGGGTGCGACCGTGCACGGCGAGCTGGTGCACGAGGGCGGCGGAGGCGTCGTCGAGCAGGTGCGCGTCGTCGACCAGCAGCAGCCGCACGCCGGACAGGAGGTGTACCGCGCGGTGCAGGGTGACGCCCTCGGGCAGCAGGTGGGCGAACGAGGCGAACGGTATCCCCCGGGTCTCGGGGGTACCGGCCGCCCTGGCGCAGTCGGTGCCGCGCAGGGCCTCCGTCACGAGCCTGGTCTTGCCGCAGCCGGCCGCGCCCGTCACCACGATGCCGCCGCGTCCGGCGGCCAGGGCCCGGCGTACCAGCTCCAGTTCGTCCGCCCGCCCGGTGAACGGCCAGGGCGTCCGAAGCGTTTTCGCGTCGCGCAGAGAAGTCGTCACGACAACATGAGTCGGCGTACTCATCCCTGATACAGGGCGACTTGAGTAGCCCCCGACTCAGGCGCCCGGACCGGCGCGGACGGCATTCTGGGGGCCATGACCGCACGCTACTGCTCGCTCGCGCAGCAGCCTGCCCCCGCGTTCGCGCCGGGGCTGGCCGCCGAGCGTCTCGCCGCGCTCGTGGGCGGACAGCGGATGTGGGTCAACGGCACCGTTCTGCACTACTGCTTCCTCGGCGGCGACACCGACTCCTCCGTCGTCCCCATGCCCGGCACCGGCCGGCCCCGGCGAGTGTCGTGGGTGGGTACCGACGAGCAGCGGGACGTGGTGCGCGACTGCTTCCGGGAGTGGCAGGAGCTCGGTGTCGGACTCGTCCTCTCCGAGGTCGGCGACCGCTCGGAGGCCGAGCTTCGGATCGGCTTCCAGCCCGGTGACGGATCCTGGTCGGCGGTGGGCAAGGACGCGCTCCGGGTCGGACTCAACGACCGTACGATGAACTTCGGCTGGGATCTGACGGCGTCCGGGGAGCGCGCGACGGCCCTGCACCAGATCGGGCACGCGCTCGGCATGCTGCACGAGCACCAGAGCCCGTATGCCGGGATCCTCTGGGACGACGAGGCCGTCTACGCCGAGCTGGCGGGCCCGCCGAACCACTGGAGCCGGGAACGGACGTTCCACAACATCCTGCGCAAGCTCGACATGGACGAGGTCAACGGACCGGTCTGGGACCCGCAGTCGATCATGGAGTACCCGTTCCCGTCGGGGCTGATACTGGAGCCGGAGCACTACCGCTCGGGCCTGCATCCGCCCGGTACCCTCTCGGCCGCCGACAAGGAGTTCGCCCTGCGTTGGTACCCGCCCATCGGCCGGCCGGGGCCGCTGGTCCCGTTCCGTTCGGTGCCGCTCGGGCTCGGGCCTGGCGAGCAGGCCGACTTCCGTGTGGATCCGCCGGAGACCCGGGAGTACACCGTGGGCACCTTCGGTGACAGCGACGCCGTCGTCGTGATCTTCGAGGAGCGGGACGGCGTGCCCCGCTACCTCGCCGGTCTGGACGACGGGGGAACGCCCCGCAACGCCACGATCAGGGCCCGTTTCGTCAAGGGCCGCCGCTATGTCGTCCGGGTGCGTCTGTACTCCTCGTGGGGTGCGGGCGAAACGGCGGTCATGTGCTGGTGACCGCCCTGCGAACACCCGGGCCGCCAGCGGCCACAGTCCGGCGCCGGGGGTAGGCGGCCGGGGACGCCACCCTTGGGGGACAGTGTCGTTCAGACACTGAACACGGTGGCGTCCCCGGCCAGCCGGGTCCCGCCTCTCACGGGGGAGGAGGCGGGGCCCGGTCGCGAGCGTTGGGGTTACAGCTCGATGATCTCTTCGATTAGGTCCAGCGTGTCGCCGAGGCGGCCGCGGAGTCGCTCGACCATGAGGATGAGGCCGGCGGCATCCAGCTGTGCGAGGTCTTCGGCTCGGGCGGAGTCGAGGTCGCGGCGCGCGTAGTCGATGCGGGCTCGCTGGAGGCCGGTGAGGGTCCCGGTGGGGTGGACGATGCCACGTCCCACTCCGCCCGACGACCGGGTCATCGCCCGCCGCCGGGAGGCCGGTGAGCAGATCCGGCGCGTACGCGAGCACCTGAACCTGACTCAGCAGGACGTGTGCGGCCGGTCGGGGATCGACGTCGCGGCATACAGCCGCATCGAGCAAGGCCACGCCTCGCCAAAGCTGGACACCCTGATCCGGCCTTTCCGGGCGGCGCGGCACATGGGGGACCGAATGTTCGGGCACCGTGCTCGCCCACGACGTCGAGAGGTTCGGGAAGGATGTTGCCGTGCCCGAGAGCCCTGAAGCAGAGGGGAGCCCGCGCTTGATGACCACCACCGAGATCGCGGCGGAGCACGGGGTCACCCGGCAGACGGTGCACTCGCACCGCAAGCGCGGCGTCTTCCCGAAGCCCGTCGAGGGTGAGGGCAGCACGCGCCCCCGGTTCCGGGCGGACGAGGTGACCGCGTTCTTCGCGGCGAACCCTCCGACGCCGGGCAAGCGGACCGACCTCCCCGCCAAGCAGCAAGGAGAGCCCGCCGTGAGCGGACACCTGACCAGCAACCTGAACCGTGAAGACCAGCAGGCGAGCGAGCAGCTGCACGCGACCGCGAACATGATCGAGACCCGATGGCCGGGCGAGAATCCGACGCTGGTCCGGGATCTACGGGACCTCGTGGCCACGATCGAGGAGGAGTCGGCTCACCCGTGATCGCGATCTACCTGCCCGACTCCGGCAGCCTCCCGCCGTGGGTGGGGATCGTCGTCGCTGTCGTCGTCCTGCCGCTGCTCGCCTTCCGTGCGTACCGGCTGTGGCGGTCATGGCGGCGCAGGCGATAGTCGGCGCAGAGGCGCGGGATACTGCCGCTCCTGCAGAGCCCGAGCAGTCGCCAGTGGGGGGAATCCATGAACGACAGACCACAACGCCCGCTACGTCCGGACGAGGAGGAAGAACTCGCCCGCTTCCACAACGGCGACACGCTCGGCGGTACCCCCGTCGTACGCCCCGCGCCTCCGCTGGAGAGGTGTACACCTGCCTGTCCGAGGCCGACGGCGCGTAGCCCCAGAGATTGGACCGCCCCCGTCTCGCGGGTCGAGGCGGGGGCCTTCGTACGCCCGGCTCAGCGGCTGGCGCGCACTGAGATGCGGTACTCGCCGACCGGACCATCCGCTGGCGCGGCCGGCGAATGCGCGGACCGCTCGTAGCGGTAGCGGCGCAGGATCTGCCGCCAGGCGCGGGCGGCAACAGGGTAGGGGCGGGGGCCATGCCGGACAGGATGACAGACGATCACCGCGGGTCCGGCCACTCCGTCAACAGGGCCCCGGGCTCTTCTTCGGTGAGGGTGACGCGGGCGTCGGGCCGGCCGCCGTGCTCCCCGACCCACGAGGTGAACTTGGCGCGCGCTACGCCCTCGTCGTCCCACCAGCCCTGGAGCATCTGTCGCCCCTCGGCGGTGACGCTCACACGGTAGCGGCCGGTCATACGAGCCGGATTCCGCGCGCGGTGCCAGGCTCCCGGGCGATGGCGCCTTTAGCCTCGAGCTCGCGCAGTTGGTAGTGGACGCTCGACGGGCGGAGCCCGACGGCGGTGGCGATCTCGGCGACGGTGGGGGCGTCGCCTTGGTCGGTGATGGCCAGGCGGATGACGCGGAGGATCTCCTCCTGCCGTGGGGTGAGGTACTCGACCCGGTGTCTGACCATGCCCTCAGTAGAAACCTTGTTCGATTTTTGGCGCAAACTGAACGGTGTGACCGATCTTCCACCCGACCTGCCCCGCCTCCGGACGCTGGAGACGTGGCTCGCCTACGCCCTCGACGAGGTGCGAGCCGCCATCCGGCTAGCGGAGCAGCGGGAGCAGGAGCGGCAGCGCGGCATCCAGGAACGGCCCCGCCCGCCCGACTGGCTCCTCGAGCAAGGCCTCAACCGTGACTCGCCGCCCGTCCAGATCCACCAGGGCGACTGCTGGAACGCCGGCAAGCGCACCCGCGGGCTCAGCCTCGACGAAGCCCGGCGCGCCATCACCGAAGGCGCCAAAGCCTGCGACGTGTGCCGGCCCGACACGGCACTCGGATTCCTCGACAGTTGAAGCGACAGGAGCGGGCCTTGCGGGATGCCACCCACCGCAGGTGGGTACGACTGCTGACTTCGGGCACGGTCGACGTCGAGGGGGACGTGTAGACGTGAATCAGACCGCAGTCGTCATATCCGGGATCGCCCTTGTGATCAGCCTCTGCTCGCTCTACCGGTCGGTCCGCAATGACCGCCGGGACATCACCTTGCGGCTGCACGAGTCACTGATCGACCCGAAGCTTCAGGCTGGGCGGAAGGTCCTGCACGAGATGCAGGACGTCGAAAGCCTGCCCCCTGAGGAGTACGAGCTGGCGAACCGCGCCCTGGCAAGCCTCGACATCGCAGGCTTCTACTGCGCCAAGAAGTACGTGAGCGAGAAGGACTTCCTTGATCTCTGGGCACCGGCACTGGTCACGCTGGGCCGGTCCGCGGCACCGTTCCTCGCGCACCGCGACGCCCAACGACCGAAGCCAGTGTGGCCCTACTACAGGCGTCTGACCGAGAAGGCCGAGCAGCAGCTCGGCAGGGAAGGGTAGGCGCCATCGTCCAGGCGGACCTCTTCGGCTTCCGCGCCGTCGCCTTCTTCGCCGCGGTCTTCTTCGCGGCCCGCTTCTACGGACTCCTGCAAGGCAGCCATGAGGTCGACCAGCTGCCCCGACTCTGCAGCCGGTTCCGGCGCGGCCGGCGGCTCCCGATGCTCCCGCTTCGCCTCGATCAGCTCCGCCACGGCCTCCGTGTACGTGTCACGGAACTCTGGGGCGTCCAGGTCGTCGCGGGTCATGGTGTCCATCAGCGCGAGCGCACCCTCGATCCCCTCGTCTGTGAGCTCCACGGGCGGCGGGGTCAGCGACGACGGGTCGCGGATCTCGTCCGGCCGGCGCATCGCATGCAGCACGATCGCCTCTCCGCGGACCCGCAACAGGCCGAGGCGCTCCCTGCCGGACCATGCGTACCGGGCCACGGCCACCCGCGACGACCGCTCCAGAGGCTGGCGCAGCAGCTTGTACGGCTTCGCGGCGACCTGCCCGTCCGGGGCCAGGTAGTAGCCGTCGCCGATCCGAATCGGGTCGATCGACTCCCACGGCATGAACGCGACGATCTCGATCGCCTTCCTCTCGATCGCCTTCGCCGTCGGCAGAGGCAGGTCCCGCAGCTCCTGATCAGAGATCGGTACCACCAGGTCGCGCGCAACCTCGTAGCCCTTGCCGATTTCGTCAGTGCGGACCTCCCGGTCCTCCAGCTCGCACACCTTCCGGGTTCACACCCGGGCCATGTCCTCCAGGTGCACCCGGTGAAAGTGGATGCTGTGGTCCTCCGTCGCGGAGACGACGTGGATAGGCACGGCGACCAGGCCGAAGCTGATGGCGCCGGACCAGATGGTGCGGGGCATGGCGAACCTCCGAGACGGCCTCGAGCACAGCCAGCCTACGAGCGGCGCAGCCCCACCGCTGGGAACATACCCCCACACAAGGGGTGAATAGGGGCACATGCCGAGGGCACTCCGTCCCATGGATCCCCCACAGGAACGGAGCCACCCAATGATCGTCAAGAAGATGCACGACATGGGCGTCAAGAGCGAACACGCCTACCTCGCCGCCTTCGCCTCCATCGGCCTCACCGTCGCCGCCTGGGCCACCAGCCTCAAAGCCGAACCCGGCGTCAACCTCGACCGCGCCGACCGATGGGGCCTCTTCGTCGGCGAATGGGCGCCCACCTTCTTCGGCCTCGGCCTCGCCCTTTCCCACTACGAACAGCACGACGGCACCCTCGCCCACATCCACGAAGGCTGAGCCAGCCAGGCCACCGCACCGCGGCAGCGCCCGCCTCTGGCAGAAGGGGCGGGTACTGCCGCGTCGCCACGCAAGAGGCTTGCCTGGCCGAGTGGCGTGCGGGCGAGCCGGACGTCTGGACGCACTGACCAGGCCGGGCGTACGGTCGTGGGGCGTCACCAGAGGGGGCGCCCTCGACGGCCCGGCGCACCCCTCGGGGACGGCGGGCCTCGTGCTGGTCAAGTCGTGACGGCCACCCACGCCACGACAGCCAGCGCCGCGACGAGCAGCGCCCAGCCGACGCGCCGCAGAGCGACGCGCCGCTGCTCCCGGCTCATGCCGCGATCACCCCGCCCTCCGTCCAGATCCGCCCGCGCCCGGTGCAGTGCGCGACCGGCACCCGGCCTTCCCCGCCGTGCACGTCGATGGTCCCGCCGCACGCGCACGGAGGTCTCCAGCGTCCTCTGCTGCGCCGCGATGTCCAGGGCCCGCTCGACCCGGGCCGCGGCGCCGGCCGCGACGGCCCCGATCCTGCGCTCCGCGTCCTCGACCAGCCGCCGGCACGGGCCCGGGGCGCGCTCGATCCGGGCGAGGAGCCACAGCGCGGCGTGCGACGCGGTCCGCCGGCCGGTGTACCTCCAGCGGCGCGGGTCCACCAGGTCGGCGTGGGCGAGCTCGGCGCGGCGGGCCCGGTCGGTGCAGCCGGACTGGTGCCGGCCGGTCACCGAGCTGCATCGGGTCCCGCTCCAACGACCGGAGGTGCGCGGGCTGGTGGCGTTCGTAGTCCAGCTGCTCGGCGTCGACCCTCGAACAAAGGCGTGTTACCCGAACAGGTGTCGTGCGCGGGGGCGGGCCGGTCCATAGCGTTGTGCCAGGCGGACGGGCCGGATCAGCGAATCGGGTCGTTCCGCCGGACCGTACCCGGCGACCGGGATCACCGGCGCCGCCCGACAGATGGAGGTGGCTTTCGTGGCCAACGAAAACGAGAACGTGTACGAGGTTCCCACCCTGATCGAGGTCGGCGACTTCGCCGAGCTCACCCAGCTCACGTCGCGGGGCTACTGGATCGACAGCCCGTGGGGCGCCTGGTGGCTCTGAGCCGCCCGTAGGCCCCACAGGGCCGAGTGACACGGGCGACACCGCCGGGGCGGCAGTCTGACGAACCGGCCGTTCCGCATCCCGGTCACTCCACCTCGGGGTGGCCCGACCGACGCCACATGCCGGTCGGGCCACCCCACTCTGGCACTCCGGTGGAGGATACGCATGGAGTTCGTGGTACTTCCCGATCATTCAGCCGGCGCCGAGGCCCTCGCAGCGGGACCGTCCCCCGGGCTGCCGCGTCCCAAGGTGATCGCACACCACTCGGGGCGCCCCTGGCTCGTGGGCGACTGGCGAGACGACGAGATCGTGTGCGTCTCCGCGGGCCCGCGCCGTCTGGCCCTGCTCGGCTGCGCGACCGTCCACCCCGGCGTCCTGGAGGCTCGGTTGGGCCGGGCCCGGTCCTTGGCGGACCTGGACGACATCGCCCGACTGCCCGCCGGCAGCTTCCACCTCGTGGCATCGCTCGATGGCGACGTCCGGGTCCAGGGCACGCTGTCCACCGCCTGCCAGGTGTTCTACGCCCGCGTCGCCGGTGTGACGCTGGCGGCCTCCCGTGCCGACAGCCTGGCCGGACGCATCGGCGCGAGCGTCGACGCGGAACGCGTGGCACTCGAACTGCTTTCCCCGTTCGGACCCCCGGAGCCGCTCAGCGAGGGTTCGGTGTGGCGTGGTGTGCGCAGCCCGCGTATCGGGCACTGCCTGGAGATCAGCCGCGACGGCACCGGGCGCACCCGGCGTTGGTGGACGCCGCCCGAACCGGAACGTCCCCTGGGCGACGGCGGGTTCGTCCGCGAGGCGCTGTTCGACGCCGTGGCGGCGCGGACCGCGAACCAGAAGGTGGTGAGCGCCGACCTCTCCGGCGGTCTCGACTCGACGAGCCTGTGCTTCGTCGCCGACCGTTCCGCCGGCACCGACCTGGCCACCTTGCACTACGAGGCACACGGCGGCCGGGGCGAGGACCTGGCACACGCCCGCCGGGCGGCGGCGGCGCTGCCGCACGCCCGTCACGTGGTGGTGCCGCCGACGGAGACGCCGGACTGGTACGCGCCGTTCGAGCACACCCCGCACGACCGGGAGGGCCCGCTGATGTTCGTCCGGGCCAGGGCCACCGTCGAGCACCAGGCCGCTCTCGTCGCCTCCCTGGGCGCACGCCGTCACCTCCAGGGTGTCGGGGGCGACGAGCTGTTCCTCCCGGGCACGATGTGCCTGCACGGGCTGCTCCGGCGCGACCCGGCTGCCGCCCTTCCGCACGTGCGGGCGCTGCGGTCCAGGCGCCGCTGGTCGATGGCCACGACGGCGCGCACGATGGCGGCCGCGCCGTCCTACCGCCGTTGGCTGGCCGCCGAGGCGGACGAACTCGCCGCGGACCGGGCCTGGGGCTCGGGGGCGTACTGGGAGGTCTCGGCGAAGTTGCCGCCCTGGATCACCCCGGACGCCGCGTCGACCGTACGCCGCCTGATGCGCGAAGCGATCGCGGCGGGCCCCGAGCCGCTGGCCGCGCTGCCCGTACAGCACGAGATGATCTGGATCAACCGGGTCAACGGCACGGTGATGCGCCGCAATTCGAGTATCGGCGCCCACGCGGGCGTCTCCTTCCACGCCCCCTACACCGACGACCGGGTACTGGAGGCGGTCCTGTCCGTGCGACTGGCCGACCGGGTGGCCGAGCACCGGCTCAAGCCCGTGCTCGCGCGGGCACTGGACGGCGTCGTGCCGGCTGAGATCCTCCACCGCACCGGCAAGGACGACGCCAGTCCCACCCTGTTCTCGGGCCTGCGCCGGCGCCGCAGCGAGCTGCTCGACTTCGCGGAGAACACGCGCCTGGCCGGCATGGGGCTCATCGACGGGGTGGCTCTGCGTCGGCTGCTGGTCACCACCCACGCCGACACCCGGCCGCTGATGCCCTTCGACCCGACCCTCGCCTGCGAGTTGTGGCTGCGAGCCCTGCCCCTCGAGGGCACGGCCACCGCCGTGCCCTCGCTCCGAACCACGTAAGGAGGCATGATGACCTTCGCCCTGGTGCCCGAGGTGTCCGTCGCCGACACCGAGAACGGCACCGTGCTGCTCGACGAACGCAACGGCCGCTACTGGATGTTGAACCGCACCGGTGCCGTCGTGCTGCGCTGTCTGCTGGACGGCGAGTCGCCGCAGGAGGCCGCCCGGACATTGCTGCGGCGCTACCCCGACGCGCCCGAGCGGGCCGCTGCCCACGTGGAGAGCCTGCTCGACGCCCTGCGTACGGCCAAGGTGATCGTCCCGTGAGCGGCGGAACCACCCTGCGCCTCGAGTCCGCCGACCCTCCGCCCTGGTCGCTGCGCCCGCCCGCCGTGCTCGCCGCCGGCGTCGCCCGCGTGCTGACTCGGCTGCCGCCGGCCAGGCTGCGCCGCGTACTGGCGTTCGCCAGCCGGGGCGCAGGCCCGGCGAACGTGGCGCAGGCGCTGCGGGCGCGCAACGCCGTGGTGTACGTGAGCCTGGCCTGCGCCGGCCCGCGCTGTCTGCAACGGTCCGTCGCGGTGGCCCTGTTGTGCCGACTGGGCGGCACCTGGCCCCAGTGGTGCACCGGTGTGGTCACCGAGCCCTTCGGCGCGCACGCCTGGGTGGCCGTGGACGGCGAACCCGTGGGCGAGGACGACGCGCACGTCGGCGCCTTCCGCGTCATCATGTCCGTACCGCCCCGCCGGTGAGCGCCCCCGAATCCACGGCGGTCCGCACCCGCGGCCTGCGGCGTGTCTACGGCGACACCGTGGCGGTGCACGGACTGGATCTGACGGTGGCCGCGGGGGAGAAGTTCGGCTTCCTCGGCCCCAACGGCGCGGGCAAGTCCACCACCATCAGCATGCTGTCCACCCTCCTGCGCCCCAGCGGAGGGCGGGCGGACGTGGCCGGAGCGGACGTCGCGCTCCGCCCCGACGAGGTCAGGCGCAGGATCGGCGTCGTCTTCCAGGAACCGACCGCCGACCGCGAACTGACCGGGTGGCAGAACCTCCACTTCCACGCGCGCCTGTACGGCATGCCCCGGCGGGAAGTGCGCGCCCAGGCCCGCTCGTTGCTCGACCTGATGGGCCTCGCCGACCGCGGTGACGCACCGGTCGGCACCTACTCCGGCGGTATGCAGCGCAGATTGGAGGTGGCCCGGGCCCTGATGCACCGGCCGCGTGTGCTGTTCCTCGACGAGCCGACGACCGGACTCGACCCGCAGAGCCGGTCCCAGGTCTGGCAGAAGCTGCACGAGCTCGGCCGGCAGGACGGCGTCACCGTCTTCCTGACCACGCACTACCTGGAGGAGGCCGAGAACTGCGACCGGATAGCGGTGATGGACCACGGCCGCCTGGTGGCCCAGGGGACGCCTCACGAACTCAAGTCGGCGGTCGGCGCCGACACCGTGCACCTGCGGACGGACGACGACGCGGATACCGCCCGGTCGATCCGGGAGCGGTTCGGTCTGGACGCCGAGGCGACGCGGGAGGGGGTGCGGGTCAGGACGGCGGACGGGGCGCGCTGGGTTCCGACGCTTTGTGCCCACCTGACCACGGGGGTCACGTCGGTGACCGTCACGCGGCCCAGCCTGGACGACGTGTTCCTGCACCACACCGGCCGCTCCATGCGCAATCCGTAGAAGACGAGCAAGAGGAAGAGGGAGGGAGCCGACGTGCTGGAGTCCATCACGCAGCGCCCCGGCAGGCTCACGACGCGGTCGCCCGGCCGGCGCGCCGCCGAGCTGGCCGCGCTGCGGGCACTGGTCCGACGGGAGGCGACCCGGCTGGTCGCGAGCCCTGCCCAGGCGGGTCTGACGCTGCTGAACCCGCTGCTCTACTTCGTGGTCCTCGGGACCGGGCTGCAGGGCATGGTCGGCTCCACATCCGGCACCGGGGACTACATGACCTACGTCTACCCGGGGATCCTGATGATGGCCGTGCAGATGCCCGCGCTGAACGCCGGGATGTCCATCGTCCGCGACCGGGAGACGGGGCTGCTGCGGGCCGTGCTGGTCGCTCCGGTGCGGCGGGACACCTTCCTGGTCGGCAAGTGCCTGGGCAGCACGGCGACGGCGACCGCGCAGGGCGGCCTGCTCCTCGCCTTCGCCCCACTCGCCGGCCTGCCCTACGACCCGCTGCTGCTCCTCGCGCTGCTCGGGGAACTGGCGCTGGTGGCCTTCACCCTGACCGCGCTGGTGACCCTGGCGGCCGTCCGTATCACCCGGATCGAGACGTTCCAGTCGGCGCTCGGCGTGACCATGCTGCCGCTGTTCTTCCTGTCGGGCGCGATGTTCTCGGTGGAGGGCCTGCCGGTGTGGCTGGCCGCGATGACGCTCGTCAACCCGCTGACCTACGCCGTGGACGCGCTGCGACAGACCGTGGCCGGGGCCGCGCCGGGCGGCGTGCTCCCGGCCGGGCCGGACTGGGGCGGCTGGACACCGCCGCTCCTCGTCGAACTGCTCGTGATGTGCGTGCTCGGCCTCGCGGCCCTGGTACTGGCGGCCCGCCGCTTCTCCCGTGCCCGCTAGCGAGTGGCCTTCACGCCGGTGGCGGCGTCCACTGGGGCGAGTCCGCGAGTTCGGCGGTGGTGACCAGGCCGTCCTCGATCGCCCGGGCCAGCATGTCGGTCTTCGTCGGTGCGGGCCGGCCGACCTGGGCGTACTTGACCCGGGCCCGCTTGATGTACATGTCCACGGTGTGCACGGACACGCCCATGCGGCGGGCCACCGACGCCTTGGACATGGACTGGAACCACCACAGGAGCGACGTCCGCTCCTGCTGAGACAGCTGAGGGGCCACCGGACTGCGGTCGGACACCAGAACGCCGGCCGTCGTCGGCGGCACGTAGGGGCGGTCCGACGCGGCGGCGCGCACCGCGTGAAGCAGATGGGCCTGGCCCTCGCTCTTGGTGACGAACCCGGCGACGCCCATGTTCAGCACGTCCAGCACCAGCGACTCGTCGGTGAACTGCGAGAAGACGACCAGCCGCCGGCCCTCGGCGGTCAGCTCACCGATGTCCGACAGCACCAGTCGACCGTTGAGGTTGAGGTCCACGATCAGGACGTCCACCGCGCCGGAGCGCAGGTCCGCCGTGGTGTCGCCGGTGTGTCTGACGCGGATGCCGGGCTCCTCGGCCAGCCAGGCCCGGACACCGTCGATCACCACCGGGTGATCGTCGACGATGCCGACGTCGAACGCGGTTGCGGTACGCGCCATCGGGATTCCAGCCACAGCAGGTTCTCCTTCTCGTCGAACAGCACCGATGTGCCGGCGGAACGCATCGTGTGCGGCGCCGCGGGGGCGGCTGCGTCGGCCACCACGCTCACTGTCACCTCGCCGGCCGTCACCACGACGGTGACCCGGGCGGCGGTCTTCGCCGACGCGAGGGCCAGGAGCGGGCCGTCGGTCAGATGCCGGCGCGCCGCCACGGGGACGTCGGGCAGTTCCCCGTAGCAGACGAACGTGACGTCCACGTCCCGGCGTTCGGCGACGTCCGCGCAGGCGCGCAGTTCGTGCAGCAAGGGATGGGCCGCGTCCTCCGTCTCGGCGAACAGCCTGCGCAGTCGCGCCGCCTCGATCGCGCTCGATCGTTGGACGCCCTCGTCGCCCGGGTGCGCACGGCCCTCGGCCAGGTCCTGCAGCAGCGGCGCGATCCGGTCGCGCAGATAGCGGTAACGCCGCCGCCGCTCGGCGTGCCGGGTCTCTTCGGCCGCCTGTCGAGCCATGCGGTTGGCCTGCGCCCGCGCCGCGCCGGTCGTGAGCCGGGCGGCGTGGTGCAACTCCCGGGTGAGCAGGACGAAGGCGAGCTGGATACCGGCCGTGGTGTAGGACTGGGCGATCAGGCGGGACCACGCCTCATGGGTGTCCAGTTCGCCGTGCACCCCGAGTGCCGCCGTCGTCATCGCGACGGTACAGGCGAGGAGGGCGACCAACTCGCGCGTCGGGCGCTGCATCAGGAGGAGTACGCCGAACCAGCCGACCGTGTTCGCGGCCCAGCTGAGGTCGCCGATCGCCTCGCCGCGCGGATACGTCGCGACGGCGGCGATGCCGGCCAGTAGTGCGACGGACGTCAGGAACGGGGCCAGACGGCCGCGTAGCGCGGTCCGGAGCAGGAGGACGGAGCCGACCAGCTGGACGGCGGCAAGTACCAGCCAGGAGGCCAGTGCCGCCCACGCCGGTTCGTACCGCGACCAGCCGCGCACCAGGATCAGCGAGTCGTAGCCGAAGTGCCAGACGGCGACGATGACCACGACCACGACGTTGATCACCCGGGTGTACCGGACCGCGACCAACTCGCCCGCGGGGGCGCCCGTGTCGCTCCTCATCGCGGCCACCGCAGCGTGACGTGGACGCCGCCGCCGGGGCGCGTCTCGATGAGCGCGTTCCCGCCCACCGCCGCCATCCGGCCCTTGATCGACTCCCGCAGCCCCCTGCGGTGCGCGGGTACGGACGTGGGGTCGAAGCCGCGTCCCGCGTCCAGTACCCGGACGACCACACCGGTGCCGACCGGTTCCACACGCACCTGCGCCGCTGTGGTGCCGGAATGCCGGACAACGTTCGTCAGGGCCTCCGCCACGGCATCGACGAGCGCGGTCAGGACCCGGTGGGGCAGGGGCAGCAGTACCGGAACGGTCCCGAGCTCCACCGTCAGCGGGGGCAGTCCGGGCCTCGCCGCGAAGGCCGCGGCACGCAGCGCGGTATCCAGTCGGACCAGGGGCGTGGCCGTGTCGTGGGGGCCCGCCGGCCCGGCCGGGTACGCCGAGGCGTCCGGGTCGGCCCCGAGAGCCCGGATGACGCGGAGGTCGGCCACGGCGCGGTCGCGCAGGACAGCGGAATGCTCGGTGATCGCTCCGGTACTCACCATGGTGAGGGTGGCGAGCACGGTGTCGTGCAGTCGCCGTTGCTGATCGCGTTCGTCCGCACGGGCCGCCGCCCTCGCCAGCTCGTTCGCACGGGCCTCGGCCTTGGCCACCAGCGCGGAGTCCGCCGATCGGGCGGCGCGGCGCAGCAGCATGAACATCCCGGCGCTCAGAGTGCCCTGGAGCAGGAGTACGACGGGAGCCTCCCGCAGCCCCGGGGCGCCGGCCGTGTAGGCCGCGGTGATCACGACGGTCGCAAGCAGTCCGTGGGGCTGGCGCAGGAAGCACTGTGCGTTGAGCACGGTGACGCTGGCTATGAGGTCCACCCATCCGGAGCCGGCAGACGCCGCCAGTACCGAGGCGGGTACCAGTTGGCCGTGGAGCAGGCAGAGCACGGCGCAGACCGCGACATCACCCGCGGCGAACCGGAAGGCCGGCCGGCCGCGGAGTGTGTGGACGCCGAACGAGCCCGCCCAGACCAGCACCGCGGCGACGGACAGCAGCACCCACACGGGGTTCGCCGCCGATCCCAGCCCCAGCAGTGCGACCACCGCGGCCACCGCGGCGCTGGACATCCGTAGAACCACGGTGACCAGCAGGGCCTGACGCTCCAGGCTGAGTACGGCCGGACCGTGGGCCGGCAACGCGCGCTGCCCCCGGACAGGCGCCGGGGCACGGCCGATGAGCTCGCGTTGCTCGGACATCAGTGCGGTGCCCCCGGTATGGGGGACAGGTCACCCCCGCGACGACGACACGGGCAGGACCGGGCCTGCGCTGGAGGTAAGGGGTGACCGCCTCGACCGTGCCAGTGCCGTGGATTCCGTCGGTGCCACCGGTGTTGTCGGCGCTCTGGGCAGCCCGGGTGCCGCCGTGGCGAAGGACGGCGGCCTGCTGAAGGGGCTCGACCGCCGGTCCGGACCATGCGATGCGACGTGGACACTCGTTGCACGATGCGGTCCTTCCGGTCGGTGGTGTCGTCTCAGTGAGCCTCGACCATGGACTTTAGGACCATCGTGAGCTTCGGATTTTGTCAGCCGTGCATGGAACTGTGCCAGTAGTGCACAGCCGCGACCGGACACCCCGGGCGCCCCGGGGACACTCACCGGGCGCGCGCGGGAGCGAGGAGTCGGGGGGGAGGAGTGAACGACCGTGCAACGCATGTCCGCCCCGCGCATACCGTCGCGTTCGGACGCGAGCAGGGCTGGATGGGGCGTTCGGCCAGGGGGCGGGGAGGTATCCCAGCGGCATCGTCAGGCGCCGGTCTCCGGCTGGTCCCCAAGAATGGTCAAGGGCCGGTTTCGAATCCCTCCGAAAACCGGCCCTGAACTGCGACTGTCTCCAGTCGGGACGACAGGATTTGAACCTGCGACCCCTTGACCCCCAGTCAAGTGCGCTACCAAGCTGCGCCACGTCCCGGTGCGCGCCCCACGCTCCGTGTGATCACGCAGGTCAACCCTACCCCATCCACGGACCGGGAACGGAGTCTGCGGCTGCCCCCGCCGCTGGCACTGTTGCTGGCCGGCGAGTACCTGCCGGTGGACGCCGGGTCCATGGTCACGGACATCCTCAAGACGGTGCCGCTTCCGGTCCTCGCGGGCCTGGCCGTACGGCTGCTGACGGCCTCGGGCTGGCGCTCGGTTACGGCGCGGGGCGCCTCGGCCGACTCGGTGAACCGGCCAGCCGTGCCATGGCCTTCGAGGTCGGCATGCACAACTCCGGCCTCGCGGCCTCCCCGGCCACCACCCACTTCAGCCCGCCGGCGGCCCTGCCGGCCGTGGTGTTCTCCGTCTGGCACAACGTCTCCGGCGCCGTGGCCGCGGCGTGGCTGTCGCGCCGGGGGCGGTGACCCTCCCGGGCGGCCCACCGTGACGGCGCCGTTCGCATCACTCGGTCGCAAGCCGGCGATCGCGTGGACGCCACACGGCAGGGCGACGAAGTGTCCGCGGGCCCGGCCGGATACACCACACCCTGTCGCCCCCGGCGCACCGTGCGCCCCGGTTAGCGTCACGGCATGACCCACAGTTTCGTTGTCCATGTGCCCGACGCCGAGCTCGAACTCGAGCCCCTCTCCCCCGCGCAGATCGTGTCCGGCGCGCCCGAGGTGACGGGCAGGGTGGTCTGGCGTTCGGCGGACGGCCGCCAGGAACGGGGCGTCTGGCAGATCACGCCGGGCGTCGTCACCGACACCGAGGCGGACGAGATGTTCGTCGTGCTCAGCGGATCGGCCACGATCGAGGTGGAGGGCGGTCCGTCGCTGGCGGTGGGGCCTGGCGACCTGGCCGTGCTGCGCGAGGGCGACCGTACGACGTGGACGGTGCACGAGACGCTGCGCAAGGCGTACGTGATCAATCTCGGGTAGGTGGACGGCCCTGGGCTCGGACGGCCGGCGTTTGTCCTGTCAAAAGGTTGACATGATGCCACTGCTCGCCCAGGGTGGGCGGGACAGAGCAGGGACCGGTCCGAAGAGGGGCTTTCATGGTGGACGCGCTGGGTGTCGCCGTCGTCGGTTTCGGCTGGATGGGCCGGGTGCACACCCAGGCGTACGCCCGCGTCCGGCACCACTACCCGCAGCTCGCCCTGCGCCCGGAGCTGGTCACGGTCGCCGACGAGGTGCCGGGGCGGGCGGAGGAGGCCGCCGCCCAGTTCGGATTCGTGTCGACGACCCGGGACTGGCGCGACGTGGCCGCCGACCCGCGGGTGGAGGCGGTCAGCATCACCGCCCCGAACTTCCTGCACCGGGAGATCGCCGTCGCGATGGCCGAGGCCGGCAAGCACATCTGGATCGAGAAGCCGGTCGGCCTGTCCTCCGAGGACGCTCGTGCGGTGGCCGACGCGGTCGCCAAGGCCGGGGTCCAGGGCGCGGTCGGCTTCAACTACCGCAACGCGCCGGCCGTCGAGGCCGCCCGCGAGCTGATCGCGTCCGGGGAGATCGGCGCCGTGACGCACGTCCGCATCCGCCTCTTCAGCGACTACGCGGCCCATCCGGAAGGCGCGTTGACGTGGCGCTTCGAGCGGGAGCGGGGCGGCAGCGGGGTGCTCGGGGACCTGGCCTCGCACGGCGCCGACCTGGCCCGCTTCCTGCTCGGCGACGTCACGTCGCTGACCGCGGACACGGCGGTCTTCCTGCCCGAGCGGGCCCGGCCCACAGCGGCCACCGCCGGTCACTCCCGGGCCGCGGGCGGTGAACCGGGCCCGGTTGAGAACGAGGACTACGTCAGCTGTCTGCTGCGCTTCGCCTCCGGCGCCCGCGGTGTCCTGGAGGCCTGCCGGGTCTCGGTCGGTGAGCAGAACAACTACGGCTTCGAGGTGCACGGCACCAAGGGCGCGGTGTTCTGGGACTTCCGCCGGATGAACGAACTGGGCGTCAGCCGCGGCACGGCCTACCAGGACCAGCCGGTCAGCACCGTCTACGTCGGCCCCGCGCACGGCGAGTTCGCCGCCTTCCAGCCGGGATCCGCGAACGCCATGGGCTACGACGACCTCAAGGTGGTGGAGGCCCACCGCTTCCTGCGCTCGATCGCGGAGGGCACGCCGCGCGGCGCCACCCTGCCGGACGCGGTGCACAGCGCCGCCGTACTGGACGCGATGGCGCGGTCGGCCGAGCGGGGCTCCTGGGTCGAGGTCCGACCGGGGGACTGAGGACAGGACACCCGAAGAACACCTCCACGGCACAGCACCGCACCGCCGGGACCGCCCGCACCCGGCCGGCGTGCCCGTACCGCATCCCCGTCCCCGGTCACCGAAAGGACGACGATGTCCTCCACTCCCCTCCCCGCCCACCGCGCCTGGCTGTCCGAGCGGGACTGCGACCTCGACACGTTCCGTGCGCTCGTCGAACAGCGCACCGACCCCGCCGACCATCCGCGGGCCTCCGGCGTGGACGGGAACGCCCCGGTCTACGACGCCGGCCGGCTGCGCGACGACCGCGGGACGGCGGCCGAGCTGGTCCGCGCCCTCGCCGACGGCCCCGGCATCGTCGTCCTCAAGGGAGCGTTCCCGGACCTGTCGGTCGTCGACCGCGCCACCGAGGTGTTCGACGCCCTGATCGCCGGACAGCGCGCCTCGGGCGCCACCGCCGGCGACCACTTCGCGGCGCCCGGTGCCAACGACCGGGTGTGGAACGCCCTGGAGAAGGCGGCCCTGCACGACGCCGAGGCGTTCGCCGACTACTACGCCAACGACGTGCTGGCCCTGGTCGCCCGGGCGTGGCTCGGCCCCGGCTACCAGGTCACCTCCCAGATCAACGTGGTCAACCCCGGCGGCACCGCCCAGACCGTGCACCGCGACTACCACCTCGGCTTTCTCTCCAACGAGGTCGCCGCCGCCTATCCCGCGCACGTGCACCGCCTCTCCCCCGTGCTCACGCTGCAAGGCGCGGTCGCGCACCGCGACATGCCCGTGGAGTCGGGGCCGACGATGTACCTGCCGCACTCCCAGAAGTACGAACCCGGCTACCTGGCCTGGCGGCTCCCGGACTTCCGGGCCTACTTCGAGGAGCACCACGTGCAGCTGCCCCTCGCCGAGGGCGACGCGGTCTTCTTCAACCCCGCGCTCTTCCACGCGGCCGGCACCAACCGCTCGGCCGGCATCCGCCGCATGGCGAACCTGCTCCAGATCTCCTCCGCGTTCGGCCGCGCCATGGAGACCGTGGACCGGGAGGCGGTGGCGAACGCCGTCTACCCGGTCCTGCTGAAGCGCCGGGCCGAGGGTGTGGGCGAGCGGTGGGTGGAGAACGTGATCGCCGCGAGTGCCGAGGGATACCCCTTCCCCACCGACCTCGACAGCGATCCGCCGGTCGGCGGTGTGGCCCCGCCCTCCCAGTCGGACGTCGTACGACGGGCGGTGCGCGAGGAGTGGACGCCGGAGGCACTGCGCGAGGAACTGCGGGCCGGCCGGGAACGCAGGGAGAGCCGAAGGACGTGACGGACGTGACGGACGTGACGGACTGAGTACCGACCACGGCAACCACGCACAAGGAGCAGCGAACAGCATGCGTATCGGAATCCTCGGCCTCGGCCGTATCGGAGCCTTCCACGCCGAGACCCTCTCCGGACTCGACGCCGTCGACTCACTCGTCGTCGCCGACCCGTTCGCGGACGCCGCGAAGACGGCCGCCGAGCGGTTCGGCGCCGAGGTCGCGGACTCGCCCGAGGCGGTGCTGGCCGCCGGGGTGGACGCGGTGGTGGTCGCGGCGGCGACCGACGCCCACCCCGGGCTGATCCTGGCCGCCGTCGAGGCCGGCGTCCCCGTCTTCTGCGAGAAGCCCGTCGCCCGCACCATGGTTGAGGGCGTCGAAGTGCTCAAGGCGGTCGCGGGTCATGACGTGCCGATCCAGATCGGCTACAACCGCCGCTTCGACGCCGGGTTCGTCGCGGCGCGGGCGGCCGTACGGGCAGGCGAACTGGGCAAGCTGCACACCGTGCGGTCGACCACGCTGGACCCCGCGCCACCGCCCGCCGCGTACATCGCCGCCTCCGGGGGCATTTTCCGTGACTGCTCGGTGCACGACTTCGACATCATCCGCTGGGTGACGGGCCGCGAGGTGACCGAGGTGTACGCCGTCGGCGGCAACCGCGGTGCCGGCTTCATCAAGGACGCGGGCGACGCCGACACCACCGGGGCGATCCTCACCCTGGACGACGGCACCATCGCCGTGGTCTCCAACAGCCGCCACAACGCGCGTGGTTACGACGTCCGCATGGAGGTCCACGGTTTCGCGGACTCCATCGCCGTCGGCCTGGAGGACAAGCTGCCGCTGCGCTCGGTCGAGCCCGGCGTGTCCTTCCCGGGCGGCACTCCGCACGACTTCTTCATGGACCGCTTCGCCGCCGCCTACCGCGCCGAACTCACCGCGTTCACCGAGGTCGTCGCCGGCACCCGTCCCTCCCCCTGCACGATCGAGGACGCGCTGGAGGCAGGCTGGATCGCCGACGCGTGCACCCTGTCGCTGCACGAGCACCGACCGGTGACGATCGCGGAGGCGCGGCGGGGTTGAGCCGGGCGTGAGGGCCGGCGGGCCGCGCGGGTCAGTCCGCCGGCTCGCTGATGTTCACCATCCAGGGGATGCCGAACCGGTCCGTGCACATGCCGAAGACGTCTCCCCACATCTGCTTCTCCAGCGGGACGTCGACGGAGCCGCCGGCGGACAGCTTCTCCCAGTAGCCGCGCAGCTCGGTCTCGTCGTCGCCGCTGAGGCTCACCGAGAAGTTGTTCCCCGGGCTGTGCTCCATGCCGGGCGGGGTGTCGGCGCCCATCAGGGTGAATCCGCCCGGGGTCTCCAGCATGCCGTGCATGATCTTGTCGGCGTCAGGGCTGTCGGACTCGCCGAACGTGCCGAAGGTGCTCAGCGTCAGCGTGCCGCCGAACACCTGCTCGTAGAACTCCATCGCTTGTCGGGCATCCCCGTCGAAGCTGAGGTACGGGTTGAGACGCGAGGTCATGACTGCCTCCCATGACGGGACGAAGTGTCAGTGCTGTGCACGCTAACGCGCACCACTGACAACGGCCCGTCGAGCGGCGCGCCGGCGGGACCGGCCCCGTCGGTGGAGCCCGCCCTGCCGGCAGGTCGGCCTCAGGCCCCTCAAGCCCCTCAAGCCCCTCAGGCACCTCGGGCCCCTGCGCTCAGGCGCTCAGGCGACCCCGGCCGCTGCTCTCAGGCACCGCAGGAGCGCAGGAACCTGCGGGTCCGGACGGCGATGGGCAGGGGCTTGTCGGGCTCGCAGGGGTACATGTCCTGCTCGACGATGGCGAAGAGGTCCACACCCAGTTTCTGGGCCGCCGTGAGCACCGGACCCAGCTCGGGCACGCCGTTGGGCGGCTCGCACATCACCCCGCGCTGTACGGCCGGCCCGAACGGCACGCCGCCCGCCCGTACCCCGGCGAGGATCTCCGGGTCGACCTGCTTGAGGTGAAGGTAGCCGATGCGCTCGCCGTAGGTCTCGATCAGCTTGACGCTGTCGCCGCCGCAGTAGGCGTAGTGACCGGTGTCCAGGCAGAGACCGACCAGGTCGGAGTCGGTGGCGTCGAGGAAGCGCTCGACGTGCTCCTCGGTGTCGATGTGGGTGTCGGCGTGCGGGTGGACGACGATGTCCAGGCCGTACGTCTCCTTCACCTCGTGGCCGAGGCGTTCCATGCCCTTGGTCAGGTGGGTCCACTGCTCGCCGGTCAGCTCCGGCGGCTCGAGGATCTCGGCGGTCTTGTCGTCCCGCCAGAAGGACGGGATGACGACGAGGTGCCCCGCGCCCATGGCCCGGGTGAGGGCGGCGACCCGGCTGACCTGCTCCCAGGTGGCGTCCCATTCGGAGGGGCCGCGGTGCAGGCCGCAGAAGATGGTGCCCGCGGAGACCTTGAGGCCGCGCCGGGTCACCTCGTCGGTGAGGCGGGCCGGGTCGGTGGGGAGGTAGCCGTAGGGGCCCAGCTCGATCCACTGGTAGCCGGCCTCGGTGACCTCGTCGAGGAAGCGTTCCCAGGGCACCTGCCGGGGGTCGTCGGGGAACCAGACCCCCCAGGAGTCGGGTGCCGAACCGACGCGGATGCGGTCGAGAGCAGCGGGCATGTCAGACCTTCCCTTCGGCGGTGCCGGGCTCGGCGGTTTCCGGCCCGGCCGCGTCGGAAGCGGCGGTGTCGGCCTCCGCGGGGCCGGGCGCGGGGGCCTCCGGCCCCTCCCCCGGGAGCGCCTCCACGTCCACTCCGCCGACCTGGGCCAGTTCGTGCTTGAGGGCGGCGAGTTCGGCGCCGCCGGCCATGTGGTTGGTGAGTTCCTCGAGGGTGATGTCGGCGCGGGCGGCGCTGAGTTCGAGGGTGCCCAGGCGCAGCACGCTGAAGTGGTCGCCGACCATGTAGGCGTGGTGGGGGTTGTGGGTGATGAAGATGACGCCGAGGCCGCGTTCACGGGCGGCGGCGACGTACTTGAGGACCACGCCGGACTGCTTGACGCCGAGGGCGGCGGTGGGCTCGTCGAGGATGAGGACACGGGCGCCGAAGTAGACGGCGCGGGCGATGGCGACGCATTGGCGCTGGCCGCCGGAGAGGGTGCCGATGGGCTGTTCCAGGTCGTCCAGGACGATGCCCATGTTGCGCAGTTCCTCGTCGGCGGTCCGCTTCATGCGGGCGATGTCGAGGCGGCGCACGGGCCAGGGGCCCCGGGTCATCTCGGAGCCGAGGAAGAAGTTGCGCCACACCGGCATCAGGGGCACGGTGGCGAGGTCCTGGTAGACGGTGGCGATGCCGCGGGCGAGGGCGTCGCGGGGGGTGGTGAAGCGCACGGGCTCGCCGTCGACGAGGACCTCGCCCTCGGTGTGCTGGTGCAGCCCGGAGATGATTTTGATGAGGGTGGACTTGCCGGCGCCGTTGTCGCCGAGGACGCAGGTCACCCGGCCGGGGTGGACCGTCAGGTCGACGCCGTGCAGGGCGCGGATGTTGCCGTAGGCCTTGCCCGCGCGGCGCAGTTGGACGATCGGCCGGTCGGTCTCGGGCACGGTGTCCTCGAGGACGGCCCCGTGGACGCCGGCGGTCTTGCTGGTCATTTCCGATCACCTCCGGGTCGCCGCGCGGCGGACCCACAGATTGATGAGGACGGCGCCGAGGAGCATCACGCCGAGGAAGGCCTTGAACCAGTCCGGGTTCCAGCCGGCGAAGACGATGCCCTGGTTCACCATGCCGAACATGAAGGCGCCGAAGACCGGGCCGATGGCGGAGCCGTAGCCGCCGGTGAGCAGACAGCCGCCGATGACGGCGGCGGCGATGTAGATCAGTTCCTGGCCGACGCCCTCGCCGGACTGCACGGTGTTGAAGGAGAACAGCTGGTGCATGCCGACGAACCAGGCGCCGAAGCCGACCAGCATGAACAGTGTGATCTTGGTGAAGGCGACGGGAACGCCGACCGCGCGGGCGCTGTCCTTGTTGCCGCCGACCGCGAAGATCCAGTTGCCGTACTTGGTGCGCAGCAGCACCCAGGTGGCGAGGGCGGCGAAGACGAGCCACCACACGACCGTGATCTTCACCTGGACGCCGCCGACGTCGAAGGACGAGGCGAAGAGGGCCTTGGCCTGGTCGAAGCCGTCCATGTCGCTGATGTCGTCGGTGGCGACGTTGCCGGTGACCAGCTTGGTGACGGCGAGGTTGACGCCCTGGAGGATCAGGAAGGTGCCGAGCGTCACCAGGAAGCTCGGCAGGCCGGTCTTCATCAGCACCCAGCCGTTGAACGCGCCGACGCAGAGGGAGACGGCGAGGGCGACGATCACGCCCACCCAGATGTTCATGGTCAGCTGGTAGCTGAGCATGCTGGCGGTGAGCGCGGAGGTGATCACGGCGACACCGGCGGACAGGTCGAACTCGCCGCCGATCATCAGCAGGGCGACGGGCAGCGCCATGATGCCGATGGTGGACGACTGGTACAGGACCGTCGCCATGGAGCCGCCCTCGCGAAGCGAGGGGGCGGCGATCAGGAAGAAGACGAACACGGCGACGGCGCCGAGGAAGACCCCGACCTCGGGCCGGGCGAGCAGGCGCAGCGCCAGCGAGCGCTGCCGGGTCCGTCCGTCGGTCTGCCCGGCGCCGGGGGCCGGCGGTGGGGTCACCGCCGGCTCGGCCTGTTGGGTCGTACTCATCACCGGGTGCCCTTCGAGGCGAACTCGGCGACGGCCTTCACGTTGGTCTTGTCGACGAAGGCCGGGCCGGTCAGCACCGGCTGCTCACCGCCGCCGCTGTAATTGCCGTTGTTCTTGTAGAGCCACATGCCGTCGACCGCCAGGTAGCCCTGGAGGTAGGGCTGCTGGTCGACGGCGAACTCGATGTCGCCCTTCTCGATGGCGCCGGTCAGTTCCTTGTTGAGGTCGAAGGTGGCGATCTTCGCCTCGCTGCCGGTCTCGTCCACCGACTGCACGGCGGTCATGGCGAACGGGGCGCCGAGCGTGACGAGGCGGTCGATGTCGCCGTCCTGCTTGAGCTTGGCGGTGACGGTCGACTTCACCGAGGGCATGTCGGTGCCGTTGACGTAGAGGTTCTCGATGGAGCCCTCGAAGGTCTTCTTCACGCCGTCGCAGCGCTGGGTCAGACCGACGTTGCCCTGCTCGTGGATCACGCAGACGGCCTTCTTGGCGCCGTCCTCGTTCAGCCGCTTGCCGAGCGCCTCGCCGGCCACGGTCTCGTCCTGCCCGAAGAACGACATCAGGCCGAGCTTCTTCCAGTCCGCCAGGCCGGAGTTGAGGCCGACGACGGGTATGCCCGCCTTCTCGGCCTTGCCGAGGACGCTGCGCAGGGCGTCCGGCTTGGCCAGGGTCACGGCGATGCCGTCGACCTTCTGGTCGATCGCGTTCTGCACCAGGTTGGCCTGGTTGCCGGCGTTGGGGTCGGCGGAGTAGACGAGCTTGATGTTGTCCTTGGCGGCGGCGGCCTCCGCGCCCTTGCGGACGATGTCCCAGAAGGTGTCGCCGGGTGCCTGGTGGGTGACCAGGGCGACGGTCATGCGGGGGGTGTTCGCCTTGCCCGCGGAGGCGCCCGAGTCCCCCTCGTCGTCGGCCTTCTTGCCCCCGGAGCCGCTGGAGCAGCCGGCGAGGGTCAGGGCCGCGGCGGCGGCGAGGGCCACGGCGGGGGCGAATCTGCGGGAGCGGGCGTGCGAAGAGCGGTCCATCTTTCCTGCACCTCACTGTGCGACTGTGCGACGGGAAGCCGTGTGCCAGACCGGAGAAGAACGGCAGTTGCGCTGGGACCGGATACAAGTCCTTGGGACGCCCGCTGTCAATACTTTGTCAAGACATCATTTCACAAGCAGGTCCGAATGTAAGTACAAAGTATTGACATGGTCGGCCAGGAGTCATACACCTGGGAGGCGGCAGGCCCCCGCCCAGCCCGAGGAGCGTCGCACATGGACGAGTCAGTCCCGCATTTCGATCTGATCACGATGGGCCGCATCGGGGTCGATCTCTATCCCCTACAGACGGGTGTACCCCTGGCGGAGGTTGAGACCTTCGGCAAATTTCTCGGCGGTTCGGCCGCCAACGTGGCGGTCGCCGCCGCGCGTCTCGGCCGCCCCACGGCCGTCATCACCCGCACGGGTGACGACCCGTTCGGCGGCTATCTGCACCAGGCGCTGAAGGGGTTCGGTGTCGACGACCGCTGGGTCACCCCGGTCGCCGCGTACCCGACTCCCGTCACCTTCTGCGAGATCCTCCCGCCGGACGACTTCCCGCTGTACTTCTACCGCCACCCCAAGGCCCCCGACCTGGAGATCCATCCGGAGGAGCTGGACCTCGACGCGATCCGCGCGGCCGCCGTCTTCTGGATCACCGGCACCGGGCTGAGCGAGGAGCCGAGCCGCACGGCGACCCTGGCCGCCCTCGCCCACCGCGCCAAGGCCGGCACCACGGTCTTCGACCTCGACTGGCGCCCCATGTTCTGGGCCGACCCCGACCAGGCCCGCCCGTACTACGCGCAGGCGCTGCGGCACGCGACCGTCGCGGTCGGCAACGTCGACGAGTGCGAGATCGCCACGGGCGTACGCGAGCCGCACGCCTGCGCCGAGGCACTGCTGGCGGCCGGCGTGGAGCTGGCCGTCGTCAAGCAGGGCCCGAAGGGCGTCCTCGCCGTGCACCGCGACGGCCGGACCGCCGAGGTGGAGCCGGTGCCGGTACAGGTGGTCAACGGCCTCGGCGCGGGCGACGCGTTCGGCGGCTCGCTCTGCCACGGTCTGCTCTCCGGCTGGGACCTGGAGCGGACCATGCGGTACGCCAACGCGGCCGGCGCCCTCGTCGCCTCCCGCCTCGCCTGTTCCTCCGCGATGCCCACCGTGGCGGAGGTCGACGACCTCCTCGCGCGAGCCACTCCCTGAACGGAGCTTCGTCTTGTCTCTCAGCATCCCCGACCTCACCGCCGTCAGAGCCCGGCACCCGGAGGCGATCGCTCAGGCGGCGGCCCGCCGGGTACGCCGGCCGCTGATCGGCGACTCGGGCCGCCTGATGATCGTGGCCGCCGATCACCCGGCGCGCGGCTCGCTCGGCGTCGGCGACCGCCGGCTCGCCATGGCCAACCGGGCCGACCTGCTGGAACGCCTGTGCACCGCGCTGTCGCGGCCCGGCGTCGACGGGGTGCTCGCCACCGCCGACGTACTGGAGGACCTGCTGCTGCTCGGGGTGCTGGAGAACAAGGTCGTCATGGGCTCGATGAACCGCGGCGGCCTCGCGGGCGCCGCCTTCGAGATGGACGACCGGTTCACCGGCCACCGCGCCGAGGACATCGCCCGCCTGCGCTTCGACGCGGGCAAGCTGCTGCTGCGCATCGACTACGACGACCCGGGTTCGCTGGCGACGATGGAGTCCACCGCCCGCGCGGTCGACGCCATGGCCGCGCACGAACTGCCCGTGTTCGTCGAGCCGTTCATCTCCCGCCGCGTCGAGGGCCGGGTCCGCAACGACCTGTCCGCCGATGCCGTCACCCGGTCCGTGGCCATCGCCTCGGGCCTGGGCGGCACCTCCGCCTACACCTGGCTGAAACTGCCCGTCACCCACGACCCGGACGACATGGGCGAGGTGCTGGAGACCTCCACCCTGCCCGCCGTCCTGCTCGGCGGTGACATAGGAGGCTCCCCCGCGGACCAGGCCGCCGCCTACGAACGCTGGCGCAAGGCGCTGCGGCTGCCCACCGTGCAGGGCATGGTCGTCGGCCGCTCGCTGCTCTACCCGGCGCAGGGCAGCGTGGAGCAGGCGGTGGACACGGCCGTCGGACTGCTGTGACCAACGAGGAGACGACGAGAGGGGACGAGGAGATGACGTACCACCTTCCGGCGGGCAAGGCGGCGAGCGGCGCCTTCGCCGTGGACGTGACGCCCGAGAAGGCCGGCTGGGGCTACTCCAGTCTGCGCGTTCTGCACCTGCCGCCCGGTGGCGGCCACGCCTTCGACAGCGGCGACAGCGAGTGGATCGTCCTCCCGCTCAGCGGCGGCTGCACCGTCGCCACCGCCGACGACTTCGGCCAGGAGACCTTCGAACTCGCCGGCCGCGACAGCGTGTTCAGCGGCGTCAGCGACTTCGCGTACGTGCCCCGCGACTCCCGCACCACCGTGACCTCCCACGGCGGCGGCCGTTTCGCCCTCACCGGCGCCCGCTGCACCCGCCGCCTGCCCGCCCGCTACGGTCCGGCGTCGTCGGTGCCGGTGGAGCTGCGCGGCACCGGGAACTGCTCGCGGCAGGTCAACAACTTCGGCGCCGCGGCCCCCACCGAAGACGCCGACGCACAGGGCTTCGAGTGCGACAAGCTCATCGCGGTCGAGGTCATCACCCCGGGCGGCAACTGGTCCTCCTTCCCACCGCACAAGCACGACGAGCACCGCCCGGGCGAGGAGTCGGTGCTGGAGGAGATCTACTACTTCGAGTTCGCGGACCACGACGGCGCCCCCGGCCTCGGCTACCAGCGGGTCTCCCCGTCCGGGCAGGGACGGGGCACGGACGTGCTGGCCGAGGTGCGCGACGGTGACGTGGTCCTCATCCCCGACGGCTGGCACGGGCCGTCGATGGCCGTCCCCGGTCACCACATGTACTACCTGAACGTCATGGCGGGCCCGGAGGCCGAACGCGCCTGGCTGATCTGCGACCACCCCGAGCACGCCTGGATCCGCGACACCTGGCCCGGGCAACCGGTCGACCCCCGGCTCCCCCTCTACACCGCACCGGAGAGGTCCGCATGAGCGCCGCCGCCACCCGCCGGCTGACCACCGCCCAGGCACTGGTACGCTTCCTGGCCGCCCAGTACGCCGAGCGCGACGGCGTACGGCACCGTCTCATCGCGGGCACCTGGGGCATCTTCGGCCACGGCAACGTGGCCGGCCTCGGCCAGGCCCTCGTCGAGTACGCCGATGTCATGCCGTACCACCAGGGACGCAACGAACAGGCGATGGTCCACGCCGCCGTCGGCCACGCCCGCCAGCTCAACCGCCTGTCCACGCAGGCGGTGACGACGTCCATCGGCCCCGGCGCCACCAACCTGGTCACCGGCGCCGCCCTCGCCACGATCAACCGCCTGCCGGTCCTGCTGCTGCCCGGCGACTACTTCGCCTCGCACGCCGCCGACCCGCTGCTCCAGCAGCTGGAGCACCCGGTCGAGGCGGACGTGTCCGTCAACGACACCCTGCGCCCCGTCTCCCGCTACTTCGACCGCATCACCCGCCCGGAGGCCCTCATCGCCTCCGCGCTCCAGGCGATGCGCGTACTGACCGATCCGGCCGAGACCGGCGCGGTCACCCTCGCGCTCCCCCAGGACGTGCAGGCCGAGGCGTACGACTGGCCGGAGGAGTTCTTCGCCGACCGCGTCTGGCGGGTACGGCGCCCGGCGCCCGACCCGGTGGAACTGACCGAGGCGGTGCGCGCGATCCGCGCGGCCGGGCGCCCGCTGATCGTCGCGGGCGGCGGCGTTCACCACAGCGAGGCGGAAGGGGCCCTGAAAGCCCTGGTGGACGCCACCGGCATCCCCGTCGCCGCCACCCAGGCCGGCAAGGGCGCGCTGCGGCACGACCACCCGGCCGACCTCGGCGGCATCGGCCACACCGGCACCGCCGTCAGCGACGACCTCGCCCGCACCGCCGACCTGGTGATCGGCGTCGGAACCCGGTACACGGACTTCACCACGGCCTCCGGCACCCTCTTCCAGCACCCGGACGTCCGCTTCCTGAACCTCAACATCACCGCCTTCGACGCCCACAAGCTCGCCGCCCGCACGCTGGTATGCGACGCGCGGGCGGGGCTCACGGCGCTGACCGAGGCGCTGTCCGGCCACCGCGTGGACGCGTCGTACGAGGCCGAGTACCGCGTCGGCAAGGCCCGCTGGGACGAGACGGTGGAAGCCGCCTACCGCGCCGACGACGACAGCGCCGTGCCGACCCAGACACAGGTGCTGGGTGCGCTCGACGCGGTCGTCGGCGACGCGGACGTGGTGATCAACGCGGCCGGCTCGCTCCCCGGCGACCTGCACAAACTCTGGCGGGCCCGCTCGCCTCGCCAGTACCACCTGGAATACGGCTACTCCTGCATGGGCTATGAGATCCCGGCCGCGCTCGGCGTCCAGCAGGCCGCGCCCGGCACGAGCGTGTGGGCGCTGGTCGGTGACGGCACCTATCTGATGAACCCGACCGAGATCGTCACCGCCGTCCAGGAGAACCTGCCGGTCAAGCTGGTCCTGGTGCAGAACCACGGCTACGCGTCCATCGGCGGCCTGTCCGAGTCGGTGGGCGCCGAGCGCTTCGGCACCGACTACCGCCACCGCGCCGCCGACGGCACCTTCACCGGTGCCCCGCTCCCCGTCGACCTCGCCGCCAACGCGGCCAGCCTCGGCATGGAGGTACTGCGCGCCAAGACGGTGCGCGAGCTGCGCGAGGCGCTGGCGACGGCCCGCGCGGCGACCCGCCCCACATGTGTCCACGTCGAGACCGCCCCGGCGGCGGCCGCTCCCCCGGCGGCGGCCTGGTGGGACGTGCCGGTGGCCGAGGTGTCCGCACGCGAGGCCGCCACCGGCGCCCGAGCGGAGTACGAACGCGCCGTCGCCGACCGCCGCCGCCACCTCTGACACCTCGCCACCTACGCAAGGGAGGTACGTCCATGGCGAAGACCGGCGGCCCCGCACGTGCCGTGACCGACCCCGCGCTCAGCACCCTGGACTTCGCCCTGGACCGGGCCAGTCCGGTGCCGTTGTACTACCAGCTCGCCCAGCAGTTGGAGGCGGCGATCGAGCACGGCGTCCTCGCCCCGGGAAACCTGCTGGGCAACGAGGTGGACCTCTCCGTCCGCCTCGGCCTGTCCCGGCCGACCGTCCGCCAGGCCATCCAGTCCCTGGTCGACAAGGGGCTCCTGGTCCGGCGGCGCGGAGTCGGCACGCAGGTCGTGCACAGCCAGGTCAAGCGCCCGCTGGAGCTCAGCAGTCTCTACGACGACCTGGAGGCGGCGGGGCAGGGGCCCACCACGCGCGTGATCCGCAACGAGAGTGTTCCCGCCTCCGCCGACGTCGCGGCGGCCCTCGGCATCGCGGAGGGCGGCGAGGTCGACGTCCTGGAGCGGCTGCGCCTCACCCACGGCCAGCCGGTGGCGATGCTGTGCAACTACCTGCCGACGTCCCTGCTCGACCTGGACAGCGCCCGGCTGGAGTCGACCGGCCTGTACCGGATGATGCGCGCGTCCGGCATCACCCTGCACAGCGCCCGCCAGACCGTGGGCGCCCGCTCGGCCACCCGCGAGGAGGCGAACCGCCTGGACGAGAGGGAGGGCGCCGCGCTGCTGACCATGCAGCGCACGGCGTACGACGACACCGGGCGGCCGGTCGAGTACGGGACGCACGTATACCGCGCGTCCCGGTACGCGTTCGACTTCCAGCTGCTGGTCAGGGGTTAGGTGCCGGGCCGGGCCAGTGCTTTTCCCGGGTCAGTGGACCGTGTCCAGGCGGGCCCGCTGGTCCGGGGCGAGGTCCAGGTCCACGGCGGCCAGGTTCTCCTCCAGCTGCGCCACCGACGACGCGCCCGCCAGTGGGACGATCGGCAGTTCCGCGCCGATCTGCCAGGCCAGGACCACCTGGTTGACGCTCGCGCCGGTCTCCCGGGCGATGTCGCGGAGCACGGCGAGCCGGGCCGGGGTGCCCGGGTGGTCGTAGTCCGGGGGCAGCGGCTTGTCCTCGCGGACGTAGGCGCCGGCGAGCAGGGGCGAGTAGGCGACCAGGGTCAGGGCGGGTTCGGCCCGCAGGTAGCCGAGCAGTTCGGGGCCGGCGTGGCCGAGGCTGCCGTCCGGGGAGAAGTCGCCGGGCACGTCGAAGCGGGGCCGGAGGTGGCTGTGCTGGTACTGGAGCACCTCGTAGCCGGGCAGTCCGGCCGCGGCGGACAGGGCGCGGGCCCGCTCCACCCGCCACATCGCCTGGTTGCTGACACCGAGCAGTCCGGCGGTACCCTCCGCGACCAGTTCGCCGAACCCCTCGACGGTCTCGCGCTGGGGCACGGTGTGGTCGTCGATGTGCGCGTACAGCAGGTCCAGTTTGTCGACGCCGAGCCGATCCCGGCTGCGCTCGGCGGCCTCGCGGATCGTCTTGGCCGACAGGCCCTCGGGGTTGTCGGTGTAGCTGGTGCCGGGGGCCAGGGGGCGGGCGCCGAGCTTGGTGGCGATGACGATCTCGTCGCCGATGCCGCGGCTGCGCCGCCAGCGGCCGAGGAGTTCCTCGCTCTGGCCGCCCTGGCCGCCGTCGGTCCAGAAGGCGTAGTTGTCGGACGTGTCGATGAAGTTACCGCCGGCCTCGACATAGCGGTCGAGGACGGCGAAGGAGGTCTTCTCGTCGGTCAGCGAGCCGAACAGCATCGCGCCCAGCGCGAGCACGCTCACCTCGCGGCGGTGGGCCGGGTCGGTGCCGATGGTGCGGTACTTCATGGTTTTCCTCCCCATTCGCACCCGGTCGTCCGGGCACGAGAGGGAGTCTTCAGTTTGAAGCGCACTCCAAGTCAAGCGTCTTCGGTGCGGGCGTCCCGGCGTCGGCGATCTCGCCGGTTCGGGACGCGTTCGGTGATCGAGCCGGGGCTCGTGTAGACGTCGAAGACGTGCCGGACGACCTCGCCGACGGTGTGCCCGGTCTCCTCGACGACCTCGCGCCGCACGCGTCCTCGGGGTGTTCCTCCTCGTGGTCGGGCAGCCCGCCGGGGGTCTCGGTCAGCATGCCGTCGGGGTGGCCGTCGACGTAGGCGGGAGGCGGAACTGACGGGTGAGCAGCCGCCGGCACCTCACGGACGGTCCGGACTCCTGCTGCCGATTCCTCTGAGTTTGCGCCACTTGACTATGGACGCGGACAGGCGCGTCGACTGCCGCGAACCAGACGGGCTCCGCAGGAGTGGCACCGTCCAGGGAAGAAGACCCCGCACCCAGGCATCGCATTCCCGAACCGCGGCCATGGCCGCCTCAGCGCTCTCCTTCCCCGCATCCGCGACAAGTGGCAGGGATCGGTACGCCTCTGCGACGACAGAAGGATCGCCGGCGAGTCGCAGCTGCATCTCGGATTCCGTCCCCGTGGAGATGCCGGCTCCTCTGTAGGTGCAGTCGGCCAGCGTTCTGAGCGTCAGCGTGCATGAGGCCACGCACGTCGGCCAGTCCTCGGCGGCATAGGCCGCTTCGATATCGGTGAGGCTGGACTGCACTTCGAATCCGTAGAGCCATGTCATGTCGGCACCACGTGTCAGCAGCCAGTCGAAGTCCACGCCTTCGTCCCAGGCCGCCCGTGCGGGAGTGGCTTCGTCCATCAGCCCAGCGCCTTTCCGAGTGCGTCGTCGTCAACCGAGATATCGCATTCCGCTCGGCGCAGAGCCGTCAGGACCCGGGCCGCGCCCGCCCTTTCCACCGCCTCGTGTACGCTTCCGGTCACCTCATGCTCTGTGTTCAACAGGCGGCCGTGACGATTCAGCAGCCAATTCTCCCCGCCCAACGAGACGGGCTGAGAGCCTACCGCGACAGTCAGGTGCGTCAGATTCCACACATCGGCCGGTCGTCGCAGCCGGCAACGGTCGGCGACCGACCGGAACGAAGCCTCGTCATTCACCTCGACCGGATCGGCAAGGTCCAGACGCCGGACCCTGGCCGGCAGCCATTTGCTGTTGCTCGTCACATCGCCGGCGGCACGGCACCGCAGCTCAAGCAGCCGACGGGACGCGTCCCGCCACAAGTACTCTCTGGCGGAGAGGGGTTCGGGCGCGGCATCGGCCAACTGCGCGAGGGCAACGGCGAGGATCAACTCGTCGTACGCTCTGCGTATCAGCAGAGGCAGCAGAACCGACGCCTCGTCGGCGGTGAAGATTTCCCGCTGATCTTCCTTCACGGGAATCGCGTGCAGCCAACGGGAGAGGGTTTTCCACCCCACAACGGGCTCCAGCGGCTCAACCAGGGGAATATGCCCGACCCCGATGTCCGCGAGAGCACGCCCTTGGTTCTGAGCAACGATGCGTGTCACCCAGTCAGCCGGGTAGCACTCGATGTCCACGATCACATCCTGGACGAAGTGCAGGAACGGCCCGGTCTTGTCGGATATCCCGTCGCGCAGGACGTGTATGTCGACATCGCTGCCAGCGTTTCCGAGTCCTGAAGCCAAGGAAGCCACGAGGTAGGCGCTTCCCTGGGACAGATCCGTAGCCACAGCCCGTTCCAGGTCGGCGACAGTCATGCCTACGACGCCGAGACAGGTGTCCGCGTTCTCGCCGAGCCTCCGCACGGAAACGCTTCTGGTCAACGCGGATGACACGGTTTCACGCCTCGGGTGGGTGCTCACAGTTTCCTGCCTTCCGTCCTCCCGGCCCCGTCACGGGGAATCCTCCGGCGCGCCGGACGCTTCGCGGACCTGCCGAACCGCTGCCGCGATCTCGGCAGCGGACTCAAACGCCTCTCTGGTCAGGAGTTCGTCGGGGAAGACGACGTCGAAGGCGTCCTCTATCGCCACCATGACCGTCACACTCCCCAGGGAGTCCATCCCCGCGTCCCAGAGGTTCGAGTCGCTGTGGAGCAGTTCCATGCCGGCGACGTCCGAGAGAGCCGAACGAACTACCTCCAGAACGGCGCTGTCACTGAGTGGCGACTGTTCCGTATCCACTGCACTGCCATCCCATCTTGACCAGTTCTGTCTGACTGAGAATGAATTGTCGGAATCATCGAACTGTCCGTCGAATCGCTTCGACAAGATCACCGAATGAAGTGGAACTGTTCTCGCTGCTGGAACGGGCAGGTGGGAACGGGTAGTTGGGAGCGAACGAGCCCCACATCGGCACAACGCCGACTGATGGCAGAAAATCCTGCCCCACCGGTCCGATGCAGCGCAACACCAGCGCATCACCGTTGTCCTTCTTCCTCTGACGACACCAACTCGCTTTGGAACACGGTGCCTTGACGGCAGTGCGAGCAGCGTCCTACGGTCGCCACCTGGGCCAGGCGAAGCGCTTCGATTGCCTAGCCGGAGCCGATGAAGTCTCGATCGTGGACCAGCGAAGTGGGTCAGGCATTGGACGAGTTCCGCCAAGCGGTTCGAACAGCCGAGAAGCATGCCTCCGATGTGGACCGCGACGCGCGCTTTCCGGACGAGGCGATATCCGAGCTGCGGTCTCTGGGACTTATGAGTGCCATCGCCCCGAGGGATTACGGAGGTGCTGCTCTCGGAGCCACGGACATGATCCGTATCGCTCGGAGACTTGCCAGGGCATGCGCGTCAACGGCGTTGGTCTGGTCGATGCATCAAGGACAGCTGGCTTCCTTGTGCCGGTTCTCGGGAGGCGTGGCCCGCCTCGAGGAGATGGCCCGCACCGCCGTCGGCGAGCAGTGGCTCATCGCGTCGGCCACCAGTGAGACGGGCTCTGGCGGCAACCTGCGCAGTAGCGAAACCGCTCTGGAAGACCTCTCGGAGGAACCGGCCCGCGTTCGCCTCGTCAAGCACGCGCCCACCGTGTCCTACGGGGCCGAAGCGGATCTGATCCTGGTGACGGCGCGCCGCGGTGCCGACGGCGCACCGAGCGATCAGGTCCTCGCCGCGGTCCTGCCGGAACAGGCGCGGCTGACGCGGACGTCGGAGTGGAACCCCATGGGCATGCGAGGTACGAGCAGCCCGGGTTTCCGTATCGAGGCGGCCATCCCCCGGGACCAGGTCCTGCCGGTCGCGTTCGGGGACATCGCGGCAGGCGCGATGATCCCGCTCACCCAGCTTCTGTGGGCGGCCGTGTGGACGGGCCTGGCGGCTGAAGCCCTTGACCGCTCCGTACGCCTGACCCGTCGGCGGCTGACCGGCGGAACCGGAGGCAAGTCACCCGCGGCGCTGGCTGAGGCCAGATGGCGTTTGGCGGCCCTCGAGGCGCTCCTGGAGGAGACGGCGGCTCAGACGGAGAAGGTTCTCTCGGAACAGGTCCGGCCGACCGTCGGACTGACGGTCCGGGTCAACTCACTCAAAGTCGCCGCCTCGGAGACGGCCATGGAAATAGCCCTTCTGGCTCTCCGCACCTGTGGCATGGCGGGCTACACGGAGTCAGGTTCGTTCTCTGTCGCAAGGATCATCCGTGATCTCTCCTCTTCCTTGGTGATGATTGGGAACGATCGGATCCTCAACACCACCGCTCAGATGCTTCTCATGGAACGTCAGGAAGCCTGATGACATCACCGTGGCCGGACAGGCACGCCGCGGGGCCGTTCTGTTCGAGGGATCGGAGCTGAACCATGGGGGGTCCGGGTCAGCGGGGACCGGGGAACGGGACAGCGTGGTTGGCACCTCTCACTCTCGTGCCGAAGGGCGTTGAGCAGGCCGCGGGCAGTGCGCTGACAAATCCGGCGGACCTCAGAACCTCCGACCGGATCGTGGATCTGGTGAGGGAGCAAGCCCAACTCGGCCCGGAGCACGCCGCCGTGATCGAAGGTGCGGCCACCGTCACCTACCGGGATCTCGTCAGCCGCGTCGACGAAGTACGTGAAATGCTGCGGGGCGGGGGATGCGGTGACCGACAGGTCGTCGCCTGCACCGGCCCGAGGTCGGCTGCGACTCCCGCGCTCTTCTTGGCGCTCGAGGATCTGGGTGCCGTGTACCTCCCTGTCGATCCCGCCTGGCCGGAGGCGCGCGTCGCCGATGTGCTGAGCCGCAGCGGATGCACCCATGTGGCCGACTACACCAAGGGAATTGAGCGACTGGAGGTCACGGCGGTAGGCGGCAAGCCGAACAGACCGGCCCGGACACCGCTCGGAGAGGCCCCTCCCGCCTACGTGATCTTCACCTCGGGGACGACGGGGTCACCCAAAGGCGCGACCGTGGAGCACCCCGGTATGCGCAACCATCTGTGGGCCAAGATCAAGGATCTCGGCATCACGTCCACCGACCGAATCGCCTTCACCGCGCCGCTCGTCTTCGGCATATCGATCTGGCAGATGCTCACTCCACTGATGGTCGGAGCGACCGCCGTAGTGGCGGCCGAAGAGGACGTGCTGTTCCCGTCACGTCTGCTTCGGCACCTTCTTCGGCACCACATCAGTATCGTCGAACTGGTCCCGACTGCCATAGGCATGCTGTTGGACCAGCTCCGCCGACAGTCACCACAGGGCGCTCTGCCTGAACTCCGATGGCTCATCTCCACGGGCGAGGAACTGACTCCCGGACTGGCCGGCCGGGCGCTGCGGAACCTGCCTCACGTCTCTTTGCTCAACGCGTACGGCCAGACCGAATGCTCCGACGACGTCACGCATCACGTGGTGACCATGCCGGACACAGCACTGCCGCGCATCCCAGTGGGCACCCCGATCGCGAACGCGGTGATCCACGTCCTGGTCCACGAGAGGGAATCGGATACCTGGCGGGCCGCCCACCCGGGCGAGAACGGGGAGATCTTCGTTGGCGGCATCCCCGTCGGAAGCGGATACCTCGGCGACACCACCGCCATGCGGAGAGCCTTCCATCTGGACTCGATCGATCCGCACTCCCCGACCGGGAGGCTGTACCGGACTGGGGACCTCGGCCGAATCGAGCACGGCTGCCTGCGCTACTTGGGCCGGTCCGACCGGCAGGTGAAGGTCACCGGTGTGCGCCTCGAACTCGACGAGATCGAAGCGGTGCTCAGCCGCCATCCGGCACTGGACCACTGCGCTGTCGTCCTGTCGTCGACCGATACCACCCAGCCCAGACTCGTCGCATATGTCGTCCCCCGCTCTCCGGTCACCTCGGCGGAGCTGGAGAACTTTGTCGCGCGGGCACTTCCGGCGGCAGCGGTTCCCAGACAGTGGCGGCTGCTGGAACGGATCCCGGTGAACCCCAACGGCAAGACCGACTACCGCGCGCTCACCACTCCGGTGCGGACGGAACTCGGCGGGGGTCGGATTGCGGGCGATGGTGGAGCATAGGGAGAACCGGGTAAGAGTACGCGATCGTGTGCGGTTGCTCTGCCTGCTGCGGAAAGCAGGTGGGCCGGTAGTCGCGGCGGTGATCGTACTTGAGATCCTCAGCGGTGCGCTCCCCGCGCTCGGGGCGCTCTCGCTGGCCTGGGTCGTGTCCCGTGTCTCCGAGCCGACACACGCGCCTTTGCTGGCGGCGATCGGCCCGGCGTTGGCCGGTTACGCCTGCGTCCTGATGCTCTCCCACGCGTTGGAGGCGCTCAACGCTCCTCTGCAGTACCTGGCCAAATCACGGATCGACGGGAGCCGGCGCACAGACGTCATCCGGCTGACGGCCGCGTGCCAGACGATCGAAGTCCTCGAGGATCCTGACGTCCGAGAGCTTGTGAGGCTCGCCAAGGCCGAGCCGGGGAACTGGACCGAGCGCACCCCTGGCGACGGTGCCCTGGCCCAGACACGCATGTGCGCGGAAGTCCTGGGTCTGGCCGCGTCCTGCAGCGTCCTGGCCATGTACGCCTGGTGGCTGATTCCCGTGGTCGCCATACCGTCTGCGGCGGTTCAGGCACTTCAGAGCAGGCATGGCGTCGAGTTCATGCGGCAGTGGCGCAGCGGCATCCGGGACGGAATGCGCGCGGACGTCTGGTCCAAGATGCTGGCCGAGCCATCCTTGGGGAAGGAAGTCCGGATATTCGGCTTCGCCGGTATGGCCGCCGGCCGGATGCGGCGCCACATACTCAGGATGTTCGAGCCGGTCTGGGCCGTAGGGGTGCGCAACCTGCGTGAGCAGTGGGTGAAATTCTGGCTCGTGGGAGGCGGTCTGGGCATCTGCTTCGTGGTCGTGGCCCGCGAAGCGTCGGAGGGGAGGATCTCCATTTCCCTGGCGAGCGCTCTTCTGATGGCCGCGTGGGGGGCGTACCAGTCCATTGCGGGCTACGACGCGCGCGCGATCGTAGGAGCGCTCCCCGGAGAGCACGCCTGGGCGACGCTGCGGCAGAAGCTGGGTGCGGTCACGCCGATCCCGGACGGAGGTTCACCCCACCGGGAGAATGTCTCCGAGAGTTCCGTGGTTCCCTGCGTGCGTTTCGAGGGAGTGAGCTTCCGGTACCCGGGCACCTCGGCGTCGGTGCTCGACGAACTCAGCCTGGAGGTCCGGCCAGGCGAGCTGCTGGCCGTCGTGGGAGCGAACGGCGCGGGAAAGTCCACCCTCATCAAGCTGTTGTCGGGGCTCTACCGTCCGACCAGCGGACGGATCACCGCTGACGGAACCGACATCTGGCAGACGGGGATCGGGCGGTGGCGGCGACGCATCACCGTGGTGTTCCAGGAGTTCGCCAAGTACCACCTCTCGCTGGCGGCCAACATCTCCCTGACCGCCGATACCGGAACGGAACAGCACCGGGTCGCGCTGTCCGAGGCCGTCGAACAGGCTGGACTCTCCGATGTCGTCGCCCGGATGCCGGACGGTCTGGATACGCCGCTGGCGCGCACTCGCTCAGGGGGCGTCGACCTGTCGGGAGGCCAGTGGCAGCAGGTGATCCTGGCGCGCGCACTGTACGCGGTCCGTGCCGGGGCACGTCTGCTGGTACTGGACGAGCCGACCGCACACCTGGACGTTCGCAGTGAGTCCGAGCTCTTCGAGCGGCTGGCCCGGCAGAAGGGCGACCTCAGCGTGGTGCTGATCTCGCATCGCCTGTCCACCGTTCGCGCGGCCGACCGCATCGTCCTGATCGACGGGGGCCGGATCAGTGAGTGCGGAACACACGATGAACTGATGGCCCTGAACGGTCAGTACGCGCACATGTTCACCATCCAGGCCGAGCGCTTCGGCACCAACTCCGGTGAACAACTGGAGGATTCCAGCGAGGCGGCCTTCAATTGAAACGCTACCTCTCCGTCTGGGCAGCCCTTCTGCGCTTGTCATGGCGCCTGGAGCCACGGCTGACCAGCGCGATGTTCGCCACCCTCACCCTCAACGTGTTCGCAGTGGCCGGTGTCGCGTTGGCGCTTCGCGCCATCGTCGACAACAGCATGCACAGCCGCACGGAGGCAGCCGTACTCGGTGCGGTGGGAGCCGCTGTGGCCTACGGCCTGATGAGCGTTGTCGGCGGGCTCCTCGGGAACTTGCGTGTACTGCTGGTCGAGAGGGTCGGCATGACCGACCTCCAGGAGCAGATCCAGCTGGACATCGCCACCATCGACGGTCTGGAGCATCTGGAGAGCTCCCGCTATCTCGACCGGGTGACCGTGGTCGGAGGGGCGGCCTGGGGACTCACCGACGGTCTGTGGGCGGCGATCACCACGGTGTTCACCCTGCTGCAGCTCGGCGTTTCGCTCGTGGTCCTGGGGCAGGTCAGCCCTTGGCTGGGAGCGCTGCTCGCCGTTGCCGCCGCTCCCATCTGGTTCGGCCAGAAGGGAGAGAGCGTCGTACGTGCGGCAGAGACCTCGTCAGCGGAGCAGTACCGCTTGCAGGAGCACCTGTTCGACCTCGCGACCTCCGCCGGGGAGGGGAAGGAGATACGCGTGGCGTGCGTCTCCGAGCAGCTCGCGCGGCTGCAGGCCGACGCCTGGCGTACCGCTACCGGCACTCGGGTCCGGGCGCGACTGCGTGCGGCCCTGTGGCGGTTCAGCGGGTGGTGCGTTTTCAGTACCGCCTTCGTCGCCGGTCTGGCTCTGGTAACCCAGCAGGCACAGCGAGGCGACCGCGGCATCGGCGATATCGTCCTCATGATCACGATTGCTGCCAGTCTTCGGCAGTCCGTGCAGACCGCGGTCTCCCGAGCAAGTGACTCCGCCGGCGCGGGCCGCCTGATCGACCCTTATCTGTGGCTACGGGACTACGCCGCCGGCAGCCGGGACGGCCGCGGTGATGCCGTGATCGCTCCCGACCGCCTGACCGAAGGAATTCACCTCGAACAGGTCACCTACACCTACCCAGGAACTACGGCGGCCGCTCTGGACGAGGTGAGCCTCCATATCCCTCCCGGAAGCGTTGTGGCCGTGGTCGGTGAGTATGGGTCCGGCAAGACGACACTCATAAAAATGCTCGCGAAATTCTATCAGCCGGATACTGGCAAGGTGTGCGTGGACGGCACTCCTCTCACAGAGATGGACACCGATTCCTGGCGGACGCGTCTGGCGTGCGCATTCCAGGACTTCGGCCGTTTTCACGTCACCGCCCGAGAACTTGTCGGTCTCGGGGACCCTGCGTTCCTCGACGACGACGAACGTGTGCTCGCGGCTGTCCGCACCGCGGAGGCTCATGACATCTTCGACCGGATGCCCGACGGCCTCGACACTCAGCTCGGGCGCGAACTCGGAGGTATACAGCTCTCCGAGGGCCAGTGGCAAAGGACAGCCCTCGCCCGGGCCTCGATGCGTCGCCGTCCCCTGCTGTTCATCCTTGACGAGCCGACAGCCTCGCTGGACGCGTTCAGCGAGCACTCCATCTTCAAAAGCTACATGAGCCGGGCCCGCGCGCTGGCGGCTGAAACCGGTGCGATCACCATGATCGTGTCTCACCGTTTCTCGACTGTGACCGGGGCCGACCTCATCGTCGTTCTGCACCAGGGAAAGCTGGCAGAAGTCGGCAGCCATAGGGAGTTGCTGGCCAACGGAGGCCGTTACGCCGACCTGTATGCCATACAGGGCAATGCATACGCCGGCACGCATCCGAAAAACTGAACAAAGAGAACTGGGGGTGGAGAATGGCGAAACAAGATCCGGGCGTCATAGTGCGCAGTGGACCACTCGTCGGCGCTCAGGAATTCGAATGGTGGAAGCTCCTGCGGGGCATCAGCACGAACGTGGTTTCGCAGGTGGAACCTCCTGCCGGTACCACTCGCCAGACGGCGATATCGCTTCTCCACCAGGCCCTGGATCCCTTCGAGTCACTTCGGACTTCCTTTGCCTTCGACCAGGGAGGCCGACCGCTACAGGTCGTTCACTCCGTACGGGACTTCGAGGTATGCGAACGGGACGCAGGGGAGGGAGCCGGTGCGGAACTCACCGAGGAACTGGGCCACACGGTGTTTACCGTTGACGACGCCATACTGACGCGTGTCGGCATGGTGGTGGACGGGCCACACGTGCTCCGCGTCGTCCTGTCGGTAAGCCACGCCCTCATAGACGGGCGCGGCGCTCAGGTACTCCGAGCAAGGCTCAACAGTGTGTTCGCGGGCCAAGGGAAGGATCTCACCACGGCTGAAGCCGCCCCGCACCCTGTCGACTCGGCTACTTCCGAGCGCTCTGGTCCGCTTTCTCGCATGCGGAATGCGTCCATGCGCTTCTGGGAAAAGGAAATCGAAAGGATACCCAACAGGCTCTTCGCTCCGCACCGCGGCGGGTTTATAGAGCATTACCACTCGGAATATGATTCTTATGCGGCCAAGCCGGCCCTTGTTCTGGCAGGGCGTAGATTTCAAACCAGCCCGGCAATAATCTACACGTCGGCAATCGTCGCACTCGCTGCCCTGATCTCGGGAAGCAGCACGACCATCGTGCGTACTCACCTGGCCGGCCGCACTCCCGAGGAGAGCAACTCGGTCGGCTGTTATCACCAGATACTCCCCCTCACTGTCGAAACCGGTGACCAGCCCAGCCTGAGCCAGATCGTTGAACGCGTGATGTCCAAGACCTTCCGCGTCCAGAGCCGATATCGGGTCGGGTATCTCGATCTCCAGGAAGCCGTCAGACGTGAGGAGAACGCGAGAGGGGCTTCCTTCGCCGAAGGCATCACGGTGAATTTTGACTACGGGGTGCCCGTCCGGCAGTTGAACTCTGACAGCAGCGTACTCACCGCTGAGCTGAGCTCGTCCCGAGAGCGCGAGCTTCTGATGGGAGCGGGCGAGAGTAAAACTGACCTGAGAGGGCTGGATGCATACCTTTTGACACGTCTGGGAAGCACGACGTTGCATGTTTTCGGAACTTTCAACAATCTCACTCTGAGCACGGAGCAGATGCGTTGCCTGCTGACGGGACCGGAGCAGTTGCTCACGCGACTTCTTTCCGGAGGGGACGTCTCCTGGGACGCGATGCAGAGGATGTTCGGGGAACGAATCTGCGTGAACGACAACCCCGACCTCGGCCGCAGAGGCTTGGACGCGTTTTCCGTCAGGCAGACCACTGAGGCGTTGACCTGTCATCCCGACGTCGCAAGGGCGGTTCTCCAGATGGACGAGAACTCCGGGTCCCCTTCACTCGTCGCGCATATCGAGACCCAGGCCCAGGCGTCTCACCTCACCCCTGAGGACCTCCGCGCGCATGTTCTGGAGAAGTTGTCGCCTGCCCACCCCGTCGTCTGTCCGGACCGGTTCATCATCAACAGGGTCACAGGAGCCGAAGCGGCAACAGAGGCCGGCGGCGAGGTCGCGCAGACCGGCTGAGGGCGGGCAAGTCGTTACTGAAAACAAGGGCCGGTTCCGGATGCCTCCGAAACCGGCCCTCACCTGCGACTCATACGAGTCGGGACGACAGGATTTGAACCTGCGACCCCTTGACCCCCAGTCAAGTGCGCTACCAAGCTGCGCCACGTCCCGGTGTGCTCACACACGGCGAACCGCGCGATCACGCGGACAGTACTTTACCCCACACCCCGGGCCACGCCTAAGCGGGCACGGAAGGGGGACAATCGGTCCCATGGACAGCCCTGCCGACAGCCCCATGGACAGCGCGGCCTCGAACCGGCCGGTGGACGCGCGGGACCGCGACGACGAGGGACGGGCGCGCAACGCCCGGCCGCGGGACGGGCTCGGCCGCCCGCTGCCGTACGGCGCGGACGGCGTCCCCCGCCAGCCGGAGGGTGTCGTACGGGCACCCGAGGAGACGGTCGCCGAGGCGCAGCGCCTGCTGGACGCGGGGCAGCCGTTCCACGCGCACGAGGTGTTCGAGGACGCCTGGAAGTCGGGCCCCGAGGAGGAGCGGGAGCTCTGGCGCGGGATGGCCCAGCTCGCCGTGGGACTGACACACGCGGCCCGAGGAAACGTGACGGGCGGCGCCAGACTGCTGCGGCGTGGGGCCGGGGCGGTGACGGAGTGGGCGGCTTCGGCGTCCGGACGGGGACGGCCGTACGGCATGGACCCGGGGCGGGTCGCCGAGTGGGCCCGGGAACTGGCGCGGGACGTGGAGAACGACGGGCCGGTGGACGCGAGGGCTCGGGCGCCCCGGCTGCGAGGCTGACGCCGGGCACGCCCGGCACGCCCGGCACCGAAGGCAGCATGCCTCAGCCGCGGGCAGCCACGCCGCGGTGCCGGGGCAGCCCGGCCGGGGCGTTGTCAGTGGCGTACGGCAGACTCGTGGCGTGCGGAAGATTCATGTGATCGGTATCGGTGCGGGCGACCCCGACCAGCTGACCCTGCAGGCGGTCAGGGCGCTGCGGAGCACGGACGTGTTCTTCGTCCTGGACAAGGGCGAGGTGAAGGCCGACCTGGTGCGGCTGCGCCGGGACATGCTGGAGACGCACGTGCCGGAAGGGACGTACCGGATCGTCGAGGCGCGCGACCCCGAGCGGGACCGGAGTGCCGGCGGCGCGGCGTACTCCCCCGCCGTCGGGGACTGGCGCAGTGCCCGCTCCGGTGTCTACGAGCGGATGATCGCCGAGGAGCTGGGCGAGGGCGAGAGCGGCGCCTTCCTGGTGTGGGGCGACCCCGCGCTGTACGACAGCACGCTGGGCATCCTGGAGGAGATCCTGGAGCGCGGCGCGGTGGAGTTCGAGTACGACGTCGTGCCCGGCATCAGCAGCGTCTCCTCGCTCGTCGCCCGGCACCGGACGGGGCTGAACCGGGTGGCCCGGCCGGTGCAGATCACCACCGGGCGACGGCTCGCGGAGGGCTTCCCGGAGGGGGTGGACGACGTCGTGGTGATGCTCGACGCCCATCAGGCCTTCCGGCGGTACGCGGACCAGGACATCGACATCTACTGGGGCGCCTACCTGGGCACCCCGGACGAGATCCTCGCCTCCGGCCCGATCGCCGAGGCCGCGCCGCGCATCGAGCGCCTGCGCGCCCAGGCGCGGGAGCGCAAGGGCTGGATCATGGACACGTACCTGCTGCGGCGCAACCCCGGCGACGGCTAGCGCCCCGGCAGCCGAGCGTGCCGACGGCCGCACCGACGACCGAACCCGGGCGGACCGTCCCCGCATGCGTGGCCGGTGCACGGGTGTGATCGTGACCGTGTGACAGTCGCCGGGGAAACGCCACGGACCGCTGCCGCCCAGCCGCCCGTGCTGGACAGGCGGCGCCGCAACGTCGTCTTCGTCACGATCATGCTGGGCATGCTGCTCGCGGCGCTGGACCAGACGATCGTGGGCACCGCGCTGCCGACGATCGTGTCGGATCTGGGCGGCGGCGAGCACATGTCGTGGGTGGTGACCTCGTACCTGCTCGCGGAGACCGTGGCGACGGTCCTGGTCGGCAAGTTCGGCGACATGTTCGGCCGCAAGGTCGTCTTCCAGGTCTCGGCGATCGTGTTCATCACGGGCTCGTTCCTGTGCGGACTGGCCACGAGCATGCCGCTGCTGATCAGCTGGCGGGCGATGCAGGGCATCGGCGCGGGCGGCCTGATGGTCACGTCGATGGCGCTGATCGCGGACGTCATCCCGCTGCGGGAGCGCGGCAAGTACCAGGGCGCGATCGGCGCGGTGTTCGGGGTGGCGACGGTCATCGGCCCACTGCTGGGCGGTTTGTTCACCGACCACCTGTCCTGGCGCTGGGCGTTCTACGTCAACGTGCCCATCGCGATCGTCGTCGTCATCGCCGCCGCCCGCACCATCCCGGTGGTGAAGTCGGCCGCCCGGCCCGTCATCGACTACCTGGGCATCGCGCTGGTCGCGGTCGGCGCGAGCGCGCTGATCCTGGCGACGAGCTGGGGCGGCAACGAGTACGCGTGGGGCTCGGCCGTGATCGTCGGCCTGTTCGCGGGCGGGCTGATCGCGCTCGGGCTGTTCTGCTGGGTGGAGACCCGGGCGGCCGAACCGATGCTGCCGATGCGGCTGTTCTCCAACCCGGTGTTCACGGTCTGCTCGGTCCTCAGCTTCATCGTCGGCTTCGCGATGCTCGGCGCGCTGACGTACCTGCCGACCTACCTGCAGTACGTCGACGGCGACTCGGCCACCGTCTCGGGCGTCCGGACGCTGCCGATGGTGGCCGGGCTGCTGATCGCCTCGGTCTTCAGCGGGAGCATGGTCAGCAGGACGGGGCGGTACCGGCTGTTCCCGGTCGTGGGCACCCTGGTCATGGGGGTCGGCCTGTACCTGATGTCGCTCATGGAACCGTCCACGGGCTCCTGGCTGGAGTCGCTGTACATGTTCGTGCTGGGCACGGGCATCGGCCTGTCCATGCAGGTGCTGACCATCGCCGTGCAGAACACCGTCGACTACGCCGACCTCGGCACCGCGACCTCCGGCGTCACCTTCTTCCGCACGCTGGGCAGTTCCTTCGGCACCGCCGTCTTCGGCACCATCTACGCGAACTCGCTCGGCCCCAACCTGCGGGACGGCGTCACCGCCGCCGCGGGGACCGGCGCCGCCGATCCGGCCGTGATCAGCAGGGCGGCGACCAGTCCGGAGGGCGTGCACGGGCTGCCGCCGGAGGCGTCGACGCCGATCGTGGGCGCGTACGCGGACACCATCCAGACCGTGTTCCTGTGGACGGTGCCGGTCGCGGCGCTCGGCTTCCTCGTCGCCCTGTTCCTCAAGCAGGTCCAGCTGCGCGACAGCGCCCGCGCGGGCTCCACCGACATGGGTGAGGGCTTCGCCTCACCGCACGACGCCGACAACAGGCGGGCACTGGAGGCCGCCGTCGGGAAGATCATCGGCAGTACGGAGCTGGACACCGCGCGCCGGATCATCGCGGACAGCGACACCCGGCTCGATGTCGCCGGTGCCTGGGCCGTCATGCAGGTCGACCTGTTCACTCGGCTGGTCGGACACGCCAGCCTCGGCCTGATCGCGGCTCGTCGCCGGGTGCCGCCGGAGGTGCTGCTGCCGGTCTTCGACCGCATGGTCGAGGAGGGTTTCCTCACCCGCCACGGCTCCCTGCTCTCGCACACGGAGGCGGGCGCCCGTGAGGCGCTGGTCATCGGCCGGGCGTGGTCCGCCTGGCTGGAGGACCGGGTGGAACAGGACATCGGCCGTCCCTCGGACGCGGAGCTGCGCGCCGCGGTCGACGCGATCGCCAAGCGCCTGCTGGTCGAGGACCTGAGCAACGGCCTGCAGGGCCGCGTGCGGCAGCCGGTCACGGCCCACTGAGGCCCCGCCGCCCGAGTCGCTCCGGTTTGCCCCAGTCTCCCCACCTGTGCCAGTCACCCCAGCTGTGCCAGCCGCTCCAGCTGTGCCAGCCGCTCCAGTACCGCCGGCACGCCGGACACCACGTCCGCGCCCGGCGGGAGGGGAGGCCTGCGGACGACCACCACCGGGAGGGCCAGTTCCCGGGCCGCCGTGAGTTTGGCCGCGGTGGCCGCTCCCCCGCTGTCCTTGGTCACCACCACGTCGATGCGGTGGTCGCGCAGGAGCGCCGTCTCGTCGGCCACCGTGAACGGGCCGCGGGCCAGCAGGACCTGGGTGTCCGGTGGCAGGGGCGGCTCGGGGGGCTCCACCGACCGGGCGACGAAGTGGAGACCGGTCAGGTGCGCGAAGGCGGTCAGGCCCAGGCGGCCGGTGGTCAGGAAGGCGCGGCGGCCGAGGCCCGGCAGCAGGTCGGCCGCCGCGTCCAGGGACGCGGCGGGATGCCAGTGGTCGCCGGGACCGGCCTGCCAGCCGGGGCGGCGCAGGATCACCGCGGGGGTGCCGGTGACCGCCGCGGCACGGACCGCGTTCGCCGTGATCGTCTCGGCGAAGGGGTGGGTCGCGTCGACGAGGGCGGCCACACGCTCCTCGCGCAGCCAGGCGGCCAGCCCTTCCGCACCGCCGAAGCCGCCGGTCCGTACCTCCCCGGCGAGAGTGCCGGGCCGGGTCACGCGGCCCGCGAGGGAGGTGGTGACGCGGACGCCGGTTCGCGCCACCAGGTCGGCGGCCAGTCGGCGGGCCTCGGTGGTGCCGCCGAGGATCAGCACGTGCGGGGTCGGGCGGGACGGGGTCGGCCGGGACATGCCGTCGAGACTACGCACCGTCAGGGCAGGAGGAGCTGGAGGCCCCCGATCACCGTCGCCGCGATCACCAGCCGCTCGAACAGGCGTTGGTTGATCCGGTTCACAGCCCATTTGCCGATGAACGCTCCTGGGACCACGAACACCAAGAGCGCGGCGTCAAGGAACAGCGAGCGGCCGTCGATCAGGCCGAGGCCGGCGCTGAAGGGCAGCTTGGAGACGTTGACGATCAGGAAGAAGAAAGCCGACGTGCCCAGGAAACCGAGCTTCCGGAAGCCCGCGGAGAGCAGGTACATCGACATCACCGGGCCGCCCGCGTTGGCGACCATCGTGGTGAAGCCGCCGAGGACACCGTACGAGCGGGCCTTCAGGCGACCGGCCCGTGCGCTGATCTCGTCCTGCTGCCCGGCGCGCCGCCCGTCCTGCTGCCCGGCGGCGTCGGCCTGCCGTCGGCGCCAGACCGTCACCCCGGCCATCAGCAGCAGGATCGCGCCGATCGAGGTCCGTACGATCGCGTCGTCCGCCCAGACCAGGAACACGGTGCCCACGACCACACCGACCCCCACCGCCGGGAACAGCCGCCACAGCGTGGGCCAGTGCGCGTGGCGCCGGTAGGTGAGCACGGCCAGGATGTCACCGGCGATCAGCACCGGCAGGAGGATGCCGGTGGAGGCGCGGGCGGGCAGGACCGCCGCGAAGATCGCGAGACTGACCGTGTTGGCGCCGCTCACGGCGGTCTTGGAGAAGCCGACGAGGAAGGCGGCGAAGGCGAGTGCGGCGAATTCCCAGCCGGTGAGATGCCAGAGCGTCATGGTGTTCATTGCGGGCACTGATGCTATGCGCACCTAACCGATGCCCGTAAGCACCGTCTCGCCTGTCGGCCCTTAGCCGGCCGCGTACCGCACCCGCAGCTCGCGCTTGAGCACCTTCATGCTGGGCCCCAGCGGCAGCGCGTCCGCGATTTCCACGCGGCGCGGGTACTTGTACTTGCCGAGGTACCGCCTGGACCACTCGATGACATCGGCGGCGTCCGGCGCCGCGTCCGGGGCGGGGACGACGACGGCGCACACCTCCTCGCCGTGCAGTTCGTCCGGGAGGCCGATGACGGCTGCCTGCGCGATGCCGGGGTGGCGCATCAGCACCTCCTCGACCTCGCGCGGATAGACGTTGTAGCCGCCGCGGATGATGATGTCCTTCTTCCGGTCGACGATCCTGAGGAAGCCCTCGTCGTCCTTGGTGCCGAGGTCCCCGGTGCGGAACCAGCCGTCGACGAGCGCCTCGGCGGTGGCCTCGGGGCGGCCCAGGTAGCCGGAGAAGACGTTGTGTCCGCGTACGACGACCTCGCCCAGCTCGCCGGGCGGCAGCAACTCGACGGTGTCCTCGGCCTCCGCGCGGGCGATCTCCACGTCCACACCCCACAGCGGGTGGCCGATGGTGCCGGGCTTGGCACCGAACACCGGCTGGTTCACGGCCGCCGCCGGGGAGGTCTCCGACAGCCCGTACCCCTCGTAGATCCTCGCGCCGAACGCCTCCTCGAACCGCTCCAGCACGGGGACGGGCAGCGACGCGCCGCCGGACACGCACACCCGCAGGCCGGGCAGGGCGTCGGCGTCGGCCGCGGCGGCGGCGAGGGCGACGAACATGGTCGGCACCCCGTGGAAGGTGTTGACGTTCTCCCGCACCATCAGCTCGATCGCGCGCGCCGCGTCGAAGCGCGGCAGCAGGACGAGGGTGGCGCCGGCCCGCCAGGTGGAGTTCATGGAGACGGTCTGGCCGAAGGCGTGGAACAGCGGCAGCGCGCCGAGCGCGACGTCGTCGGGCCGGATGTCGTTGGCGTCGAAGGCGTTGACGGTCGCGTTCATCACCAGATTGAAGTGGCTGAGCACGGCGCCCTTGGGGACGCCGGTGGTGCCGCTGGTGTAGAAGACGACGGCTGGGTCGTCGGCGTCGCGGGTGACGTACGAAGGCAGGGGCACGGCGTCGGCCGCCAGCCTGTCGAGCTCGTCTCCGAGGGTGATCACCCGTATGCCCGCCTCCCGTGCGGCGGCCGCCCCGGTCTCCGCCTGCGCCGGGTGGCACAGCAGCAGGGTGGCGCCGCTGTCGCGCAGGACGTGCTCGACCTCCGCCGGTGACAGCAGCAGGTGGACCGGGACCACGACGCCACCGGTCGCGGCGATCGCGTAGTACGCCTGCGGGAAGTCGGCGGTGTTCGGTGCCATCAGGGCGACCCGGTCCCCCGGCCGGACGCCCAGGCCGGTGAGGGCGCCGGCCCGGGCCCGGGCCCGCTGCCACACCTCGGCGAAGGTCAGCCGCAGGTCGCCCTCGACCAGCGCCTCCTTGGCGGGACGGCGCCGGGCGTTCTCGGCGAGGATGGCGGCGACGGAGAGGGTTGCCATGGGATGTTGCTCCGTTCCTTGCTGCGGCTCTGCGCAGGGAGTGGGCGGCTTGCGGCGGGGCCGGTGACCTCAGTGCCGCTCGACGAGCACCGCGCTGCCCTGCCCGACACCGACGCACATCGTGGCGAGCCCCCGGGCCGCGCCCGTGCGGCGCATGCGGTGGAGCAGGGTGGTGAGGATGCGGGCGCCGGAGCAGCCGAGCGGGTGGCCCAGCGCGATGGCGCCGCCGCTGGGATTGACCAGGCCGGGGTCGATGCCGAGCTGGTCCACGCAGGCGAGGGCCTGGGCGGCGAACGCCTCGTTGAACTCGGCCTCCGCGAGGTCGTCGACGCTCCAGCCGGCCCGGGCGAGGACCTTGCGGGTGGCGGGGACCGGGCCGATGCCCATGACGTCCGGGTGGACGCCGGCCGAGCCGCCCGCGACATAGCGGCCGAGCGACTCCAGCCCCAGCTCGTTCAGGGCCTCCTCGCTGACCAGGAGGAGACCGGCGGCGCCGTCGTTCATCGGGGAGGCGTTGCCCGCGGTGACGGTGCCGCCCGCGCGGAAGACCGGCTTCAGGCGGGCGAGCTTCTCCACGGAGGTGTCCTCGCGGACGCACTCGTCGGTGTCGACGACCACGCCGTCGGGGCGCTCGACGGGGAGCAGCTCGTCGTCGAAGTGGCCGTTCTTCCGGGCCTCGGCGGCGAGGCGGTGGCTGCGCAGGGCGAACTCGTCCTGGCGTTCGCGCGGGATGCCGTACCGCCCGGCGACCTCCTCCGCCGTCTCACCCATGGCCAGCAGTCCGTGCAGTTCCTTCATCGCCGGGTTGACCAGGCGCCAGCCGAGGCGGGTGTCGACGGTCTCGACGCGGTGCGGCAGGGCCTCGTCGGGGCGGGGCAGGACGAAGGGGGCGCGGCTCATCGACTCCGAGCCGCCGGCGAGCACGATGTCGGCCTCACCCGCGGCGATGGTGCGGGCGGCGGTGGTGACGGCCTCCAGGCCGGAGGCGCACAGGCGGTTCACCGTGGCGCCGGGCACGGAGTCGGGCAGGCCCGCGAGGAGAGCGGCCATGCGGGCGACGTTGCGGTTGTCCTCGCCGGCCTGGTTGGCGGCGCCCCAGTACACGTCGTCGACACGGGCGGGGTCGAGCGCGGGCACGTCGGCGACCAGGCCCCGGATCACGGCGGCGGCGAGGTCGTCGGGCCGCACCGTGGACAGGGCGCCGCGGAGCTTGCCGATCGGGGTGCGGCGGGCGGCCGCGAAGTGGACGGGACGCACGAGGAGACTCCTGACCGTCACTCGGTCGCCGGACGGCGAACGAACACTTAATTAGCACTGCTAGTTTTGGACTATAGACCGCCGGACGGCTCCCTGGGAAGATCCTCCGGTGACCTTCACCGACGCAGTTGGAGGAGACATGACCGAGGCCCGCGAGCACGTCCTGACCGGCACGCACGGACGGCTCACCGCCCGCGAGTGGCCCGCCGGGCGGCCCACGTACGTGGCGCTGCTGGTGCACGGGTACGGCGAGCACATCGGCCGCTACGACGAGGTGGCCGGCGTCCTGGCGGAACACGGCGCGGCCGTGTACGGCGTCGACCACACCGGGCACGGACGGTCGGACGGCGAGCGGGTGCTGATCGAGGACTTCGAGGACGTGGTCACCGACGTGCACACCGTGGCCGAGCGGGCCCGGTCCACCCACCCCGGCCTGCCGCTCGTCATGATCGGGCACTCCATGGGCGGTCTGATCGCCTCCCGCTACGCCCAGCGCCATCCCGGGGAGCTGACCGCGCTGGTGCTCTCCGGGCCGGTGATCGGGGACTGGGAGCTGCCGCGCCGGCTGCTCGCCCTCGAGGAGATCCCCGACACCCCGATCAGCCCGGCCTCGCTATCCCGGGACCCGGCGGTCGGCGCGGCGTACGCGGCGGACCCGCTGGTGTGGCACGGTCCGATGAAGCGGCCGACGCTGGAGGCGTTCGTACGGACCCTGGAGACCGTGGCCAAGGGCGGCGACGTCGGCCGGCTCCCGCTGCTGTGGGTGCACGGCGACGACGACCGGCTGGTCCCGCTGCCCGGCAGCCGCGTCGGCGTCGAACGGCTGAGCGGCGGCGACCTGACCGAGCGGATCTACCCGGGCGCCCGGCACGAGGTCTTCTACGAGACGAACCGGGCGGACGTGTTCGCCGACGTCACGCGCTTCCTGGACGGCGTACTCGCCCGCTGAGCTGTGTGGGCGGAGATCCGACGAGCGGCGCGGGCAGCCCCCCGTCCCGGCGCGGCTGTCCGCCCCGGTGCCCCGCGGGCCGTTCGCCCGGCGCCGCGGCGAGGGGGCGTTTGCCCTCGAGCCTCATGGGCACCCGCGCCCCCATGGAGTGGTTGCGCCGCGCCGCCTGCGTCGACGAGGACCCCGAACTGTTCTTCCCGGTGGGCACCACCGGTCCCGCCCTGCGGGACACCGAGGCCGCCAAGGACGTCTGCACCCGGTGCCCGGTGAGCGCGCAGTGCCTGGCGTTCGCCCTGGACCTGGGGCAGACGTCGGGCGTGTGGGGAGGCACCGGCGAGGAGGAGCGCGTCGCCCTGCTCCGTACGACCGCGCAGCACGCACATGCGCACGACTACGCACATACGCACGACGAAAAGAGGGGCACCTCATGGCCGACGCCCTCGAACTCGACGCGCTGTGGGAGGACTTCCACCGCGTGGTGAACATGACCTCCGCGGAACTCTCGGACTGGCTCCGGGTACGCGACTCCGGCGAGCTGACCGAGCCGCTGCCGGACGACGCCGGCTCACCACTGGGGCAGCACGTCCTCGCGATCCTGCAGAAGCGGCGCACGGACCTGACGGACGACGACCTGCGGGCGATGCGCAAGGTCGTGGACACCGTGACCTCGCAGACCGACCTGGAGAACGAGCCCCGGTCCGAGGACACCCGGCTCAGGCACCGCCTGATGACGGTCGGCCACGACCCGTTGAAACCGTAACCGTGGGCCGTGACCAGCGGCGGGTCGTACGCGAACTCGTCGGCGCGCACGGGCGGACGTACGCCGAGGAGGCCGGCATCCGGCTGAAGGACACCCCGCAGCCGCTGTACCGGCTGCTGGTCCTCGCCCATCTGCTCAGTGCCCGCATCCGCGGCTCGGTCGCCGTGGCCACCGCCCGCGCCCTGCACGAGGCCGGACTGCGCGATCCGCGCCGCATGGCCGCCGCCGACTGGCAGGAGCGGGTGGACGCGCTCGGCCGGGGCGGCTACCGGCGCTACGACGAGCGCACCGCCACCCAGCTCGGCGACGCCGCCGGGCTGCTGACCGAGCGATGGGGCGGGGACCTGCGCCGGCTCCGGAAGGAGGCGGACGGCGAGGTGCCCGAAGTGCGGCGGCTGCTCCAGGAGTTCCCCGGGGTCGGTCCGACCGGCGCGGACATCTTCCTTCGGGAGGTCCAGGGGGTCTGGCCGCAGGTGGCTCCCTACCTGGACCGCAAGGCACTCCAGGGCGCGGAGCACCTCGGCCTGCCCGGCGACCCGGACCGGCTCCTCGACCTCGCGGGGAAGACGGAACCGGCCGTCCTCGCGGCGGCGCTGGTCCGCGCGTCGGTGGACAAGGACGTCGCGCGGGACACGCTCGACCGCGCCGGGTGAGCCTTCCGGCTCCCGCGGCCGGTCACCCGAACAACCCCGTGCGCTGGTGCGTCGGCGGGTGCGGTGATGCGCTGAGGACACCGTGTCACGTCCCAGGAGGCATCCGCGATGAGCCGTCGTCCGTCCCACCCCGTCCGTCTCATGGCCTCCGCCCTGACGGCGGGCGCGCTGCTGACCACGGCCGCCTGCTCGGGCGACGGCCCCGGGCCGGGGGCGGCCTCGGACACCGCCGCCGCGCAGGCCCCCCGGCCGGCCTCCCCCGCAGCCGAGCGGGGCGAGGCGGGAAAGGTCCCCCCGGGCCAGCCCACCGGGTCTCCCAGAACGCTCCCCTCCACCCTCACCGAGTCCGGCGCGAAGGCCGCCCTGCTCACCGAGGCCGACCTGGAGGGCGACTGGAACCAGGTCCAGGACGCGGACAAGTGGCGCGACCGGCTGCTCGTCGGCGAGGTCGACGTCTCCGACTTCCTCACCGCGAAGACCGACGCCGCCGACTGCCAGAAGCTGCTGGACTCCCTGTACCGCGACGACCTGCTGGGCCGGCCGTCGGGGCCGTCGGCGCTCACGGGCTTCGAGCAGGGCGACTCCCGGCTGCTGGAACAGGTCGCCGGATACGACCGCGCCGGGCTGGACGACCGCCTGAAGTGGCTGGACTCCCTGCCGCAGAAATGCGACGAGTTCACCGCGACCGGCGACGCGGGCGAGAAGCGCACGGTCCAGGTGACCGAGGCGTCGGTGCCCGACGTGGGCGACGCGCGTGAGGGCCTGCACGTGACCGTCCGGGGCACCGCCGCCGACAACCCGGCCACGCTCACCCTGGACCTCACCGCCGTACGCGTCGGCACCTCCGCCCTGACCGTCACGGGCGGCGGCCTGGACGGCGGTGAGGCCGCGTCCGTGGAACAGGCGGTGCGGCAGGGCACCGAGCGCCTGAAGACCGTACTGGACGGCGGAACTCCTTCGCCGCAGCCCACCAACCAGTACTGACGGTCCCGCCGGGCGGTGACGGTCCCCGGCGGCACGCCCCGCCGGGCGTCCCTCGACGCGGCGCGGGCGCCGCCGGCAGGAGCGGGTGGACGCCGACGAACTCGCACTGCCGGACGCGCTGCGCATCGCGCGCTGGGCGGGGCGCGACAACGGGCGCCGGGTCTACCGGCTGCCGGGTGGACTGTTGGACGACGGCTGAGCGGCGTGGGACCGGTCACAGTCCCGGAGCGCCACCCGGGAAGCGGGAACGGCTGAAAGTATGATCAAGCGATGTCTGACATGACCGAAACCACGCCGGGCTGGCTGTCGACCGACGAACTCGAGATGGCACGCGCCCGGCTGCCGATCCTGTACGTCGAGGCCGTGCCCGTGCGCGTCGACGACAGCGGTGAAGTCACCAGTGTCGGCCTGCTCCTGCGCATCGGCCCCGACGGGACGGTCAGCCGGACGCTGGTCTCCGGCCGGGTGCTGCACCACGAGCGGGTCCGGGACGCGCTGCTGCGTCATCTGGAGAAGGACCTCGGCCCGGTGGCGCTGCCCCGGGTGCCGTCCTCGCTCCAGCCGTTCACGGTGGCCGAGTACTTCCCCACGCACGGCGTCACGCCGTACCACGACCCCCGGCAGCACGCGGTCTCCCTCGCCTACGTCGTGCCGGTGACCGGCGACTGCCGGCCGCGTCAGGACGCGCTGGACCTGGTCTGGTTCAGCCCGCGGGATGCCCTGTCACCGGCCGTGCAGAGCGAGATGCCGGGCGGGCACGGGGTGCTGCTGAAGCAGGCGCTGGCGCATGTGGGCTGCGTGGTGTGAGGGATCGGCGGCCTCCGGGGAGCCGTCCTGTTCGCCCACGGAACCTCGGACGCGGATCCGCACGCGCAGCCGCGCGCGCCGGAACCCCGTACGCGAAAAGGGCCTTCGCGGACTCTCGTCCGCGAAGGCCCTTCGCCGTGTCGGGACGACAGGATTTGAACCTGCGACCCCTTGACCCCCAGTCAAGTGCGCTACCAAGCTGCGCCACGTCCCGTTGCCCGCCTGACCTGGGGTTTCCCTGGCCGAACGCGCAGGAAAACCATACCGCACTCGGGCCGGTGGTCGCGCACCGCTTTTCCGGGGCGGGCGCCCGCCGCCGGTCAGGTCTTCTTCGCGCGCGAGGGCTCGGGCACCGCCGTCCGGTCCGAGCCGGCGGCGGCCGCGTCGACCCGGACCAGTCCGCGTACCGCCGGTATCAGGAGCAGGGCGGCGCAGACCGCGAAGCTCGTCGCGCCGGCGGCGAGCAGCACGTGATCGGCGCCGACGGCCGAGGCGGCCGGGCCGGCGAGGGCCTGGCCGACCGGCATCATCGCCAGTGATCCCGCAACGTCGTAGGCGTGGATGCGGTTCAGGACGTCGGGCGGGACCTGGGTCTGCACGCTGGTCGCCCACATCACGCCCCAGAAGGACATCCCGGCCCCGGCGACGGCGGCCCCCGTCGCCATGGCGGGTATGCCGAGCCCGGCTCCGACGCTCGCGGGGAAGGCGGCGAAGCCGACGAGGGCGATGGCGCCGGCGCGGAGCATGCGGCGGGGACGCAGCCGCAGGGCGAGGAGTCCGCCCACGACGGTGCCGGCGCCCAGTGCGGAGTTGACCAGGCCGTACGCGCTCGGCCCGTGCTCCCGCACCACCTCGGTCGCCACCAGCGGGACGGTCGGGCCCCACACGGCGATCATGTAGACGCACCAGACCGCGATGACGCCCCACAGCCACTGACGGGAGCGGAACTCCCGCCACCCCTCGACCAGGTCGGCACGGAAGGCCTTCGTTCCGCGCCCGGGCACCACCCGGCTGTCCGGCGAGAGCGGGGGCAGCCGGAGCAGCAGCAGGCACAGGGCACTGACTCCGTACGTGGTCGCGTGGGCCGCGAAGACTCCGCCGGGTGAGGCGAAGCCGACGAGGAGACCGGCCACGGCGGGCCCCGCGAGGTGGGCGGCGGACTCGGCGACGCGTATCGCGCCGTTCGCGCCCTGGATGTCGGAGGCGAGCCGCGGGACGGTGCTGGCGACGCCGGGCTGGAACACGGCGCCGGCGACACCGTTGACGAACCCGATCGCGCAGATCTGCCACAGCACGACGTGGCCGGAGAAGAAGAGCACGGCGGCCAGCGCCTGGGTGCCCAGCCGCACCAGGTCCGCGCCGATCATCAGCTTGCGGGTGCTGAAACGGTCGGCGAGGACTCCGCCGAAGACGACGAGACCGGCGAAGGCGGCGGCCGTCGCGGCCATGGAGAGACCGACCGCGCCCGCCCCGTATCCGTGCTGGAGCAGGCCGGCGGCGAGCGCGACGGGCAGCATCGTGTCACCGAGGCGGGCGATGGCCCGGGCGACGAAGAACAGCGCGAAGTCCCTCGACCAGACGGCTCGTGCCGCCGGCGCCCGCTCGTGCGGGCCGGGCCGCGACGACGACCCTGCCATCCCGCGCTCTCCCTCCCCGGTCGGCCCCCGCCGACCATCCGCCCCGGGCGCCCGCCGCTGATCCCCGCGCGTCTCGCCCCTCCGGCAGCCGGAGCCCCCCTCCGGCCCGGCTGCCACGCATGTCTCCGGATCATGCCACGGGACACTGACATCGCCCGAAGGGTTTTCAGCCCCCGGCCGGCAGCCCCAGCCGGGGGTGGGCCTCCAGCAGCCTGGTGGGGGCCGCCTGGCGCCAGGAGTCGGCGAGGATGTCGCGCAGCTCGTCCTCTCCCTCCAGGGCGGCGAGACGGGCCCGCACCCAGGCGAACTGGGCCTCGTGACCGGCGATCCAGAACTTCTCCGGCTCGGCCAGCACGAGTTCCTCGCGCTCCTCCTTGGGGCAGCGCACCGCTACGGAGGTCTCCTCCTCGGGCAGCGTGGCGAACATCTTCCCCGCGACCCGGAACGTGGGCATGCTCCAGGCGGTCTTCTCCGTCGTGTCCGGCAGGGACAGGGCGATACGGCGTACGTCTTCTGCGTCCGGCATGCCAGGCACCGTAGCCGCCGCCACTGACAATCACCCGGCGACGACCGGGGCGCCGATCTGCTTGAAGTAGAGCGTCGTCGGCCGCGGTTCCCCGCCCGGGTCCGCCGCGTAGCCGGGGATCGTCCCGGCCCGGGTCCACCCCGCGGAGCGGTAGAGGTGCTCGGCGGGGCTGCCGGTCTCGGTGTCCAGATGGAGCAGGGTGAGGCCGGCCGCCGCGGCCGCCTCCTCGGCGGCGGTGAGCAGCCTGCGGCCCAGCCCCCGGCCGCGCTCCGTGCGGGAGACCATCAGCTTGACCAGTTCGGCGCGATGGCGGCTGTTGGGCTTGTCGGGCAGCGCGAGGCCGACCGTCCCGAGCACCCGGTCCCCCTCGTGCGCCACCCAGACGGCGAGCTGCCCGGCGGCCACGGCGGCGGCCCGGCTCCGCCACCAGGCGACGGCATCGGCGCGGTCCAGCGGGGCGAGGAAGCCGACCGAAGCGCCGCCCTCGACGGTGTCGGCCAGCAGGTCCGCCAACTCCCGCAGCAGGGCGGTCAGTCGCCGCTCGTCCACACGGCTCACCATCACGGCAGCACCACCGCCAGCACGTACCGCACGTTCTCGGGCCCGGGGCACCGGAACCTCGTCGGGCCCCACACCCGCATCCGCAGGCAGTCCCCGGTGCCGAGCCGGTGCTCGACCTCTTGTGCCGTCACCTCCAGGGTCCCTTCCAGGACCCAGATGTGCTGCTCCAGGCCGGGCACGGGCGGCCCGTCGTAGGCGATGTCGGCACCGGCGACGAGCCGGCCCTCGACCAGTTCGCCACGCAGCCCGGCGTGCGGCGGGGACACCGAACGGCGTACGAAGCCGGCGGCCCGGTCCTCCCACACCGGCTGCCCGGCAGCCCGCACCAGCGGCGTGGGCTCCCCCTCGACCTCGCCGAGCAACCGGGACATGGTCCGTCCGTAGACCGCGCACAGGCGGTTCAGCACGGAGGCGGTGGGGCTGGTCTCCGCCCGCTCGGCGCGGGACAGCGTGGACCGGCTCACTCCGGAGCGTTCCGCCAGCTTTTCCAGCGACCAGCCGTGTTCGGCGCGCAGCTCGGCCAGCCGGGCGGCGAGCCGGGCGTCCACGGGGTCGGGAGCGACATCGGCATCTCTCATATCCGGGACGCTAACCCGGATATGAGACAGCGGTGTTACCGAAGCCTCACGCCCGGGCCGCCTCGTCGAGTGCGTCCAGGACCGGGCGGATCAGCGGGTGCTGCTCGGCGCCACGGCGTACGGCCGCGAAGACGCGGCGGGTGGGTGCGTCCCCGTCGACGGGGCGGACGACCACACCCGTGAGGTCCGTGCCGTGCAGCGCCGAACGCGGAACGAGCGCCACCCCGACGTCGGCGGCGGCGAGCGACACGACGGCCCGGAAGTCGTCCGAGGAATGCTCCATGCGGGGCTGGAAGCCGGCGTTCTCGCAGGCCATGACCACCACGTCGTGGCACGGGTTGCCCGGGTAGGGGCCGATCCACGGGTCCTTGGCCAGCTCCCCGAGCGGCACCTCGTCGGCGTCGGCGAGGCGGTGGGCGACCGGGACCACCGCGTCGAAGGGCTCGGCGTACAGGGGGACGTGGGTCAGGCGCGGGTCGTCGGCGGGCGGCGCCCCGCGGTACTCGACGGCGACGGCCACGTCGACCTGCCGGTCCAGCACCATCGGCAGGCTGGCGTCCCCCTCGGCGTCCTGGACGCGGATGCGGATGCCGGGCGCCGAATCGGCGAGGCGGGTCAGCGCGGGCGCCACGACGAGGGCGATACCGGTCGCGAAGGAGGCGACCGTGACGGTGCCGGCCGCGCCCGAGCCGTAGGCGGCGAGCTCGGCCTCGGCCCGCTCCAGCTGGGCGAGGACGGCGTTGGTGTGGCTGAGCAGGATCTCGCCGGCCGGGGTCAGGCGTACCCCCTTGGCGCCGCGCTCGACCAGGCGGTGGCCGGTCTCCTGCTCCAGGGCGGCCAGCTGCTGGGAGACCGCGGACGGGGTGAGGTACAGCGCGGCGGCAGCCGCCGTCACGGTGCGGTGGTCCGCCACCGCTCGGAGGATGTGCAGCCGCCGCGCTTCGATCACGGGATCGATTCTCTCACCCGCCGCGCCCGCCGTGCCCGTGGCCGTAGGCACGGCCCGCGTCAGGCGTCGAGCTCCTCGCGCGCCGCCGCGAAGGCGTCGACCGCGCGGTTCACGTCGTCCGTGGAGTGGGCGGCGGAGAGCTGCACGCGGATGCGGGCCTGGCCCTGCGGGACGACGGGGTAGGAGAAGCCGATCACGTACACCCCGCGCTCCAGCAGCAGCTCGGCCATGCGGCCCGCCCTCGACGCGTCGCCGATCATCACCGGCGCGATGGCGTGGTCGCCGGGGAGGACGTCGAAGCCCTCCTCGGTCATCCGGCGGCGGAACAGGGCGGTGTTCTCGGCGAGCCTCACACGCAGGTCGTCGGCCGACTCCAGCAGGTCGAGCACCTTGAGGGAGGCGGCGGCGATCACCGGGGCGAGGGTGTTGGAGAAGAGGTACGGCCGGGAGCGCTGACGCAGCAGGGCGACGATCTCGGCGCGGGCGGCGACGTAGCCGCCCGAGGCACCGCCGAGGGCCTTGCCGAGGGTGCCGGTGATGATGTCGACCCGGTCCATGACGCCGTGCAGCTCGGGGGTGCCGCGGCCGCCGGGGCCGACGAAGCCGACGGCGTGCGAGTCGTCGACCATGACCATGGCGTCGTAGCGGTCGGCCAGGTCGCAGATCTCGGCGAGCGGGGCGACGTAGCCGTCCATGGAGAAGACGCCGTCGGTGACGATCAGCTTGCGGCGGGCGTCGCCGGCGGCCTTGAGCTGCGCCTCCAGATCGGCCATGTCGCGGTTGGCGTAGCGCAGGCGCTTGGCCTTGCTGAGGCGGATGCCGTCGATGATCGAGGCGTGGTTCAGGGCGTCGGAGATCACCGCGTCCTCGGGGCCGAGGAGGGTCTCGAAGACACCGCCGTTGGCGTCGAAGCAGGAGGAGTACAGGATCGTGTCCTCCTGGCCGAGGAACGCGGAGAGCCGGGCCTCGAGTTCCTTGTGCACCTCCTGGGTGCCGCAGATGAAGCGCACGGAGGCCATTCCGTAGCCCCAGCGGTCCAGCGCCTCGTGGGCGGCGGCGACGACCTCGGGGTGGTCGGCGAGGCCGAGGTAGTTGTTGGCGCAGAAGTTGAGGACCTCGCCGGGACGGCCGCCGGCGGTGACGTTCACCGTCGCCGACTGGGGGGTGCCGATGACGCGCTCGGGCTTGTGCAGGCCGGCGGCGCGAATCTCGTCGAGGGTGGCGCGCAGGTCGTCGCGCACGGAGTCGAACATAGCGGGGTCTCCTGGAAGAGGCGCTGGAAAGGGCGCGGGAAGGGGCACTGGAAGGGGCAGCCGACTTACGCGGTCCAGTCGAGGATGACCTTGCCGCCCTTGCCGCCGGCCGCGTCGGCGAACGCGGCCTCGTGGTCGCGGTGGGAGTACCGGCCGGTGATCACGGAGGTGAGGTCGAGACCGCCCTCCAGCAGCACCGACATGGCGTACCAGGTCTCGAACATCTCGCGGCCGTAGATGCCCTTGATGGTGATCATGGAGGTGACGATCCGGGCCCAGTCGACCGGGAAGTCCTCGGACGGCAGGCCGAGCATGGCGATCCGGCCGCCGTGCGTCATGTTGGCGATCATGTCGCGCATGGCCTCGGGACGGCCGGACATCTCCAGACCGATGTCGAAGCCCTCGCGCAGGCCCAGCTCGCGCTGCCCGTCGGCGATGGTCGTCTTCGACACGTTCAGGGCGAGGCTGACGCCGACCTTGAGGGCGAGGTCCAGTCGCTCCTCGCTCACGTCGGTGATCACCACGTTGCGCGCCCCGGCGTGCCGGGCGACCGCGGCGGCCATCAGGCCGATCGGTCCGGCGCCGGTGATGAGGACGTCCTCGCCGACCAGCGGGAAGGACAGGGCGGTGTGCACGGCGTTGCCGAACGGGTCGAAGATCGCGGCGACGTCGAGGTCGACGGGGACGCGGTGCACCCAGACGTTGGCGGCGGGCAGGGCGACGTACTCGGCGAACGCGCCGTCCCGGCCGACGCCGAGCCCGACGGTGGCGCGGCACAGGTGGCGCCGTCCGGCCAGGCAGTTGCGGCACTTGCCGCAGACCAGGTGGCCCTCGCCGCTGACCCGGTCGCCGGCCTTGATGTCGGTGACGTCCCGGCCGGTGTCGACGACCTCGCCGACGAACTCGTGCCCGGCGACGAGCGGGGTGCGGATGGCCTGCCGCGCCCAGCCGTCCCACGCCCGGATGTGCAGGTCGGTGCCGCAGATGCCGGTACGCAGCACCTTGATGAGGACGTCACCGGGTCCGATGACGGGCTCGGGGACGTCCACGAGCCACAGCCCGGGCTCCGCCTTCTCCTTGACCAGCGCCTTCAACGCTAGGGCTCCTGACGGTGAGGTCCCGGCGCCGGGCATGCCTGGGCAGCCCGTGTCCGGGGAGGGGAGGGGAATCGCACGGCGATGTGCCGATCGCACAGCAATCTGCCGTACGACAGCGTCCCGGGTCCATCGAGCCTTTCTTAAGCCCGGCCGCAGCTTTCCTTCACACCCCGCTCGTCCCTCGCGCCGCCGCCCGGCGGCTCACAGCGGGAGCCCGTCCTCCGCGCTGCGTTCGATGCGCCGTACGAGGTCGACCGCCGTCGACTTGATCGTCGCCAGGCCCGCCTTCCCCCAGGTCCGGGGCCTCACGTCGGCGGCGGACACGGCGCCCAGCACCGTTCCCGTGCTGTCGATGAGCGGGGCGCCGAGGTAGGAGCGGATGCCGAACTCGTCGACGACCGGGTTGCCCGCGAAGCGCGGATAGTCGCGCACGTCCTCGAGGACCAGCGCCTTGCGACGGACCACCACGTGGGGGCAGAAGCCGTGGTCGCGCGGCTGGATGCGGGCGAACTCGGGACTGCTGCCGTCCCCCCGCGTCACCGGCGCGATGTCGGGGACCCGCAGGCCCGCGAAGAACTGCCCTCCCTCGACCAGGAAGTTGACCATCGCGTACGGCGCCTCGGCGAGATGGGCGAGGTGGGCCGCGAAGGCGTCGAGGGCCGGATCCGGGCGTTCCGCCAGTCCGAGCCGGCGCAGCCGTCGCACCCGGGCGGGTGCCTCCCGGTCCTCGGGGGTGAGCAGCAGACGTCCGACCGGGCGCGGCGGGTCGTAGCTCATGGGCGGGCTCCGTCGCTGTGGGCGTGCGTCATGTGCGGCTCCGTGGCGGTGTGTGCGTGGATCACCTGGGATTACCCGGGACCTACCTGTGGGCGCCGGACCCCGTCGTGGGGGCCGGTGTGTGGGCGATGAGGTGGCGTACGAGGGTGAGCAGGGTCTGTACGCCGGAACTGGAGATCCGCGCGTCGCAGCGCACGATCGGGATCTCGGGGTGGAGGTCCATGGCGGCCCGCACCTCCTCGGGGTCGTAGCGGTGGGCGCCGTCGAACTCGTTGATCGCGACGATGAAGCCGAGGCCGCGCTCCTCGAAGAAGTCGACGGCGGCGAATGACTCCTCGAGACGGCGGGTGTCGGCGATGATCACGGCACCGAGGGCGCCCTCGCACAGTTCGTCCCACATGAACCAGAAGCGTTCCTGGCCGGGCGTCCCGAAGAGGTACAGCACGTGTTCGGGGTCGAGGGTGATGCGGCCGAAGTCCATGGCCACGGTCGTCTCGAGCTTGTTCTCGATGCCGTCGAGGTTGTCGGTCCCGGCGCTGACCGTGGTGAGCAGTTCCTCCGTGCTCAGCGGTGCGATCTCGCTGACCGCGCCGACGAAGGTCGTCTTGCCCACTCCGAACCCGCCCGCCACGAGGATCTTCAGCGCGGTGGGGAACGGGTCGGTGGTGTCGTGGCCGGACCCCGGTACGGATCCGTGGCCGTAGTCAGAGCTGTCGTCGTAGTCCATCGAGCACTGCCTCCAGAAGGGCCCGGTCCGTGGGATTGTGGTGGAACGAGGCGGGGGGTTTGGTGGTCAGCGCGCCGCAGTCGACGAGGTCCGACAGCAGCACCTTGGTGACTGCCACCGGAAGCCTCAGATGAGCGGCGAGCTCGGCGACCGGAAGGGGCGCCCGGCACAGGTCGAGTGCCTGTGCGTGCTCGGGGCCGAGGTAACCGAGGGGGGTCGCCCCCGTGGCCATCACCTGGGACATCAGGTCGAGCTCGACGGTGGGCCGGGTACGGCCGTTGCTCACGGTGAAAGGGCGCACCAGCCGTCCGGCCGCGTCGTCGAGCCAGGGCCCGTCGCCGGCCGCGGCCACCCTCAAGGCCTCATCGCCGGGGGTTCGACGGCGTACTGCCGGGGTGCGGTGACGAGGTAGGGGCGGACGCTCTTGACGAGCATCGCCATCTCGTAGCCGAGCACGGCGGCGTCGGCTTCGCGGCCGGCCAGCACGGCGAGGCAGGTACCGGAGCCGGCGGTGGTGACGAACAGCAGGGTCGAGTCGAGTTCGACGACGACCTGCCGTACGTCCCCGCCGTCGCCGAAGCGGACACCGGCGCTGCGGCCGAGGGAGTACAGGCCGGAGGCCAGGGCCGCCATGTGGTCGGCGCTGTCCGCGTCGAGTCCGTGGACGGATTTCACGAGTCCGTCGCAGGACAGGAGCACGGCGCTGGACGTGTGCGGTACGCGCTGCACGAGGCCGCTCATCAGCCAGTCGAGGTCGGATACCTGGCCGGTCGGCGCGTCGCTCGCCATGGTGGATCGACTCCTTGGGGTACGAAGGTCTGCGGAAGCGCTGGTCGTGGTGGTGGGGGTGTGGAGGGAGCTGGGGGCGGTCGCGGGGGTGGTCGCGGGGGTGCTCATCCGGCCGGGTCCCTGGGGGTCGGCTCCATGTGTGCCGTCGCCGGATCGACGCGGGTCGGCTCCATCGGCGCGGGCTCCACGGGGGACGGTTCCAGGTGCTGCTGGGCCTCCGCGAGGCCGATGCCGCGCTGGAAGGCCGCCATCAGTCCGGGGTCGTGGCCGGCGTACTGATCGGGCTCCTGGCGCGGTGCGGGGCCACCGCGCAGCTGGGGGGCGATGTGCTCCTGGGCGCGGCGGCGGGGCAGTCGGGGCTTGCCCATGGTGCCGCGCACCGCACTGTGGCGCGGGACGGGCGGGGTGGCGGCGTGCTCGTCGAGGACGCCCCGGTCCTCGGGCCGGAGACCGGGCACGGCGGCGGCCGGGGTGGGCCGGTCGCGGTGGGCGCCGCGCACGGGCAGCGGCACGGGTCCACCGCCGTCGGCCCGGCGGGCGGCGCCCGGGGCGGGTGCCGCGGAGGCCGGAGCGTGTGCCGCGTCGGACGGAACGGCGGGAGACGGGGCGGGAGCCGGCGCGGGGGCGGCCGAGGTGGGCGCGGCCGGAACGGGTGCGCCGGGGAGCGGCGGCACAGCGGTGGCCGCGGGCCTGAGCTCCCGCGGGGGCGGCGGTAGGGGCACCGGGGCGGCCCGGGTGGCTTGCGCCGGCCGGTTCACGTCTCCGGGCAGGGCGCCCGGCTCCGTGCCCAACAGGGCCTGCGGCACGACCAGTACGGCCTGGACGCCGCCGTAGATGTTGGTCTGCAGGCGGACGGTGATCCCGTGCCGCTTGGCGAGCTGGGAGACGACGTACAGCCCGATGCGGCCGTCCGCGAGCAGGCGGGCGACGTTGACCTGGTCGGGATCGGCGAGGAGGGCGTTCATCCGGCTCTGCTCGCCGACGGGCATGCCGAGTCCGCGGTCCTCGACCTCGACGGCGAGGCCCGAGGTGACGAGGTTGGCACGCATCAGCACCTGGGTCTGCGGGGCGGAGAACAGGGTGGCGTTCTCGACGAGTTCCGCCAGCAGGTGGATGACGTCGGCCACGGCGTGGCCGCGCAGGGTGCCGTCGATCGGCGGCACCAGACGGACCCGCGAGTACTGCTCGACCTCGGCGATGGCCGAGCGGAGCACCTCGGTCATGTCGACGGGGTTGCTCCACTGCCGGCGGGAGACGGCGCCGCCCATCACGGCGAGGTTCTCGGCGTGGCGGCGGATGCGGGTGGCGAGGTGGTCGACGTGGAAGAGGCCCTTGAGGAGGTCGGGGTCCTCTATCTCGTTCTCCAGCTCGTCCAGGATGGAGATCTCGCGGTGCACCAGGGACTGCAGGCGCCGCGCGAGGTTGACGAAGACCTCCAGCTTCTGTTCGCTGCCCGCCTGGCTGGACAGCTGGGCGGCCCGGACGACCGCGGTGACGGCGCCGTCGTGGGCGCGGGACAGATCGGCGGCGAGCAGTTCGAAGTCGTCGGCGTCGTCGGGCGGTCCGCCGCGCGGCTTGCGCTGGGGCGGGGTCTCGCCGCGGCGCAACGCCTCGACCACGGCACGCAGATCGCCCTCCGAGCGCGCGGTGCTGCGGCGCAGGGCGCCGACGCGGTCGTGCACGGACCGCGCGGCGCGGTCGGCGGCGACGGCGGCGATGACGACGGCCGCGAGGGTCACCGACACCGCCCCGGCGAGCACGGCCCACAGGACGAGTCCGGGACGGGCGCCGGTGGACCGGACGGTGAACAGGACGACCGCGCAGGCGCCGAGGGCCACCGCGACGGGCGGCAGCACGGCGAGACGCAGGAGCTGGGGCCGTATGTGGGTCTCGGGAAGTGCGGGGGCGGTACGGGAGGCCGGCCGGCCGTGCCGCCCGCCTTCACGGCGGTCTGCTCGCGCGGCCGGGGCGCGGAGGTGAGACATCGGGGTCCTCGTACTGGTCCGTTGGTCCGTCGGGTCCAGGTGCTCGCGCGTGACCGCTGATCCGGCCCTGCGTCGCCCGACGGACACTGACAGTAGTCGCCCGTGCATCATGTGCGGTGGGCAGTTGACAAAGTCCCTCGGACAACGTCCCGCTCTGGTATGAGGCCTCGTACGACAGACCGATAAGCCGGTGGAGGACCCGCTCAGGAGGGGCTGTAGACCGGTCGAACCCGATCAGAAACGGTCACTGTCGGTGAGCGTGCCGGCCGTCGATCACAAGAGGTTCCTGTGCGCCCGCTGGATCTCCTACCCACGGGAACGGGTCTTCCCGGGCGGCTGCTTCCTCTGCTCCGTCTCGGCCGAGTACGACGCCCGGGCGGGGAAGGTCCACGACCCGCCGGCCGCGGCCCGTGCCGACTGGCTCGCCCTCGTCGAGAACACGGCGGCGGAGGCGAGGCGGGCGGATGGCGTCGCCGAGGCGACCGGCGCCCCCCCGGCTCACCTTCGGGATCGTCGCGCTCCTGGAGACGGCCAACACCGAATCGGTGCGCCACGACGGGTTCACCAGCCACGACAGAGCGGCCAGGGGCATCCCGCGCCGCCTGCGCGCGGTGGCCACCGGCCCGTCGGTGCTGCCCGGGGCCGCCCGACCGCCCCGGCGCGCCCCGGACTGCTCGTGACCGCCCGCCCCGCGTCCGGTACGCGTCGGCCTTCCGTCAGTCCTCGCCCACCAGGTCCAGGTCCTGACTCGTCGCCCGCGGGGTGGTGCCGGGCACGGGCCACTCACGGACCGGGGTGTAGCCGACGGAGCGCCACCACGGCTCGGCCGGGAGATCTCCCCCGGGCTCGAAGGGCTGCCCGGGGACGGGTACGGCGAGGGGCTGTCCGACCGACTCGGCGGCGGCCAGGGTCCACTCCACCGGCTCCGCCCACGCGTGCGGCGCGAGATTGAAGGTCCCCCAGTGGATCGGCAGCAGCACTCCGCCCGAGCCGCCTCCTTGCAGGTCGAGGTGGGCGCGTACGCCCTCCTCGGGCGTCATGTGGATGTCCGGCCAGAAGTCGGCGTACGCCCCGAGCTGGATCATCGTGGCGTCGAACGGGCCGTGGGCGGCGCCGATGTCCCGGAAGCCGTCGAAGTATCCGGTGTCCCCGCTGTGGTAGACCCGGTGCTCGTCACCGGCGACGACCCAGGACGCCCAGAGGGTGTGCTGGGTGTTGCGCAGCCCGCGCCCGCAGAAGTGCCGGGCCGGGGTGGCGGTCAGGGTCAGCCCGCCGACGCGCGTCGACTCGTGCCAGTCCAGCTCGCGCAGCCGGCCGGCGGAGACGCCCCAGTGTTCGAGATGGGCGCCGACGCCGAGCGGCACGGCGAACACGGTGTCCGTGCCGGCCAGCGCCAGGATCGTGGGCATGTCCAGATGGTCGTAATGGTCGTGCGAGATGACGACGACGTCGACCGGGCCCAGGGCCGCCAGCGGCACCGGGACCGGGTGCAGCCGCTTGGGTCCGGCGAAGGGGAACGGGGAGCAGCGCTCGCCCCAGACGGGGTCGAAGAGCACCCGTTGTCCGTCGATCTCGGCGAGAACGCTGGAGTGTCCCATCCAGGTCAGCCGCAACCCGGTGGCGGGCGGCCGGGCGATGTCGGCGAGCGTGGTGGAGTGCACCGGGACCGTGCCCCGCGGCGCACGGCGGAGCCGTGCCTCCCGGTCGAAGTAGATCTTGGCGAACTCGCGCGCCGATCCGGAGGGCCGGGTCCGGGCGGTGCCGCCGGGGTTCTCGAAGACGCCGTCACCGAAGTGCGGCGATCTGCGGATACGCGCCATGCGCTCACCGCTCGGGTCCGCGCCGAAGGCCGCGGGCCGCGGCATGCGGAGCCCGGGGCTCGGGGAACGGAAACCGGCCACGGGTACCTCCAGGTGGAGTAGGTCAGGCTCTCATTGTCGGCTTGTCCGACGTCACCTCGAACGACGGATGTCACATCCGTGTTCCCTCCGCCCGTCGTACCGGTGAGGGCGATCCCGCCGGGGCGCCCGGAAGACGACGGCACGACCGAAGGACAGGAAGGTGGTCCCCATGGCCCGCGTGTCCCTCTCCCCTCCCCGAACACTCCTCCTCCGCGTCGTGGAGTGGTACTCCCGGCGTGCCTACGGCAAGGTCCTGGACCCCGGCAAGGCGCTCGCCCACAATCCGCGCGTGCTCTGGGGCGACCTGCGGTTCGAGCGGTCCGTGGCCAAGTGGAACAGGCTGGACCCCGACCTGAAGGCGCTCGCCGTGATGGCCTCGGCGGCCTCGATCGGCTGCTCCTGGTGCATGGACTTCGGGTACTGGGAGAACGCCGGACGCGGCATGGACCGGAGCAAGCTGCACGACGTGCCGGTGTGGCGGGAGAGCGAGGCCTACACGCCGCTGGAGCGGGACGTCATGGAGTACGCGGAGGCGGTGACGGCGACTCCGCCCACCGTCGGCGACGACCTCGCCGAACGGCTGCGGGCCCGGCTGGGGGAGCCCGCGTTCGTGGAGCTGACGGCCATCGTCGCGGTGGAGAACCTGCGTTCCCGGATCAACGCGGCGCTCGACCTCACCAGCCAGGGCTTCAAGGACTCCTGCGACCTGTCCGACGCGGGGCCCAGCGCCGCGGGCGCCGCCGCGACGGACTGAGCCACCGGGCCGGGGACGGCCGTCGCCGCCCGTCCGGACGCCTGTATAGGGTGACGGACGTGGGGAGAGTCCGGTTGAGTGTGACGGAGCGGCGCGAGGAGCTGCTGCGCGCGGCCGTCGAACAGATATCGGCGCGTGGCGTGGCCGCGTTGCGCATCGCCGACGTGGCCGCCGCGCTCGGTGTCAGCAACGCGCTGGTGCTCTACCACTTCTCCACCAAGGAGAAGCTGGTCGCCGCCGCGTTCACCTACGCCGCCGAGGACGATCTCGCCCGTCTGCGCAAGCTGCTCGGCCGGCGCACGTCGGCGCTGCGCCGGCTGCGGGCGGCCGTGCGGTGGTACGCCCCGACCGGGCAGGCCAAGGGCTGGCGGCTGTGGATCGAGGGCTGGGCGGTGGCGTTGCGTGAGCCCGCGCTGCGGGAGGTCACGCGGGAACTGGACCGCCAGTGGAAGGCGGCGATCGCCGACGTCGTCGCCGAGGGCGTGGCCGCCGGGGAGTTCCCGTGCCCGGACCCCGACGGCGCCGCTCTGCGGCTGACCGCCCTGCTCGACGGACTGGCCGTGCAGCTGACCTCGTACGCGGGCGCGGTCTCACGGACCCGGGCCCACGAGTGGATGGACGACGCACTCGCCCGGGAACTGGGCCTGGAGCGGGAGGCGTTGACCACGCCTCGGCTCTAGGTGTGCCGTCCGGCAGCCCGGCACCCCGCACGCGGCGGCCGGCAACACGACGGCGGTCGGCGGCGTACGGTCACCCGGCCCGCGGCGTTCCGCCACCCGGCCCTCGCCCAGGCCCGGCGCGGCCCCGCCCGGCGAGGTGTCGCGCACACGGCCCCGGGACGACGGGCGGGACGACGGGCGGGACGGCGCGGGACCGGGCGACCGGATGCCGCCGACCGCCCGTGGTCCCCGCCGTCAGGCCACGGTCGCGATCCGCACCTTGATGTCGTCCGGCGACAGCGCCCCCTTGGCCGTCACGTGGTCGCCCGACGACTCGCCGCGCAGTCGGCGTCCGATCCACGGCACCAGGTACTCGCGCGCCCAGTGCACGTCGTCGCGCCGGACGTCCAGGGTGCCGCGGGGCGGCAGCGGCGGCCAGAGCTGGTCCGGGTCGGCCGGGACGCGCAGACCGAGGGCCTGGCCCGCGCGCAGCGCCACGCGTGTGTGACCCTCCGGCGACAGGTGCAGCCGGTCGGCGTCCCACGCCCTGCGGTCCTGGACGCTCCGGAGCGACCACAGGTCGAGCACCGGGCAGCCGTAGCGGTCGGCGACGGCCCGGACGTGCCCGTTGTACGTGGCGATCTTCCCGCGCAGATGCTTGAGGACGGGCACCCCGCGGGTGTCGAAGCCGGTGGTCACCAGGACGGTGCCGGCCGCGACGCTCAGCGCGGCCACCGCCCGCTCGAACCGCTCGGCCACCTCGTCCGGATCGGTGCCGGGCCGGATGATGTCGTTGCCGCCCGCCGCGAACGACACCAGGTCGGGCGCGAGTTCGGCGACCCGCGGGACCTGCTCCGCCACGATCTGGTCGAGGAGCCTGCCGCGCACGGCGAGGTTCGTGTATCTGAAGTCGCCCTCGGGACGCCGGTCGGCGAGCAGCACGGCGAACCGGTCGGCCCAGCCGACGAACGCCCCGTCGGGGCCGGGATCTCCGACGCCCTCGGTGAAGCTGTCCCCCACCGCCACGTACGACCCGATCACTTCTCTGCTGTCACTCTTCGAATCGTCTGCCACGTCGGCCCACTATTCACCTTGAATGTGACCTACGCGACCGTAGGAAAGGGTTGACGGGCGGTGAGAAAGACCACGCCTAAAGTGTTCGTCAATTCCGGAATAGGCCGAAGGCCGGACCCGGGGATCGGAGTCCGGCCTTCGGTGGCGCGGAGGCCGCGCCAAACGGTCGTCAGAGGGAGACGCCGTGCGAGCGCAGGTACGCGATCGGGTCCACGTCCGAGCCGTAGTCCGGCGTGGTGCGGATCTCGAAGTGCAGGTGCGGGCCGGTCACGTTGCCGGTGGCACCCGAGAGGCCGACCTGCTGACCCGCCGTCACGGACTGACCGGCGGAGACGGAGAGCGAGGACAGGTGGGCGTACTGGGCGTAGTGGCCGTCGGCGAGCTGGATGACGACCTGGTTGCCGTACGCGCCTCCCCAGCCGGCGGAGACGACGGTGCCCGCGCCGACGGCCTTGAGCGACGTGCCGGTCGGGACGACGAAGTCCGTGCCGGTGTGGTAACCGCTGGACCACATGCTGCCCGTCTGGTGGTACGGGGTGCCGACGGTGCCGCCGGGGACGGGCGAGGTGAAGCCGCTGGTGGTGCCGGCGGACTGGGCGCTCGTGTTCGAGGAGTCCGAGGACGAGGTCTTGGCGGTGTCCGACGACTTCCCGGCGGACTCCGGCTTCTCGGACTTCCCGGCGGACGACTTCTCCGGCGCGGCGGGCTTCTCGGCCGCCGGCTTCTCCGACTCGGCGGACGACGGGGCGGACTCGGCGGCCCGCTCGCCGATCGAGAGCTTCAGGCCGGGGTGGATCAGCGACGGGTCCGAGCCGACGGCGTCGCGGTTGTCCGAGTACAGCTTCTTCCAGCCGCCGTCGACGTCCTGGTCGTCGGCGATCTTCGAGAGGTAGTCACCGCTCTTCACGGTGTACGTCCGCGAGTCCGAGTTCTTCTCGGTGCCGCCGGCGGCCTTCTTCGCCGCCGTCGGTATGGACTGCACGGTCTGCTCGGAAACGGACTGCGCGGGAGCGGCCTGGGCACTGGCGGCGCCCATCAGCGGGAGCGCGAGCGCGGCGCCACCGGTTCCGGCTACGGCGATGGTGCGGGTCAGGCGCATGGCCCTGGTACGGCGGTGCTTACCCTTCGCGGGCATGGCGAATTCCTCTCCGGCGCCTACGAGGTGAGCTGTCGGGTGCGAGCTGGAGATGCCCGGCCGCGCCGAGACGCGGCTTTACCCCAAGCCGTTCCGGGAACCGGAACAGGCGGTTGTACCTGTGGGTCCCCCGCTCCTGCCGTGTACGGGTGGTGGATGAGTGCTGGCTCCGGTCGGCGGCAGGATTAGGCGTCCGTCCGGATCGGTGGTGAACGTAAGGGACCAAGACGCGCAGGGACAAGCGAGGGGTTCCGATGACAGGTGTTCCGATTGATCCTTTACGGGGACCGCCGGTCACCCTCCGTCGATTCGCCCAGCGCCCTTCCACGTGAACAGCCTTGAAAACCGGCAGAATTACGTGAACATGACGGGCAACGCACGGTCACGGATATGACGCTGCTCACGCACCACCTCCCCAGTTCCTCTTATTCCAGCGCTAGTTGGAACGAAGGTGCCGATTCGGACAGAAGGCCCAGACGTGGCGCAGTCGGGCGACTGTGACACCGGGGGGCCGGCACCGTGTCGTATCGTCGACTGGTGCCCGTCGGCGAGCAGCGCGGACGGGGCGGAGTGGGAGGAGCCCCCGTGACGCAGCAGGTCCCGTCGACCGAACCCCAGCTGGCCGGTGTGCGCAACTTCCGAGACGTGGGCGGCCTGCCGACCGTGGACGGGCGGCGGGTGCGGCAGGGCGTGCTGTTCCGCAGCGGGCACCTGGCTCACGCCACCGGGGAGGACGCCGCGTTCCTGGCCTCGCTGGGCCTGCACACCGTCTTCGACTTCCGCAACGCGGCCGACCAGAAGCTCGACGGCCCGGACGTCGAGCTGCCGGGCGTGCGCAATGTGAACCTGCCGCTGAGCGATCCCGCCGACGGCGCCGAGTTCTGGAAGATGGTCCGCGACGGCGACCTCGACCAGCTGCGCGAGATCCTGGCGGACGGCAAGGGTGCCAACCGGATGATCGACTCCTACCGCATGATCATCAAGGAGCGCACGGCGGAGCACTCCCGGGTGCTGCACGCGCTCGCCGAGGACAGCGTCCCCGCCCTGATGCACTGCGCGGCCGGCAAGGACCGCGCGGGCCTGTCCATCGCGGTCACCCTGCTCGCCCTGGGCGTCGAGCGTGACGCCGTCGTCGACGACTACCTCAAGTCCAACGCCGCGCACCGCCGCTACAAGGTGCAGCGCAGCGGCTCCGCCGCCTCGGCCTACTCCCCCGAGGTCATGGAGCTGCTCAGCCCCCTCTTCGACGCGCGCGCCGAGTACCTGGCGGCCGCCTTCGAGACCGTCGAGGAGACCTGGGGCGGGGTCGACGCCTACCTGGAGAAGGGCCTGCGGATCACCCCGGAGACCCGGGAGCGGCTGCGCGAGCGCCTGCTGGACTGAGCCGCCCGCTCACCGGCTGTCGGCGCCGACCTCGAAGAGCAGGTAGATGAAGGCCGCGAAGACGTGCCCCACGATGAGGTAGATGAAGAGTCGCACCCACAGGGCGCGCGGGAACTTCTCCTGCGGGTTCACGGCGTTTCTCCAGGGGTGGGATGGACGGGCGTGGCGGCCGGGCCCAGGCACAGCGCGGCCGTCGGGCTCTGCAGCAGGGTGTGGACGAAGAGGAGCTCGACCCCGTCGGCATCCTGGGCGGCGATCCGGTGCGGGGTCAGCGAGTCGAAGTGCGCGCTGTCACCCGGGTCCAGCACGTGCACGGTGTCCCCGAGGCGCAGCCGCAGCCGGCCCCGCAGCACGTACAGCCACTCCTCGCCGGGGTGCACCCGCACGATGTCGCCCTGCGAGCCGTGCGGCACATGGACCCGCAGGGCCTGCATACCGCGACCGGCCCCGCCGGCCTGCCAGTACGTCCAGCCACCCGCGAACGTCGGTTCCATGGCGTCGGCGCGCACGACGGCGTCCCGGTCCGCGGCCGTCTCGCCGAGCAGCTCCGAGACGGTCGTACCGTAGACGCGGGCGAGGGAGAGCAGCATCGGCAGCGAGGGCTGGCGCTGGCCGGTCTCCAGGCGGGAGAGGTGGGCGGGCGACAGTCCGGCCGCACGGGCCGCCGTCTCCAGGGTGAGGGCGGCCCGGCGCCGCAGGGCACGCAGCTGCGGTGCCACGACGGACACCGCGCCCGCCGCCGCGTCCGGCGACGGCGGACCGGTCTCGTGGGAGGTCATGCCTCCATTTCAGCCCGAGAATTGCCTTGTGGGCAATTTTCTTGCCTCACAGGCAAAGTCGGCGCCGGATGCCTCGCTAACGGTTGGCCATCGCCTGTCTCACCAGGGTCTTCCCGAAGTCCCACATCAGGCCGCCGCCGTTGTGCGCGTCGTCCATCACCTCGGTGAAGGCGTCGACGAATCGGTCCGCGTCGCCGGCGTCGATGATCAGCGGCGGGATGAGCTTGATCACCTCGAGGTGGTCGCCCGACACCTGCGTCAGGATCCGGTGCCGTTGCAGCAGCGGCACCACCACCATCTGCGCGAACAGGCCCTTGCGCGCGGCCTGCAGCATCGTCCAGCGGCTGCGCAGCTTCAGCGACCTGGGCCGGCCGAACTCGATGCCGATCATCAGCCCCCGGCCCCGGACGTCGGCGAGCAGCTCGTAGCGGTCCACCAGCTCCGTCAGCCGGGACTTCAGCCGCTCCCCCACCGCGGCGGCGTTCGCGACGATCTCCTCGTTCTCCATCACCGACAGCACCGCGAGCCCGGCCGCCATGGCCTGCGCGTTGGACCCGAAGCTCGCCGAGTGGACCTGCACCCGGTCCATCGAGGAGAACACCTTCTGGAAGATCCAGTCCTTGCCCAGCGTGGCCCCCACCGGCACGTAGCCGCCGGACAGCGCCTTGGCCACGCACACCAGGTCGGGCTCGACGCCGTCCTCGTGCTGGAAGGCGTAGAACCTGCCGGTCCGGCCGAGGCCCGTCTGCACCTCGTCGGCGATCAGCAGCGCCTTGTGCCGGTGCAGCAGCTCCTGCGCGGCGCGCAGATAGCCGGGCGGGGCCTCGTGCACGCCCTTGCCCTGGACCGGCTCCACGATCAGCGCGGCCACGTCGCCGTGCTTCAGCTCCCGCGCCAGGGCGTCCAGGTCGCCGAGCGGGACGGCGGTGTCGGGCAGCAGCGGGGCGAAGCCGTCGCGGAAGCCGTCCTCGCCGTTGACGGACAGCGACCCGGTGGTCAGCCCGTGGAAGGCGTGCGAGCAGTACAGGACCCTCGGCCGGCCCGTCGCGTACCGGGCGAACTTCAGCGCGGTCTCGACCGCCTCCGTGCCGCTGTTGCCGAAGAAGACCCGGTCCAGGTGCGGGCTGTAGGAGAGCAGCCTCTCGGCCAGCAGACCGGGCAGCGGCGGGCAGTCGAAGCGGGTCAGGTCGGCCAGGGAGGCGTCGAGGACGTCGTGCAGCGCCTTGCGTACGACAGGGTGGTGGCGCCCCAGGCCCATCACCGCGAACCCGGCGAGCATGTCCAGGTAGTCGTTGCCGTCCGCGTCCCAGAAGTGCGCGCCCTCCGCCCGCTCGTAGACCTTGTCGAAGCCGATGGTGTGCAGCATGCGCGGGAGCTGGTGATTGAGGTGCCTGGCGTGCAGCTCGTAGCGCTCGGCTCCGCGCTCGGCCAAGAGCGCGGCGAGGTCGAACTCCTTGGTCATTCAGTTCTCTCCTTGCACTGGCATGGCGGTCCGTCCGCCGCCGGCGTGTTCGCCACCGGGCGTTGCGGCCTGTTCCCCGAGGGCGAGGCTGGCGCTGATCCGGCCGGCGATCTCGACCGGGGTGAGACCGATGTCGGCGAGCACCTCGGCGCGCTTGGCGTGCGCGAGGAACTGCTCGGGGATGCCGAACCGGCGCACGGGCACGTCGACGTCGGCGTCGCCGAGGGCCAGCGCCACCGCCGAACCGACCCCGGCGGCACGGCTGTTGTCCTCGACGACGGCCACCAGGCGGTGCCGCGCGGCCAGGGGCGCGAGCGCCGGGTCGACGGGTTTGACCCAGCGCGGGTCGACGACGGTGCATCCGGTGCCGCGGGCTTCGAGCAGCTCGGCGGCCCCGAGGCAGACGGGCGCCATCACACCGACGGCCACGAGCAGCACCTCGGGCCGGTCGGCCGCGTGCAGGACGTCCATGCCGCCGACCCGGTCGACGGCGGGTACGGCCGGTCCGACGGACTCCTTCGGGAAGCGCACGAGCGTCGGCGCGTCGGCGACGGCGACCGCCTCGCGCAGTTGGGTGCGCAGCTGGTCGGCGTCGCGCGGGGCGGCGATGCGCAGACCCGGGACGACCTGCAGGACGGACATGTCCCACATGCCGTTGTGCGAGGGCCCGTCGGCGCCGGTGACGCCCGCCCGGTCCAGGACGAAGGTGACACCGCAGCGGTGCAGGGCCACGTCCATGAGCAACTGGTCGAAGGCACGGTTGAGGAAGGTGGCGTAGACGGCGACGACCGGATGGAGACCACCGGTGGCGAGGCCGGCCGCGGACACGGCCGCGTGCTGCTCCGCGATGCCCACGTCCCACACCCGGTCGGGGAAGCGCTCGGCGAAGGCGGCGAGGCCGACCGGGTCGAGCATGGCCGCGGTGATCGCCACCACGTCGTCGCGCTCCTCACCGATCCGGACGATCTCCTCGCCGAAGACGGAGGTCCAGGACGGCCCGCTCGAGGGACTGAGCGGGGCGCAGGTGAGCGGGTCCATCGCGCCGACGGTGTGGAAGTGGTCCGCCTCGTCTCGCAGAGCGGGCTCGTAGCCGCGGCCCTTCTCCGTGAGGCAGTGCACCAGAACCGGCCCGTGGAAGCGTTTCGCGCGCCGCAGCGCCGACTCGACGGCCCCGGTGTCGTGCCCGTCGATCGGGCCGACGTACTTCAGCCCCAGGTCCTCGAAGAGTCCCTGCGGCGCGAAGGCGTCCTTGAAGCCCTTCTTGGCGCCGTGCAGGGCCTCGTAGAGGGTGTCGCCGACCACGGGGGTGCGCTGGAGCACGTCCTTGCCCCAGGCCAGCATCCGCTCGTAGCCGTCGGTCGTACGGAGCGTCGCGAGGTGGTTGGCGAGGCCGCCGATGGTCGGGGCGTACGAGCGTTCGTTGTCGTTGACGACGATGATCAGCGGCCGGTCCCCGGCGGCCGCGATGTTGTTCAGGGCCTCCCAGGCCATGCCGCCGGTGAGCGCGCCGTCGCCGATGACGGCGACGACATGGCCCCGCTCCCCCCGCACCCGGCGGGCCTTGGCGAGGCCGTCGGCCCAGCCGAGGACGGTGGAGGCGTGACTGTTCTCGATGACGTCGTGCTCGGACTCCTCACGCGACGGGTAGCCGGACAGCCCGCCCTTCCCGCGCAGCTTGGAGAAGTCCTGACGCCTCGTCAGCAGTTTGTGTACGTAGCTCTGGTGGCCGGTGTCCCACAGGATGCGGTCGGCCGGTGACTCGAAGACCCGGTGCAGGGCGACGGTCAGCTCCACCACGCCCAGGTTCGGGCCGAGGTGTCCGCCGGTGCGGGCTACCGCGTGCACCAGGAAGTCCCGTATCTCGTCGGACAGTTCACCGAGTTCCGCCTCGGACAGCGCCTTCAGGTCGCGTGGTCCCCGGATGCTCTCCAGAATCGTCACGCTCGGGCCCCCTTCGGTCCGTGCTGTTCAGCTCACGGTGACGGCCGGCTCCCCCGACGCGCCGTCCTTCTCCATCTGCTCGGCGATCCGCATCGCCTCCTCGATGAGGGTCTCCACGATCTTGGACTCGGGGACGGTCCTGACGACCTCGCCCTTGACGAAGATCTGGCCCTTGCCGTTGCCGGAGGCGACACCGAGGTCGGCCTCGCGGGCCTCGCCGGGGCCGTTGACGACGCAGCCCATGACGGCGACGCGCAGCGGCACGTCCATGCCCTCCAGGCCGGCCGTGACCTCCTCGGCCAGCTTGTAGACGTCGACCTGGGCACGCCCGCAGGACGGGCAGGAGACGATCTCCAGGCCGCGCCGGCGCAGGTTGAGCGACTCCAGGATCTGGATGCCGACCTTGATCTCCTCGACCGGCGGGGCCGACAGGGAGACGCGGATGGTGTCGCCGATGCCCTGGGAGAGCAGCGCGCCGAAGGCGACGGCCGACTTGATGGTGCCCTGGAAGGCGGGCCCGGCCTCGGTGACACCCAGGTGCAGCGGGTAGTCGCACTGGGCGGCGAGCTGCCGGTAGGCCTCGACCATCACGACCGGGTCGTTGTGCTTGACGGAGATCTTGATGTCCCGGAAGTCGTGCTCCTCGAAGAGCGACGCCTCCCACAGCGCGGACTCCGCCAGCGCCTCGGGGGTCGCCTTGCCGTACTTCTGGAGCAGGCGCCGGTCCAGCGACCCGGCGTTGACCCCGATGCGGATCGGGGTGCCGTGGTCCTTCGCCGCCTTGGCGATCTCCTTGACCTTGTCGTCGAACTGCTTGATGTTGCCGGGGTTCACGCGGACCGCCGCGCAGCCCGCCTCGATCGCGGCGAAGACGTACTTCGGCTGGAAGTGGATGTCCGCGATCACCGGGATCTGCGACTTCCTCGCGATCACGGCAAGGGCGTCCGCGTCGTCCTGCGTCGGACAGGCCACCCGCACGATCTGGCAGCCCGAGGCGGTCAGCTCGGCGATCTGCTGGAGCGTCGCGCCGATGTCGGACGTACGCGTCGTGGTCATGGACTGCACCGACACCGGAGCCCCGCCCCCGACCGGGACCGGCCCGACCTGGATCCGTCGCGACACGCGTCGCTCGGCGATCGGCCGGACCGGTACCTCGGGAACGCCCAAGGGGATGGCGCTCACGCCTTCACTCCCGGTTCGAGGAGACGGTCTCGCGCATGGCACGCAGGGACTCCTTGAGGGAGCCCATGGTGGCCAGGACGGCGGTGGGCTCGTAGCCGCAGTGCGCCATGCAGTTGGCGCAGCGCGGGTCCTTGCCGCGGCCGTACTTGTCCCAGTCGGTGTCCTCGATCAGTTCCCGGTACGTCGGGACGTACCCGTCGCTCATCAGGTAGCAGGGGCGCTGCCAGCCGAAGAGCGAGTAGTTCGGGATCGCCCACGCGGTGCACGGGAAGTCGACCTTGCCCTCGAGGAAATCGAGGAACAGCGGGGAGTGGTTGAGCCGCCAGCGGGCCCGGTTACCGCCCGAGAAGGCCTTCTTGAACAGCTCGCGGGTCTGCTCCACGCCCAGGAAGTGCTCCTGGTCGGGGGCCTTCTCGTAGGCGTAGGCGGGCGAGATCATCATCTCGTCGACCTTGAGGTCGTCGTTGAGGAAGTTGAGGACCTCGACGATGGTCTGCGGGGTGTCGGTGTTGAAGAAGGTCGAGTTGGTGGTCACCCGGAAGCCGCGCCGCTTGGCCTCCTTGATGGCCTCCACGGCCTCGTCGAACACCCCCTCCTTCGCCACGGACTCGTCGTGCCGCTCCCGCAGCCCGTCGATGTGCACCGCGAAGGCGAAGAACGGCGAGGGCTTGAACTTGTCCATCTTCTTGCGCATGAGCAGCGCGTTGGTGCACAGGAAGACATACTTCCGCTTGGCCACCAACTGGCGCACGATCTCGTCGATCTGCGGATGCATCAGCGGTTCGCCGCCGGCGATGGAGACCATCGGCGCTCCCGATTCGAGCACCGCCCCCACGGCCTGCGCGACCGGCATGCGCTGCTTCAGCACTCCGGCCGGGTGCTGGATCTTGCCGCATCCCTCGCACTTGAGGTTGCAGGCGAAGAGCGGCTCCAGTTCCACGATGAGCGGGAACTTGTCCCGTCGGCGAATCTTCTGTTCGGCCAGGTATGTAGCGACCTTGATGGACTGGCGCAGCGGCATGGCCATCTGGGCTCACCTCCGGGGGAGCGGCAAGGAACGGTGCCATTCGAAGAATGCGGGAAGAACGGATCGAAGGACGCGGAAAGCCGATATTCCACCGCGCACCGTGCCGATCCGGACGAGTTCGTGTTCTGGAGCGTCCACCACCACTCGGACGGCCGCAACCGGGCGCGCGCCCGCCCGGACGGCGCTCAGGAGCGTGGCCGCGGACTCCATGTCGACGGCGATCGCGCCCGTCGCCAGCAGGTCGGCGCGTTCGGGACCCCGGACGACGTGATCCGATCCGGTGAGCGGCCCGGTGTGGACGGTGCGCCCGGGCACGGCACGCGCGAGTTCCTTGACGAGGCGGTCCGTCCCGACGCCGGCCACGGTGCCCCGGGGGTCCCGGGCCTCCTCGGCGACGACCAGGTCGCCGGGGTGCATGCCGGGGGCGAGTCCGGCACAGAAGCCCGTGGCCAGCACGGCGGCGCCGTCGAGCGCCGGGTCGGCCAGGAGCCGGGTGACCGAGCGCTCGGCCGCCTTCGGGCCCATGCCCGTACGCAGAACGGTGACCGGCCCGCCGGCGCCACCGCGGTCACCGGTGCGCAGGGCGAGGTGCTCGATGCCGAGCGCGCAGGCGATGAGCAGCGGGGACGGGCCGGACTGTCGGTTCATCGGCTGCCCTTCACCTCGGCCGCGGACGTCTCGGGCGCGGGCTGCTCGGCGAGGGCGGGTGCCTGGGCCGCGCGCGCCTTCTCGGCGAAGGGCTCTCCGTGGACGTACCGGCCGAGGGCGGTGAGCGGGAAGACCTGCCGGTAGAGGTGGTAGTTGATGGAGAAGTCCCAGGGGAAGCCGGTGCCGGTGAAGTAGGGCTCGTCCCAGGAACCGTCCTCCCGCTGGGTCGCGGCGAGCCACTCGACACCGCGTTCGACGGCCTTGGACTCCCGCTCCCCCGCCGCCAGCAGGGCCATCAGCGCCCACGCGGTCTGTGAGGCCGTGGAGGCGCCCCGGCCGCTCCACTCCCTGACGTACCGGTAGGAGCGCAGGTCCTCGCCCCAGCCGCCGTCGTCGTTCTGGACGGACTCCAGCCAGCTCACGGCGCGGCGGATGGCGGGGTGCGAGGCGGGGATCCCGGCGGCGGTCAGGGCGGGGACGACGGAGCCGGTGCCGTAGACGTAGTTGACGCCCCAGCGGCCGAACCACGAGCCGTCCGCCTCCTGTTCGGCGAGCAGCCAGTGGATGCCGCGCCGGGTGCGCGGGTCGTGGGCGAGGCCCTCCACGGCGAGCATCTCGACGACGTGCGCGGTGACGTCCGCCGACGGGGGGTCGATGACCTCGCCGAAGTCGCAGAACGGCAGCCGGTTGGGGAAGGAACTGGTGTTGTCGACGTCGAACGCGCCCCAGGCACCGTTCCTCGACTGCATGCCGAGGTTCCAGCGCACCCCGCGGCCGATCGCCTTCTCCACCCGCTCCGGGTCGTGGTGGCTGACCCGGCGCAGTGCGAGGACGACCTCCGCGGTGTCGTCGATGTCGGGGTAGTTGTCGTTGTGGAACTCGAACGCCCAGCCCCCGGGCGGGAGTCCGGGCCGCTTCACCGACCAGTCGCCGGGGCGCACGATCTGCTCGCCGAGCATCCAGTCCGCGGCCTTCACCAGCTGCGGGTGGTCGGCGGGCACCCCGGCGTCGGCCAGCGCGATGGTGGCCAGGCAGGTGTCCCACACCGGGGACTGGCAGGCCTCGATCATCCGGGCGCCGTCCTCGCGCCACACGGCGAAGCGGTCCAGCGACTCCAGCCCCGCGCGCATCACGGGGTGTTCGAGGTCGTAGCCGAGCAGGTAGAGGGCGATGACCGAGTACACGGCGGGCGGCTGGATGCCGCCCCAGCAGCCGTCGTTCTCCTGCCGCTCGATGATCCAGCGGGCGGCGGTGTTCATCGCGGCCCGGCGCAGCCGCCGCGGGGCGACCCGGCGGTAGGCGTGCAGCGCCTTGTCCAGGCGCTGGAAGGCACCGTCCCAGCTCGCCGCCGGTGCCAGGGGCTTCGGCGGGTTGGGACGCGCGGGGTCGGTGTGCAGTTCGTCGAGCGGGAAGGGCGCGGGGCGCACCGGCCGCTTCGCGGAGACGATGGTCAGCGGCACGATGGTCTGCCGGGCCCAGCAGCCGAAGTCGTAGATGTTGAGCGGGACCCAGGTGGGGAAGTAGATGAGCTCCGGCGGGAGTTCGGGCAGGTCGTCCCACTTCCACCAGCCGAACAGGGCGAGCCAGATCCGGGTGAAGACGCGGGCGGCGGCGATGCCGCCCCGGGACCGGATCCACTCCGACGCCCTCGCCATGTGCGGCGCGTCGGGCGCGTCGCCCGCCAGGCGCAGGGCGACGTAGGCCTCGATGGTGGCGGACAGGTCGCCCGGGCCGCCGTAAAAGGTGGCCCAGGTGCCGTCCTCGCGCTGCTCGCCGCGGATGAAGAGGGCGGCGGCGCGGGTGGTCTCCTCGTCCAGGATGCCCAGGAACTGGCGGAGGAGCAGGTCCTCTGCGTCCATCGTGACGTTCGTCTCGAGGTCGCCCTTCCACCAGCCCTGGGCGTCCTGCCGGGAGAGCAGGAAGTCCGTGGCGCGCCGGGTGGCGCGTGCGGCGGCTTCTGGTACCCCGGCCGCCGTGGCGGGGATCGTGACGTCGGTTTCGCTGGCCGCGGCTGCGAGGGGCTTCAGGGTGGCCCCGGTGCTTCCGTCGGTCGTCGCTGTCATGGCTTCCCCTTCGTGCAGTAAACAAGTGGTGCTTCTGCTGTGGGTCCGCCGTCGGCCGGTGCTCGTCTTCCCGCGACACCGGCCGGCGACTACGCGAGGGCTATTCGACCGATAGTGATCATCTCTTTCGTACGACGACGAAGTCCGCGAGCGCCGTGAACCGGTCCCGCACCCGGTCGGGCATGTCGACGGCGTCGAGGGCCTCGATGGCGATGGTGTGCTGACGGCGTGCCTCGCCGGCGGTCCATTCCCGGCCGCCCGCTTCCTCGATGAGGGCGGCGCGGGCCGCGAACTCCTCCTCGGAGAAGTTCGCGAAGTCGCTGGTCTTGGCGTCGGCGGCGAGGATCTCGCCGAGCCGTTCGGAGGCGGAACCGCCCGCCGCGAGGGCGGCCACGACGGGCAGGGACTTCTTGCGCTGGCGCAGGTCGCTCCAGGTCTGCTTGCCGGTGGAATCCGGGTCGCCCCAGATGCCGAGGAGGTCGTCGACGGCCTGGAAGGCGAGGCCGAGGTGGTAGCCGTACCTCTCCAGCGTGTCGGCGGTGTGCTCGTCGGCGCCGCCGAGCACCGCGCCGATGGAGCTGGCGGAGGCGAGCAGGGCGCCGGTCTTGTTGCCCTCCATCTCCAGGCACTCCTCGACGCTGACGCGGTCGCGGTGCTCGTAGGAGATGTCCTGGGCCTGGCCGTCGATCAGGGCGCGGGTGGCGCTGGTGAGGCGGCGGGTGGCGCGGCCGGCCTCGACGGTGCCGAGCTCCAGCAGCACTTCGTTGGCGAGGGCGAACAGGGCGTCGCCGACGAGGATGGCCTGGGCGGGGCCGTGCACCTTCCAGACGGTGTCGCGGTGGCGGCGCTGCTCGTCGCCGTCCATCAGGTCGTCGTGCAGGAGGGAGAAGTTGTGCACCAGTTCCACGGCCACCGCGCCGGGCACGCCGGTCTCGGGCGCTGCACCGGTGACCTCGGCGGAGAGCACAGCGAGGGCGGGACGGACGGCCTTGCCGCCGTCGCCGTCCGCGGGGTTGCCCTGGGCGTCGATCCAGCCGAAGTGGTAGGCGGCGACGGTGTCCATGGGCGGTGCCAGGCGGTCGACGGCCGCCCGCAGGACCGGCGTGGACAGGGTCCGGCCGCGCTCCAGGAGCGCGGTCACGTCCACCGTGGTCCTCGGTGCGGCCTTCGGGGCCGGGGGCACAGTGGGCACAGTCTTTCCTCCAGTTGCGGTACCGGGAGTGCGGGAGTCGGTCCCCCTCGGATCGGCTTTCACGCCGCCTCCTCGAAGAAATCGGGGAGGAGGCCGCGGGACCGGCCCAGGGCGCCGAGCGCGGCGCCCGCCGCCCCGACACCGCTGCGAACCGCACTCTCCATGGTCGCGGGCCACCCCGTGGCGGTCCACGCTCCGGCCAGGTAGAGGCCGGGTGCCTTGGTGCGGGCGCCGGGCCGGAGCCGTCCCACGCCCGGAGCGGGAGCGAAGGTCGCGGTGCGCTCCCTGGTCACGAAGAAGTCCTTGACCTCGGCGCCCCGGGTGCGCGGCAGCAGCCGCTCCAGTTCGGGCAGGTAGCGCTCACGCAGCGTGGCCACGGGCTCGTCGATCTCGCTCTGGGCGGCCGACTGCGACAGCGCCAGGTACTGACCCTCCTTCAGCCCGGAGGCCTCGGTACGGTCGAACACCCACTGCACCGGGGTGCCGAGAGCCGTGAGGAACGGCGTGGCGAGCACCTTGCGGTCGTAGATCACGTGGATGTTGAGGATCGGCGCGGTGCCGATCTCCAGGAGGTTCCCCGGGGCGTCGAGGGCGCCCGGGGGCAGCAGGTCGTGCGCCTCGCGCTGCGGTACGGCGAGGACGACCGCGTCCGCCTCGAGCGTCTCGTCGGGAACCTGAACGCTCCAGCCGCCGTTCTCGTTTGCACAGACGGAGGTGACGCGTGTACGGACCTCGGTACGGACGCCCGCGGAGTCGAGCGCCTTGCGGGCCAGCCGGTCGTGCAGTTCGCCCAGCGGGACGCGGGCCCAGCCGATGTCGGCCGCGCCCGGGTCGGACAGCAGACCGGTCTTGAAGACCATCGCGGCGAGCCCCAGGGAGGCGTCGCCCGCGACCGCGTTGAGGGTGGCGACCCCGACCAGGTCCCACAGGGCCTCGACGGCCCGCGCCGACTGACCGTGCGCGGAAAGCCAGCTGCCGAAGTCCTGGGTGTCCAGGGCCGGGTCGGCGGGGTCGAGCCCTTTGAGCGCGAGCGCGGCACGCCCGACCCTGGCGCGCTCGGCGAGCGAGAGATGCGGGTACGTCGCCAGGCTGCGCCCCAGGTGCAGGGGCACGGGCAGCGCGTCGCGCCGCAGTCTGCCCAGCCGCCGTCCCTCCGGCCCGGCCAGGTCGAGAACGGGCACGTCGAGACGATCCTGCACGGGAGCCAGCGCCGCTCCGCCGATACGGTCGAGGAACCAGCGGTAGGCGGTGCAGCAGCGCAGGTACACGTGCTGGCCGTTGTCGACGGTGAGGTCGCCGCGCCGGAAGGAGAAGGCGAGCCCGCCCAGGCGCGGCCGGCCTTCGAGCAGGGTGACGCGCACCCCGGCGTCGGCGAGCGCGAGCGCGGCGGTGACCCCGGCGAGTCCGCCACCGACCACGACGGCGTGTCCGCCGGGGCGGAGGGCGGAGACGTCCGCGAGCTGCCCGCCGTCACGCGTGCCGTTGCCGTGGGTCATGGTGCGCCCTTCCCTGTCCGGTCGCCGTGGTGCTTGAACGGCGTACAGCCGACCGTCTCAGTCAGGGACGCCGACCGCCACCGGAGGGTTGCCCGCCGTACTTCGCCGGAGGCACCGCCTCGGTCCGGCGTGTCGAGTGTGCCGGATGTCTCCATCAGGCGCGCCTCCTGACGGCCCGCCGGGTGACGTGCCGGGCGTCCAGCCCGGACAGGCCGCGCACGGCGACGTAGGCCTTCTCGCGTCCGGGGAGTGAGACCCGGCCGCGCAGCACGGCCTCGGGGTCGCGCTCGATGCGGTCCAGGAGACGGCGGTAGATGCCGGCCATGGCGGCCACGCAGGCGCCGCTGCGCCGGTCGAGCATGGGCAGCAGCCGGTAGCCCTCGGCGAAAAGGGCGCGGGCCCGACGCACTTCGAAGTGCACGAGGCCCGCGAAGTCGGAGCCCTCGGGTGGCGTCGGCCCGCTGAACCCGGCCGAGCAGCCGAACTTGGCGAGGTCGTCGGCGGGCAGGTAGGTCCGCCCGCCCTCGGCGTCCTCGCGGACGTCCCGCAGGATGTTGGTGAGCTGAAGCGCGAGCCCGAGCGTGTCGGCGTACTCGGGCGCGCGCTCGGCGCCGCGCGCCCCCGGTTCCGTACCGAAGACGCCCAGCGAGAGGCGTCCGATGGCGCCCGCCACGCAGCGGCAGTAGGTCTTCAGGTCGTCCCAGGTCTCGTAGGTCTCGCCGCGGACGTCCATCTGGACGCCGTCGATGAGTTCGTCGAGGCCGCCGAGCGGAATCGGGAACCGCGTGGCCGCGTGGGCGAGGGCGACGGCGACCGGGTCGGTGTCGTCCTCGTCGACCGCGCCCTCCTGGATGCGGGCGAGCACGGCTCGTGTCTCCTCGAGCCTGGTGACCTTGACGTCGCCGGCCAGCGCCCCGTCGCCGATGTCGTCGACGCGGCGCGAGAAGGCGTACAGCGCCGACATCGCCCGGCGCTTGGGCGTCGGCAGGAGCCGGATGCCGTAGGCGAAGTTGCGGGCCTGCTGTCCGGTGACGGCCTCGCAGTAACTGTAGGCGGCGAGTACCGGTGCCGACGCGTGCTCTGACGACTCCACGGTCCCGATCACCCCTCTCCTCGCAGGGTCACGCCCACCTCGCGCAGCAACTGGGTCTTGCCGGGCTTGGGCGGGCCGGGAAGTACGTCGTGATCGGCGGCGGCGATCGCCCTCAGGGCCGCCCTGCCACCCGCCACGAACCCCGCGAGCAACAGACGCAGCCTGCCGCGGACGCTGCCCACCAGGGGGGCGCCCTCGCTCAGCAGATCGCGGGCGCGCCGGGCCTCGTACGCGATCAGGGTGCGCACCGACGCGTTCGCGGTGGGTGCGGCGAGGTCCGTCTCCTGGACGTGGAAGCGCTTCATGTCCTCGGCGGGCAGGTAGACGCGGTCCCGGCCCAGGTCCTCGGCGACGTCCTGGAGGTGCTCGACGATCTGCAGGGCGGTGCAGATCGCGTCGGAGCGGCGGATCCGCTCGGGCGTCGAGGTGCCGGTGACCGCGAGGACGAGGCGGCCGACCGGGTTGGCGGACAGCTCGCAGTAGGCGAGGAGGTCGTCGTGGGTCTCGTACCGCGCGACCAGTTGGTCCTGGCGGTTGGCGGCGATCAGGCCGAGGAAGGGCTCGGGGGTCAGCGAGCGGCGGCGCACGGTCGGCTGGAGGCGGCGCAGCAGCGGATGGCGGGGGGCGCCGTCGAAGACCCTGCGCAGGTCGTCCTCGAAGGCGTCCAGCATCAGCAGCCGGTCTTCGGCGCGGTCGGCGGGGACGCCGAGGAGACGGGCGTCGGCGCCGCCGGGGGCCAGGTCGCCGTCGCCGATGTCGTCGACGAGGCGGGCGAAGCCGTACACGGCCATGAGGTCGGTGCGCCAGTCTCGGGGCAGGAAGAAGGGGGCCACGGGGAAGTTCTCGTCCGCGGCCTTGGCGAGGGTGCCGCGCTCCGGGTCGACGGCGCGTGCCGTGCCGGCGACCGTCATCGCCGGCTGCCCTGGGCGGGGACGGCGCACGCTTCGCGGAGGTGGGGAGTTTCCGTCGCCATTGCCGTCACATCTCCCGTTCTACACTGCCGACCCAATACACACTATTTCGGACACGCCGCCTGACCGCCCGTGCGGCAGGCCCGCTCCGGGGTGTCGGGCATTATCGCCCCAAGTGCCGCGTTTCGGGACCGGTACAGCTTACGTTGTACAACTCACGGAGGTCCGACGGGGTCCTCCGCGCATCACAAGAACACACCGATCGGCTTCAAGATTCCTGCGAACGCCAGGAGTTGACGTTTCCTTTGCAGACGCCGGGCCGCGCGTGAACAGTTCCTGCGCGGCCCCGGCGTGTCGGGCTACTTGCCCGTGAACTTCTCGTACTCCTTGAGCACCTCTTCGGTCGGTCCGTCCATGCGCAGCTCGCCGCGTTCCAGCCACAGCACGCGGTTGCAGGTGTCGCGGATGGACTTGTTGTTGTGGCTGACCAGGAAGACGGTGCCGGCTTCCTTCTTCAGCTCCCGGATGCGCTCCTCGGAGCGCGTCTGGAACTTCCGGTCGCCGGTGGCCAGGGCCTCGTCGATCATCAGGACGTCGTGGTCCTTGGCGGCAGCGATGGAGAAGCGCAGGCGGGCGGCCATACCTGAGGAGTAGGTGCGCATGGGCAGGGTGATGAAGTCGCCCTTCTCGTTGATGCCGGAGAAGTCGACGATGTCCTGGTAGCGCTCCTTGATCTGCTCGCGGGTCATGCCCATGGCCAGGCCACCGAGGATGACGTTCCGCTCGCCGGTCAGGTCGTTCATCAGGGCCGCGTTCACCCCGAGGAGGGAGGGCTGGCCGTCGGTGTAGACCTTGCCGCGCTCGGCGGGCAGCAGGCCGGCGATGGCCCGCAGCAGGGTCGACTTGCCGGACCCGTTGGATCCGATCAGGCCGATGGCCTCGCCCCGGTAGGCGGTGAAGGAGACGCCCCGCACGGCGTGCACCTTGCGCACGCCCCGCGCCGCGTCGTCGGAGCCTCGCCTGATCATGCGGCTGAGGGCCGCGGTCGCGCTGCCCTTGCCGGTCCTGGCGCCGTTGACGCGGTAGACGATGTGCAGCTCGTCCGCGATGACCGTCGGCACTCGCTCGCCCTGCTGCTGGTCAGCCACGGCCGTACCTCTCCTCCGCCTTCCAGAAGTACACGAAGCCGCCCACGGCGAGGAGCACGGCCCAGCCGAGCGCCGCCGCCCACACGTGCGGCGGCAGGTTCTCGGAGCCGTAGCCGTCGATCAGCGCGAAGCGGATCAGGTCCATGTAGACGGCGGCCGGGTTCCACTGGAGCACGTCGGCCAGCCAGGCCGGCTTGTCCTCGAGCATGATCGGAATGGAGAACATGACGCCCGACGCGTACATCCAGGTCCGCATGATGAACGGCATCAGCTGGGCCAGGTCCGGTGTCTTCGCCCCCATCCGGGCCACGATCAGCGCCAGCCCCATGTTGAAGAGGAACTGCAGGACGAGCGCCGGGAGGGCCAGCAGCCAGGACAGCGAGGGGTAGCTGCCGAAGCCGATCACCACCGCGAACATCACGATCATCGAGGCCAGCAGCTGCTGGAGCTGCTGGAGCGCGAACGAGATCGGGAGCGAGGCGCGCGGGAAGTGCAGTGCCCGCACCAGGCCGAGGTTGCCCGAGATGGCGCGTACGCCCGCCATCGCCGAGGACTGGGTGAAGGTGAAGACGAACACGCCCGTCACCAGGAACGGGATGTACACGTCCTTCGGCATGCCCCGGCCCGCGTTGAGGATCAGACCGAAGATCATGAAGTAGACGAGCGCGTTCAGCAGCGGGGTGGCCACCTGCCACAGCTGGCCGAGCTTGGCCTGGCTGTACTGGGCGGTCAGCTTCGCCTGGGAGAAGGCGAGGATGAAGTGCCGCCGCCCCCAGAGTTGACGGACGTACTCGCCGAGGGACGGCCGGGCACCGCTCACGGACAGCCCGTACTTGGCGGCCAGCCGGGCCGGTGTGAGGCCCTCGTCGGGCGACACGGGCTTGGTCATGGCGACCGTGCCGTCGTGCGTTGTCTCACTCACTGGTGGAAACTTTCGTCTTCGGAATGCTCGGCCGCGCGGGCCTGGCATGGACCTGTTGGCCCGGTTCGGGCCGGGACGCTCTCGGATACGAGCTTGTCAGATCACGGGAGGCCGGCCCAGCCGGGTCAGCCGCCACACCGTACGCCACCTCATGGGCCGGCGCGGGCCGCACGGGGTGGCCCAGCCCTCGCGGAAGCCGCCGAACCAGGCCTTCAGGGCCGCTCGCGAAGGGCGGCGCAGCAGTGTGAGCAGCATCCACACCCCGAGATAGACCGGGACGAGGAGCGCGGGGAGGTTGCGGCGGGCCAGCCAGACCCGGTTGCGGGCGACCATGCGGTGGTAGACCGCGTGCCGTGAGGGCGCGGTCGTGGGGTGGTTGAGCACCATGTCGGACCGGTAGTCGATCATCCAGCCCGCGTCCAGGGCCCGCCAGGCCAGGTCGGTCTCCTCGTGGGCGTAGAAGAAGGCGTCCGGCAGACCGCCGACCTGGGTGAGGACGCGGGTGCGGACGGCGTTGGCGCCGCCGAGGAAGGTGGTCACCCGGGAGGAGCGCATCGGGTCCGAGGCGCGCAGCCGCGGGACGTGCCGGCGCTGGGTCTCGCCGGTGTCCGGGTCCGCGATGCGGAAGCTGATGATGCCGAGCTCGTCGTCGGCCGCGAACGCCTGCCGGCACAGCTCGGCGGTGTCGGTGCGGGCGAGCAGCCCGTCGTCGTCCAGGAAGAGCAGGATGTCGACGTCGCTCCCGCCCGGGCCGAAGGCCTCGATGCCGACGTTGCGGCCGCCGGGGATGCCCAGGTTCTCGGGCAGCTCGACCGTGCGGACGCCCTCCGGCACGTCGGGGACGGGCGAGCCGTTGCCGACCACGACCACCTCGACCCGGTCGCCGTCCTGCTTGGCGACCGAGTCGAGCAGCGCGCGCAGTTCCTCGGGGCGGTTGCCCATCGTGATGACGACGGCGCCGACCTTCATGGCCCCGCTCACTTCAGCCTGCTGGAGGCGAGGATGGACACCAGGTGCAGCAGGGTCTGCAGCAGCGCGATGCCCGCGAGTACGGCGGTGCCGAGGCGGGTGAAGAACAGGTCGCCGCGGCTCGCGTCGACGATCGCGAGGACGAGGATCAGCAGGGACGCCTCGATGCCGAGGATCAGCCGGTGGAACTTGAGTGCCCCGGCGGCCCGGCGGGCCAGCGCCATGCCGGAGGAGCGCGGCTCGGACGCGGACTCCTGGACCGGCTCCTTCCCGGTCTGGTGCCGGGCCACGCCGACCAGGTCGGTCTCGGCCTTGATCAGGATGGCGCCGAGCGCGGCCAGGGTGCCGAGGAAGGCCCACAGCCAGTCGATGCGCCCGGTGCCCCAGATGTCGGCGGCGCGCAGGCCGAGGCCGACCAGGACCGCGGCGTCGGTCAGGTAGGCGCCGACCCGGTCCAGGTAGACGCCGCCGAGCGAGTACTGCTTCTTCCAGCGCGCGACCTCGCCGTCGACGCAGTCCAGCAGCAGGTAGAGCTGGACCGCGACCACGCCGAGCACGGCGCCCCAGATGCCCGGCACGAGCAGCGCAGGGGCCGCGAGCACGCCGCAGATGGTCATCAGGTACGTGAGCTGGTTGGGCGTGATCCTGGTGTTCACCAGGTAGCGGTCGATCCGCAGCGAGACCTCGCGCATGTAGAGGCGTCCCGCCCAGTGCTCACCGCTGCGCCGGTCCTTGACCCCGGCGGGGTGGACGACCGGACGTAGTTCAGCTACCGATGGCCTTGACATAGTCGGCGTACAGGTCCTTGATCTGGTCGGTTTTGAGGTCGAGGTGCTCGAGGATCGTGTAGCGGCCGGGCCGCGTCTGCGGAGCGAACTCCACGGCCCGGAAGAACTCCTCGGGCGTGAACCCGATCTCCTCCGGCAGCACGGGCAGCCCGTGCCGGCGCAGCACCTCGGCCATGTGGGCGGACTCCTCGTGGGCGCCGCGCAGGTACATCGCGAAGGCCGCGCCCAGGCCGCACTGCTCGCCGTGAGAGGCCGCGCGGGTGGGGAAGAGCAGGTCGAAGGCGTGGTTGATCTCGTGGCAGGCGCCGGAGGCGGGCCGCGAGTCGCCGGAGACCGACATGGCGATGCCGGTCAGGACCAGGCCCTCGGCGAGCACCTGGAGGAAGTCGTTGTCACCGACGCCGCCCGGGTGCCGGAGCACGGCCTCGCCGGCCTGGCGGGCCATCGCGGCGGCCAGGCCGTCGATCCGCTCGCCCTTGACCCGGTTGGCCAGCTCCCAGTCCGCGATCGCGGAGATGTTGGAGACGGCGTCGCCGATGCCGGCGCGCACGAACCGCACCGGGGCCTCGCGGATGACGTCCAGGTCGATGACGACGGCGATCGGATTCGGGACGCCGTAGGAGCCGCGGCCCGCATCGTTGTCGAGGGTGGCGACCGGCGAGCACAGTCCGTCGTGCGCGAGGTTCGTGGGCACGGCGACCAGCGGGAGGCCGATGCGGGCCGCGGCGAACTTGGCACAGTCGATGATCTTGCCGCCGCCGAGGCCGACGACCGCGTCGTAGTGGCCGCCCTTCATGGCGCCGGCCAGCTTGATCGCGTCGTCCAGGGTGCCGCCGCCGACCTCGAACCAGTCGGCGCCGGGCAGCGACGGGGCGACGCGCTCGCGCAGCCGGGCGCCCGAGCCGCCGCTGACGGCGACGGCGAGCTTGCCCGAGTGGGAGATGCGCTCGTCGGCGAGCACACATCCCAGGTCGTCGAGGGCACCCGCGCGGATGTCCACGACGACCGGCGACGGGATGAGCCTCGTCAGTACTGGCACGCGATCTCCCTGCCCTTGGCGAGGTCGTCGTGGTTGTCGATCTCGACCCACTTGACGTCGCCGATCGGCGCCACGTCGACCTTGTAGCCGCGGTTGACCAGCTCCTGGTAGCCGTCCTCGTAGTACAGCTGCGGGTCGCGCTCGAAGGTCGTCTTCAGGGCGTCGGCCAGCTCGACGGCGGCCTCGCCCTCGATGAGGGTGACGCCGATGTACTCGCCGGTCGCGTCGGACGGGTCCATCAGCTTGGTGATGCGCTGGACGCCCTTGTCGGGGTCGACGACGACCTTCATCTCCTCCTCGGCGAGGTTCTTCACCGTGTCGAGGGCGAGGATGATCTTCTTGCCGTCGCCGCGGGCGGCGAGCAGGGTCTTCTCGACGGAGACCGGGTGCACGGTGTCGCCGTTGGCGAGGATCACGCCGTCCTTGAGGGCGTCACGGCCGCACCACAGGGAGTAGGCGTTGTTCCACTCCTCGGCCTTGTCGTTGTCGATCAGGGTGAGCTTGACGCCGTACTTCCGCTCCAGCTCTTCCTTGCGGTCGTACACGGCTTCCTTGCGGTAGCCGACGATGATCCCGACCTCGGTCAGGCCGACCTCGGCGAAGTTGGCCAGCGTCAGGTCCAGCACGGTGATGCTGTCCTCCGCCCCCTCCGGGCCGACCGGGACCAGTGCCTTGGGCAGGGTGTCGGTGTAGGGGCGCAGACGGCGTCCGGCGCCGGCCGCCAGCACGAGGCCGATCATGCGGGTTCTCCTTCGTCGTGTACGGCGGGTGCGCCGACCTTGTGGGCGGCGACCCAGAAGCGGATGCTCTCCACGAGCACCACGAGAGCCACGGCCACGGCGAGGACCGTGAGCGCGACCTTGAACTGTGTGGCGGTGAGCAGCACGGCCAGCACGGTGATCACCAGCGTGCGGCCCTCGTGCCCCCCGACCGTCCGCACCAGCCACTGCGGCGGCGCTCCAGCGTCGCCGCGGATGCGGTAGACCGTGTCGTAGTGATGGTAGGCGACCGCGGCAACCAGCCCGAAAGCCGCCGGAAGCGCACCGTTCACGTCCGCTTTCGCCGCCAGTACCAGGACGGTGCCGTACTCGGCGGCGCGCAGGAACGGCGGGACCAGCCAGTCGAGGGCGCCCTTGAGGGGGCGGGCGACGGCGAGGGCGGACGTCAGGACGTAGCCGATCGCGGCGACGGCCGGCCAGGGGCCGCCGAAGTCGGTGAGCGCGGCCGTCGCGACGACGGCGACGCCGCCGAGGAGGGCGACGGCGGGGGCGGTGAAGCCGGGCAGCCGGCGGGCCGTCCGCGCGAGCCCCTTGGCGGCGGCCTCGGCGAGCGGTCCCGAGTCGGCGAGGTCGGCCAGTGCCTTCGCCGCCCGGTCGGTCCGCGTCGCCTTGCGGGTCAGCGAGCGCAGGACGCGGCCCGCGGTGGTGTACGTCGCGGCGAACGCGCAGCCGATCAGCAGCGCGTAGAAGGTGATCCGGGGCGTGGTGAGCGCGGTCAGGACGGCGATCATGGCCCAGCGTTCGCCGATGGGAAGGACGATCATGCGCCGCACCCAGACCGTCCAGCCGACGCTGTCGAGCTTGTCGGAGAGGGCGGCGGTGGGGCTGGTGTTGGCGGCGGCGGCCGTGCTGTCGACGTTCGCCTCGTTGAAGGCGAAGTCGACGACGTGCCGGCAGGTCTGGAGGACCATCGCGCCGAGAGCCAGGGCCCATACGTCGTCGCCGCCGCGGGCGGCTCCGAGGGCGAGGCCCGCGTAGTAGGCGTACTCCTTGGCGCGGTCGAAGGTGGCGTCCAGCCAGGCGCCGAGCGTGGAGTACTGGAGGGAGTAGCGGGCGAGCTGTCCGTCGGTGCAGTCGAGGACGAAGGAGGCGATGAGCAGGACGCCGGCGGCGACGAAGCCGCCGCGGGTGCCGGTGGCCGCGCAGCCCGCCGCTATGAGCGCGGTGATGAGCGAGGCGGTGGTGACCTGGTTGGGGGTCAGGCCCCGGCGCGCGCACCAGCGGGCGATGTAGCGGGAGTAGGGGCTGATGAAGTGAGTGGTGACGAAACCGTCGCGGGCCTTGACCGCCGACCTCAGGCGTACGGCCTCCTCGTCGACGCCGGCGACGGCCTGCCGTGCCTCGTTGCGGGCCTGGGGATCGGCGGGGACGGCGGCGACGAGGCTGCCGAGCTCGGGCCGGTGGACGCCCGCGCCGTCGGCGTCGAGGGCGGCGGCGATCCGGTCGGCGAGGCTGTCGACGGCCAGCGCGGTGCCACCGTGGCCGGAGTTCTCGCGGGCCATCGCGCGGGTGAGGGCCTGGCGGGCGTCCGGCTGGGCGGTCACGGCACCCGGAATCGCGGCGAGCGGGAAGCGGGGGTCGGTGAGGGCGAGGCGCAGGGCGTGCAGGTGGCCGACGAAACGGGCGTCGACCACGGCGACCCGCTCGCCGCCCGGCACCCGGGCCAGCAGCGTCTCGGTGTCGGCGGCACCGGAGGCGACGCGTACGTCGAAGCCCAGGGACCGCAGCTCGCTCTCGATCGACGAACCGGGGACCGGCTGACCGGTGAGGATGGCGGTCGGCAACCGAACTCACTCCCTGGGTGCCGACGCCTGGGCGCCGGGCCTGTGCATGGTGGGACGCCCGTACCTGCGGCACCCGGGCGGCGTGTCGGCAGAGGCTATCGGATGCCTGGAACGCCGTGTTCACCGCCCGTTTCACGGTCGGTCGACGCCGCGTACACCCGCCTTTGCCGCGATCATCATCGTGGATTCGGGGCCCGCCCCACAAACCGCGCCCCCAGACCGGACATCGCGGACATCGCACAGCGTCGACGGCTGTTCGCTCAGAGTCAGGCCCGCCTCGGCGCGACCGTTCGCCCGCACCGCCCGGACGGGCCGCCCGAAGCATCGCGGCGCTCTGACCTGCGCAACGTTTCCGCAGGTCAGGGCACATGACAACGGTGTTCAGTGCCGCGTTGCCCGATACCCCCTACCCGTAGTTCACTGTGATCCGGACGCCGGACGCCGGACGCCAGACGCACAGGGAGGCTGCTTCTCATGGGGGCTGGGCACGATCACGGGCACGCGCACGGGGCCCGGGCCGGGGGGACGGCGACGGCCGCGTACCGCGGCAGACTGCGGGCGGCGCTGACGATCACGCTCTTCGTCATGGTCGTCGAGATCGTCGGCGGCGTGCTCGCCGACTCGCTCGCGCTGATCGCCGACGCCGCGCACATGGCGACGGACGCCCTGGGTCTCGGCATGGCGCTGCTGGCCATCCACTTCTCGAACCGGCCGCCGAGCGACCGGCGCACGTTCGGTTTCGCCCGCGCCGAGATCCTCGCCGCCCTGGCCAACTGCCTGTTGCTGCTCGGGGTCGGCGGTTACGTCCTGTACGAGGCGATCGAGCGGTTCATCACACCCGCCGGCACCGCGGGCGGGCTGACCGTCGTCTTCGGCGCGATCGGCCTGGTGGCGAACATGGTGTCGCTGTCCCTGCTGATGCGCGGACAGAAGGAGAGCCTGAACGTGCGGGGCGCCTTCCTGGAGGTGGCGGCGGACGCGCTGGGCTCCCTGGCGGTGATCGTCTCGGCACTCGTGATCCTGGCCACCGGCTGGCAGCCGGCCGACCCGATCGCGTCGCTGGTCATCGGCCTGATGATCGTGCCGCGCACCTGGCGGCTGCTGCGCGAGACCCTGGACGTGCTGCTGGAGGCGGCGCCCAAGGGCGTGGACATCGCCGAGGTGCGCGCCCACATACTGGCGCTGGACGGGGTCGAGGACGTCCACGACCTGCACGCCTGGACGATCACCTCGGGCATGCCGGTGCTGTCGGCGCACGTGGTGGTGAGCGGCGAGGTGCTGAGCGCGATCGGCCACGAGAAGATGCTGCACGAGTTGCAGGGCTGCCTCGGCGACCACTTCGACGTGGAGCACTGCACCTTCCAGCTGGAGCCCAGCGGCCACGCGGAGCACGAGGCGAGGCTGTGCCACTGACGCCGGACGGCAGCGGTGATGCGCGGTGGGGGCGTGCGGGTGCCGGAACGCGCTGCGGAGTGCGGCCGTCCGCCGCTTGTTCACCTCCTGCCCCGGTCCTGTCTCCCGCGGCACTCCTCCCGGTCACGCCGTGGGCGGTTCCCGTTCCGCGACGCCGGGCACGATGATCAACCGGGCCCTTCCTCGGCGTCCGACCGGTGACGACCGCCGCCCGCGCCACCGCGCGGGACATGCGGGAGCGCCGGGAAGTGCCGGGAGTGCCGGTTTCGTACGGCACACTTGGGGCGCGAGGACCGATGTGAAGGATGGGTATGCCGATCACTCCTGCCACCGCGACGCACAGTTCGTCGAACGGCACCGCAGACGCGATTTTGCTGGAACTGGTCGACGAGAACGGCGTGACGATCGGCACCGCGGAGAAGCTCTCCGCGCACCAGCCGCCGGGGCGGCTGCACCGGGCCTTCTCCGTGTTCCTCTTCGACGAGCGGGGCCGGCTGCTGCTCCAGCAGCGGGCGCTGGGCAAGTACCACTCCCCCGGCGTGTGGTCCAACACCTGCTGCGGTCATCCCTACCCCGGTGAGGCGCCCTTCGCGGCGGCGGCCCGGCGGACGTACGAGGAGCTGGGCGTCTCCCCGTCGCTGCTCGCCGAGGCGGGCACGGTGCGCTACAACCACCCCGACCCGGCCTCCGGGCTGGTCGAGCAGGAGTACAACCACCTCTTCGTCGGCCTCGTGCAGGCGACGCCGCGGCCCGACCCGGAGGAAGTGGCCGAGACCGCCTTCGTGTCCCCGGCCGAGCTGACCGAGCGGCACGGCGAGGACACGTTCTCCGCGTGGTTCATGACGGTGCTGGACGCGGCCCGGCCCGCCGTCCGCGAGCTGACGGGCCCGTCCGCCGGCTGGTGAGCCCCTTCGCCCGGCCGGTGAGCCCGTCCGCCCGGCCGGTGAGCCCCTTCGCCCGGCCGGTGAGCCCCTCCGCCGGGCTGTTTCCGCCTACCGCAGGGCGTGCTTGAGCGGCAGGGCGGCCCAGATCACTTTGCCGCCGCTCGCCGTGTGGGCGATGTCGCACGCCCCGCCCGCCTCCCGGGTGATCTCCCGCACCAGGAGCAGCCCGCGCCCGCCCGTCTGACCGTGGTCGGCCTCCAGGGCGGTCGGGCGGTAGGGGTGGCTGTCCTCCACGGACACCCGCACCCACTCGGGCCCGACGGCGACCTCCACGGCGAGCACCGGCGACAGCACCGCCGCGTGCCGGACGGCGTTCGTGACCAGCTCCGAGACGATCAGGAGCAGGCCCTCGGCCACATCGTCGGAGACCGGCACGCCCTGGCGCCCCAGCAGGTCCCGCACGGCGTGCCGCGCCTGCGGGACCGACGCGTCCACGGCGGGGGCGGTGAACCGCCACACGCCTTCGTACGGGAGCGGCTGCGCGGGCCCGGTCTCGTCCATCGTCCGGTCGCCACCCTCGGGCTCGATTGTCACCACACCCTGAGTGTTGGTAACGCGCAGCTCCACTCCGGAGAACTGAACACAAGTCAGCAGGTATCGAACACTTTTGATCGTTGGCGTATGGCACGGTCAGTTGAGGGACCGTTCCTGTCCCGCCCACACCGTCCGTGTGGACCCAAGAGATCGGCGGATAACATCCGGCCCATGGAGCCCCAGCTGCTGCACCGGGTCGCCGACTCGGTCGCCACCGTCGCCATCCACCATCCGGCCAAGCGCAACGCCATGACGGCGGCGATGTGGCGGGCGCTGCCCGAACTGCTCGACGCCCTGGCGGGCGATCCGGCGGTGCGCGCGCTGGTGCTCACCGGCGAGGGGGCGACGTTCTGCGCCGGGGCCGACATCGCGACCCTGCGGGAGTCGGCGGAGGAGGCGCAAGGGCTCGCCGTACGCGCCGAGGAGGCTCTCGCGGCCTTCCCCAAGCCGACGCTGGCGGCGGTCCGCGGTCACTGCGTGGGCGGCGGGGCGCAGTTGGCCGCCGCCTGTGACCTGCGGTTCGCCGAGGACTCGGCGCTGTTCGGGGTGACGCCGGCCAAGCTGGGGGTGGTCTATCCGGCGTCGTCGACCCGGCGGCTGGTGTCGCTGACGGGGCCGGCCACCGCGAAGTACCTGCTGTTCTCCGGGGAGTTGATCGACGCCGGGCGGGCGCTGCGCACCGGTCTGGTCGACGAGGTGCTCCCGGAGGGCGAACTCGGCAAACGGGTCACGGAGTTCACCCGCGTACTGGCGTCGCGCTCGCAGCTGACGCAGGCCGCGGCGAAGGAGTTCGCACAGGGCCGCACGGACCGCGACGCGTACTGGACCGACCAGGCGCGCGGCAGCGGCGACACCGCGGAGGGGGTCGCCGCCTTCCTCGAGCGCAGGCAGCCGCGTTTCGGCTGGAGCGCGCCGGGGAGCGCGTCTACGTCAGGTTGAACCGGTTCCCGCCGTGGAACTCCTCGACGAGGTGCGCCGGCGCCTTCTGCGGGGAACCCGCGTCGTAGGGCGGCTGCGGGTCGTACTCCAGGAGCAGCTGGACCGCCTGTGCGTGCTCGTCGCCGGCGACCCGGCCGACCAGGGTGAGGCCCATGTCGAGGCCGGAGGAGACGCCGGCCGCGGTGACGTACTTGCCGTCGGTGACCACCCGCTCCCCGGTCGGCTCGACGCCGAACTGCTTGAGGAGGTCCAGAGCCAGCCAGTGCGAGGTCGCGCGGCGGCCGGTCAGCAGCCCGGCGGCGGCGAGCAGCAGGGAGCCGGAGCAGACCGAGGTGGTCCAGGCGCTGGTGGCGTCGGCTGCCCGCAGCCAGTCCAGCAGCGTCTCGTTGTCCATCTGAGCGTCCTGGCCGGGGCCGCCCGGCACGACGACGACGTCCGGGCTCGGCACGTCCGCCAGGGCCCGGTCGGCGGTGAGCGCCAGGCTCCCCGTGTCGTTGCGGACCGGGCCGGGCCGCTCGGCGACGAAGACGGTGTCCGCCCCCGGAACGCGGCTCAGGGTCTCGTACGGGCCCACGGCGTCGAGGGAGGTGAAGCGGTCGAAGAGAACGATGGCGATCTGCACGTGTGTCCTTTCCAGGTCATTCAGGTCATCCAGGTCATTCGGCGAGCGGGGCGCGCGCTCAGTGGGCGGGCGCGGGCCGGAAACGGCGGCGGTACTCGGCAGGTGAGGTTCCCAGCGCCTTGACGAAGGCGCGGCGCATGGCCTCCGGTGTGCCGTAGCCACTGGCGCGGGAGACCTCCTCGACGCCGTCGCCGGTGTCCTCGAGCAGTCGGCGGGCGTGTTCCAGACGGACCCGGTCGACGTACCGGCCGGGTGTCGTGCCGGTCTCCGCCTGGAAGGCACGGGCGAAGTGGCGCGGCGAGAGGCGGGCGCGGGCGGCGAGGGACTCGACGCCCAGATCTGCGCCGGGGTGCTCGGTGATCCACCGCTGGAGCTCCCGCAGAGGCTCGCGCCGTGCGGTCTGGGCGGCGAGCTGGGCGCTGAACTGCGCCTGGTTGCCGGGCCGGCGCAGGAACACGACGAGGTGGCGGGCGACGGTCAGGGCGGCGTCCCGGTCCAGGTCCTCCTCCACCAGGGCGAGGGCGAGATCGATGCCGGAGGTGACGCCGGCGGACGTGGCGACGTGGCCGTCGCGGACGTAGATCGGATCCGGGTCGACGTCCACGGCGGGGTGGTCGCGGGCGAGCCGGTCGGAATAGGCCCAGTGGGTGGTGGCGCGACGGCCGTCCAGGAGCCCCGCCCTGGCGAGCAGGACCGCCCCGGTACAGACGGAGACCAGGCGCCGGGCGCGCGGACCGTTGTCGCGCAGCCACTCGATCAGGCGCCGGTCGGGGCTGCGGGTGCCCCGGCCGCCGGGGACGATCAGGGTGTCCGGGTCCGGCTTGGCGGTGAGGGCCTGGTCCGGCACGACGGTCAGTCCGCTGGACGTGCGCACGGGTGCGCCGTCCAGCGAGGCCGTGCGGATGCGGTACGTCCCCGGTGTGTGGGTCTCGGCGCCCGCGAAGACCTCCACCGGGCCGGTGACATCGAGGCTCTGGACGCCGTCGAAGAGGACGACGAGGACGGTTCGCTGCGCCATGCCGTCGATTCTTCGCCCGGCCGCCGACGGCCGCAATGACGAGTTCCCCACCTTTCCTGCCATCGTCCCGTTCCCCGCCACCCTCCCGCGTACTCCGCGCGCCCGCGGAGTACGTCTGGAGGAAATCCGGGAGATCCGGACACCTGGAGGACGTACTGAGCGGTTGGTAATGTGCGTGGCATGACCACTGCCGCCATCGACGCCCGCGCCGGCCGCCGCTGCCACAACGCGCTCAACTCGCTGCACTCGACGCACTACTTCTCGCCCGACCTGGGCCGGGAACTGGGCGAACTCGGGGTCACCGACCCCCGGGCCGTCAACTTCGCGGTGCGCGCCGCCGCGCTGGGGCCGGTCGGAGCCGGGGCCGTGACGGCGGCGTTCTTCAACTACAAGCACGACCTGGTCGCCCGGCACGTGCCCGCGGTGTGGGAGACGGTCACTCCGGAACGGGTCCTGGCGGCACGCGCGCGTGCCGTCGACGCGACACTGCGCCGCCTGCTCGGCGAGGAGACCCTCACGTCCGCGCAGATGTCGGAGGCGGCCGGTCTGGCGCTGCGCGCCGCCGAGGGCTGCTCCCGCGGCGCCCGCCCGCTGTACTCCGCCCACGCGGACCTGCCCGTGCCCGACGCGCCTCACCTGGCCTTCTGGCACGCGGCGACCCTGTTGCGGGAGCACCGGGGCGACGGCCACCTCACCGCGCTGGTGACCGCGGGCCTCGACGGACTGGAGGCGCTGGTGACGCACACGGCGACCGGCAAGGGCATGGCACCGAAGTGGATCTTCACCACCCGCGGCTGGACCCAGGAGGAGTGGGACACCGCGACGGACCGGCTGCGCGACCGTGGCCTGCTCGACGGCACCGGTGAGCTGACCGAGCGGGGCGCGGCACTGCGCGACGAGATCGAACGGGAGACGGACCGGCTGGACGCGGCCCCCTACGCGCACCTCGGCGCCGAGGGCGTGGCGCGTCTGACGGAGCTCGGCACGTCCTTCGCCCGTACGGCGCTGGGCGCCGGCGCCTTCCCGGCGGACCTGCTCGGCAAGCGCTGACCAGGTCCCGCCCCGCCGACGGGCATGTCCGGCCGATCCGGAGGTACCCGTAGAGCTCCCGGCCGGAGGGGCCGGGAGAGGAAAGGGGCTTCTTGTGTTCCGTGCCATCGCAGACGTACTGCGCCAGATCGGTGGGGCCATCGCCACCGTCGTGACGCTTCCCTTCCGGGCCCTGGCCCGCCTTTTCGGCGGGGCCTCGTCCTCGACCCGCGGCCGCCGGGTCTGACACCGCGTCCGGTGCGGCGCGTTCCCGACCGGCCCGGCTGGTGCCCTGATCCCCGATTGTCGGCACCACCTGCCACAATTGCCGCGCAACCTCTGTGAGAAGGCGGTACGGGATCGTGACGACACCCGGGCCCAACGCGTCCATCGACGTGAGGTCCATCGAGAGCAGGATCGCCGAGGAGCTCGGCGTACGGGAGCGGCAGGTGAAGGCCGCGGTGGAGCTGCTCGACGGCGGCTCGACGGTGCCCTTCATCGCCCGCTACCGCAAGGAAGCGACCGAGATGCTCGACGATGCGCAGCTGCGCACCCTCGAGGAGCGGCTGCGCTATCTGCGGGAGCTGGAGGAACGGCGTACGGCGATCCTCGACTCGGTGCGCGAGCAGGGCAAGCTCACCGAGGAGCTCGAGGCGCGCATCCGCACGGCGGAGACCAAGGCGCGCCTGGAGGACGTCTACCTGCCGTACAAGCCGAAGCGGCGCACCAAGGCGCAGATCGCGCGTGAGGCGGGTCTGGAGCCGCTGGCCGAGGGCCTGCTCGGCGACCCGACGGTGGACCCGCTCGCCGCGGCCTTGGCGTTCGTCGACGCCGGCAAGGGCGTGGCGGACCCCCAGGCCGCCCTGGACGGAGCGCGGTCGATCCTCACGGAGAAGTTCTCGGAGGACGCCGACCTGATCGGCGAGCTGCGTGAGCGGATGTGGGTGCGCGGGCGGCTCGCAGCCAAGGTGAAGGAGGGCAAGGAGGAGGCCGGCGCCAAGTTCGCCGACTACTTCGACTTCGCCGAGCCGTTCACCGAGCTGCCCTCGCACCGGATCCTCGCGATGCTGCGCGGCGAGAAGGAGGACGTGCTCGACCTCGTCCTGGAGCCCGAGGAGGCCACCGACGGCCCGTCGTCGTACGAGGGGATCGTCGCCGGCCGGTTCGGGATCGCGGACCGCGGCCGGCCCGGCGACAAGTGGCTCACGGACACGGTCCGCTGGGCCTGGCGCACCCGGCTCCTGGTCCACCTCGGCATCGACCTCAGACTGCGGCTGCGCACGGCCGCCGAGGACGAGGCGGTGAACGTCTTCGCCGCCAACCTCCGCGACCTGCTGCTGGCCGCCCCGGCGGGTACCCGCTCGACGCTCGGCCTGGACCCCGGCTTCCGCACGGGAGTGAAGGTCGCCGTGGTCGACGCGACCGGCAAGGTCGTCGCCACGGACGTGATCCACCCGCACGTCCCCGCCAACCGGTGGGACGAGGCGATCGCCAAGCTGGCGCGGCTGGCCAAGGAGCACGCGGTCGAACTGATCGCCATCGGCAACGGCACGGCGTCCCGCGAGACCGACAAGCTCGCCGGGGAACTGATCACCAGGCACCCGGAGTTGCAGCTCACCAAGGTGATGGTGTCCGAGGCCGGTGCCTCCGTGTACTCGGCCTCCGCCTTCGCCTCCCAGGAGCTGCCGGACATGGACGTCTCGCTGCGCGGCGCGGTGTCGATCGCCCGGCGGCTCCAGGATCCGCTCGCCGAGCTGGTGAAGATCGACCCGAAGTCGATCGGCGTCGGCCAGTACCAGCACGACCTGTCCGAGGTGAAGCTGTCGCGCTCGCTGGACGCGGTGGTCGAGGACTGTGTCAACGGCGTGGGCGTGGACGTCAACACCGCGTCGGCGCCGCTGCTCGCGCGCGTGTCCGGTGTGACCTCCGGGCTCGCCGAGAACATCGTGGCGCACCGGGACGCCAACGGGCCGTTCACGTCGCGGACCGAGCTGAAGAAGGTGTCGCGGCTCGGTCCCAAGGCGTACGAGCAGTGCGCGGGCTTCCTGCGGATCCGGGGCGGCAGCGACCCGCTGGACGCCTCCAGCGTGCACCCCGAGGCCTACCCGGTGGTGCGCCGGATGGTGAAGACCGCCCAGCAGGACGTGGCCGGCCTGATCGGCAACACCTCCGTACTGCGGTCACTGCGGCCGACGGAGTTCGTGGACGAGACGTTCGGTCTGCCGACGGTCACCGACATCATCAGGGAGCTCGAGAAGCCCGGGCGCGACCCGCGGCCCGCGTTCAGGACGGCCACCTTCAAGGAGGGCGTGGAGAAGATCTCCGACCTGTCCTCCGGGATGGTGCTGGAGGGTGTCGTGACGAATGTCGCGGCCTTCGGGGCCTTCGTGGACGTCGGTGTGCACCAGGACGGACTGGTGCATGTGTCGGCCATGTCGAAGACCTTCGTGAAGGATCCGCGGGACGTGGTGAAGCCCGGGGACATCGTGAAGGTGAAGGTGATGGACGTCGACATTCCGCGGAAGCGGATTTCCCTGACGTTGCGGTTGGACGACGAGGCCGCCCCTTCCCAGGGCGCGCAGGGGGAGCAGAAGCGGGAGCGCGGGGGGAAGCCGCCCAGGCAGCGGCAGCAGCGGCAGGCCTCCGGCGGTGGCGGCAAGGGGCGGTCGTCGTCGGCCCCCGCCCCGTCCAACGGGGCGATGGCGGACGCGTTGCGGCGGGCCGGGCTGGCGTAGGCGCGCGGTGCCGTAGCCGGGGAGGTGCGCGGTGCCGTAGCGGGGGGGGTGCGGTGCCGTAGCCGGGGAGGTGCGCGGCCAGGCGCTTGCGGGGTGCCGCCCGCGCCCCACCCGTGCCGCCTTTGGCGGCATGACGGCCCGCGGCTGGTTCTAGCGCTCCCTTACCTTGCCGTCCGTGACGTCCAGGCGCCTCGTCACTCTGACCGCGTCCAGCATGCGGCGGTCGTGGGTGATCAGGAGCAGCGTGCCCTGGTAGGAGTCCAGGGCCGCCTCCAGTTGCTCGATGGCCGGAAGGTCGAGGTGGTTGGTCGGCTCGTCCAGGATCAGCAGGTTGACGCCTCTGCCCTGGAGGAGGGCCAGGGCAGCCCTCGTGCGCTCGCCGGGTGAGAGGGTCGACGCCGGGCGCATGACGTGGTCCGCCTTGAGGGCGAACTTGGCCAGGAGGGTGCGGATCTCGGCCGGTTCCGTGTCCGGCGTGGCCGAGCGGAAGGCGTCGAGCAGGGACTCGGGGCCGTAGAACAGCTTGCGGGCCTGGTCCACCTCGCCGAGCAGGACGCCGGAACCGAGCGCCGCGTGTCCGGCGTCGAGCGGAAGTCGGCCCAGGAGGGCGGCGAGCAGCGTGGACTTGCCCGCGCCGTTCGCTCCCGTCACCGCCACCCGGTCCGCCCAGTCGATCTGGAGCGAGACGGGGCCGAGGACGAAGTCGCCGCGCCGGACCTCGGCGTCGCGCAGGGTCGCGACCACGGCACCCGAGCGCGGCGCCGAGGCGATATCCATGTGCAGGTCCCACTCCTTGCGCGGCTCCTCGACGACGTCCAGGCGTTCGATCATGCGCTGGGTCTGGCGGGCCTTGGCGGCCTGCTTCTCGCTGGCCTCGCTGCGGAACTTGCGGCCGATCTTGTCGTTGTCGTTGCCCGCCTTGCGCCGGGCGTTCTTGACGCCCTTGTCCATCCAGGTGCGCTGCATCTGGGCCCGGTCCTGGAGGGAGGACCGTTTGTCGGCGTACTCCTCGTACTCGTCGCGGGCGTGCCGGCGGGCCACCTCGCGTTCCTCCAGGTAGGCCTCGTAGCCCCCGCCGTAGAGGTTGATCTGCCGCTGGGCGAGGTCGAGTTCGAGGACCTTGGTGACGGTGCGGGTGAGGAACTCCCGGTCGTGGCTGACGACCACGGTGCCGGCGCGCAGACCGGTCACGAAGCGTTCGAGGCGCTCCAGGCCGTCCAGGTCGAGGTCGTTGGTCGGCTCGTCGAGCAGGAAGACGTCGTAGCGGGACAGGAGGAGGGAGGCGAGGCCGGCGCGCGCGGCCTGGCCACCCGACAGCGACGTCATCGGCTGGTCCAGGCCGACGGTCAGGCCCAGCGCGTCGGCGGTCTCCGCGGCGCGGTCGTCGAGGTCGGCGCCGCCCAGGGCGAGCCAGCGCTCCAGACTGGTCGCGTAGGCGTCGTCGGCGCCGGGAGCGCCGTCGACCAGCGCCTGGGTGGCCTCGTCCATGGTGCGCTGGGCCTCGGTGACGCCGGTGCGGCGGGCCAGGAACGCGCGGACGGTCTCGCCGGGCCGTCGCTCCGGCTCCTGCGGGAGGTGGCCGACGGTCGCGGTGGGCGGGGACAGGCGCAGCTCGCCCTGTTCCGGGGTGGTCAGCCCGGCGAGCATCCGCAGGAGGGTGGACTTGCCCGCGCCGTTGGCTCCGACGAGTCCGATCACGTCGCCGGGCGCGACGACGAGGTCGAGCCCGGTGAACAGGGAGCGGTCGCCGTGGCCGGCGGCGAGGTTCTTGGCGACGAGGGTGGCAGTCATCAGACCGTCGATCCTAGCCGCGGTCCGGCACCCGCTCAGCCGGGTTCTCCCCGCGTCACGGCCGTCACCAGCACGCTTCCCGGCGTGCGCGCCACCACGAAGGACCGCCCCCTCACGGTGCTCGCGTCCAGGTCGATGCGGTGGCCGCCCGGCTCCAGCACGCCGTCGAAGACCTCCCGGGTGTGGGTGCGATGGAGGCGGTCGAGCCGGTACGCGGTGAGCCGTACCCGGCAGGGCGAGGTGACCTCGACGTCCGCCGCGGTACCGGTCACCGTGAGGCTGGTCAGCCGGCGCAAACCCGCCGGGCCGCGGTCCAGGGCGTGTTCGATCTGTGCGACGAGCAGCGGGACGATCGGGGCGAGTCCGTGGACGTGGGCCACGTCCACCCCGGCGTCGGTGAAGGCGCGGCGCACGGCCGACCGCTCCTCCTCGGCGACCGCGCGGCCGAAGGCGACGGCGCCGTAGGCCCGCAGTTCGTCGGCCGGCACGCCGGCGGCGTCGTGGGTGATGTCGGCGCCGATGCCGATGGTGCGCAGCGCGGCGGCGAGCCTGGCGAGCAGGGCGACGCGGGCGCCGACCAGCAGGACCCGGCGGCGGGTGTGCGCCGTGCCGTCGCCGTCGAGCAGGGCGGCGAGGGCGGCACGGTACTCGGCGCCGGAAAAGCGGTACGGGCCGATGCCGTGGTAGCCGTTGAACTCCAGGTCCGCCTGTTCGCCGGTCTGCCAGGCGAAGTCCCGCCAGACGAAGTCCTCGCCGTCCCGGAGGATCACGGCGGTCACCGCGCCGCAGGCCAGGTTCTCGCACTCGGGGCAGCCGTAGATGACGTACCGGCCGCCGGGCAGGGGTGCGTCGGTCTCCAGGAGCAGGCCGCGGACCTGCGCGGTGAAGATCGCGGGCGGTACGTCGGCGGCCAGCGGGGAGACGGCGTCCAGGTCACAGAGGCGGAACAGCAGGGGTCGTCCGTCGACGACGAAGTCCACGAAGTCGCGGTGGACCTGGTAGTCGCCGTCGGCGCGGACGCCACCGGCGCGCATCGCCGGGGCCAGACCGAAGGTCGCGTACTCGGCAGCCATGCGGTGAGTATTCCCTCGCCGGGACCGCTCTGAGCGCGGCATGGGGCATTCCGCTAACGTCCTGGTGTGGAAACCGAACTGGATGGCGAAGTCATCGTGGTCGGCGGCGGGGTGATCGGGCTGACGACGGCCGTCGCGCTCGCCGAGCGCGGCAGGCGGGTGCGGCTGTGGACGCGGGAGCCCGCCGAGCGGACCACCTCGGTGGTCGCCGGTGGGCTCTGGTGGCCGTACCGCATCGAGCCGGTGGCGCTGGCGCAGGCGTGGGCGCTGCGTTCCCTGGAGGTGTACGAGGATCTGGCGGCGCGGCCCGGGGAGACCGGCGTACGCATGGTCGAAGGGGTGCTCGGCGAGACCGGCCTGGACGAGGTGGGTTCGTGGGCGGCCGCCCGGCTGCCGGGCCTGCGCGCGGCGACCGCCGCCGAGTACGCCGGGTCGGGACTGTGGGCGCGGCTGCCGCTCATCGACATGTCGGCTCATCTGCCGTGGCTGCGGGCCCGGCTGGTGGCGGCGGGCGGCACGGTGGAGACGCGGGCGGTGGCCGGTCTGGCCGAGGCCGACGCTCCGGTCGTCGTCAACTGCACGGGACTGGGCGCCCGGGAACTGGTCCCGGACGCGGCCGTGCGTCCGGTGCGCGGGCAACTGGTCGTCGTGGAGAACCCCGGCATCCGGACCTGGCTGGTCTCCACGGACCCCGTCTCCGGAGAGGTGACGTACTTCCTCCCGCAGCCCGGCCGCCTGCTCCTGGGCGGCACGGCCGAGGAGGACGTCTGGTCGGCGGAGCCGGACCCGGCGGTCGCGGAGGCGATCGTACGGAGGTGCGCGGCGGTGCGGCCCGAGATCGCCGGAGCGCGGGTGCTCGGGCATCTGGTGGGGCTGCGGCCGGCGCGGGACGCGGTACGGCTGGAGCGCGAGCCGCTGCCGGACGGGCGGCTGCTGGTGCACAACTACGGGCACGGCGGCGCGGGCGTCACCGTGGCCTGGGGCTGCGCGCGGGAGGCGGCCGAACTCGCCTCCCGCTGACCACGGCCCGCGTGGCACGGCGGGAAGGGGCCGGCACGCGGGTGCGTGCCGGCCCCTTCCCGCTGTGGCGCCCGTGCGCCGATTCCGGGTCGGTCAGTGGTGCTTGCCGATCGGGTCGCCCTCCACGTCCGTGCCGGGGCCGGGGCCGATGCGGATCTCGAAGTCGCCCTCGTACTGCTTGTGACCCTCGATGACGGCCATCTCGACGGCCTCGGAGGCCATCTCGCCGCGCACGATGAGCGGGTCGCGGCGCAGGTCGCGCATGAGGGCGATGCACATGCCGATCATCACGATGACGAAGGGTGCCGCCGCGAGGATCGTCAGGTTCTGCAGACCGGTCAGTGCGTCTCCCTCGCCGCTGCCGACCAGGAGCATGATGGCGGCGACCGCTCCGGTCACCACGCCCCAGAAGACCACCACCCAGCGGCTGGGTTCGAGCGCGCCCTTCTGCGACAGGGTGCCCATCACGATGGAGGCCGCGTCGGCGCCCGAGACGAAGAAGATGCCGACGAGGACCATCACCAGCAGGCTGGTGACGGTGGCGATCGGGTATTCCTGGAGCACGGCGAAGAGCCGGCCCTCCGGGGTCGTCTCGTCACCGAGCCGGTTCTGCTCCTGGAGCCTCATCGCCGAGCCGCCGAAGATGGCGAACCAGATCAGGCTGACCGTGCTGGGCACGAGGATGACGCCGCCGATGAACTGGCGGATGGTCCGGCCCCGGCTGATGCGGGCGATGAACATGCCCACGAAGGGCGTCCAGGAGATCCACCACGCCCAGTAGAAGACGGTCCAGCTGCTCAGCCATTCGGCGACGCCCTCGCCGCCGCTGATCTCGGTGCGGCCGGCCATTTCGGGCAGGTCGCCCAGGTAGGCGAAGACCGAGGTCGGCAGCAGGTCGAGGATGAGGATGGTCGGGCCCGCCGCGAAGACGAACACGACGAGCAGCAGGGCCAGCACCATGTTGGTGTTGGACAGCCACTGGATGCCCTTCTCGACACCCGAGATCGCGGAGGCCACGAACGCCGCCGTCAGCACCGCGATGATGCCGACCAGCAGTCCGGTGCTGACCTTGTCCATCCAGTCGAGTTTCTCGACGCCGGACCCGATCTGCAGGGCACCGAGGCCGAGCGAGGCCGCGGAGCCGAAGACCGTCGCGATGATGGCCAGGATGTCGATGACCCGGCCGCTGACGCCGTTGGCGTGCTTCTCGCCGATGAGCGGTGTGAAGACGGCGCTGATGGTCTGCCGGCGGCGCCTGCGGAAGGTGCTGTAGGCGATGCCGAGGCCGACCACGGCGTAGATCGCCCACGGGTGCAGCGTCCAGTGGAAGAGGGTGGTGGCCATGGCCGTCGCCATGCTGTCGCCGGTGTCGGCGGGGCTGGTGCCGGGCGGGGCGGCCTCGAAGTGGGCCAGCGGTTCGCTCACACCCCAGAACATCAGACCGATGCCCATGCCGGCGCTGAACATCATGGCGACCCAGGACACCGTCCGGAATTCCGGCTTCTCGCCCTCGGCGCCGAGGTGGATGCGGCCGTAGCGGCTGGCCGCGAGCCAGAGGGCGAAGACGACGAACCCGGAGGCGGCCAGCACGAACGCCCAGCCGCCGTTGTGCATCAGGCCACTGAGCATGCTGCCGGAGGCGTCCTCCAGCGAGTCCGTGCCGGCCGCGCCCCAGACGACGAACGCCAGGGTCAGGATCGCGGTGACGCCGAAGACGACGCGGTCGGTCCGGGGCTTGTGCTCCTGCCCCGGCAGGCCCGCTTCCGAACCCGGCAGCGTGCCTCTTTCGTGATGGTCCTTGTCGCTTGGTCGGTCCTGCGTCACAGGCGGCACCTTTCAAGTCGGTGAGGCTGAAAATACTCCTCCGCTACGCCCTTACCACGCGCGACGCGGAACTCACCTCCTCAGCAGCGGGTGTCGGGTACACCCACCGTCAGGTGATACGTCGCACGCTCGTCCAGGAGCAGCGGCACGAGGGCGCGCAGCGGCTGGCGCAGCGGTACGTAGGCGCCCTTCTCCCCGGCCGGACGCACTTGTACACCGTGCAGTGCGAGTTCGTCCTCCAGGTCCGCGTACTGGTCGGGAGTGAGCCGGTAGCCGCAGGGCGGGTCCTCGATCACTTCGGTGGGCTCGGCGGGGTCGTTGTCCGCGCCACCGACGTAGACGGGTCCGGTACCGGCCAGGCCGGACCACCGTGCGGCCGCGGTGGCCGCCTCCACGCGCCCGCGCCGCCGGTCCGCGTAGCGGAACATACCGTCCAGGGCCGCGAGCTGGGACTCCACCCGGCGCCGGTTGTTCAGCGCCTCGTCCTCGCGCTCGGCGTCCGTGAGGGCGTCGACACGGCTCTCGATGAGCAGACCGACCGCGTGTTTCACGCCGGACATGTTCCGCAGGATGCGTTCCTGGCCGTCGCCGGCGGTCTGCTTGATCGGGTCACCGGTGACCGGGTCGGTCCAGATGCCGTAGGTGCCGGTCGAGTGGCCGGCCTGCTCGGCGGCGGGGCGGACGTACGACCCGGACAGGGTGCGGGCCTCGTCGTGGACCCGGCTGTGGGTGTTGAGGTTGCGGGGCCAGAGGTCGAAGAGGTCCTTGTCGTAGTACGGGGGTGTGGCGCCGTACTCGTGCAGGTCGTAGACGACGTCGGGGCGCCGGTCGCGGACGACGGCGGCCAGGGCCCGGGCCTCGGCCGTCTTCAGGGCGAGGTGGTCGCGGTTGATGTCGACGCCGTCGCCGTTGCCGCGGGTGTCGGCGGCCCGTCCGTCGGGGTTGACGGTCGGCACGACCAGCACGGTGGTGCGGTCCAGGAACCGCCGGGTCCGCCGGTCCGTCGCGTACGCCAGGTCGCGGACGGTGGACAGGCAGGCCTCGCGACCGGACGGCTCGTCGCCGTGCTGACTGCACACGAGGAGCACCTTGTTCGGGGCGGAGTGCCTGCCGATCGTCACCAGCTGGAGCGGGCGGTTCTGCTTCGTGGTGCCGATGGGGTCGACGGTGACGCGGCTGCTCGCCCGGTCGGCCGCGGCCAGCAGCGCCTGTTCCTCGGGCTGGGTGGTCCAGCGGGCGCCGTGCGTCTTCTCGAACCCGGTACGGGGCGCGTGGTGGGCGGTGCCGGACGCGTGGGCCGGTGCGGTGAGGAGGGACGCGGCGAGGGCCGCGGTGGCCGCCGCGGTGGTGACGGTGAGGGTGCGCAGGCGGTTCATCGGACTCCCTTCGGGACGCGGTGGGCCTGGTGCGGCGCGGTCACGCCGTCGAGGGGCGTGGGTGCGGGGGCGACGGCCGTCGTACCGGCGGTGGCCCTGGCGAACGCGGCGGTGCCGCCGACGAACGGTACGCGTGCCGACGTGCGGGAGAGGTCCACGGTGAGTGTCGGCGTGTCGGCGGGCGGGTCGATGAGGTCCTTGTCGGTGCCCGCGACGATCAGCGCGAGGCGGTGGCCGGCCGGGACGACGTGGTCGGTGGCCGCCAGGTCCAGGGTGATGGTGTACGCCTTGCCCGGAGTGAGCGGGCGGCCCCGCCACTTGGAGGCGTGGTTGCCGAGGTCGGCCCAACCGCGGCTGACGATCGTGTAGTCCACGTCGGTCGTCTTCGCCGCCGTCTCCTTGTAGCAGGAGCTGTCACCCGGGGTGCTCGGACCCCAGCAGGTGCGGCCGGTGAGGGTGGTGATGCCCTCGCCTGCGTCGGCGTAGTCGCGGATGGTGTCGGGGCCGAGGTCGACGAGTACGGCGGAGAGGTGGGCCGTCGGGGTGCTGGACCGCGCGGTGACGGTGACCTCGGAGGCGCCGGACAGGCGCAGGTCGCGGGTGAGCGGGCCGGTGACGAACCCGGCCTTGCCCGGGGTCGGCTCGTCGATGTGCGCGGCCCAGTCGGTCTCGCTCAGGGCGGGGTCGTCGGTGAAGGTCTCGGTCCCGCGGTCCCTGCGCAGTCCGAGGGTGCCGACGCCTGGCTGCTCACCGTCGGCGGGGCGCAGGGTGGTGGTGGCGGTGGAGCGGGGCGGCCAGGTCCTGGACGTCTCCCACTGGTCCGGCCGGCGTTCGATGTCGGCCATGGGCTCGCGGTCGATTCCGTTGTCGTAGCCGAGGAGTTCGTGGTCGAACCAGCGGTGCAGGGTGTCGACCCACTCGGCCCGGCGGAAGTCGAAGGGGTCGACGTGGCCGGTCTGGGAGAGCCAGATCTTGCGGTCGACGCCGTTCTTCGCGAGGGCGTTCCACCACGGTCCGACGTGCTGCATGCGGACGTTGAGGTCCTGCATGCCGTGGACGAGGAAGACGCTCGCCTTCACCTTGCTCGCGGCCTTCACGTAGTCGCGCTCGGACCACAGCCGGGTCCAGTCGCCGGTGCGCGGGGCGCCGTCGACGAGCTTCTGCTGCACGGCGTCGCAGTGTGCGCGGGCGTCGGGGCTGTTGACGTAGTCGGAGAGCCAGTCGGGGCCGGAGTCGTAGAGCGGGGCGCCCTGGCTGAAGTAGTAGTCGTACCAGGAGGAGATCGCGGCGATCGGGACGATGGTCTCCAGGCCCTCGACACCGGTCGCGGCCACGCCGTTGGCGATGGTGCCGTCCCAGCTCTTGCCGATCATGCCTGTCCTGCCGTTGGTCCAGTCGGCCTCGGCGCGCTCGCCGCCGGTTCGGGTGGTGTACGCCCTCGCCCGGCCGTTGAGCCAGTCGACGACGGCCTTCGCGGACTCGATGTCGGAGCGTCCGCCGACGTCGACGCAGCCGTCGGAGCGGTTGGTGCCGGCCAGGTCGACGCCGACGAAGGCGTAGCCGCGCGGCACGAAGTAGTTGTCGTAGTACAGCGGCATCCCGACGACGTTCCCGTCGGCGTCGTAGGTCTTCTTCTGGCTCTCGTTGCCGCGCCCGCAGCAGGAGTAGTACGGGCTGGCGTCCATGATGACGGGGATCTTGCGGCCCTGTGCGGCGGGTTCGCGGGGGCGGACGATGTCGACGGCGACGCGGTCGTCCTCGCCGTCGCCGTCCCCGTCGTACCCGGTGTCCACCCAGACGGCCTCGCGGATGGCGTCGTCGTAGGAGTGGACGGGTTCGCTCTGTCGCGGGGTTGCGGGTTGTGCCGTCGCGACGGGCGTGAGAAGGGTTGCCATGAGAGCGGCCGTGGCCGCCGTCGCGAGCGGTCTCCAGATCGTGAAGCGCGTCCGTATCGGCATGCGCGGACGGTACATCGGTCAACTCCCGCGCAGAAGAGGGCAACGCGTGTCTCAGGACGGGCGGATGGAGATTCGTGTGACCGGGGTGGCCGTGGACATGGCCGCGCCCACAGTGGCTGAATGGACTCCGAACAGGCTTCGTGGCCCTACGACTTGTAGCTTTCGCGCACCGCGGAATCATCGTGCCGGGCGCACTGGCGCCGCCTCCCTCACGCCGGCGATCCCGGCGTCGGCGGCGGCCCACTCCCCGGCGCTCCGGGCATCGGCGACCCCTACTACCCGGCCTACGGCAACGGCGGACACGACGTCTCCCACTACGACCTGCGCCTCAAGTACCAGCCGGTCACGGACCGGCTGGAGGGACCGGCGACGATCCTGGCCCGCACCACCCAGGACCTGTCACGGTTCGATCTGGACTTCCTGCTGGACGTCGGCGGGGCGCGGGTGAACGGCGCGAAGGCGTCGTTCACGACCTCGGACGAGCCCGGCACCATGCCCCTGCCGGTCACCACCGTCCACTGCCGTGCCGCAGATTCCAGCGGGTCACACGGTCGTTTTCGAGTCGCCGGAATGGTCGGAGCCAACGGTGGACGACCACCGGCCAGCGGTAGTGTTCACGGACGACGCAGGGACCCGCTGGCGACGAGACTCGTACTCGAAGCTGGAGGAGATCCCGCCCGGGGCTGCGCCGTGATGGGCGTCACCGGCCGTCAGTGCGCCCACATCTCCGGGCCGCCGCTCCGCCACTCGATCGGCTCGGACCTGGCGACGTCCAGGTCGTCCCAGCCCTCCAGGCCAGCGTTCAGGAGGAAGACCGTCAGGTCGTGGAGGCTGTACGCGGTTCCGAGGATCTCCCCGTCGACGCGCACTCGTCGGCCGCCGGTCTCGCCGGGCGGGTAGACGATCACACGCCTGTCGCGGGTCGTACCTCCAGGCTCGCCATAGGGCAGGCGACGCGCACGGTGAGCATGGCATCCGGATGGCTCGGTGATCGGCCGTGCCTCTAGGCTTCCGGGCGTGATTGAGACCATGGTGTTCGACGTCGGCGAGACGATCACCCGGGACGACCGGTATTGGGCGTCCTGGGCCGACTGGCTGGGCATCCCCCGCCACACTCTGTCCGCGCTCGTGGGGGCAGTCGTCGCCCAGGGCAAGGACAACGCCGAGGCCCTGCGCCTTGCACGGCCGGGCATCGACATCGCAGCCGAGTACCGAGCTCGGGAATCCGCCGGCCGCGGCGAAGCCCTGGGCGAGGCTGACCTCTACGACGACGTCCGCCCGGCTTTGTCTGCGCTGCGACAGATGGGCGTGCGCGTGGTCATCGCCGGGAACCAGACACCGCGCGCCGGGGAACTGCTGCGCGGTCTGGACCTCCCGGCGGATCTGATCGTCACCTCGGGAGAGTGGGGCGTCGCCAAGCCTCACAGGGACTTCTTCCGGCGCGTGCTGGAGGTGGCGCAGGCGGCCCCGAGCGCGACTCTGTACGTCGGTGACCACCCAGCCAACGACGTGTTCCCCGCGAAGGAAGAAGGGCTGCGCACGGCGCATCTCCGGCGCGGCCCGTGGGGGCATTTGTGGGCGGACGCCGATGACGTCGTGGCGGCGGCGGACTGGCGGGTCGACACCCTCACCGAGCTCGTCGGCGTCACCCATAGCTGACGGGTACGAAACGGCCCCACCAACCGAGGATCGGTGGGGCCGTTTGTGTACACGGCGCGTACAGGCGCGAGTACCGTTCGGAGTGGATGCACTGAACTGGAGTCAGCATGGCTGCACTTACGGACGAGGGGGTAGGCCGACGGATCGCCTACTACCGCAGCGTGGTCCGCCCGAAGATGACGCAGCAGCAGCTCGCCGACGCGGCCTGCGTCGCGCTCGGCACCATCCGGAAGATCGAACGGGGCGAGCGCGGCGTCACCGACGCCACGCTGCAAGCCATCGCGGATGCCCTGGGAGTCGACCCTTCTCGCCTGCGCTCCGATCGCGGTGCAGCGCAGACTCGTGTCCACGCCGCGTTGCCCGCGCTCTCCGCGGCGATTGCCACCTACGATCTTCCCGAGGACGGGCCGGTCCGCCCGCTGGGCGACCTGCGTACGGCGGTCGCTGAAGCAGCACGATGGCGGGTGGGCGCGCAGTACACGAGGATTGTCCGAGCGCTCCCCGACCTGCTGGTTGAACTCGCCCGCGCCTTCCACGAGGCTCCCGCCGAAGACCGTGCCGAGTTGGCCGGGCTCTTGGTCAGGGCCTACCGCTCCGCGGACGCTGTGGCCTACAAGTTCGGCGCCCGGGACCTGTCTGCCCGCCTCGTCGAACTGATGCGGTGGGCAGCCCCCGAAGCCTCTGATCCCGTGTTGACCGCGTCCGTCGCCTACGTTCGCACCGAGACATTCTTCGCGGCCCGCGCCCACGCTGCCGGCCTGCGGGCGTTGGAGCAGGCGCTGGACGCTGCCCCTGCCCCCGTGCGCGCGTCGGCCATCGCGGCCCGCGGCGCCCTCCATATGAGAGCGGCAGTCGTTGCGGGCCGCGTCCAGGACTCCGCCGCGGCAACTGGTCACCTCGACGACGCCCGCGAGCTGGCCGACCGGGTCACTGAAGGCGTGTACTGCGGCACCGCGTTCGGCCCCGACTCCGTCCGTACCCACGAGGTGTCGGTCGCCGTCAGCCTCGGAGACGAACATGTCGGCCGTGCCTTGGACGTCGCCAGCGAGTGGAGGCCTCCCAAGGACCTGCCGGCGGAACGCCGCAGCGGCTTCTACATCGAACTCGCCCGCGCCCAGCTGTGGACCGGGCTCGCCGATGACGCCTTCGAGTCCTTGAAGGTCGCCCGGCACATCGCGCCGCAGCACACGCGGGAGCACCCGTGGGTCCGCGAGGACGCGGCCAAGCTGCGCCGCCTGAAGCGAGCGGACTCGGAAACGCTCACGCACTTCGCTGAATGGTGCGCCGCGACCTGAGCGGCCTGCCCCGGGTACCCCTTGGTGGGGTACTTGTGCCCTTCGCCGGCCCCCACCATCTGTTGCACGCGCAGGAACCAGCAGATGGGAACCGGGATGCCTGACGTACTCCCGTTCGCGCCCACGGTCATTCACGGGTGCGTGAGCATTGTCCGACTGCATGGCGAGGCCTGCTTCGACTGTGGGGCCGTCCACAAGACTCTGCGCGCGGCTGGGCACGTCGTGGTCCGGGGCAGCAACCGCGTGTGGGAGGTCTTCACGTGCGGTTGCCGCAGCTCAGGGGTCGCTACGTGACCGGTGTACGGACGTCTGAAGACCCCGGCGGCCGGGCGAACGGCCCCGGGGCGTGGCCAACGCTCAACGAGGGAGCGCCGACACCATGAAAACTACAGCCCGCAGAAGGCCCGGGGTCAAGATGACCCTGCACGTCTACCGCGTCACTGCTGATGGCACGGTCACCGACGACCGCGGCACGGTGAACGTCAAGGGCACGGAAACGCCGCCGCTGCGCGACGTGTACCCGCCGTGCAAGTGCCCGCTCCACCACGCCACGAAGGCGGCGAACCGGTGAACACCACGCGCCCCGAGACGGCCGCACCCGCCACCATGCGCGCCACTGCTACCTGGTTCCTGGCGCGGCGCACCCTCCCGCGCCACGGCGTCGTGATGAGCTTCGACCACGACTTGCGCGACTACCTGAACGAGCTGGCCCCCAGCGTTGAGCAGCTGGCCGCCGCCCGGAACGACGACCTGCCGGCCAAGGTGGCGCTCACCGGCATCGGCGTGGCTCGCGGTCGCATGGGAGTGCCGGAGGCCGCCGGGCTGCTGGGGGAGTTCGAGCGTGTGAAGCAGCTCGCCCGCTCCGTGGCCGACCTGTGCGATCACTACGACGCGCTCACCGGTGTGGTCATGTGCCTGGCCTGCGACCGGGCGATCCAGTCCGGCGACGGCTCGGTGCCGTACGACCAGGGCAGCCCGTCCGGGAGCGCCGTCCGGGCCGGCCGCGTGCACGCCCGCTGCGTCAACGTCGGCCGCCCTCGCCGCTGACCGCCTGCCCCGGCGTCCCACGGCGACCGCAGGGTCAGGGTCGCACCCCAAGAACGCCCGTCCCGTCGATGGACCGCAAGCCGTCAGCGGGGCGGGTCCCACGGAACACCTGGACGAAGGAGTCCCTGTGTTGACATCCACATCCCCGAGCGCGGCCAAGCGCCCGTTACTACCGCTCGCCGAAGCGTGCCAGGACTGCTCCGGCAGTGGTGCCGACCCGAAGACCGGTCAGAGCTGCCGTACGTGCAACGGGCTGGGGGAAATCTACTGCGCCATCCCCGGGCCCGCGCGTCCCGTGTCGGGCCCGCCCCTGCTCGGTGCAGGGAAGGAGGCGGCGTCATGCCGCACAAGTTGATCGCCAGCCCGTTCCTCGACGGGCACCTGCTGCTGCGCCCCGGAGCCCGGACGGGTACCCGGATCCCGGCCGAACACTACGAACAGCTCCAGGCCGCCGCAGCCACCGGGCAGACTGTGCCCGACTGGGCGGCCGGCACCGCCGCCAGCACGTGGGGCCTCGACGTCGCCGGCCTCCCCATGGACGGCACCGTCCTGGTCCGTGAGCCGTCACCGTACGGCTACTGCCGGGCCTCTTGGGAGATCAACCTCGGCTGCAACTACGGCTGCCCCCACTGCTATCTCGGGGAGCGGCCCGTCGCCGGCCTGCCCTGGGAGAACAAAGCCCGGCTGCTCGACATCATGCGTGAGGCCGGAGTGCTCTGGCTTCAGATCACCGGCGGCGAGCCCACCATGGACCGCGACTTCGAGGGCGCCTACCGGTACGCGTGGCTCGCCGGGATGATGCTCACGATCTCCACGAACGGCAGCCTGCTGTGGCGGCCCGACCTGTTGCGTCTGTTCAAGGACTGCCCGCCCTACCGGCTCGTCATTAGCCTCTACGGCGCCAGCGAGGTCAGCTACGAGAGGGTGACCCAGCGCCGCGGCTCCTGGAAGGCGTTCCAGCGCGGCATGGCTGCCGCCCGCGAGGCAGGCCTGCAGCTGCGCCTCAACCTGGTCGTCACCGAAGCCAACGCAGGCGAGGCCGACGCGATGGCGGCCCTCGCGCAGGAGTGGGGCATCGAGCACCACGCCTACACGAATATGACCCCCACGATCAGCGGCGGCGGCGAGCCGCTGCTCGCCCAGTCCGCCGACCACCTGCGTCAGCGCAAACCGTTCGCTGGGTGCAACGCGGGCCACACTTTCTTCCACGCCGACCCGCACGCTCTGGTGTCGATCTGCAAGGTCGGCCGCGACGACCGGATCGACCTCATAGCTGAAGGCGTGGACGGACTGTTGCGGCTCGGCTCGATCGCCGACCGCCTCATGCTTCGCACCGGAGGGTGCGAGGGCTGCGCCTTGTCCGGCACGTGCCGGGTCTGCCGCCCCCTGGCCAAGCACTACCAGGAGGCCAAGGCGCCGCTGAACACCTACTGCCAGCACGGAGACAAGAAGGAGAGCGTCATCTCATGACACCTCGACCCGTACCCGTACCCGTACCCGTACAGATTCTGTCCGGCCCTCCGACGGGTGCTCGCCGCGCGGCCCCGCCGGTGGCCGCCGCATCCATCACGGCCGTCGCCGACCTGGACGACATCGTGGAGAGCGCTGAGTGCTCCTGCGACGCCGGTGACGACAACCCCCACTAGTCGTCCGCAGCGCACCAGCTGAACGCTCTGGCCCTGGCGGAACACCCGTCAGGGCCAGAGCCGTGCCCCCCAGAACCACTAAGGTGCCACCATGTTCTTCCGCTGGGACTGGCTACGCCCGGTGCTCACCGCGCCGATCGTTCCCACCCTGGGCCCCGTCCACCCCCACGTGCTGACCGTCGACCTCTTCGAGGACATCCGTACTGCGGCGGCCATGGGCCCGTTCTTCCTCCACTACGACAAAGACCGCCGGTGGAGCAGTGAGAAGGACGAGACCGTGCTCGCCGACGGCATCGTCCACCAGCCCGATCACACCTTGATCCCCGCCCTGTCGACTCGCGGCCGGGGCGCCGTCAAGGTCTTCACCTACGGGCACCAAGCCGAACTCATCCACCAGGCCGCCGACCTCGCGGCGAAGCTCGCTGCCGAGTACGGTGTCGCCGGCGCCCGCGTGCTGCGCCCCCTCGGGCCCGAAGTCGTGCCTGCCACCGGGGTCAGGATTCAGCTCCAAGATTTCACCGCCCGCCCCTGCCCGCCCCCCACCGGGCCCGTGCGCCCGTTCACCGAGTGGCCGGCCGACGTGCGGGAGACATTCGAGCCGTACGCCTGGGCCATGGCTGCGGACGGCTTGCTCTTCCTCCGAACGCAGATGCAAACGGGAGCTACGGGCCCGGTCCTCACCGCAGTCGTTGACGGACGCGTCGTCGGGGCAATCGGGCCGATGGAGATCCGGCCCGACGCGGTCGGCTACCGCCAGCTGATGCCGCAGTACTTCGCCGTCCTACCCGAGGCCCGCGGCCACGGGTTCGGGCGTCTGCTGTGGCGTGCTGCCATGCACTGGGGTCAGAGCCACGGCGCCGACTACCAGCTGCTCCAGACGGAGGTGGGCGGCACATCGGACCGTCTGTGCCGTGCAGAAGGGCTGGCGTGCCTCGGCTTTGTCTGCACGCAGAAGGTGTGACAGGGAACCGAGGACACAGGGCCGCCCCGCTCGTCTGACCAGCGCTGGTGCTTTCGCTGATGTTTCGTCAGGCCCGGCGCTGGCCGCTCGGCTCCCGCCCCGGCGGAGGTCCGCAAGCCTCCGACGGGGCGGCTCTTTTCGTGCAGACCCTCCCCGCAGGTTCCGTGGCGTAGGCCGCGATGCCCTCGCCTTCGAAGACTGCTCCGCCACCAATCTCAGGGACGGTCAGCGATGTGCTTGGGCGCTCGGCGGGTACGTGCCGAACACGGACACCGGGTACGCGCTGGAGACACAGACCCGGCCGTTCTACAGCCCCCGGCAGTTCCGCGAACGGGTCGAACGTGTCCGTCGTCGTCCATGAGCTGGCCCACCAGTGGTACGGCGACCTGGTCTCCGTGCGCGGCTGGAAGGACATCAGGGTCAACGAGGGCTTCGCGCGGTACGCCCAGTGGCTGTGGTCCGAGCACGAGGGCGAGGGCACGGCGCAGGAACTGGCCGACTGCACGTACGCCTCGCACCCGGCCGACGATCCGTTCTGGACGGTGAAGCCCGGTGCCCCGGGGCCGGAGAACCAGTTCGACATCGCGGTCTACGACCGGGGCGCACTGGCCGTCCACGCGCTGCGCAACGCCATCGGGGACAAGGACCTCTTCGCGATCCTCAAGGGGTGGCCCGCGCGGTACGCCCACGGCAACGCGTCCGTCGCCGACTTCCAGCGGTACGCCGAGGAGGTCTCCGGCGAGCCGCTGGCCGCGCTGTTCGACACCTGGCTGTTCCAGCCGTCGAAGCCGGACGCCCCGGCACGCGGCGTCCCTCGCGAAGGCGTCGGACGCGCCCGAACGGCCGCGGTCCCGGCAGAAGATCGCCGCGACGAATGACGCGCACTCGCACTGACCGACTGCCGGGCACCGACCGGCAAAGCTCAGGCGGCGTCCCCGTGGTCGTAGACGGTCACGGGAACGCCGCGCCGCGCGAGCCGCTCGGTGATGAGCGGCTCGACGCGGGGCCACTTGCCGCCGGCCAGGCCGCAGCCTATACGGGGCATGTGCACCGAGGCTCCCAGCTCGGTGGCCTTGTCGGCGAGGCGGGCGAGGGGTCGCGGTGCCAGGCGCGGTAGGCCGCCTCCGGCTCCGGCCAGCGGCGCGAGACGGCCAGGACCAAGCCCCTGCCCCAGCCGCCGAGGTCGTTGCAGACATGGGCGATCACCTTGACGCCCTTGACCGACGGGACGGTGGCGTCACCCCGGACATACCTGATCTCCGACATGACGCCACCGTAGGGGCCACCACTGACAGTGACCGTGAACCGGTTGCTGCTCCGCTACTTGGTGAGCCTGCCCAGCTCCTGCCCGGCGGCGTTCTGCGCCACCCGGCGGCGGACGCCGAACCAGCCGGCCACCAGCATCACCGCGATCACGGGCACGAGGAGCACGGTCTTGCGGCCGACCTCGGGGTCGTTCCACATCAGGACGATCACGGCCAGCAGGAAGGCGATCGTGACGATCTCCGTGACGGGGCTGCCGGGCAGCCGGAAGTGCGGCCGGGCGACCAGGCCCGCGCGTGCCCGGCGCACGAAGACCAGGTGGCAGATCATGATGATCACCCAGGTGCTGATGATGCCCAGGGAGGCGACGTTCAGGACGATCTCGAAGGCCCTGTCCGGCACCAGGTAGTTCAGTCCGACGCCGAGGACGCAGACCGCGCAGGTCAGCAGGATGCCGCCGTAGGGGACCTGACTGCGGCTCATCACGCCGGTGAACCTGGGCGCGGAGCCCGCCATCGCCATCGAGCGCAGGATGCGGCCGGTGGAGTACAGGCCGGAGTTCAGGGAGGACATCGCCGCGGTGAGGACGACGAGGTTCATCACGTCACCGGCCGCCGGGACGCCGATCCCCGACAGGACCGTGACGAAGGGACTCTCGTCGCCCGAGTAGAGCGAGCTCGGCAGCAGCAGGGCCAGCAGGACGACCGAGCCGACGTAGAACAGGGCGACCCGCCACATGATGGAGTTCACCGCGCGGGGGACGATCCTCTCCGGCTCGGCTGTCTCGCCGGCGGCGACGCCGACCAGTTCCAGGGCCGCGTAGGAGAAGATGACGCCCTGCATGACGAGGATGACGGGCATCGCGCCGTGCGGGAGGATGCCGCCGTGGTCGGTGATCATGCCCACGCCCGGGGTGTGCCCGCCCACGTCGTGCTGGGTGGCCAGCAGGAAGATGCCGATCAGCATGAAGCCGACGAGGGTGGCGACCTTGACGATCGCGAACCAGAACTCCATCTCGCCGAAGATCTTCACCGAGATGAGGTTCACGGCCAGGACCACCGCGAGGGCGATCAGGGCGAGCACCCATTGCGGGATGCTCGTGAACATGCTCCAGTAATGCGTGTACAGCGCGATGGCCGTGATGTCGGCGATGCCGGTCGTGGACCAGTTCAGGAAGTACATCCAGCCGGCGACGTAGGCGCCCTTCTCGCCGAGGAACTCGCGCGCGTACGACACGAAGGACCCCGAGGAGGGCCGGTAGAGCACCAGCTCACCGAGGGCCCTGACGACGAAGAAGGCGAAGACGCCGGCGACGAGGTAGGCGATGGCGAGCGCCGGGCCCGCGTCGCGCAGTCGCCCGCCGGCGCCGAGGAAGAGGCCGGTGCCGATCGCGCCGCCGATGGCGATCATGTTGACGTGGCGGGCCTTGAGGTCCTTGCTGTAGCCGGCGTCACCCGCGTCCGCGGGTCGTTCGGCCGCCTGGGGGTGGGCGGCGGCCTGTGCCGTGGCGACGGCGTCCTTGCTCACGGGTGGTACCACTCTCTGGTGCGCCCGGGCGGGGTACGCCCAGGTCGTCCGTACAGCGACAAGGCCCGCACCACCCTTCGCGGCACAGACCAAGGCAGCGCCTTCCCACGACGCTGCGTTGCCATACGGTGTCTCATGTCACACAGCGTGACTTGTCACAAGATCCGTCAGTCGTCTCCACATGAGGCACAAGAGGTGTCACAGCGCTGGTGAGACAGCGATACTGCTGCACATGACGACGACCGACACCGGGGAGCCGGCCCTCACGATCGACGAGCTGGCCGCGCGGGCCGGCGTCACGGTGCGCACGGTCCGCTTCTACGGCACCAGGGGGCTGCTGCCGCCGCCGGCGATCGGGCCGCGCCGGGTGGGGCACTACGGCGGGGAGCACCTGGCCCGGCTGGCGCTGATCGAGGAGTTGCAGCACCAGGGCATGACGCTGGCCGCGATCGAGCGGTATCTCGGGCGGCTGCCGCCGGACCTGAGCGCCCACGACCTCGCGCTGCACCGCGCGGTGGTGGCTTCGTGGGCGCCGGAGACGGTGGAGAGCGTCACGCGCGAGGAGCTGGACCGGCGGGCGGGCCGGCCGCTGACGGACGACGAGGTGGACCGGCTCACGGCGATGGACGTCGTCGTGCGGGACGACGACGCCCCGGACGGGGACGCCTACCGGGTCGACGGCGGGCTGCTCCGGCTCGGCGTCGAGCTGCTCGACGTGCCCTTCTCCCCGGAGACGGTCCTGGCCGCCCGCACGGCCCTCCTCGAGCACTCCCGCGCCGCCGCGCGCGACCTGTCGCGGCTGCTGCGCGACGCGGTCGCCGAACGCGAGGCGCGGGACGTGCGGTCGCTGTCCGCCCACATGCACCCGATCGTGGTGCAGGCGCTGCTGACCACGTTCCAGCGGTCGCTGCGGGAGGAGCTGCGGGAGTGGCTCGACGGGGACGAGGCCGGGTGAGTCCGGTCAGCGGCCGTCGGTGAAGACCTCCCCCTTGTCCGCCTTCTCCACCAGCAGCGCGGGCGGTGTGAAGCGCTCGCCGTAGCGGTCGGCGAGCTCACGCGCGCGGGCCACGAAGCCGGGCAGCCCGCCCTCGTAGCCGTTGATGTACTGGAGGACGCCGCCGGTCCAGCCGGGGAAGCCGATACCGAGGATCGAGCCGATGTTGGCGTCGGCCACGGAGGTCAGCACGCCCTCCTCCAGCAGCCTGACCGTGTCGAGCGCCTCCGAGAAGAGCATCCGCTCCCGCATGTCCTCGAAGGGGATCTCGTACCCGGGCTTGGTGAAGTGCTCCCGCAGCCCCGGCCAGAGTCCCGTCCGCCTGCCGTCCTCCCCGTACTCGTAGAACCCGGCGCCGCCGCCGCGGCCGGGGCGCTGGAACTCGTCGACCATGCGGTCGATGACGGCCTCGGCGGGGTGCGCGGTCCAGGTGCCGCCGGCCTCCTCGACGGCCCGCCTGGTCTCCTTGCGGATCTTCCGGGGCAGCGTGAGCGTCAGCTCGTCCATCAGGGAGAGCACCTTGGCCGGGTAGCCCGCCTGGGCCGCCGCCTGCTCGACGGACGCGGGCTCGATGCCCTCGCCGACCATCGCCACGCCCTCGTTGATGAAGTGGCCGATGACCCGGGAGGTGAAGAAGCCGCGCGAGTCGTTGACGACGATCGGCGTCTTGTTGATCTGCCGGACCAGGTCGAAGGCGCGGGCCAGCGCCTCGTCGCCCGTCCGCTCGCCCTTGATGATCTCCACCAGGGGCATCTTGTCGACCGGCGAGAAGAAGTGCAGCCCGATGAAGTCGGCCTGGCGCTCGACGCCCTCGGCCAGCGCGGTGATGGGCAGGGTGGAGGTGTTGGAGCAGAGCAGCGCGTCGGGGGCGACGACGTTCTGGACCTCCTGGAACACCTTGTGCTTGAGGGAGGTGTCCTCGAAGACGGCCTCGATGACCGCGTCGCAGCCCGCGAGGTCGGCGGCCTCGGCGGTCGGCATGATGCGGGCCAGCAGCGCGTCGGCCTTCTCCCGGGTCGTACGGCCCTTGGCGACGGCCTTGGCGCACAGCTTCTCGGAGTAGCCCTTGCCCTTGACGGCCGACTCCAGGGCGACGTCCTTCAGGACGACGTCGATGCCCGCGCGGGCGCACGAGTAGGCGATGCCGGCGCCCATCATGCCGGCGCCGAGGACGGCGACCTTGCGGACCTGGCGCGGCTCGACGCCGCTCGGGCGGTTGGCGCCGGAGTTGACGGCCTGGAGGTCGAAGAAGAACGCCTGGATCATGTTCTTCGAGGTCTGCCCGGCGGCCAGCTCGACGAAGTAGCGGGCCTCGATGACCTGCGCGGTCTCGAAGTCGACCTGGGAGCCCTCGACGGCGGCGGCCATGATGTTGCGGGGCGCCGGGTAGGGGGCGCCGTTCGTCTGCTTGCGCAGGTTGGCGGGGAAGGCGGGCAGGTTGGCCGCGAACTTCGGGTGCGCGGGTGTGCCGCCGGGGATGCGGTAGCCGGGCCGGTCCCAGGGCTGGGCGGACTCCGGGTTGGCGTCGATGAAGGCGCGGGCCTTGGCGAGCATGTCCTCGCGGGTGTCGGCGACCTCGTCGACCAGGCCGTTCTCCCGGGCGCGGCGCGGGTTGTACTGGGTGCCCTGGAGGAGCACCTTCAGCAGCGCGTCGGTGATGCCGAGCATCCGGACGGTGCGGACGACGCCGCCGCCTCCGGGGAGCAGGCCGAGGGTGACCTCGGGGCAGCCGATCTTGGAGCCGGGGGCGTCGAGGGCGACGCGGTGGTGGCAGGCGAGGGCGATCTCGTAACCGCCGCCGAGGGCCGCGCCGTTCATGGCGGCGACGACGGGCTTGCCGAGGGTCTCGATGCGGCGCAGGTTCCGCTTGATCGCCATGCCGCCGTCGAAGAGGTCCTGGGCGGTCTCGGGCGTGACGCGGATCAGGTCGCGCAGGTCGCCGCCGGCGAAGAAGGTCTTCTTGGCGGAGGTGACGATGACGCCGCGGATCGAGTCCTTCTCGGCCTCCAGGCGGTCGGTGATCACAGCGAGGGACTCGCGGAACGCCTGGTTCATCGTGTTCGCGGACTGGGCGGGGTCGTCGAGGACGAGGGTGACGACGCCGGTGTCGTCCTGCTCCCAGCGGATGGTGGTGGACTCGGTGGTCATGAGGGTGTGCTCCTGGTGGTCCGTCGTGATCCGTCGGGAGGGGGTCAGACGCGCTCGACGATGGTGGCGATGCCCATGCCGCCGCCCACGCACAGGGTGGCGAGGCCGTAGCGCTTGTCCTGGCGCTCGAGTTCGTCGACGAGGGTGCCGAGGATCATCGCGCCGGTGGCGCCGAGGGGGTGGCCGAGCGCGATGGCGCCGCCGTTGACGTTGACCTTGTCCAGGGACAGGCCCATGTCCTTGACGAAGCGCAGGACGACCGCGGCGAACGCCTCGTTGATCTCGACCAGGTCGATGTCGTCGATGGTCAGCCCGGCCTTGGCGAGCGCCTTGCGGGTGGCGGGGGCGGGACCGGTGAGCATGATGGTGGGCTCGGACCCGGAGACGGCGGCGGAGACGATCCGCGCGCGCGGGGTGAGCCCGTAGCGCTCGCCCACCTCCTTGGAGCCGATGGCGACCAGGGAGGCGCCGTCCACGATGCCGGAGGAGTTGCCCGCGTGGTGCACGTGGTCGATCTTCTCGACCCAGTGGTACTTCTGCAGCGCCACGGCGTCGAAGCCGCCGAGTTCGCCGATGTCGGCGAAGGACGGCTTGAGGCCCGCGAGGGAGTCGGCGGTGGTGCCGGGGCGCAGGTGCTCGTCGTGGTCGAGGACGGTGAGACCGGCTCGGTCCCTGACCGGCACGACGGACCGCTCGAAGCGGTTCTCCTTCCAGGCGGTGGCCGCGCGCTCCTGGGAGAGGGCCGCGTACTCGTCGACGTCGCGGCGCGTGAAGCCCTCGATGGTGGCGATCAGGTCGGCGCCGATGCCCTGCGGGACGAAGTTGGTGGCGAGGTTGGTCATCGGGTCGTTGAACCAGGCGCCGCCGTCCGAGGCCATCGGCACCCGGGACATCGACTCGACGCCGCCCGCGAGGACCAGGTCCTCCCAGCCGGAGCGCACCTTGGCGGCGGCCAGGTTGACGGCCTCCAGGCCCGAGGCGCAGAAGCGGTTCTCCTGGACGCCCGCCACGGTGTCCGGCAGTCCGGCCGCGACGGCGGCGATGCGGGCGATGTCGGAGCCCTGGTCGCCGACCGGCCCGACGACGCCGAGCACGATGTCGTCGACGGCGGCCGGGTCCAGGTCCGGGAAGCGGGCGCGGACCTCGTGGATGAGGCCGACGACCAGGTCGACGGGCTTCGTGCCGTGCAGGGCGCCGTTCGCCTTGCCGCGTCCGCGCGGGGTGCGGATCGCGTCGTACACGTACGCTTCGGTGGTCACTGGCAGGCCTTTCGCTGAGGGTGTTCGCGCGGCTGTTCAGCTGCTCGTTCGAGGATTACGGGGCAGGCCCCAGTCGTGGGCCACGGACTGGGTGCCGGCGCCCGGCAGGGCGGGTCCGGTGCGGACGGCGGTGGGTGTGGCGGAGAAGCGGGGTGCGGGAGCGGGCTGGGTGATGCCGCCGTGGTCGGTGAAGGTGCCCCGGGCGGCGAGGTGCGGGTGGTGCGGGGCCTCGCGGAGCGTCAGGACGGGGGCGACGCAGGCGTCGGAGTCCGCGAAGACGGCGGTCCACTCGTCCCGGGTGCGGGTCGCGAACCTGGCGGCGATGGCCTCGCGCAGTTCGGTCCAGCGGGCCGGGTCGTCGCGGGCCGGTGCCTGGTCGAGGATGCCGAGCAGTTCCATGAACTCGGCGTAGAACCGCTGTTCCAGGGCGCCGACCGCCATGTGGCGGCCGTCGGCGGTCTCGTAGGTGCCGTAGAAGGGGCAGCCGCCGTCGAGGAGGTTGGCGCCGCGCCGGTCCTGCCAGCCGCCGGCCGCGAGCATGCCGTGGATCATCGAGGAGAGGTGGGCCGTGCCGTCCACGATGGCGGCGTCGACGACCTGCCCGGTGCCGGTCGCACGCGCGTGGTGCAGGGCGGCGAGGATCCCGACGACCAGGTAGAGGGAGCCGCCCGCGTAGTCGCCGACGAGGTTGGCGGGGACGGCCGGCGGCTCGTCGGGGGCGCCGATCATGCCGAGGGTGCCGGTGAGCGCGATGTACCCGATGTCGTGACCGGCGCGCTGGGCGAGCGGGCCGTCCTGGCCCCAGCCGGTCATACGGCCGTATACGAGGCGCGGGTTGCGGGCGTGGCAGTGCCCGGGGCCGACGCCGAGCCGTTCGGCGACGCCGGGGCGGTAGCCCTCGATCAGCGCGTCGGCGCGTTCGGCGAGGTCGAGTACCCGGTCCGGGCCGTCGGGTGACTTCAGGTCGACGACCACGGAACGCTTGTTGCGGTTGGTGACGTCGTGGGCGGGATCGATCGCGAGGCCGGGTCCGTCGGGGCGGTCGACGCGGACGACGTCGGCGCCCAGGTCGGCCAGGAGCATGGCGGCGAAGGGCGCCGGGCCGATGCCGGCCAGCTCGACCACCCGCACACCGGTGAGCGGGCCCTCGGGCGGCGTCCGCCCCGCCGTCTTCGCTTCGGACATCGAGCCCCCAGCTCCGTGACACAACTGATGTAACACCAGTGATGCTAGAAACGTGTTCCACTGGGCACAAGACCCGGGCGAGCAAGCGCTTAGCCAATTATGGGGCAGGCTCCCCACCGGACTCGCAGTCCTCACGCTAGCCTCGGCCACCGGCAACGGCGCGTGCTGCGGGCCCAGGGGTTGCCGCCGGGTGACGAAGGGGTGTCATGAGCAGGCTGAACAGGACCGACCGGCCGTACGACATCGTGCTCTTCGGAGCGACGGGGTTCGTCGGCGAACTCACCGCGGAGTACCTCGCCGCGCACGCGCCCGACGGGCTGCGCTGGGCGATCGCCGGCCGCGGCGAGGAGAAGCTGCGACGGCTGCGCGAGCGGCTGCCCGGCGCGGCGGACGTCGGCGTACTGCGCGCGGACGTCTCCGATCCGGCCTCGCTGCGCCACCTCGCCGAGCAGGCGCGCGTGGTGGCCACGACGGTGGGACCGTACGTCCGGTACGGCGAAGCGCTGGTCGCCGCCTGCGCGGAGACCGGCGCGGACTATCTCGACCTCACCGGCGAGCCCGAGTTCGTGGACCTGACGTACGTCCGGCATGACGCACGCGCGCGGGAGACCGGAGCGCGGCTGGTGCACGCCTGTGGATTCGACTCCGTCCCGCACGACCTCGGCGTGTACTTCACCGTCCGGCAGCTGCCGGAGGGCGTACCGCTGACCGTGGACGGTTTCGTGACCGCCGACGCCACCTTCTCCGGCGGCACGTTCGCCTCCGCGCTGGGCCAGTTCGCGCGCGGCCGGCAGATGCGGGACGCCGCGCGGGAACGCCGGCGGCACGAACCCCGGCTGGTGGACCGCCGGGCGGTGACGCCGGCCGGCGCGCCGCGGTTCGCCGGGGAGGTGGGGGCCTGGGCGCTGCCGCTGCCGACGATCGACGCGCAGGTCGTGCGGCGCTCCGCGAAGGCCCTGGACCGCTACGGCCCCGACTTCCGCTACCGCCACTACGCGGCCGTCCGGCGTCTGCCGGTCGCGGTGGGCGGGGTGGCGGCCGTGGGCGCGCTGGTGGCGGCGGCCCAGGTGCCGCCCGCGCGGCGCTGGCTGTCCGCCCGGCTCAAGCCCGGTGACGGACCGAGCGCCGAGAAGCGGGCGAGGAGCTGGTTCTCGGTCCGTTTCGTGGGCGAGGGCGGCGGCCGGAAGGTGTTCACCGAGGTCTCGGGCGGCGACCCCGGTTACGACGAGACGGCGAAGATGTTCGCCGAGGCGGCGCTGTCCCTCGCCCTGGACGACCTCCCGCCGGTGTCCGGGCAGGTCACGACGGCCGTGGCGATGGGCGACGCGCTGACGGGCCGGCTGCGGGCGGCGGGCATCGGCTTCCGGGTGGCCGCGACCCGCTGACCACCGCCCGAGGACCTGTCCGAGGCTGCCCCGGGGTGACGCCCCGTGATCCGAGCGGCGGGCCCCAGGACCTGTCGGTCCGGGCCCCAGGACCTGTCGGTCGATTCCCGCCTGCCTCGCGACGCCGTGCACGCCTTCTCGCCGCACCGGGCGCAGCACCGAGTACATCCGGTACGAGGCTCCACGCCCGCACGCCGAGAGCAGGCACCCGACGGCACCCGACGGCGCGCGGCCGCCCTCCGGGCGACGACGGGAACCGGCAGACAGGCCCTCAGCCCGCCCAGCCCGCGATCGTGTAGATCATCCCGCCGATCCAGGCCACTCCCGCCCCCACGGCGAGCACCAGCCCCGCGACCACCGCCCGCTCGACGGGCCGGCCGGGGTGGCGGGCGGACTGCTTGGGTGCGCGGTGCGTCGTCATGCGCCCAGCCTGTCGGGCCGACGGCGGGGGCACATCCGTACGGATACTCAGGCGGCCCCTGAGCACCGGCGGGCGCCACGAGACACCGCCTCCGACTCGGATTTGAGACTTTCCCCGCTCTCGGCGGCCCTCACCGGCCCCCGCGCACGGCAAAGTGCCAACAAGGACTTCAATGAAATCCTTGAAGGCATGAAGTTCCTTCTCGAAGTCACCATGGACGAGGGCGCACTCGCCGAGGACCCCGCGGGCGAGTTGCAGCGGATCCTGAGGTACTGGGGCGGCAACCTGAAGCACTACGCGATGCGGCCCGGCGACGGCTCGGTCATCTACGACTCGGCGTACCAGGAGGTGGGCCGCTGGAGCGTCGAGGGTCAGGCCGGGTAGGTGGTGGCCGCCCGCAGGGCCGCACGGCACAGTGCGTCCGCCCTGCGGGTGGTCTCCGGCAGCCGGTAGGCGGGGGCCAGCGCCAGCGTATGCGCGCAGGCGTTGTCGAGGCTCACCCGGTGGCCGACGGAGACGTAGACCGGCTTGACGCCGTCGCGGGTACGCAGGGCACGCCCGACCTCCTCGGCGCCGGCGAGCAGCGGGGACGTACTGCCCCGTGGGGCGCCGGGGTCGTCGTGGGTGAAGGTGAACGGGTTCTTGGCCACGCCGATGGTGGGCAGGCCGGTGAGCACACCGAGGTGGCTGGCGAGGCCGAAGCGGCGCGGGTGGGCCAGGCCGTAGCCGTCGCAGACGACCAGGCCGGGCACGCGGGGCAGCGCCTCCAGGGCGGCCAGGACGGCCGGGATCTCGCGGAAGGCGAGCAGGCCGGGCACGTAGGGAAAGGGGATCCGTCCGACGGCCGTGGCCTCGGCGACGACGGCGAGGCTCCCGGCGTCCAGTACGACGGCCGCCGCCGCGACGACGTCCCGTTCGTCGTCGTAGGCGACGTCCACGCCGGTCACCCGGCCCGTACCGGGCGGCGGGCCCGGCTCGTCGAGCACCACGCGCGGCCGCAGCTCGTCCTGGACGGCGCGGGCCTGCTCCTCGGTCGCGGGCCAGTCGGCGGGGATCCGCACGGTCACGGTCGTCATGATGGCGGCAAGCCTACGGGCCCCGGGGTACGCTCGCGATCATGTTCGTACTGGAGCTGTCCCACACCGCCCCGCCGGAGGCCGTCGACGCGGTGCTGGACGAGCACGTGGCGTGGCTCGACGAGCTGTACGAGCAGGGCGTCTTCCTGGCGTCCGGGCGCAAGGAGCCCCGCGACGGCGGGGTGATCATCGCCGTCGCGGGGGACCGCGCCCGGATCGAGGAGATCACCGCGGGCGACCCGTTCGTCAGGGCCGGTGTGTGCGCGTACCGCGTCACCGAGTTCGTCGCCACGAAGACGGCACCCGCGCTGGAGCGGTACCGGGAGCCCGCCGGCCGGTAGCCGTACGGCTCACTTGCCGAGCGCGCGCTTCAGATCGCCCTTGTTCATGTTCGAACGGCCGCTGATGTCGCGGCGCTTGGCCTCCTGGTACAGCTGGTCATAGGTGGGCCCCTGGGGTCCCTGCCGGTTCCCGGACCGCTGGCCGCCCCGCTTGCTCGGCGACTTGTCCCGCGTGGACGTACGACTGGCGGTCTTCGACTCGCCGGACTGGGCGCGCTCCTTGTTCACCGTCCGGGCGGCGATCTCCTTGGCCCGGCCGGTGCTCTCGCCACGGTCCTCGGCGCTGTCCTTGATGTGCTCGTACTGCCGCTCCCGTTTGGAGCTCGAACCGCGTGGCATCTCCGCTCACTTCCTCTCACGTACAGCGAACGGATACCCACGTTACGGACAAGCACCCGGACCCGCTCGGCGTCAGCGCTCCAGCCGGGCGACCCTTCCCTGCTCGCCGGCTGCCCAACAGGCCGCGTCCGGGGTGCAGTCCACGGTGTCGTACGAGCCCGCGTCGACGGTGCGCCAGGTCCGGCCGCCGTCCGTGGTGAGGTCCGTGCCGGTGGGTCCGACGGCGAGGGCGGCGCTGCGGCTGTGCGGGAGCCATGCGACGCCGGAGCGGTAGGCCGGTGGGGGGCCGGCGGCGGGCCGCCAGGACCGGCCGCCGTCGGTGGTCCGCGCGGCCGGCCGCGGGGAGGCCTGGCCGGGGCGGAAGTCGCCACCGACCGCGAGGCCGTGGGCGCGGTCGCGGAAGGCGAGGGCGAACACGCCCCGGGCCGGGTCGCCGCCCGGGACCGGGGCGTCGGAGGCCGTCCAGGTGAGCCCGCGGTCGGCGGAGTGCAGCACCCGCGCGCGTGCCGCCCCGCCGGTGGCCAGCCACACGTCCTTCGGCCCGGACGCGACCAGGCACTGGCCACTCGCCGCGAACCCCGCCTCGCCGTCCTGCGCGGCCGGCATGCCCTCATTCGGCAGCACCGTCCAGGAGCGTCCGCCGTCGCCGGTCGACAGGATGCGGAACTTCCCGTCCACCGGATCGCTCATGGCGAGGCCGTGGCGGTGGTCGAAGAAGGTGAGACAGTCGTAGAAGGCCCGTGGGTCGGTGTTGCGGAAGGACTCGGTCCAGGTCGCTCCGCCGTCGTCCGTGCGGTAGACGCGGGACGCCTCGCCCTCGCCGATGGCCAGCACCACGGCCCGGCGGGCGTCGAACGCCTCGACGTCCCGGAACTGCAGCTCGCCGGTGCCCGGTGGCGAGACGTCGCGCCAGGTGCCGCCGCCGTCGGTGGTGCGCAGGACGGTGCCCCGGGTGCCGGCCACCCAGGCGGTGTGCCGGCTGACGGCCGCGAGCCCCCGGAACCGGACGTCGGACGCCCCGGCGCCCCCGGTGTCCTTCAGCTCCCAGTGCGGCCGCTGGTGCGCCTGCGCGGGGGCGGCCGCCGTCAGCGCGGCCAGCGCCGCCGCGCACACCGCTGCGGCGGTCACCGCGCGTCCCGTACGCCGGCCGCCGGTCCGGGCGGTTCGTGCCGCCGTGTGCCGCGTGCTGCCCAAGCGCCTCATGGCGGGCGAAGCCAGCCCACCGCCCCGGCGCCGTCCAGAGGGCCGTGTGCGGCGCGGTCGTGCGGGCACGAGAGTCACAAGTGCCTTGCGGGGCGCATGAGGAGAGGTCGGGTCACTCCCGCGCATGAATGCGGTGACAGAGGTCACTCGCTCGTCGTGTGCACGGATCGCCTGATTCCGTCGTCTCTTCCAGTGCCCGGCCCGCACCACCCCGAAAGCCCGTCCAGCCGTCACGAGGGAGCAAGGCGTTGTCCACCGTCATCGAGCAGCCCGTCGAGGCGCGTCTCGTCGCCGCCGCGCCGCGTATGCCGAGCATTCCCGCCACGCTGCACTACGACCGCGGCGACCCGTTCGCCGTCCGCATGACCTTCCCGGCCCCGGCCACCCTCGAGGGGGTCGAGGTCTGCTGGACCTTCTCCCGCGAGCTGCTCATCGCCGGGATGCGGGAGCCGGAGGGGCACGGCGACGTACGGGTGCGCCCGTACGGGTACGACCGCACCGTCCTGGAGTTCCACGCGCCCGAGGGCACCGCCGTGATCCACGTCCGCTCGGGCGAGCTGCGCCGGTTCCTGCAGGCCACCGGCGAGCTGGTGCCCGTCGGCCTGGAGCATCTCCAACTGGACCTGGACCACGACCTGGCGGAGCTGATGCGCGGGACCTGCTGACGGCGCCCCGGCGCCCCCGCACGAGCCACCGTCCGCGCTCCCCGCGGTCGCCGGGCCGGCTCAGCGGTCCGCCGACGCCACGGCCCGCGCCGTCTCCGCGCTCAGCGCTCCCCACACCTCTCCGACGATCTTCCGCAGCCCGGGTGCCGCCGCCCCGCCGCGCTCGGTCAGTTCCGTGATCCGGCCCTCCCGGCGCGCGCCGGTCCCGGCGGACCCGGAGGCACGGGGCCCGAGGGCGCGCAGTCCCGCGGCTGCCGCCAGCGCGGCCACGGCCGCGTCCCGCTCGGCGACCTCACCGGCCGGTACCGGGCCCTCCAGGACGTACCGCGTCTCCTCCCGGAGCGCCCGTGCCGCGGCGGCCCTCGCCAGGACGTACTCCACGGACGGGAACACGCCGAGGACGCGCTTCTTCTCGGCCCGCAGATACCCCTCGGCCACCAGTTGCTCCCGGACTGCGTCGAAGGTGACCCGCGCGTGCAGCCTCACCCAGGTCCGCCACCGGTGCGGCATCGACTCGCGGACGAGGTCCAGCAGCCCGTCGAGGACGGCGTCCCCGGTGCGCGCGTCCAGGTCGACGGGGGTGGCGATGCCCTCGTCGTCGGCGAGCAGGCCGCGCTGGGCCAGTTCGGTGAGCGCGCCGGCCCGCACCAGGTGGTGGTGCCGGGCGGTGTCGGTGGCCCCGGGCCGCGCGGGGTCCCAGGCCAGCAGGCAGAGCCGGGCCGGCATCGAGAGCGAGCCGTCGGGCACGGGGCCTCCTTGGGGCCGTGGGGCCGGATGGGCGGTGAGGCATTGACAGCCCACCCGGCCTCTCGTACGGTGTATAGCGCTTCTGTTGCCGCCGATTGGAGAAGGACGTTGCTCGTCTGAGGTCCTGGGACACCGCGTCACACCTGTGAGGTGTGTACGCCGCGTGCGACCTCGGCGTTCGAGCCGTCCTTGCGGAGCAGGGCTTTTTTCATGCCCGAGTACTCCCCGGGGCTCCTCCTTCCCTCGCCCGACGGCGGTCGCCGCTTCCGGTGTCTCGATACGCGTTTGCCCCTGACCGCTTCAAGCAACCGCGGAGACCCCGTATGTCTGTTTCCATCACCTGTACGTCCCTCTCCTTCGCCTGGCCCGACGGCACGTCCGTCTTCGAGGGACTCGACACCGCCTTCGGGCCCGGCAGAACCGGGCTCGTGGGTGCCAACGGGTCGGGAAAGTCCACCCTGTTGAAACTGATCGCCGGGCGGCTGGACCCGGCCGACGGCACGGTCCGCGTGGCCGGCGAGGTCGGATACCTGCCGCAGAACGTCACGCTCGACACCGCGCTGCGGGTCGACGAGGCGCTCGGGATCGCCGCGCGGCGGGCCGCGCTGCACGCCATCGAGGCGGGCGACGTGGCCGAGGCGCACTTCGAGACCGTCGGCGACGACTGGGACGTCGAGGAACGCGCCCTCGCCACCCTCGGCGAACTCGGTCTCGGCCACGTCGGGCTCGACCGCACCGTCGGCGAGGTCTCGGGCGGCGAGTCGGTGCTGTTGCGGCTGGCCGCACTGCTGCTGCGCCGCCCCGACGTCCTGCTCCTCGACGAACCCACCAACAACCTCGACCTGTATGCCCGGAGGCGGCTGTACGCGGCCGCCACCTCCTGGCCGGGGGTGCTGGTCGTGGTCAGTCACGACCGCGAACTGCTCGATCTCGTCGACCAGATCGCCGACCTGCGCTCGGGCGAGATCACCTGGTACGGCGGGAACTTCTCGGCGTATCAGGAGGCCCTGGCCGTCGAGCAGGAGGCGGCCGAGCGGATGGTGCGCGTCGCCGAGTCCGATCTGCGCAAGCAGAAGCGCGAACTGGCCGACGCCCAGGTCAAGCTGGCCCGCCGCAAGCGGTACGGCCAGAAGATGTTCGAGCAGAAGCGCGAGCCGAAGATCGTCATGCAGGCACGCAAGCGCGCGGCACAGGAGTCCGCGGGCAAGCACCGCATCATGCACGAGGAGAAGCTCGCCGAGGCCAGGGAACGGCTCGACGACGCCGCGGAGGCGGTACGGGACGACGACGAGATCCGTGTCGACCTGCCGTACACGGCCGTACCGCCGGGGCGCTCGGTGCTGACACTGCGGGACCTGGAACTGGTCCACGGCGCGCGCGTGGAGCGCGGTCTCGATCTGCACGGCCCCGAGCGGATCGCGCTGATCGGGCGCAACGGCGCGGGCAAGACCACGCTGCTGCGCACGATCGCCGGAGAGCTGGAGCCGGTGGCGGGCGAGGCGACGGCGCATGTCCCGCTGCGGTTCCTGCCGCAGCGCCTGGACGTCCTCGACGGCGAGCTGAGCGTCGCCGAGAACGTGGCCCGGTTCGCACCGGGCGCCACCAACAACCGGATCCGGTCCCGCCTGGCCCGCTTCCTGTTCCGGGGCGCCCGTGCCGATCAGCAGGCGGCGACGCTGTCCGGCGGTGAACGCTTCCGGGCGGCGCTGGCCGCACTGATGCTGGCCGAACCCGCGCCGCAGCTGCTGATGCTGGACGAGCCGACGAACAACCTGGACATGGCGAGCGCCCGGCAGCTCACCACCGCGCTGGAGTCGTACGAGGGGGCGCTGATCGTGGCCAGTCACGACCTGCCGTTCCTGGAGTCGCTCGGCGTCACCCGCTGGCTGCTGCTGGAGGAAGGAGGACTGAGGGAAATCACGCCGGAAGCTGTCGGGTATTCCGCCTAGCGTCGCTCGCATGAGCGAGTTCATCAGCATCACCGGAGCCAGGGAGAACAACCTCCAGGACGTCACCCTCCGCATCCCGAAGGGCCGGTTGACCGTGTTCACGGGCGTTTCGGGGTCGGGGAAGTCGTCGGTCGTGTTCGACACGATCGCGGTCGAGTCGCAGCGCCAGCTGAACGAGACGTTCACCTGGTTCGTGCGCAACCGGCTGCCCAAGTACGAGCGGCCGCACGCGGACGCCCTGGAGGACCTCTCCCCCGCGATCGTCGTCGACCAGCGTCCGGTCGGCGGCCACTCGCGGTCCACGGTCGGCACCATGACCGACGTCCACTCGGTCCTGCGGGTGCTGTTCTCCCGGCACGGCACGCCCGGCGCCGGGGCGGCGACGGCGTACTCGTTCAACGACCCGTCGGGCATGTGCCCCGGCTGCGACGGTCTCGGCCGCAAGGTGCAGCCCGACTGGGACCGCATCCTCGATCCGGCCAGGTCGCTGGCCGGCGGGGCGGTCCGCTTCCCGCCGTTCGCGGCGGGGACCTGGCAGGGGCAGGCCTACACCAACAGCGACGAGCTGGATCCGGACAAGCCGGTCGGCGACTTCACGGCCGCCGAGCGGGCGTTCCTGATGCGCGGACGGCCCGGCAGCAAGGTCACCGTCAACGGCACGGGCGGCACCTGGACCACCGAGTACGAGGGTCTCGCCGACCGCTTCGAGCGGCTGTACCTCAAGCGGGACGTGTCGGCGATGAGCGAGCGGACCCGGGACCTGGTCCGGGGCTTCCTCGTCGAGGGCCGCTGCCCCGCGTGCGGCGGCGCCCGGCTGAACGCCGCGGCCCTCGCGACCCGGATCGACGGACACTCCATCGCCGACTGCTCGCGCATGCAGGTCACCGACCTGATCACCGTGCTGAAGCGGATCGACGACCCGGTGGCCCGCCCGATCGCCGGTGCCGCGGTCACCGCCCTGGAGCGTATCGAGGCGATCGGCCTCGGCTATCTCAGCCTCGACCGGGAGACCTCGACCCTGTCCGGCGGCGAGGGACAGCGGCTGAAGACCGTACGGCACCTCGGCTCCAGCCTGACCGGGATGACGTACGTCTTCGACGAGCCCAGCGTCGGGCTGCACCCGCGCGACGTCGGACGCCTCGGCGACCTGCTGCTGCGGCTGCGCGACAAGGGCAACACGGTGCTGGTCGTCGAGCACGACCCGGACGTCATCGCGCTCGCGGACCACGTCGTCGACATGGGCCCGCTCGCCGGCGCGGGCGGTGGCCGGGTGGTGTTCGAGGGAACGCCGGGCGAGCTGGCCGCGGCGGACACGCTCACCGGACGGTTCCTCGGACGCCGTACCGCGGTGAAGGAGGACCCGCGGGCGGCGACCGGGGAGCTGTGGGTGAAGGCCGCGAGCCGGCACAACCTGCGGGACGTCACGGTGGCCTTCCCGACCGGAGTGCTGACCGCGGTCACCGGGGTCGCCGGATCGGGCAAGAGCACGCTGGTCGCGGAGCTGGTCGAGGCCCACCCGGACGCGGTGGTCGTCGACCAGTCCTCGATCGGCGTCTCGGCGCGGTCGACCCCGGCGACGTACGTCGGGATCATGGACACCGTACGGAAGATCTTCGCGCGGGAGACGGGCGCCGAACCGGGGTTCTTCAGCTTCAACTCGGCGGGGGCCTGCGGTACCTGCGAGGGGCGCGGGGTCATCCACACCGACCTCGCGTTCATGGACCCGGTGACGACGGCCTGCGGCGACTGCGACGGCCGGCGCTTTCGCGACGAGGTGCTGCGGCTGACGGTCGACGGCAGCTCCATCGCCGACGTGCTGGCGATGACCGCCGGACAGGCGCTGGACTTCTTCGCCGACACGGGCATACGGCGGCGGCTGCGCGCCCTGCGCGACGTCGGGCTCACCTACCTCACGCTGGGGCAGCCGCTGTCCACGCTCTCCGGGGGCGAGCGCCAGCGGATCAAACTGGCCACCCGGCTGCACCGCACCGGCGCCGTGTACGTCCTGGACGAGCCGACCACCGGCCTGCACATGTCCGACGTCGAGGGACTGCTCGCGCTGCTGGACCGGCTGGTCGGCACCGGCAACACGGTCGTGGTCGTCGAGCACAACCTGGACGTGGTGGCGCACGCCGACTGGGTGATCGACCTGGGCCCGGACGGGGGCCGGGACGGCGGCCGGGTGATCTTCGAGGGCACCCCGCACGGGCTGCTCACGGCGCGCGGCTCCAGCACGGCCGAGCATCTCAGGAGGGCCACGGGACACTGACGGGGGTTTCGTCCGTACGGCCCCGGACTGCATGATGGCCAAACCGGCGTCGTGACACGCGCGCCGAACAGCCAGCGCCGACACGGAGCCCCCGGAGAACATCCTCGTGCCCAGCAAGAAGGCCCTCGTCCGCCGTCCCGGCCCGCGGCTCGCGGAAGGACTGGTGACCCACGTCGAGCGGCGGAAGGTCGACCACGGCCTCGCGGCCGAGCAGTGGGAGGCGTACGCCGAGGCCCTGCGGGCACACGGCTGGGAAACACTGGAGGTGGACCCGGCCGACGACTGTCCCGACTCCGTCTTCGTCGAGGACACGGTCGTCATGTACCGGAACGTCGCGCTGATCACCCGGCCGGGCGCCGAGTCACGGCGCGCGGAGACCGACGGTGTCGAGGAGGCCGTGGCCCGCCTGGGCTGCTCGGTCAACTGGGTGTGGGAACCGGGCACCCTGGACGGCGGCGACGTGCTGAAGGTCGGCGACACGATCTACGTCGGGCGCGGCAGGCGCACCAACGCGGCGGGCGTCCAACAGTTGCGGGCCGCCTTCGAGCCGCTGGGCGCCCGGGTCGTCGCCGTGCCCGTGAGCAAGGTGCTGCACCTCAAGTCGGCGGTCACCGCGCTGCCGGACGGGACGGTGATCGGGCACATCCCGATGACGGACATGCCGTCGCTGTTCCCCCGTTTCCTTCCGGTGCCGGAGGAGTCGGGGGCGCACGTGGTGCTGCTGGGCGGCGGCAGACTGCTGATGGCGGCGAGCGCGCCGAAGACGGCGGAACTGCTCGCCGACCTCGGCCACGAGCCGGTGCTCGTCGACATCGGCGAGTTCGAGAAACTCGAGGGCTGTGTGACGTGCCTCTCGGTCCGGTTGCGGGAACTGTACGGCTGAGCCGGGCCGAAGTGTCACCCGTTCGGCTCCGGGCCTGCGGCTCTCCGGGCCGCCGCCCACCCTGATGGACGGCGGCTGATCAGGGGGCTTTACAGTGCTTTTAACCTACGGTCTCGTAACCTACGGTCTCGTAGCCTACGATGCCGTAGGTTCCCGGCACCGCTCGCCGGCCGCATTCCGCTTTGTCGCACGTCCCCTGGAGTTCTACGTGACGATCGTCTCCCCGCACCTCGGCAGTTCCACCGAATGGACCGACGCCCGGCTGCTGTACGCGCTGGAGGAAGTGGTCGAGACCGAGCTCAACCGGCATCTGAAGGTCGCCAAGGACTGGATGCCGCACGAGTACGTGCCGTGGTCCGACGGCCGGAACTTCCCGGGGATCTTCGAGGACGGCGAGGCCTGGCAGAAGGACCAGTCCAAGGTCACCGAGATCGGGCGGATCGCCCTGGTGGTCAACCTGCTGACGGAGGACAACCTCCCCAGCTACCACCACGAGATCGCCAGCCTCTTCGGCCGCGACGGCGCCTGGGGCACCTGGGTGCACCGGTGGACCGCGGAGGAGGGGCGGCACGGAATCGTGATGCGCGACTACCTGCTCGCCTCGCGCGCGGTGGACCCGGACAAGCTGGAGCAGTTCCGGATGGCCCACATGAGCGAGGGCTTCGAGTCGGACAACCGGCACTCGATGCTGCACTCGGTGGCCTACGTCGCCTTCCAGGAGCTGGCCACCCGCATCTCGCACCGCAACACGGGCCACCAGTCCGGCGACCCGGTCTGCGACCGCATGCTGGCCCGCATCGCGACCGACGAGAACCTGCACATGGTCTTCTACCGCAACCTGCTCAAGGCGGCCTTCGAACTCGCGCCCGACCTCACCATGCAGGCGGTGCGGGACGTGGTCGTGAACTTCCGGATGCCCGGTCACGGCATGCCCGGCTTCGAGCGGGCCGCCGCGCAGATGGCGATCGGCGAGGTCTACAACCTGCGCATCCACCACGACGACGTGATCCAGCCCGTGCTGCGCTTCCTGAGGGTCCTGGAGATCGACGGTCTCGGCCCCGAGGGACAGGCGGCCCAGGAGGAGCTCGGGCTGTACATGGGCGGGCTGGACAGCGAGGCCGCCAAGTTCGACGAGAAGCTGGCGGCGCGCAAGGCGCGGATGGCGGCCCGGGCCGCGGGCTGACCGCACCCGCCTCCGCCACCCCTCGGCCCGTGCGCGGCCTCCGTCACTCGGGGGCCTGTCACCCGTAGGCCTGTCACCCGTAGGCCTGTCACCCGTAGGCCTGTCACTCGTAGGCCGTCGTCTCCTCGAGGGCCGCGTCGCGCACGTCGGCGACCGGGTGGCGGCGCAGCGTCCGCAGCAGCTCCCGCCAGGGCGCGGACCACTCCTCGCGGGTGCCGAGCGCGCCGGTGACGGCGACGGCCACCAGTCCCTCGGCGTGGCCGCCGTGCTCGGCCAGCGCCAGGGCCTCGGCACGCAGTACCTCGGCGTCGCCCGGCTGCTCCCGGCGCTCCAGGCGTCCGCGCAGTTCCCCGGCGACGCGTGCGGCGAGTGCCGGGCGCCCGGCTCCGGCCATGGCCGTCAGCCGGTCCAGGCGCGGCGGTACGGCGGTCAGGTCCAGGTGCGCCGCCGCGAGCCCGGCGGCCTGCGCCGCGTAGGCCTCGTACTGCGCCAGCAGTCCGGCGGCGGCGAGGCCGGCCGGGCGGGCCGCCGTCTCGGAGCGGAAGACCGTGGCCCCGAGTCGGGCGACGAGGAACTCGACCCGCCGCCGCGCCGGCCGGTCCCGCCGTTCCCCGGCGTCGTTGTCGCCCTCGGAGACCGCGCCGGCGAGCGCGCGCAGCGCGTCCAGCAGCCCGGCCAGTCCGTGCGGCGCGCTCGTCGCGGCCTCGACCAGGGCGCTCGCCGCCCAGTGCCAGGTCCCGCGGTTCGTGAGGTCCGTGACGGCCTCGGCCAGCACCACGGGAGCCTCGGCGGACCAGGGGGTCCAGCGGGCCAGCGCCTGGAAGGCGGCGGCCGTGGTCGCGGGATCCTCGGCGGCGGCGACCTCGCGCACCAGGCGGGCGTATCGCGCGCGGTGGTCGTCGGGCAGGTCCAGCGGCGAGGCCCTCAGCAGGGCGGTCCGCGAAGCCGGCGCACCGCTCGCGGCGTCCCGCAGCAGCTCCCAGATCTCGTCGCGCGGGAGCAGTCCGCCCGCGAAGGACACACAGGCGGCGCGTACGTCCGGGTGGGTGCCCGGACGGGTGTGGACCTCGCTGAGCAGAGCCGCGGCGTCCGGTACGGGAAGCCGGACCGCGGCGAGCCGGACCGCCTCCTTCCGGCTGGTCACCTTGGCGTCCGGTGCCCGCAGTACGTCCCTCAGGTGGACGGCGACCCTCGACGGGGGCACGTGCCGGGACGCCCGGGTGACCGCGTACACGGCGACGCGGGCCCGGTCGCCGCCCGCGTGCGCCAGCAGTCCGGGCAGCGCGTCGGCGGCCCGGTCGGTGCGGGCCAGGGCGGCGAGCGCGGCCTCGGCGAGCACGACCTCCGCCTCGCCGGTCCAGCGGCGTACCAGGTCGGCGCCCCCGTCGGGCACGGCCGCCGCCTGCGTGAGCGAGCTCGCGCGCTGGTACAGCGTCAGCCCGCTGTCCGCGGCCTGCGCGGCCAGCAGACGCAGCAGGGCTTTGTGCTGGCGCGGTACCCACCGGCGCACGTCGTACGGGTCCGGGGGCAGGAACCGGGGGGCGCCCTCGGCCAGGAAGCGGCCGTAGGGCGGCGGGTCGGCGAGGAGCACGTCCAGGAGATCGGTGCGGCGCGCGACGAGCGCGGTGCGGACCGGGGGCAGCGCGGCCGCCGACGGCTCGTGGGCGAGGACGCGGGCCACCCGCTCGCCGCGTGTGGCGGGCGGCTCCAGCCACCGGGCGACCGCGGCGCGTACCGTCGTGTCGTCGCCGTACCGGACCGCGTGCCAGAGCATGTCCTGCAGTGCGGTCATGCCGGCGGCCCGGGAGCCCACCGCGCGGGCGAGCGCGATGACGAGGCCGTATTCGCCCTTCTCGGCGCCCGCCTCGATCCACGGCCGCAGGGCCTCGTACACCTGGTGCTCCTGGCCGCGCCGCAGGGTGCGGTCGAGGCGGCCGAGGTCGGCGCCCCCCGTCGTGCCGGATATCCGCGCGAGGGTGCTCAGCGCCCAGTCCGCCAACGGGCGCGTCCCCTCCACCGCGTGCTCGCGCAGCACGTCGAGGGCGAGTCCGCTGAGCACCTGCCGGGTCTCGTACGAGCAGTCGCGGGCCTCGACGGCGTCGGTGGCGACGCGGTCCAGGTGTTCGGCCGCGTCCTCGGTGAGCAGCGCGGGCGGCACGGCGCGGGTCGCCCGCAGGGCGGCGGTTCGCACGGGATCCTGTTCGTTCCGCAGCCGCCCCATGTGCTCCAGGACGGCGGTGACGGCGGCCCGGTCACCGGAGCGGGCGGCGTTGCGGATCAGCAGCCGCCAGGCCCGGGCGCGGTCGTCGGCGTCCGGTCGCCGGGTGGCGGCCACGAGGCGGTCACGTACCTCGGCTGCGGGCAGGAACGACTCGACGCCGAGGATCGTGTTCTCGGCGGCACCGGCCTCACGCGCGCGTGCGGCGGCCTCCCGGGCCTCCCGCTCGGCGTGGCGGCGTGGCAGCACCTCCAGCAGCTGTTCGCCGGGTCCGGCCACCCCGGGCCCCTTCCCCTCGCGGACGGCCGTGTAGAGGGCGTAACGCCGGGCGGGCGGGAGCACCTTCAGCAGTTGCGGGAGGTCGCCGTAGGGCAGCAGGGCCCGGCCGTAGCCGACGAGTTCGGGCGAGTCGGTCCGGGTCAGTCGGTACAGCGCCGTGCGCCCGAGCTCGTGGACGCTCACGACGGGGGCCCAGGCGGGCGTGGGCAGGAGCCGCAGCACCCGCCGCGGGTCCACGGCGGCGAACGCGGGCAGGTGGCCGCGCAGTTCGTTCGGCAGCCGGCTCGGCCCCCGCCGCTCCAGCAGCGCCAGCACGCGCGCCGGCTCGCCGGACGCGAGGGTGGCGAGCGCGTGCGCGTACCGATGCCACCAGGTGTCGCGCAGGGATTCCGGCAGCGCGGTCAGTTCCTCCTCCAGCACGCCGAGCAGCGCCGCGGGGTGCCGCTTGGCGAGGGGCCTCCACGCGCGGACGGCGTACAGCAGGCCGGGCAGCAGCCGGGCGGCGGTCGGCGCGGTGCAGCCCGGCAGCAGACGGGCCGCCTCGGCGTCGCCCCAGTCCCGCCGGAGGCCCTCGATCAGCCGGTCGGCGAGGGCGCCGCGTCCGCCGGTCACGACGGCGCGCAGCAGGTCGCGGCGTGCCGCCTCGGGGGCGTCGGCGAGCGCCGCCTCGAATGCCGTGTCCGGCACGCCGAGGCTGTCGGCGACCCGCAGCGCATGGCCGCGTACGTACGGGTCGGCATCGGCGATCCGGTCCGCGATCCACGCGGCGTCGCCCACCGCGGACGCGGCGACGACGGCGAGCCCGCGCCCGTACGCACCGTGCCGTTCGAGCTCGCCGAGCACGAGCCGTGGAGCGGCCGACTCCCTGACGCGCGCGACGAGTTCCCGCGTGCGCGAGGAGTGGGCGAGCGGTTCCAGGGCGTGCAGCAGGCTCTCGGCCTCGGCCTGTGCGGCGGTTCGCGACATGCGGGGATTCTGCCCGCCGGGGCGGGCGCGGCCCAGCGATTTTCCGGTGTGCGCGGTGCGAGCAGTGCCGACGGTGCCGGCGGTGCGGTACCGGTGAGCGGGGCTCAGTGCGTGGTGCGCCGCAGAGCCAGCCGCTCCTTCTCCGACAGCCCGCCCCAGACGCCGAAGCGCTCGTCGTTGCTCAGCGCGTACTCCAGACAGGCCGAGCGGATCGGGCACAGGGCGCAGATCCGCTTGGCGTCCCGTACGGAACTGCCGGGCTCGGGGAAGAAGAAGTCTGCCCCGGTCTGTGCGCACAACGCCTCCTGCTGCCAGGCGAGGTCGGGCGTCGGGATCGTCTCGATGTGCATGGGCAGCAGCGTGCCGGGCGGCGAAAAACGTTCGATCAACGCGGGATCAACGCCGCTCGGCCGGGCCCGTCGCCGACCCGATGGTCCCCCGCCCCGCTCGGGGACGCACGGCGGCGCGCGGAAGCGATCGTCGGTGGTCGGTGGAAGACTCGGCAGTACAGGGCAACGGGCCCCTTTCCGAGGAGGGCGATGATGCTCACCACCCGTTTCGTCACCGGCGCCCCGAACTGGATCGACGTCGGCACGTCCGACGCCGACGGCGCCGCCTCCTTCTACGGTGACCTCTTCGGCTGGCGGTTCCGGCCGGCGGGGCCCGAGGCCGGCGGCTACGGCTTCTTCGAGCTGGACGGCCGGATCGTGGCCGGCGGAACGCAGACCACGCCGGAGCAGGGCCCGCCGTCCTGGACGGTGTACTTCCAGACCCCGGACGCGGCGGCCGCCGCCGAGACCTCCGAGCAGTCCCGCGGCGGAGTGCTCACGCGGCCGGTGGACGTGACGGGCCAGGGCACCATGGCGATCCTCGCCGACCGGGCCGGGGTGCCGTTCGGCGTCCGGCAGCCGGGACCGCTGGGCGGCCTCGGCGTGGCCGGTGGCACCGGTGCGCTGTGCTGGGTCGAGCTGTACACGGCGGACGTCGCGGCCGCCGCCGCGTACTACCGGGCGGTGCTGGGGCTGGAGACCTCGGCCGTCTCCTTCCCCGGCGGCACGTACACCGGCGTCAATCCGGCGGGCGAGGGCGAGGAGAGCATGTTCGGCGGCGTCGTTCCGCTCGCCGACGACCCGCTGGAGACGGACGCCCACTGGCTGCCGTACTTCGCGGTCGACGACACGGACACCACGGTCGGGCGGGCCCGGGAGCTGGGCGGCACGGTGCGGATGCCCGCGGCGGACATCGAGGGTGTCGGTCGCCTCGCCCGTCTCGCCGACCCGTACGGAGCCCGGTTCGCGGTGCTCAGGCCGCTGCCCCGGGAGGGCTGAAGTCCGTCGTTCGGATCAGGTCTCAGGAGGGTGACGCAGCCGGCCGACGCCGGTGAGCGGGTCTGGTGCGTGCGGCTGCGAGGCGGAGGAGGGAGTCGACGCCGGGCTCGGCGAATGGCGGCGACACCGCGGATGTGCGTGCCGGACCCCGCGTCCGCGGCATGGTCCGAACGACAGGCCCCAGGGGCGTTCCCCCGCCACACCGGCCCGCCCGGCCGTGGCCTGCGGGGCCCGTCCGCCGCTCGGCGGTCGCGCGTCGCACCAGGGTCGCCGGCAGGACCGGTGCCGCGTCCATTCGAGCGGCTCCCGCATCGCCCGCTCCCCGCCACCCGGGTGAAGTCCCCCGCGCGCGGACGGGCTCACGGCGCCTGACCGGCTCTCCGTCCGCTCAGTGCTCGTGCGCGGGAGCCTCCTCCCCGGTCGCGGTCTCCTGTCCGTGCTCGTGGGCGTGCGGGTCGTATCCGGGGATCGTGCCGTCCGGTTTCTTCACCAGGAACAGCCCCACCATCCCCATGTCGGAGTGGCTCTGCACATGGCAGTGGTACATCCACGCCCCCGCACCCACCCCCTCCCCCGCGATGATCTGGAAGCCGAAGGAGTCCGCCGGTCCGGTGATCTTGTTGTCGACGACCCGGCTCGGGTCGTCGGGCCCGGTGAGCATGCCGGTGCGGTTGTCGGCCCAGCGGTGACCGTGCATGTGGAAGGTGTGGTAGTACTCGCCGTGCGTGATCATGACGATCTCGACGCGGTCACCCACGGTGGCCTCGAAGTCGGGCCCGGTGTGGGGCGCCCGGTTGTTGATGAGCATGTCGTTGAAGACGATCGTGTGCGTGGCGTCGGGCAGCACGTCGCCCTTGCGGCGCACGATCACCGGGCCGTACAGGCCCTTGCGGATACCGCCGGTGCCGTGTTCCGTGCCGACGACGTGGTCGTGGTAGTGCCAGTAGCCCGCGCTGCCCGCCCGCCAGGTGCCGTCGCCGCGGCGGCCGGGCTTGTGGGTGCGCCAGGTGTAGGTGCGGGTGCCGCCGGGCTCGACGTCGCTCTTGTTCATCTTCGTGCCGTCGCTGGAGATCTCGTAGTCCAGGCCGTGGACGTGCAGGCTGGCGCGCACGTCCATCGTGTTCGTGAACTCGATGTGCAGCGTGTCGCCCTCGTTGAGCTCGATCAGCGGGCCGGGCACGGACGCCTTGCCCTTCTCGAGGCCGTAGCCCATCTGCCCGTCGGGCAGCTTCTCGGCGTACATCCTGATGTGTCTCACCTCGCCCCCGGCCGGAGCCGTCCTCGCGGTGACTCCCTTGGCCGCCCCGGCCGCGCCGGCGGCCTCCGGAGCGATGGACAACGATGTCGCGGCTGCCGCGCCACCCAGCAGTACCCGTCGGTTGAAGCCTCGCCTGTCCATGCCGAACTCCCCACGCTGATAAGGAATTTGCGGAGACGCAGCCAATGGATCGACCCGATTGGCTTGATGAACCTGTGGGACGGTACCGGCTGTTGCCGCGTTTATCCACACTCAGGACAAAGTTCGTTCGATCCCGGTCATACCTATTGGCGAACCATGCAAAGAGGTCTAACTTCCTTGGCGCTGCTGCCGTGACCGAGGAGGTGCCCATGCCCTTGAGAGGGTTGAGCGCGAGAAGCAGAGGCTGGGCGGCGTTCGCGACCGCCGGTTTCGTCGCCGCGGGACTGCTGGCGGGCCCTGCCGCCAGCGCACGTCCGGCGCCGGATCCGTCTCTGACAACGATGTCGATCAAGTCGCCGCCGGGCGGCGCCAACGTACGTGTGCTGATCTTCTACGGATCCGCCGCGGCCGGGGACGAGTCCCCGGTGGTGAACGCGGGGATCGCCGCCATCGAGCGGATCGGGCTGTCCGGCCCGGCGAAGGAGCGCTTCCAGGTCGAGGTCACGGACAACGCCTCGGTGTTCACCAACGAGAAGAGGCTCGGCCGCTTCAACGCGGTCGTGTTCCTGACCGGCGGCGGCGACGTCCTGACACCTGCCCAGGAGGCGGGCCTGGAGGCGTACATGGAGGCCGGCGGCGGGTTCGTCGGCATCCACGACGCGGCCCGCGCGGAGCCGTACTCGGACTGGTTCACCGGTCTGGTCGGCGCCCGGCCGGCCGCTTCGAGCCCGGCGAAGGTCCAACGGGCCACCGTCGAGGTCGGTGACCGGCGCCATCCGGCCACCAAGGACCTGCCGGTGCAGTGGAAGCGGCCCGACCAGTGGATGAACTGGGTGGAGAACCCGTCCGGCGACGTGCACACCGTGGCCCGGGTGCGCGAGTCGACGTACCAGCCCGGCGCGAGCGCCAACGGCTGGGACCACCCGGTGAGCTGGTGCCGGGACTACGACGGCGGCCGGTCCTTCTACACCGGCATGGGCGGCACGGTGTCGTCGTACGACGAGACCGACTTCCGCGCCCATCTGCGCGGCGCCCTGATGTGGACGACGCGGCTGGCGCAGGCCGACTGCAAGGCGACCATCGATGGCAACTACAAGGCCGAACGGCTGACCGAGCCGAACCAGCCCGGCCGGAACGACCAGATCGGCGAACCGCACGGCCTGGTCACCGCGCCGGACGGCCGGGTGTTCTACATCGGCCGGGGCGGCGCGGACTCCTCCCAGCCCGTGGTCACCGACTGGAACGACCCGGACATCGGCAAGGGCAAGGGCGAGATCCACGTCTGGGATCCGGAGACCGACGAGGTCACGCTCGCCGGTGAACTGACCGTCTTCGGCAACAAGGGCGGCGGCGGCGAGCTGACCAAGGTCGAGGAGGGCCTGCTCGGCATCGAGCTGGACCCGGAGTTCGCGGAGAACGGCTGGGTGTACCTGCACTACACACCCCACTCCGAGATCAACCGCGAGACCCACATGGCCGAGCGGCGCGTCTCCCGCTTCACCCTCGACCAGGCGACCAACAGGCTGGACCTGGGCAGCGAGAAGGTGCTGCTGAAGTGGCCGGTGCAGATCCACAGCTGCTGCCACGCGGGCGGCGGGCTGGCCTGGGACTCCAAGGGCAACCTGTACATCGCGACCGGTGACAACAACTCCAGCGGATTCAGCGGCGGTTACTCGGGCAACAACCCGGAGCCGAACTTCAAGGGCGTGTCCTTCGCCGACGCGCGCCGCACCGCCGGCAACACCAACAACCTCAACGGCAAGATCCTGCGCATCCACCCGGAGCCGGACGGGACCTACACCCTCCCCGAGGGCAACCTCTTCACCGGGAAGGAGACCGCCGAGGGCGGCGGCAAGACGCGCGGCGAGATCTACGTGATGGGCGTCCGCAACCCGGCGCGCATCTCCGTCGACAAGAAGACCGACGTCCTCTACGCGGGCTGGGTCGGCCCGGACGCCGGCTCCCCGTCACCGACGTGGGGCCCGGCCAAGTACGACACGTTCGCCGCGATCACCGAGGCGGGCAACCGGGGCTGGCCGTACTGCATGGGCAACAAGCAGCCCTACCGGGACCGGAACCTGCCGGACCCCTCGAAGCCGCTGGGCTGGTACGACTGCGACGCCCCGAAGAACGAGTCGCCGAACAACGACGGCCTGGTCAACCTGCCGCCGGTGACCGGCAACAACATCTGGTACTCGCCGCAGGGCGGCGGCCCCGACTTCCCGCGCGACGAGAACGGCATCCCGTCGTACGAGCAGGACGAGGCCACCTACAAGCTGCCCTGGCTCAAGGGCGGCGGCCAGGCCGCGATGAACGGCCCGGTCTACCGCTACGACGCCGGCAGCACCAGCGGGACCAAGTGGCCCGCGTACTGGGACGGCAAGTGGTTCGTCGGTGACTTCTACGACGCCGACCAGCCGCGCAACGCGGTGCTGATGGACCCGAAGACGCAGGGCGACGGCGGTCTGCCGGTGCACTCGGAGTCCCTGAAGAAGATCGTGCCGGTAGGCAACGACGGCATCAGGAACCTGATGGGCTGGAAGTTCGGCCCGGACGGCGCGCTGTACGTCCTCGACTACGGCCGCGGCTTCTTCACGTCGGACTCCAAGTCGGCCCTGTGGCGGGTCACCTACGAGGGCGGTGGGCCCACGCCGGCCGCCGGACAGCTTGCGAGGGGGTCTGAGTGATACGCCAGCGAAGAATGTGGGCCGCCCTGCTGGCCGGCCTGCTGATGATGCTCGGTCTGCAGACGACGTCCGCGTCCGGGCAGCCCCGGGCGGGGAGCGGGGCCGTCGCCGCCGACCAGGTCCTCACCTGGACGGCCGGCGACGACATCACCAAGTACACGTCGGCGCCGGAGACGGCGGTGGCCGGTCCGGCCACGATCGTCTTCGAGAACAGTGAGGCGACCGGCAACACCACCGGCATGCCGCACACGCTGACGTTCGTGACCAGCGACCCCGAGTACAACAACGACGTCCAGCTGAACATCCTGGCCACCCCGGGCGACGACCAGGGCGGCAAGCACACCGCCGAGGTCACCCTCACCCCCGGCCGCTACCTCTACCACTGCACGATCCCCGGCCACGGGGAGATGAAGGGCGTGCTCGTGGTCACCGAGGGCGGTGGCGGCGAGGACACCACGGCGCCCGAGACGTCGGCGGAGGTCGGCGGTACGCAGAACGCCGACGGACAGTACGTCGGGTCCGCGAGCGTGACCCTCGCCGCCACCGACGAGGGCGGCACCGGCGTCGAGCGGATCGAGTACGCGATCGGTGCCGACGGTGCCTGGCAGCCGTACACCACGCCGGTCGTCGTCGACCAGGTCGGCGACCACACGGTCCGCTACCGCGCCTTCGACAAGGCGGGCAACGCCGCCGTGGAGAAGAGCGTCACGTTCACCGTGGTGGCCCCGCCGACGGACGACACGACCGCGCCGGAGACCTCGGCGACGGTCAGCGGTGAGAAGAACCCCGACGGCGCGTACATCGACATGGCGACGGTGACCGTCACCGCCTCCGACACCGGTTCCGGCGTCAACACCATCGAGTACGCGGTCGGTGACGGTGCCTGGCAGGCGTACACCGCGCCCGTGATGGTGCACGAGGCCGGCGAGCACACCGTGCGTTACCGCGCCACCGACAAGGCGGGCAACGTCGCGGCGGAGAAGAGCGTCGCCTTCACCGTCGTCGCCGCTCCGCCGCAGGACACCACCCCGCCGGTGACCGGCGCGACCGTGGAGGGCACCAAGAACTCCGACGGCGCGTACGTCGGCAGCGCCCAGGTGACCGTCAGCGCCGCCGACGAGGGCGGCTCCGGCGTGGCCGGCGTGGAGTACTCGCTCGACGCCGGGCCGTACCTCGCGTACACCGAGCCGGTGGTCGTCGACCGCGTCGGACGGCACACCGTGGCGTACCGGGCGAGCGACAAGGCGGGCAACACCTCCGCGCCGCTGACCGTGAGCTTCACGGTGGTGGCGGGCCAGGTTCCGCCGCCGCCCTGCCCGGAGTACGACGAGCGGCTGACGGTGATCGTCGGCACGGTCGACTCGGGGGTGCCGAACCGGGTCACGAACAACCGGTGCCGGATCAACGAGATGATCGAGGACGAGAAGGAGTGGACGTCCCAGGCGCTGTTCCTGAAGCACGTCCGGGAGGTCATGGACGCGCTCCTGGACGAGGGCGTCGTCGACCGGCGCGAGTACCGGGCGGTCAACAGGGCCGCCCGTCAGTCGAAGATCGGCAAGCCCGGCCAGACCGAGGGCTACCGCACGATCCTCGACGGCACCCGGGAGTCGTTCGCGAAGTGGGAGCAGGTCGGTGGTGGTTCGTTCGGGCTGAACGACGACGGCTCGATCACCTCCAGCACGAGCACACCGGGCATGGGCATGCTGTGGTTCCCCGAGCGCAAGTACGGGGACTTCTCGCTGAAGCTCCAGTGGCGGGACGACGCGGCCGGCACCGCGAACACCAACGGCGGTGTGTTCGTGCGCTTCCCGCAGGTCCACGACCACCCGGAGGAGTCCCGGCCGGAGTGGGTCGCCATCAAGTACGGACACGAGGTGCAGGTGTTCGACGGCCCGGCCGGCGACATGTACAAGTCGGGGTCGGTCTACGGCTTCGACCGGGTGGGCCTCGCCGGGGCCGGTGTGACGGAGAAGGGCACCTGGAACGACTACGAGATCCGCGTGGTCGACCAGCACTACTCCGTCTACCGCAACGGCGTGCTGATCAACGAGTTCGACAACATCGGCGGCCAGGACTTCTACCCCGCGCGCTCGGACGACCCGGGCACGGACGGGCGCCGGTTCGCCTCCGGCTACATCGGACTCCAGGTGCACGGCACGACGGACGTGGTCTCGTACCGGGACGTCCGGATCAAGGAGTTGTAGCTCAGCTCTCCTGAGGGCGCGGCTTCTTCGCGCGGCTCGGCTGTACCCGGCTGGGTTCCCCCGGCATCTTCGGATACTCGGGCGGGTACGGCAGATCACCGAGTCCGTGGTCGTGCTCGTCCTTCGTCGCCAGTTCCAGCAGGGCGTCGAGGGAGTACGCCTGATCGTCCATGCCCGCGTGCACGTCGCCGAGTTCGGCGAAGCGCGCGGGCATGGTCGTGATGTCGAAGTCCTGAGGGTGCGCGACGCCCACCTCGTCCCAGCGCAAGGGGGCGGAGACGGGGGCGTGCGGGCGGGGGCGCACCGAGTAGGCGGAGGCGATGGTGCGGTCCCGGGCGGTCTGGTTGTAGTCGATGAAGATCCGCTCGCCGCGCTCCTCCTTCCACCACTTGATGGTCACCCGGTCCGGCATCCGCCGTTCCATCTCACGTCCGACGGCGATGGCGGCCCGCCGGACCTGGGTGAAGGTCCAGCGCGGCTCGATCGGCACGAAGACGTGGATACCGCGTCCGCCGGAGGTCTTGGGCCAGCCGCGCAGTCCGCCGAACTCCTCGAGAACCGCGCGCAGTTCGTGGGCGGCGCGGGCGGCGTCGTCGTAGTCGGTGCCGGGCTGCGGGTCGAGGTCGATGCGCAGTTCGTCGGGGTGGTCGACGTCGTCGCGGCGCACCGGCCAGGGGTGGAAGGTGAGGGTGCCGTACTGCGCGGCCCACAGCACCGCGGCCTCCTCCGTGGGGCACATCTCGTCGGCGCTGCGCCCGCTGGGGAAGGTGATGTGCGCGGTGGGGATCCAGTCGGGCATGCCCTTGGGAGCGCGCTTCTGGTAGAACCACTCGCCGGTGACGCCGTCCGGGTAGCGCTGCAGGGTGGTGGGCCGGTCCCGCAGGGCGCGCAGGATGCCGGGGGCGACCGCCTGGTAGTACCGGGCCACGTCGAGCTTGGTGTAACCGTGCTCCGGGAAGAAGACCTTGCCCGGGCTGGACAGCCGCACGGTGCGTCCGCCCGCTTCCAGTTCCACCGCTTCCGCCATGCGAGCCACGGTAGGCGCACCGGGGCAAGCTCGCACATCAGGTCACGGCCGCCCGGGACCGTCCATGGAGGGACGTTCCCGAGCGGGTCCCCGCCCCCGCTTCCAGGACGACCTGGACCGTACCCGCGCCCGAACCGGAAGCGGGCGCGGACGGGGAAGCAGCAGAGCCTGATCACCCCGCAGGGCTGACAGGCGAGGACCACGGGCCGCTCATACAGTCGGACCATGGATCTGCCCGTGATGCCGCCCGTGAAGCCGATGCTCGCCAAGTCCGTGGCGAAGATCCCGCCGGGCATGCACTACGAGGCGAAGTGGGACGGTTTCCGGTCGATCGTGTTCCGCGACGGCTCCGAGGTCGAACTCGGCAGCCGCACGGGCAAGCCGCTGACCAGGTACTTCCCTGAACTGGTGCAGGCGGTGCGGGAGCGGTTGCCCGAGCGGTGCGTGGTGGACGGGGAGATCGTGATCGCGCGGGAGGGGCACCTGGACTTCGACGCGCTCACCGAGCGGATCCATCCGGCGGACTCCCGGGTGCGGATGCTGGCCGAGAAGACGCCGGCCTCACTCGTGGCCTTCGACCTGCTGGCGCTGGACGGCGAGTCGCTGCTCGACGTGCCTCTGGCCGGCCGGCGGGCGCTGCTGGTCGAGACGCTGTCCGGGGTCGCGCCGCCCGTGCACGTGGCACCGGCCACCGACGACATCGAGGTGGCCCGGCGGTGGTTCGAGCAGTACGAGGGGGCGGGGCTCGACGGTGTCGTCGCCAAACCGCTCGACCTGCGGTACCGCCAGGACGAGCGGGCCATGTACAAGATCAAGCACGAGCGGACGGCGGACGTGGTCGTCGCCGGGTACCGCCTGCACAAGAGCGGTCCCGTGGTCGGCTCCCTGCTGCTCGGCCTCTACGACGGCAAGGGCGCCCTCCAGCACGTGGGCGTGAGCGCCGCCTTCACCATGAAGCGGCGCGCCGAGCTGGTGGAGGAGCTGGAGCCGCTGCGCATGGACGACGTCCGGGGCCACCCGTGGGCGGCCTGGGCCGAGGAGTCGGCACACGAGTCGGCCCGGCTGCCCGGCGCCCCCAGCCGGTGGTCCGGCAAGAAGGACCTGTCCTGGGTACCGCTCAGGCCGGAGCGGGTCGTCGAGGTGGCGTACGACCACATGGAGAACGGGGCACGCTTCCGGCACACGGCCCGCTTCCGTCGCTGGCGGCCGGACCGGACACCGGAGAGCTGCACTTACGCCCAGCTGGAGGAGCCGGTCCGGTACGACCTGGCGGAGATCCTCGGCGGCCCCTGAGGCCAGACCGGGACCGGGACCGGCCGGACGGCGGGCGGATCAGGGCTTCATGAGCACCTTGACCGCGCCCTCCTGCTTCTTCTGGAACATCTCGTACGCGTGCGGCGCGTCCGTCAGCGGCACCCGGTGCGTCGCGAAGTCGTCGACGCCGAGCGGGTCCTCGTCCGTCAGGTAGGGGATGATCTCGTCGCTCCAGCGGCGTACGTTCGCCTGTCCCATCCGCATCTGGATCTGCTTGTCGAACAGGGTGAGCATCGGCATGGGATCGGCATGGCCGCCGTACACACCGACGAGCGAGAGCGTGCCGCCGCGCCGCACCAGGTCGATGGCGGTGTAGAGGGCCGCGAGCCGGTCGACGCTGAACCGCTCGGCCAGCGGACCGCCGATGGCCCGGGGCATCACCGCGGCCGCCTGCTGGATCAGTTTGGCGGCGGCGCCGCCGTGTGCCTCGGTACCGACCGCGTCGATCACGGCGTCCGGGCCACGGCCGTCGGTCTCGTCCTGGATCGCGGCGACCAGTTCCTTCTCGCCGTCGAAGGACCTGAGGTCGTACGTCACCACGCCCCGCTCACGGGCCCGCCGCAGCCGCTCCGGCACCAGGTCCACGCCGAACACCTGTCCGGCGCCCTTGGCCTGGGCGACCCGACAGGCCATGTCGCCGATCGGGCCGAGGCCGAGCACGGCGACGCTGCCGCCCTGCGGGACGTCGGCGTAGGCGACCGCCTGCCAGGCGGTGGGCAGGACGTCGGAGAGGTAGACGAAGCGGTCGTCGGCGGGGCCCTCCGGCACCTTGATCGGGCCGTACTGGGCTTGCGGCACGCGCAGGTACTCGGCCTGGCCCCCGGGCACCGCGCCGTACAGGCGGGTGTAGCCGAACAGCTGGGCGCCCATGCCCTCGCCGGTGACCTGGGTGGTCTCGCACTGGGTCGGCAGCCCGGTGCCGCACATGAAGCAGTGGCCGCACGCGATCTGGAACGGCACCACGACCCGGTCGCCGGGCTTGAGCCCGGTCACCTCGGGGCCCACCTCCTCCACGATGCCCATGGGCTCGTGGCCGAGGATGTCGCCCGGTGTCATGAACGGCGTGAGCACCTCGTACAGGTGCAGGTCGGAGCCGCACAGACCGGAGGACGTGACGCGGATGACCGCGTCCGTCGGTTCCTGGATCCCCGGATCGGGCACGTCCTCCACCCGCACGTCCCGTTTACCCTGCCACGTCACTGCCTTCATCGCCTCGCGCTCCCTCCGTCGCCCGTGCGCGTCGGTCTTGCGTGGCGGCCGGGTACCCGGGGCTCTCGCCACCGAACCGCCGCCGGTTTCGTCCGAACAGCGGATCATGTGCCCCGTTCCGCGTGCCGTATCAGATTCGGTCACGTATGGCACTAAATGCTTTAACAAGCGCACAATCGATGACACAAGATGGGCGGACTGGTGGTCGGAATGCGACGAGGGACGCGCAGGCGGCGGGGTGCCGCGCTGCTGACCGCGGCGGTGGCGGTCGCGCTGGCCGCGGGCTGCACGGCGGAAACCGGCGGGAAGGGCGACGGGCGAGCACCACGGCCGGAGCCGACGCACAGTGCGAGCAGCTCCGGCTCCGTGCTCGCCGTGAAGGTCGACAACGTGCGGGCGGCCCGGCCGCAGACGGGCCTGGGCGCCGCGGACGTCGTCTTCACGGAGCCGGTGGAGGCCGGGCTGAGCCGCCTCATGGCGGTCTACGCGACCGAGCTGCCCGAGTCGGTCGGCCCGGTGCGCAGTGCCCGTGAGTCCGACCTGGAGCTGCTGCGCCAGTTCGACCGGCCCACGCTCGCGTTCTCCGGCGCGCAGAGCAAGCTGCTGCCGCTCATCGACGAGGCCCCGCTGCGCGCGGAGCCGCCGGGTGAGGGGTCCGACGCCTACGTCCGCGACGACGACCGGCCCGCCCCGCACAACCTCTACGTGCGGCCCGGCCGGCTGCTTCCCGGGCCGGCCGGCGCCGACGCCCTGACCACGGGCTTCCACTACGGCGAGGCTCCCGACGGAGGCCGGTCGGTGTCCTCGCGCACGGTGCGCTACCCGTCGGCGTCCTTCACCTTCGCCTGGTCCGAGAGCCGTGACCGCTGGCTGCTCGCCATGGACGGCACCCCCGCCCGGACGGCCGACGGCGAGCGCCTGGCACCGGCGACGGTCGTCGTGCAGCACGTGAACGTGCGCGCGTCGGACTTCGGCGACTTCCGCGGCAACAACTCGCCGTACGTCGAGTCGGTGGGCTCCGGGCAGGCGGAGGTGCTGCGCGACGGGCGCTCGTACGAGGCGGTCTGGAAGCGCGGCGCGGACGCGGACGGCACGTCGTTCAGCACCGCGGACGGCACGGCGCTGAACTTCGCCGAGGGCCAGGTGTGGGTGGTGTTCGTCGATACGGCGAAGGCGCCCTGATCAGCCCGGGGACACCGCGGGCTCGGCCGGGTTGCGGAGCCCTTCGGCGGCGTCCGCGACCCGGCGGATCAGATCGAAGAAGACCGCCTGCTCGCCGGCGGAGAGCGGGGCGAGGAAGACCTGGTTCATCCTGGCGGTGCGCACGGTCAGCCTGCGGTGGACGCGCAGGCCGTCGTCGGTCGCGCGCAGCAGGAAACGACGGCCGTCCTGCGGGTCGCGGACCTTGTCCAGCAGCCCGCGGCGGCCGAGTCGGCTGATCACCTCGGCGATGGTGGACCGGTCGAGCCCCACGCGCTCCCCCACCGTGCGCTGGTCCAGACCCGGCTCGGCGACCAGCGCGTTGAGGACCGCGAACTGCGGCGAGGTGGTCTCCTCCGAGACCATCGTGTTCCACAGCAGGTAGTGCGCCTGCTGCAGCCGCCGGGCCAGGTGCCCGGGATGGGTGGTCAGGTCGACCGCGGCCATGTGCGCTCCCGAGATGACTTTTTGTTGGTGCGCTGACGATACATCGGCGGCGCACCGCCCGTCCGTCCATGCGTTGAGTGATTCACCTCCCGGTTTCCTGAGCCTTGACGCTCCGGCCGACCGGTGGCAGCGTGTGGGCCATCTCGCTGAAATACTCAGTGCCCTGACTAATTCGCCATACAGTCCGCGATCCTGGGCGCTTGGAAGAGATGGGGCTTCTCGGATGGACAAGGTGGTGGCCACGGCCGGGGAGGCAGTGGCCGACGTGCCGGACGGCGCATCGCTGGCGGTGGGTGGTTTCGGGCTGAGCGGTGTGCCGAACGTGCTGATCCAGGCGCTGTACGAGCGCGGGACCGGCGGACTGTCGGTGGTCTCGAACAACTGCGGGGCGATGGACTCCGGGCTGGCGGTTCTGCTGGCCGCGGGGCGGATCGCCCGGGTGACCGGGTCCTACATCGGGGCGAACAAGGAGTTCGCCCGGCAGTACCTGGGCGGGGAGCTGGAGGTGGAGATGATCCCGCAGGGCACGCTGGCCGAGCGGCTGCGGGCCGGCGGGGCCGGCATCCCGGCCTTCTACACGCCGGCCGGCGTCGGCACACAGGTCGCCGACGGCGGGCTGCCGTGGCGCTACGACGGCTCCGGCGGGGTCGCGCTGGCCTCGCCACCGAAGGAGGTCCGCGAGTTCGACGGGACGGAGTACGTGCTGGAGCGCGGCATCCGCACCGACTTCGCGCTCGTGCGGGCGGCCAGGGGGGACCGGCACGGGAACCTGGTGTTCAGCAAGTCGTCGCGGAACTTCAACCCGCTGGCGGCCATGGCCGGCCGGGTGGCGGTCGCCGAGGTGGAGGAACTGGTCGAGCCCGGCGGGATGGATCCGGACGCCGTGCATCTGCCGGGGATCTTCGTGCAGCGGGTGGTGGCGCTGACGGCGGAGCAGGCGGCGGACAAGAGGATCGAGCGGCGGACGGTGAGTTCCTGATGGCCTGGACGCGTGCACAGATGGCCGCGCGGGCGGCCCGGGAGCTGAGGGACGGCCAGTACGTCAACCTCGGCATCGGCCTGCCCACCCTGATCCCGAACCACCTCCCGGAGGGTGTGGAGGTGACCCTGGAGTCCGAGAACGGGATCCTGGGCACCGGCCGGTATCCCACCGAAGGCGAGGTGGACCCCGATCTGATCAACGCCGGCAAGGAGACCGTGACGGTCCTGCCGGGCGCCTCCTTCTTCGACTCGGCGCTCTCCTTCGGCATGATCCGGGGCGGGCACATCGACGTCGCGGTGCTCGGCGCCATGCAGGTCTCCGCCGCCGGCGACCTGGCCAACTGGGCCGTCCCGGGCAAGATGATCACCGGGATCGGCGGGGCGATGGACCTGGTCCACGGCGCCCGCACCGTCATCGTGGTGATGACCCACACCGCCAAGGACGGCAGCCCGAAGATCCTCCAGGAGTGCGCGCTGCCGCTCACCGGCAAGGCGTGCGTGAACCGGGTCGTCACCGACCTCGGTGTCCTCGGCGTCACCGGCGACGGCCTGGTCCTGGCCGAGACCGCGCCCGGGGTGAGCGTCGACGAGATCACCGCCAAGACCGATGCCAAGCTCGTCGTCGCGGAGGGACTCGAGTGAGGGACGTCTACGTCGTCCGACCGCCTCATTCGAGGCGATGGCGCGGCTCAAGCCGTCCTTCCGCGCCACCGGCGGAACCGTGACCGCCGGAAACGCCTCGCCGCTCAACGACGGCGCCGCGGCCCTCCTCCTCGTGGACGAGGAGGGGCTCGAGGCCACCGGCCGCGAACCCCTCGCCCGGATCTCCGCCACCGGCGTCTCGGCGACCGACCCGCACTACTTCGGCCTCGCCCCCGTCGAAGCCGTCAACCGCGCCCGCCAAGGCCGGCAAGACCTTCGCGGAGCTGGACGTCCTCGAACTCAACGAGGCCTTCGCGGCCCAGGCGCTGGGCTGCGTGGCCGAGTGGCCCGAGTTCGACCCCGCGATCCTCAACCCCCAGGGCGGAGCCATCGCGCTGGGCCACCCCCTGGGCGCCTCCGGTGCCCGCCTGGCCGGCACCGTCGCCCACCAGCTCGCCCGCCAGGGCGGCGGCACCGGCGTCGCCACCCTCTGCATCGGCGTCGGCCAGGGCCTCGCCCTGGTCCTCGACCGTTAGACACCCACGGGAACCCTGATGACTCTCACCCAGCACGACATCGACGCGGAGATCGCGGCCGAGCACGCCGCGTACGAGAAGCGGGTCGCCGACGGCGGGCCCGTCGAGCACCACCCGCGCCGCGACTACGCCCCGTACCGCTCCTCGGTGCTGCGCCACCCCGAGCAGCCACCGGTCGCCATCGACGTCACCAAGGACCCGGAGCTGGTGGAGCTGTCCTCTCCCGCCTTCGGGGAGCGGGACGTCACCGAGACCGACAACGACCTGACCCGGCAGCACACCGGGGAGCCGATCGGCGAGCGCATCACGGTCTCCGGCCGCCTCCTCGACCGGAACGGCAAGCCCGTGCGCGGCCAGCTCGTGGAGATCTGGCAGGCCAACTCGGCCGGCCGCTACGCCCACCAGCGCGAGCAGCACGACGCGCCGCTGGACCCGAACTTCACCGGCGTGGGCCGCACCCTCTGCGACGACGACGGCTTCTACCGCTTCACCACCGTCCAGCCGGGCCCGTATCCGTGGCGCAACCACGTCAACGCCTGGCGTCCCGCGCACATCCACTTCTCGGTGTTCGGCTCGGCGTTCACCCAGCGGCTCGTGACGCAGATGTACTTCCCGAACGACCCGCTGTTCCCGTACGACCCGATCCTGCAGTCCGTGACGGACGACGCCGCCCGGCAGCGGCTGATCGCGACGTACGACCACAGCCTGTCCGTGCCCGAGTTCTCGCTCGGCTACCACTGGGACATCGTGCTCGACGGCCCGGACGCCACCTGGATCGAAGAAGGACGCTGACCAGCCATGACGAAGACCGACACCGGCAGCCCCGAGAACGTGCCGCCCACGCCGTCGCACACGGTCGGCCCGTTCTACGGGTACGCGCTGCCCTTCCGCGGCGGCGAGGACATCGCGCCCACCGGGCATCCGGACACGATCACCGTGCACGGGTACGTGTACGACGGCGAGGGCACCCCGTTGCCGGACGCGCTCGTGGAGCTGTGGGGGCCGGGCCCGGACGGCGAACTGCCGACGGCCGACGGCTCGATGCGGCGCGACCCGGCCTCCGGCGGCTTCCTCGGCCGCAACGGCGTGGAGTTCACCGGCTTCGGCCGCATCCAGACCGACGCGAACGGCCACTGGTACGCGCGGACGCTGCGCCCCGGGGCACGGGGGAACAGCGCGCCCTACGTCAGCGTGTGCCTGTTCGCGCGCGGGCTGCTGGTGCACCTGTTCACCCGGATCTACCTGCCGGGCGACGACGCGGTGCTCGCCGCGGACCCGCTGCTGTCCCGGGTGGCCGCGGAGCGCCGCGACACGCTGATCGCGTCCAACGAGGGTGACGGGACGTACCGTTTCGACATCCGCCTTCAGGGCGAAGGCGAGACGGTCTTTCTGGAGTTCCAGTGACATCACCTCCCGAGGCCCGCGACACGGGCCTGCTCGCCCCCGGGTGGGCCGGCTCCCCGGCCGCCGAGGCGACCGACGACCGCGCCGTCCTGCGGGCGCTGCTGGACGCGGAGGCGGCCCTGACCCGGGCTCAGGCCGGGCTGGGTCTCGCCCCCGCCGAGGCGGCGAGCGCGGTGACCGGGGCCGCGGAGCCGGCCCGCTTCGACCCGCGCGCCCTGGCCGAGCGCGCCCGGGGCGGCGGCAACCCGGTCATCCCCCTGGTGGCCGACCTGACGCAGGCGGTCGGCGAGGAGTACGGCCCGTACGTCCACCGGGGCGCGACCAGCCAGGACATCCTGGACTCGGCGACGATGCTGGTCGCCGCCCGCACGCTGGACGTGCTGCTCCCCGACCTCGCCCGCACCGAACGGGCGCTGGCCCGGCTGGCCGCCGAGCACCGTGACACGGCGATGCCGGGCCGGACCCTCACCCAGCACGCCGTGCCGACGACCTTCGGGCTGAAGGCGGCCGGCTGGCGCACGCTGGTCCTCGACGCGCGGGACCGGGTCGCCGCCGTGCGCGACACGCTGCCCGCCCAGCTCGGCGGCGCGGCGGGCACCCTGGCCGCCTTCGGGGCCTACGGCGCGACGGACCCGGTCGCGCTGCCCGCGGCGTACGCCCGTGAACTCGGGCTGCGAGCACCTCTGCTGCCCTGGCACACCCTGCGCACCCCGGTCGCCGACCTGGCCGGGTGTCTCTCCTTCGCCGCCGGGGCCCTCGGGAAGATCGCCGCGGACGTGCTGACGCTCTCTCGCACCGAGATCGGCGAGCTCGCCGAGGGCAGCGGCGGCGGATCGTCGGCGATGCCGCACAAGGCCAATCCCGTACGTTCCACCCTGATCGCGGCGGCCGCCCGGCGCGCCCCGCAGCTCGCGGCCACGCTGTACGGCTCGCTGGTCGCCGGGGACGAGCGGCCCGCCGGGGCCTGGCACGCCGAGTGGGAGCCGCTGCGGGACCTGCTGCGGCTGACCGGCGGCGCCGCCCGGGACGCCGCCGAACTGGCCGAGGGGCTGCGCGTACGCCCGGACGCCATGCGTGCGCATCTCGGCCTCACGCACGGGCTGATCGTGTCCGAGCGGCTCTCCGCGGAGCTGGCGCCGGTGCTCGGACGGGCCCGCGCCAAGGCGCTGCTCACCGAGCTGGCCCAGCGGGCCTGTGCCGAGGACCGCTCTCTGGGCGAACTGCTCGCCGGCGTACCGGAGTTGTCCGGTATCGATCTGGACGCCCTGACGGACCCCGTCCGGTACACCGGCTCCGCCGGAGCCCTGACCGACCGCGCTCTGGAGCGACGTTGACCATGCTCAACCATCTGACCGAAGGTCCCGCCTCCGCTCCCCCGCTGCTGCTCGGGCCCTCACTGGGCACCTCGTACGCCCTGTGGGGCAAGGTGGCGCCCGAGCTGTCCATCGGGCACCGGGTCATCCGCTGGGACCTGCCCGGGCACGGGGGTTCGGCGGCGGAGCTGATCGGGCCGGGCGCCACCGTCGGCGACCTCGCCGGCCTGGTGCTCGAGCTCGCCGACTCACTGGGGGTGGATCGATTCGCCTACGCCGGGGTGTCGCTGGGCGGCGCGGTGGGCCTGTATCTGGCCGTGCACCATCCAAAGCGGGTCTCCTCGCTGGCCGTCGTCTGCTCGTCGGCGCATTTCAACGGCGCGAAGGCGTGGGAGGAGCGGGCCGCGGCGGTGCGCGCGGAGGGGCTGGCGAAGCTCGCGGCGAGTGCGGACGAGCGGTGGTTCACGCCCGGTTTCACCGTGCCGGAGCTGGTCCGGGACCACCGGGACGCCGATCCGGGGGCGTACGCCGCCTGCTGTGACGCGCTGGCCGCGTTCGACCTGCGGGACCGGCTCGGCGAGATCGCCGCGCCGACGCTGCTGATCGCGGGCCGGGAGGACCCGGCGACGCCGCCCGCGCATCTGCGGGAGATCGCCGACGCGGTGCCGGGTGCTGCGCTCACCGAGCTGCCGGGGGCCTCGCACCTGGCGCCGGCGGAGCGGCCCGAGGCGGTGCTGACCGCACTGCGGGCGCACTTCGACGGCGGCGCCGGGCGGGGCATGGCCGTACGGCGCGAGGTGCTCGGGGACGCGCACGTGGACCGGGCGCAGGGGCGGCAGACCCCGTTCACCGCCCGCTTCCAGGACTTCATCTCGCGCTACGCGTGGGGCGAGATCTGGACGGACGAGACCCTCTCGCGCCGCGAACGCAGCATGATCACACTGACCGCGCTGGTCGCGCACGGCCACTACGAGGAGCTGGGCATGCATGTGCGGGCGGCGCGGCGCAACGGCCTGACGCCGGACGAGATCGGCGCGGTGCTGCTTCAGACGGCGGTGTACTGCGGGGTGCCGGCGGCGAACTCGGCGTTCGCGGCGGCCCAGCGGGTGCTGGCCGAGGAGGACGGCAGCACCCGCTGACCTCAGCGCGCGTGTCCCGCGGCCAGTGCCTCGCGGGCCCGTGTCACCAGTCCGTCCGCACCGCACGAGTCCGCCAGTGCGAGGCCCCGGTTGAGCTCGGCCTCCGAGCGGGCGGCGATACCGTACTCCACTCGCGCGGCGGCGTGCTCGTACTGGCAGGGCGAGGCTTCCAGATAGGCGACGGCCTGCGCGGCGAGCCGCACCGCACGCTGTCCGGTCTCCAGCGCGGCGGCGCAGCGCAGGGCCTCGCCTATGGCGGTGTCGGTGCCGAAGCGCTCGGCCTGCCGGCGGGCTTCGGAGGCGAGCCGGGCGGCTCGGCCGGGATCCTCGGTGGCGAGGGCCCGGGCCAGCTCGGCCGTCCAGGGATTCACCACCGGGTTGTGCCGGCCGCGGGCGGCCGCCGCCTTCTCGGCGGTCTCCAGCTCGTTGACGCCTTCCTTGGTCCGGCCGGTGGCGAGCAGCAGCCGGGCCCGCACGGGGCGCGGGTCGGGGAGCACGATGGTGGACGGGTACGGCGGGTCGAAGCCGTACCGGTCGGCGACGGACCTGGCCTCGTCGACATGGCCGCGGGCGAGCAGCGTGTCGATCAGGTTGCAGGTCGCGCCCCAGTACAGCGGCAGCCCGCGGCCCACCCGTTCGGCGATGCGCAACGATTCGCGCAGGGACTTCTCGGCCTCCCGCAGCCGGCCCCGCCTGCGGTGGCCGAGGCCGACGTAGGTGTGCGCGAGGGCGAGGTGGCCGCCGCTCCAGCCGGCGGTCTCGTAGGTGCTCAGGGCCTCGGTGAACAGCGCCTCGGCGCGGTCGAGCCGGTCGGTGTAGGCGTAGCAGTTGGCCAGCATCATCGGCAGTTCCAGGCCCCACTCGGTGTCGGTCCAGCCGAGTCCGGAGGCGAGGCGGCCGTTGACGAGGGCCCGGTCGCACAGCTCGACGACCTCTTCGGCGTTCTCGCCCCGGGTCATGGCGTCGAAGCCGCGCAGGATGAGCAGGGCGCGTTCCGCGTTGTCGCGGCCGGAGCAGGTGCCGGCGAGTTCGGCGAGCCGCTCGGACCGGCCGGGCGAGGACGTCTCGCCGGGGTGGATGCCCTCCCACATGTACTGGACGGCCTGCAGCCGAAGGCGCACGGACGGGTCCGGGTTCCGCGCGGCCTCCGCCCGGACGGTGCGGACGGCCTCTTCCAGCTGGTCGTTGTGGAGCAGCGCCTCGGAGAGCCTGAAGACCGCGTTGACCCGCTGCTCGCCGTCCAGGCCGGGCATGGCGAGGGCGGTGCGCAGGTGGCCGATGGTCGTGGCGGGCGCGGTGAGGAGCGTGGCGCAGCCCAGTTCGTAGAGCACACGGGCATGGGTGTCCGGCAACGGCGGTTCCCGCAGGGCGCGTTCGAGGCAGCGGCGGGCCGCGTCGGGCGCGCCGACGGCGAGGTGCTCGCGGGCCGCTTCACGCAGCTGCTCGACGACTTCCTGGTCGTCGTCCGGATGCACCTGGAGCAGATGGCGGGAGGCGGCCGCGGCGCCGAGTCCGGAGTCGGTGACCAGCTGGGCCGCTATGCCGTGCATCGCCGTGCACAGCGCGTCGGGGATGGAGTTGTAGACGGCGGTGGCGATCAGGGGGTGGACGAACTCCAGGTCGCCCGCGGCGGGTTGCCCGGCGGCCGGGTCGGTCTCGGTGAGGATGCGGGCGTCGCACAGCAGCTCGGCGCAGCGGGCGGCGGCGTCGCGGTCGAGGGTGGCGAGCCGGGCCACCAGGTCGACGGTGATGCCGCCGCCGAGAATGGCGGCGGCCCAGGCGAACCGGGTGGAGTCGACGCCGAGTTGCTCCAGGCGCGCGACGAGCCCGCCGCCCCGGGCGGAGCGGTTGAGGTCGCGCAGTTCGGCGGCCTGCGTCTCGACCGGTTCCAGTTCGCTGTCCTGGACCTTGGCGAGGAGTTCGACGGTCTCGTACGGGTTTCCCCCGGTCACGGCCCACACCTCTCGGCAGAACGCGGCGTCGGCGTGGCCGCCGAGGGTGGCGCGGGTGAGGCCGGCCGTCGCGTCGGGGGTGAGGGCGTTCAGCGGGGCGAGGGGCCGGCTCACGGCGGACACCGTGTCCAGGAGCCGGGCGCTTTCGCCGCTGACGTCACCCGGGCGGCGGGCGAGCACGACCAGTACGGAGGTCTCGTCGAGCCGTTCGGCGAACGCGGCGAGCCAGCGCAGGGTCTCCTGGTCGGCCCAGTGGGCGTCGTCGATCAGCAGGACCAGCGGCCACTCCCGGCGGGCGAGCCGGCGTACGGCGGCGACCAGGCCGTCGCACACGCCCTGCGGGTCGGCCTGCCGCTCGCCGGGGTCCGCTATGCCGAGGGCGGGGCCCGCGATGTCGTACCAGTCGCCGAGGTACTCGCGTGCCTCCTCCGGGAGCATGGACACGAGTGCGGGCTGGAGCAGTTGGCGTACGACGTTGAAGGGGACGGACCTGAGGGTCTCGCCGCCGCGCGCGGACCAGACGGTGCAGCCCCGGGCCTCGGCGAGGCGGCGGGTCTCGGCGAGCAGAGCGGTCTTGCCGAGTCCGGCCTCGCCCCTGGCCTCCAGCAGGCTTCCGGAGGAGAAGCGGTCCGCGCACAGGGTGTCGACCGCCCGCGTGATGGTGGCGACTTCCTCGTCGCGCTCCCAAAGGGCGGCCGAGGCGGCGGCCGTCCGCCGTACCTCCGTCATCCCGCTACCTCCCCGAGTCGCCCGAATGACGTACAGACCCTGAGCCTAACCGCCCGATCGCGCAAGTGGTGGGGTGTCGGGGCGGCAGTTGCCGCGATGGGTGACATGCGGTAAAGCGCGGACGACGCGCCGGGCCCGTCATCAGCCAAGGCGCCGGTCGACGACCGTCAACCCGCCGTGCGCGGCGGCGAGGTCGCGGGGGCACCGGTGTGCCGGAGCCGGGCCTCTCATCCGGCTTTCACCGACGCCTCATACGGTGGGCACATGACGCAGGAGACTCCCCCCGGGTGGTACCCGGACCCCGGACAGAAGAACGACGGTCCCGCCACCGAGCGCTGGTGGGACGGCGAGGCGTGGACGGACCAGGTCCGTGCCACGGGAACGGCCGCCGCGTGGGGGCCTCCCGCGCAGACGCCGGCGCCGGACGCGGTGCCCGGGCCCTACCCCGTGCACCCGGGCTATCCGGGACTTCCCGTGCAGGCGCCGTCCGCGCGGCGGCGCGGGCTGCGGACCGGCATAGCCGTCGCGGCCGCCGTGGCCGTGCTGGCCGGTATCGGGGCCGGCGTGTACGTGCTGGCCGACGATGGTTCGGGCGGCGACAGCGCGGGTTCCTCGCAGCAGGACCGGCGTACCCCCGGCGGCCGTGACGACCCGTTCGGCGACTCGGGCGGCGGTGAGGGCGGGGAGTCGCCCGCGCCCGACTCCCCGGACGGGTCCGAACCGCCCACGATCGACAGCGGGTCGGTGACGGACCCGGTGAGCGGGATCAGCCTGCCCATTCCGGACGGCTGGTCCGGTCAGCGGCTCCAGGTCGGTGCGGCGGTGACGTCGGACGACAGCTACGAGTGTCCCGGCGACACCTCCGCGACCTGTACGAAGGGCGGCGCCTACTCGGCTCCCGCGATGGTGCTGGGCACCAAGGGCGACACCGCGGAGGAGGTGGCGAAGGCCGACATCGAGGCGAACGCCAAGGAGTCCTACGGCGGCGAGTCCTACGGCGGGATCACCTCGCACCAGGAACTGGCCTCCAAGGCGGTCACGGTCGCCGGGCAGAAGGGCTATTCGGTCCGCTGGAAGGCGGTCACCAAGGAGGGTGCCGACGGCTACGTCGAGTCACTCGCCCTGCCCTCCCCCGCCGATCCCAAGCGCATCGTCGTGGTCCGCTTCGGTGTCGACGCGGGCGAGAAGCAGTCGGTCATCGACGAGATCACCGAGGGCATCGAGGTGGACTCCACCGGCGGGGGCGGCAACGGCCAGGACGTCTGACCGGCTCCGGACGGCAGTCGGCCGGGTGGGACGCCCTTCCGCTCGAACGGCGTCCCACCCGGCCGGGGGTGCGCGCCGCCCCCGTCCCCACGGTGCGGCGCGTGCAGGCCGCCGTCCAGTCATCCCGTGGACGGCGGCCTGAGTCTCAGGGGAGGCCCAGCGCCGGCAGCACGACGGCCTCCACGAACCGGACGAGGTACTCCGCGTCCGCCTGCTCGCCGTCGACGACGGGCCGTATCCGCAGCATGCCGAAGAGCTGCGCCGGCACGTACTCCAGCGCCGGATGGCCGGCCGGGACCTCGCCCCGGGCGACGCCCCGCTCGAGGATCTCGCGGAGCGCGGCGATCTCCGGCTCGACGAGCGCCTCGCGCAGCGCGCCCTTGAGTTCCGGGTCCTCCATCACCGCGTGGCCGAGTGCCTGGAGCAGCCCCGTGTCCTTGCCCGCCCCCTCGCCCGCGGCCCGGGCCGCCTGCCGCAGGTCCTCGGCGAGCGACCCGGTGTCGATGCCGGCGAAGCGCACCCGGCGGTGGGAGCGCAGTGCGGCGGCCACGAACTGGGGTTTGGTCTTCCACTGCCGGTAGAGCGTGGACTTGCTGCACCGGGTGCTGGCGGCGATGCCGTCCATGGTGACGGCGTCGTAGCCGCAGGACCGGATCTGGTCGAGCACGGCGTCGAAGAACTCCTGCTCACGCTCGGGCGTGATCTTGGAGCGGCTCGAGAGGCCGACCGGTTCCGGTCGGTCCGCGGCCTGCGACGTCATCGGCTGTGCTCCTCACGGGTCCGGCTGTGGCAGGGACGCTCGAGCGGCCCTTGCTCCAGTGTGTCGTATGTCTATCGATACGCCAGTGTACCGGTACAGCAACGTATCGGTACACTGGCGTATCGGAACGAGGTCGTATCGATGACAGCCACCACGCGGCCCCAGACCTGTGCGCCACACACCTGTGCGCCACACGCACCACCGTCAGTGAAGGGGCCGGGGGATGACTGCCCGCAGCGAGCCTGCACAAGCGGGGCCGGACGAGCCCGCCCGCCCGTCGGCGCGTCCACCGCTCGTCCGTGAGCTGCTGCTCGTGGCAGGGCTCTTCCTCGCGTACAAGTCCGGCCGGCGGCTCGCGACGGGCCACACCGCCGAGGCCTTCCGCAACGCCCACCACGTCCGGGACTGGGAACGCACGCTGGGACTCCCCGACGAGGCCGCGGCGCAGTCCCTGCTCCTGCACGGCGACACCCTGGTCCACGCGGCGAACACCTACTACGCGGCCGTCCACTTCCCGGCAACCGCGGCCTTCCTGGTCTGGCTGTACCTGCGGCGGCCGGCGCACTACGTCTGGGCCCGCCGGGTGCTGGCCGCGGTGACCGGCGCCGCGCTGGTGCTGCACCTCCTCTTCCCGCTCGCCCCGCCGCGCATGCTGGGCGCCACCGGGCTGATCGACACGGCCCGGGTGTTCGGTCCCTCGGTGTACGGCCCGCCGAGCAGCGACCAGCTGTCGAACCAGTTCGCGGCGATGCCGTCGCTGCACTTCGGGTGGGCGCTGATGCTGGCCGTCGGGCTGATCGCCGCGACGCGCTCGCGCCTGCGGTGGCTGTGGCTGCTGCATCCGCTGCTCACGCTGCTGGTGATCGTGGGCACCGCGAACCACTACTGGCTCGACGTGATCGTGGCGGCGGCCATGCTCGGCCTCGCCCTCGCGGTGGTCCGCGTGCCGCACCGGCCACGGTGCGCCGTGGTCCATCGCCGCCGGCCGGAGTCCGGGCGCCGGACGGCGCGGCGGCACGACCTCGTGGGGGCGGGCCGGTGAGCGCCGCCCTGATCGCCGTCCTGCTGTCCCTGGTCTCCGCCTGCGCCTACGCCGCCGCCGCCGTCGCCCAGGAACGGCTGGCCTCCCGCAGCGCCGGCAAGGGAGCGCTGCGGCTGCTGGCCACCGGAGCCTGGTGGTGGTCGGTCGTGCTCAACGCCTCGGCCGCGCTGCTGCACGTCGTGGCCCTCAAGTACGGACCCCTCACCGTGGTCCAGCCGCTCGGTGCGCTCACCCTGGTCGCGGCGGTGCCCCTGGGGGCGCGGCTGGCGGGCCGGCGGGTGAGCGCCGTCGAGTGGCGGGGCACCGGGCTGACGCTGCTCGGGCTCGGCGCGCTGCTGCTCACCGCGTCCGGGCCCGCGCCCGACGACGTACTGAGCGTGCCGGAGGCGCTGGCGGTCTCCGGCGCGACGGCGGCACTGATCGGCATGCTGTCGAGGCCCGGCGCCCGGCCGGGACTGCGGCACGCGACCGCGTCCGGAATCGCCTCCGGGGTCGCCTCCGCGCTCACCCAGACCGTCACGGTCGCCGTCACGGACCGCTCGGGACCGCTGCTCAGCGTCCAGGTGATCGGGGTGGCCGGGCTGGTGGCCGCCTTCGCGGCGGGCGGACTGCTGCTGTCGCAGACGGCGTACCGGGGTGGTCTGGGCGCGCCGCTGGCGGTGGTGACGCTGGCCAATCCGGTGGCCGCGGCGGTGATCGGGCTGTCCCTGCTCGGTGAGCGGCTGCGGGGCGGCGCGGGCGGTGTGCTGCTCGCGCTGACCGGTGCGGCGCTGGCCGCCTGGGGTGTGGTCCAACTGAGCCGGGCGGCGCCCGGCCGGTCCGACGGCGCCGGGCCGACGGCCACCGTACCGGCTCCGGCGCCGGAGCCGACGGGACCGGAGGTAGCGGGGCCGGAGCCGGCAGGACCGGAGCCGACGGGACTGGAGCCGGCAGGACCGGAGGTGGCGGGGCCGGCGCTGGTGCCCCGGCAGCCGGCGCCGGGGCACCTCACCCGCCTGTAGGGCAGTGGAGCGGGCAGGGCAGGTGGGGCCGGTCGGGCCGGCGGCCGTCAGTCCGTGACGAGCGCCGGGTCGCTCACCCCCGGCCGCCCGTTCTCGACGTGCCCGGCGAAGCGCCGCCGGAAGGCCGGGTCGGACTCGGAGGTGACGGTCAGGTCGTACCAGCGCCTGCTCCGCGCGAGGTCGACGGTGTGGCGCACGGTGGCGCCCGGGCGCACGGTGAACGTCCTGCTCCGGCCGTCGTAGGCGTTGGCGACGCGCAGACGGACCGAGCCGGAACCGGTGTTGGCGAGGGTCAGCCGGACGTCGTCGCCGGTGTGCCGGGCGGTGACCTCGGGCCCGGCGCTCTTGTTGGGGCCCCGGAAGGTGCGCAGGAAGCCGTTGGGGCCGTGCACGGTCAGGTCGTAGGCACCGTCCGAGTAGGCCGAGTTCCAGGTGTCCGCGATGGTCTTGCCCGCCTCGGTGGTGTACGTCCAGGGACCGTCGGCGCGGTTGCCGGAGGTGACGAGGAAGGCGGCCCCGGCCCCGGCACCGGAGGCGAAGGAGAGGGTGAACTTCCCGGCCGCGGCGTCCACGGCGCCGTCCACGTGCGGGGCGTACCGCAGCGGGCGGGCGGGACGCAGACCGCGTTCCTGCCGGGGCATGTCCGGGTCGGCGGGCGGCGTCGGGCGGTAGTCCGGGTGGCGTTCGCGGTCCGGCGGTTCATAGGCGTCGGTGTCCGGCAGGTCGGCCGGGCGGCTGTCGCGCCGGGAGAAGTCGAAGGCGGCGGTCAGGTCACCGCAGATCGCGCGTCGCCACGGCGAGATGCCCGGCTCGCGCACACCGAAGCGGCGCTCCATGAACCGGATGACCGAGGTGTGGTCGAAGGTCTCGGAGCAGACGAAGCCGCCCTTGCTCCAGGGCGAGACGACCAGCATGGGCACGCGGGGGCCGAGCCCGTAGAAGCCCTCGCGGTGGGTCTTGCTCCCCTGGAAGACGTCCAGGGAGACGTCGACGGTGGACCGGCCCTGCGCCGACGACTTCGGCGGCAGCGGCGGCACCACGTGGTCGAAGAAGCCGTCGTTCTCGTCGTACGTGACGAACAGGGCGGTCTTCGCCCACACCGCCGGGTTGGAGGTGAGCGCGTCCAGGACCTGGGAGATGTACCAGGCGCCGTAGTTCGAAGGCCAGTTGGAGTGCTCGGAGAAGGCCTCCGGGGAGGCTATCCAGGAGATCTTCGGCAGCCGCCCGGCCTTGACGTCGGCGCGGAGCCGGTCGAAGTACCCGTCGCCGTTCTTGACGTCCGTGCCGGTGCGCGCCTTGTCGTACCAGGGGTCGCCGGGCTTCGCGTCGCGGTACTTGTTGAAGTACAGCAGGGAGTTGTCGCCGTAGTTGCCGCGGTAGGCGTCGTCGATCCAGCCCCAGTGACCGGCCGCGTCCAGGCCGTCGCCGATGTCCTGGTAGATCTTCCAGGAGATCCCGGCCTCCTCCAGCCGCTCGGGGTACGTCGTCCAGTCGTAGCCGAGTTCGTCGTTGCCGAGGACCGGGCCGCCGCCGGTGCCGTCGTTGCCCGTGTGCCCCGACCACATGTAGTAGCGGTTGGGGTCCGTGGAGCCGATGAAGGAGCAGTGGTAGGCGTCGCAGACCGTGAAGGTGTCGGCGAGCGCGTAGTGGAAGGGGATGTCCTCGCGGGTCAGGTACGCCATGGTGGTGGTGCCCTTGGCGGGCAGCCAGCGGTCGTACTTGCCGTTGTGGTAGGCGTCCTGGCCGTCGGACCAGCCGTGCGGCAGCCCCTCCAGGAACTGCATGCCGAGGTCGTCGGCCGCGGGGCGGAAGGGCAGCACCTCGGTGCCGTCGCTCTTGGCCTGGTGCCAGACCGACTTGCCGCCGTCCAGGGCCACCGGGTGCGGGTCGCCGAAGCCGCGGACGCCGCGCAGCCTGCCGAAGTAGTGGTCGAACGAACGGTTCTCCTGCATCAGGACGACGATGTGCTCGACGTCCTCGATGGTGCCCGAGCGGTGGTTCGCCGGGAGTGCGGCGGCCCGCTCGATGCTCGCCGAGAGCGCGCTGAACGCCGTGGTGGCGCCCGCGAGTTGGAGGAATCGGCGCCGGTTTACTTCGGCCATGGGGTGAAGAGCCTCTCGCCTTGGGGGGATTCACCCGGCCGGACGGTGCCGGATGATGACGGAATGCGCGCGAAAGGAGTGTTCCAGGAGCAGCAAACGTCAGGGAAGGGTCCGGTGGCGCCGGCGTGAAAGTCACCGGTACGTGTGGTGTGCCGGGTCCGCCGACCGGGGATGGTCGCGATCATGACAGGCCCGCCCACGGACGCGCTCCCGGCCCGACGGCCCGTACGCCAGCTCCTCGCCGCCTCGGTGGGCAACGCCAGGGAGTGGTACGACTGGTCGCCTGCGTGTACGTGCCGGGCCAAAAACGCGTCCCGCGCACCGCCCGCGTCGGCGATCCGGCACCGGGCGGCCCCGGGGCCGGCCCGCGTGCCCGGCATCCGGACTCCCCGGGCCGGTGTCAGGGGGCCGCCCACAGCCCGCGTACGTGTCCCAGGTGCCGCGTCATCACCGCGCGTACGGCCTCCTCGTCACGGGCGAGCAGCGCGTCGAGGAGCTCCAGGTGCTCCTCGGCCGAGGCCTCCAGCCGGCCCTGTTCCACCAGCGCGGTCAGCCCGTACAGCCGGGAGCGCCGGCGCAGGTCCCGGACGACCTCCACCAGGTGGGCGTTGCCCGCGAGTTCCAGCAGGCCCAGGTGGAAACGCAGGTCGGCCTCGACGTACGCGATGAGGTCACCGGCCGCGGCGGAGCCGACGATCTCCTCGGCGACCGGGCGCAGGGCCTCCAGTGCGACGGCGTCGGCGGTGGTGGCGAGCCCGGCGGTGGTCGGGATCTCGATGAGCGACCGGATGTGGGTGTACTCGTCGAGCTGCCGGTCGGAGACGGCGGTGACCCGGAAGCCCTTGTTGGGGACGGTGTCGACCAGCCCTTCCTTGGCGAGGTCCAGCATCGCCTCGCGCACGGGGGTGGCGGAGACGCCGAAGCGGGCGGCGAGGCCGGGCGCCGAGTAGACCTCGCCGGGCCGCAGTTCGCCGGCGATGAGGGCGGCGCGCAGCGCCTCGGCGACCCGCTCCCGGTGGCTGGGCTTCCTGCTGCCGAGGACGGGCAGGGCGGGACCGGTGGCGTTCGCGGTCACAGCACGAATCCGGCGGGGAAGGGATCCTCGGGGTCGAGCAGGTACTGCGCGGTGCCGGTGATCCAGGCGCGGCCGGTGAAGCTGGGCAGCACGGCGGGCCGGCCCCCGACCTCGGTCGTGCCGAGCAGCCGGCCGGTGAACCGGGTGCCGATGAAGGACTCGTTCACGAACTCGGTGTGCAGGGGGAGCTCCCCCCGGGCGTGCAGCTGGGCCATGCGGGCGCTGGTGCCGGTGCCGCAGGGCGAGCGGTCGAACCAGCCGGGGTGGATCACCATGGCGTGCCGGGAGTGCCGGGAGGTGGCGTCGGGTGCGGTCACCTGGACATGGTGACAGCCGTGGATGGACGGGTCCTCGGGGTGCACCGGCTCCTCGTCCTCGTTGACGGCCGCCATCAGCGAGAGGCCGGCGGCGAGGATGTCGTCCTTGCGGGACCGGTCGAAGGGCAGCCCGAGCCGCTCCAGGGGCAGTACGGCGTAGAAGTTGCCGCCGTAGGCGAGGTCGTACGTCACCGTCCGCCCGTCGGGCAGCGTGGCCTCGCGGTCGAGGCCGACGGCGAAGGAGGGCACGTTGCTCAGGGTCACCGCCCTGGCCGCACCGCCCTCCACCGCCACCTCGGCGACGACGACTCCGGCGGGAGTGTCGAGACGGATGGTGGTGACGGGTTCGACGACCTCGACCATGCCGGTCTCGACGAGGACGGTCGCCACCCCGATCGTGCCGTGGCCGCACATGGGGAGGTAGCCGGAGACCTCGATGTAGACGACGCCCCAGTCGCAGTCGGGGCGGGTGGGCGGCTGGAGGATCGCGCCGCTCATGGCGGAGTGGCCGCGCGGTTCGTTCATCAGCAACCGCTTGACGTCGTCGCGGTGTTCGCGGAAGTACAGCCGCCGCTCGTTCATGGTCGCGCCGGGGATGGTGCCGATGCCGCCGGTGACCACGCGGGTGGGCATGCCCTCGGTGTGGGAGTCGACGGCGTGCAGGACGAGCTTGCTGCGCATGGCGGTGCTCCCCTATGCCAGTCCGGCCGCGAGGGCCTTCTCGGTGGCGGCGCGGACGGCGTCCTCCTGCTCGGGCAGGAGTGGCACGCGGGGCGGACGGCAGGACCCGCCGTGCCGTCCGGCGATGTCCATCGACAACTTGATGGCCTGCACGAACTCGACCTTCGAGTCCCAGCGCAGCAGCGGGTGCAGTCGCCGGTACAGCCGGCCGGCCGTGGCCAGGTCACCCGCGACGGCGGCACGGTACAGCTCGGCGCAGGCGGCGGGCAGCGCGTTGGGGTATCCGGCGATCCAGCCCTTGGCCCCGGCGATCGCCAGTTCCAGCAGGACGTCGTCGGCGCCGGCCAGCAGGTCCAGTTCCGGAGCGAGTTCGGCGATGCGGTAGGCACGGCGGACGTCGCCCGAGAACTCCTTGACGCCCTGGATGTGCCCCTCGCCGTGCAGCCGGGCGAGCAGTTCCGGCACCAGGTCGACCTTGGTGTCGACGGGGTTGTTGTACGCGACGACCGGCAGGCCGGCCTTCGCGGTCTCGGCGTAGTGGGCGAGGACGGAACGCTCGTCGGCGCGGTAGGCGTTGGGCGGCAGCAGCATCACCGCGCCGCAGCCGGCTTCGCGTGCCTGTTCGGCCCAGCGGCGGGCCTCGGCGGACCCGTAGGCGGCGACGCCGGGCATGACCCGCTCCCCGCCGACGGCGCCGACGGCGGTCTCGACGACCCGGGTGCGCTCCTCGGGGGTGAGCACCTGGTACTCGCCGAGGGACCCGTTGGGTACGACGCCGTCGCATCCGTTCGCCACCAGCCAGGCGCAGTGCTCGGCGTAGGCGTCGTAGTCCACGGAGAGGTCGTCGTGCAACGGGAGTGCGGTGGCGACGAGGACGCCGCGCCAGGGACGGTGGTCGGTCATGAGGGTCCTCTCTCGGGTTGTTCCGTTCGGGCCGGTTGCCGCGACCGGTTCCGCTGGTCTCGGTGTTGCGGCTGGTCTCACCGGTCCCGCTGTTGCGGCTCATTGCGCTGCTCCGGCTCGTCCCGCTGCTCCGGCTCGTCGCGCTGTTCCGGCTCGTCCCGCTGCTCCGGCTCATCGCGCTGTTCCGGCTCGTCCCGCTGTTCCGGCTCGTCCCGCTGTTGCGTCCGGTCTCCCGCTCCCCCTTCCGGCTGTGGCCGGGCAAGCACGCCAAGGGGTACGGGGTGGGCGAACGGCCGTCGGGACGACGCGGCTCCGCATCCGGTGAGCCCGGCGACGGCGGTGGCGCACATCCGTCCCTGGCACCACCCCATCCCGGCCCGGGTCAGCAGTTTCACGGTGCGGACGTCATCCGCGCCCAGTCCGCCGACGGCCTCGCGGACGGCACCGGCGGTGACCTCCTCGCAACGGCATACGAGGGTGTCGTCGGTGACCTGATCGGTCCAGTGGGCGGGCGGGGCGAAGGCGACGGCGAGGGCCTCGGCGCAGGCCCGCAGCGCCTCGCGGGTCCGCACGGCCGGTGTCCGTGCGGCCGGGGCCGGTGCGCTGCCCCGCGACCGTGCCGCGACCGAGCGTCCGGCGATGTGCCCCTCGGCGAGCGCGAGGGCGGCGCCGCCGACGCCGGTGGACTCCCCGGCCGCCCACACGCCCGGGACGCTCGTGCGCTGCTCCGCGTCGACGGCCACGGCCGGTCCCTCCAGGCGGCAGCCGAGACCGTCGGCGAGGTCGGTGTGCGGGAGCATGCCGTGGCCGACCGCCAAGGTGTCGCAGGGGAGGTACCGTCCGGTGCCGCGCCGGAGCCGTCCGGTGGAGTCGAGGGCGGCGATCGTGACGCCGGTCAGCCGGTCGTCGCCGTGTGCGCGCACGACGGTGTGCCGGGTGAGGGTGCGCACGCGGTGGCGCAGGAGCCGGGCGGCGTATCCGGCACCCTCGGGGAGCTTGCCGGCCAGCGCGCGGGCGTGCCGGGCGACCTGCTTCGGGTCGGCCGACTCCACGAGCGCCGCCACCCGCACCCCGGCCGCGGCCAGGCCGGTCGCCACGGGCAGCAGCAGCGGCCCGGTGCCGGCGACGACGGCGGTCCGTCCGGGCACCACCAGCGCGCCCTTGAGCATGGCCTGGGCGCCCCCGGCGGTGAGAACGCCGGGCAGGGTCCAGCCCGGGAAGGGCAGGACGTGCTCGTAGCCGCCGGTGGCGAGCAGCACGGCGTCCGCGTGTACGGCGGCCGGCTCGTCCTGCCCCGGCCCGAGCAGCGCGTGCACGGTGAAGGCGCCGGACCGCTCCTCGACGAACCACACATGGTGCCCCGTCAGGACACGTACGTCACTGGCGGCGAGCCCGTCCCGCAGTCGCTCCCAGGTACGCCACCGGTGGTGCAGCGCCCGTGCCCGTCGGGCGCCCAGTTCGGCCGCGGGCTGCCGGAAGAACTGTCCGCCCGGCCGGTCTCCCGCGTCCACGACCGTGACCCGCACGCCCCGCGCGGCCGCCGCCAGTGCCGCCGCGAGCCCGGCCGGCCCCGCCCCGATCACCGCGAGCTCAGTCCTCATGACCGGTCCCCTCCTGGGTGCGGATCACGTCATCCGGGTGCACGGGGACCAGGCAGGCGCGCTGGTTGGGGCGCCCGTTGACGGTGACGAGGCAGTCGAAGCACACGCCGATCCCGCAGAACACCCCGCGCGGCCGGCCCGTTTCCCGCGTGGTGCGCCACGAGGTGATGCCGGCCGCCCAGAGCGCGGCGGCGACCGTCCGGCCGGGGAGCGCCTCGACCGCCCGCCCGTCGACGGTGACCGTGAAGGTGGACGCGGGCCGCGCCCGGGCCAGCCGGAGCGGGTTCACAGGACCTCCTCGGGAAAGCGGTCGGGGCGGAACGGGGTGAGATCGAGGGCGGGCCGCTCACCGCTCAGCAGTTGGGCGATCAGCCGGCCGGTGCCGGTGGACAGACCGATGCCCGCACCTTCGTGGCCACAGGCGTGGAAGAGACCGGGCGCCCTGGGATCGGCGCCGACAGCCGGGAGGTGGTCGGGCAGATACGGCCGGAACCCGGCGTACGTCCGCATGGCCCGTACTCCGGTGAGGAAGGGGAACAGCCGGGTGGCGCCGGCCGCCAGCGCTCGCAGTGCCGGAAGGGATACCGACCGGTCGAAGCCGACCCGTTCGCGGCTGGCGCCGATGAGGACCGGCCCCGCGGCGGTGCCCTCCACCACCGGGGAGGTCTGCAGGGCGGCCGAGTCACTGGCGACGTCGGCCACGTAGTCCGCGGCGTACACCTTGTGCCGGATCCGGGGTGGCAGCGGTTCGGTGACGAGGACGTAACCGCGCCTGGGCAGGACCGGCAGGTGTACGCCGGCCAGGGCGGCCAGTTCACCGCCCCACGGTCCGGCGGCGTTGACGACCGCCGGGGCGTGCAGGTCGCCGCGGTCCGTGCGTACTCCGCGCACGGTGGAGTCGGGGCCGCGCAGGATGCCGGTCACCGTGCGGCCGGTGCGCAGCCGGGCCCCCGACGCCCGCAGCAGGTGGGCCGCGGCCAGGGCGGGCATGACCTGGGCGTCCTGCGGGTAGTGCACCGCGCCGGCCAGGCCGGGGGCGAGTTGGGGCTCCAGGTCGTGGAGCCGGTCCGCCGGGACGTCCACCGCCTCCACCCCGGCCGTCCGCTGGCCGGCGGCGTAGGCCTCCAGACCGGCCAGTGCCTCGGGGCTCTCGGCGACGACGACACCGCCCTTGGGCTCGTACTCGACGGCGCGGCCCAGCTCTCCGGCCAGCGCGGTCCACAAGCGGGCGGACAGCAGGGCGAGTTCCAGCTCGGGTCCGGGTTCCTTGTCGGAGACGAGGAGGTTGCCCTCTCCGGCCCCGGTGGTGCCGCCGGCCACCGGGCCACGGTCCACCACGGTCACGTCGAGCCCGGAGCGGGCGGCGTACAGCGCACAGGCCGCGCCCACCATTCCGGCCCCGACCACCACGACATCGCAGTTCGGCGACTCGATCACGCCAGTACTATGTCACACAGCACATGTGCGGGGAACAGGGCGACGGCCGCTCGCGGCGGTGGTCACTCGGGGGCGGGCACCACCCTGAGGTGGGCGGTGGTGCGGCGGGGGCGCGCGGGGCGGTGCGGGGTGCGGCGGGGTTCACGCAGGACCAGCGTCAGCCGGGTGTAGCCCAGCTCCTCCAGCACCTTGGGGGTCTCGGCCACGACCCTGCACTCGGTGGCGCCCCAGCGCGGGTCGGGGTGGTGCAGCGGCCGTACGGCACCGTCGAGCTCGACGGCCTCCGCGCCGACGGCACGGATCCAGTGCGGCAGGCCCTGGCGGTAGGCGGCCTCCATGATCGGGTCCTGGGCGATGTCGCGGCGCACGGCCTGCAGGCCGCTGTCGTGGCCGTGACGCTCCAGGGCGCCGGCGAAGTGCGCCAGCATCGGCAGGCACCAGCTCGACTCGTGCTCCCCGAGGACCGTGGACGCGTCCGGGTGGAACAGGACGAACCTGAGGAAGTTGTCGCCCGGCATGGCCGTCGGATGCGGTCCGGTCCCCCGGAAGAGTGTCCGGAAGGCGCCGTTGGCCAGCACTACGTCCCAGCGGTGGTCGACGACGAGGGAGGGGAAAGGGACGGCCTCCACGAGCGCCGTGTAGTCCTGGAGATACGCCTGGGCGTCGGGGGTCGTGGGGGCGGGCCGCGGCGCCGGCCGCTGCCCTTCTGCCTGAAATGCCATCGGGAGGTCACCCCTCTTGCCTATGCGGCCTTCTCGCGGCGTCCCGATCCTGGTGCCCCGACGCGAGGCGTGTCAACTATCGTGGCATTTCGTGCCTGTTGACGGCTGAAATAGGCCACAGTTGTGGCGAGACCTGGATGTGAGTTCGAGCGGCAGGCTACTCTCCGGGAAGTTCACGGCAACCGCTTGTGAGAAGCCTGTGAGGCCTGTGAGAGACGTAGGAGAGCTGTCGGTGACGGGTGGCTTCGAGGGTCCGGGTGCCATGCCGACGGCCGCGCTGTCCGCCGTCGTCGCCCGCGTCACCGCACTCGCGGACCGGCTCGGCGTGCCGGCCGCCGAGGTCTTCGACGTCGGCCGCCTGTCCGCCGCCTCCGGCGTCCCCGAGTCCGTGGCGGGCGCCCTGCTGAGCGGTCGCCCGGCGGGCGAGCCCGATGTGCAGGCCCGTTTCGTGCAACGCCTGGACCTGCTGCGCCGCACCCGGCTGAAGCCGAACGGCCGCAAGTACACCCAGCAGGAGATCGCCGACGGCGCCGGCATGTCCCGCCAGCAGGCGGGCGCCCTCATCAACGGCGACCGGCGGCCCACCATGGAGCACTGCGACGCCATCCAGCGCTTCTTCCGGGTGCACGCCGGATTCCTGACCGCCGAGGACCCCGAGGCGCTCGCGGGCGCCCTTCAGCACACCGAGCAGGAACTGCTGCAGCAGCTCGCCGACCGGGAGCGGAAGGCGGCGGCCGCCGCCGGCGACCCGCTGGAGCGGCTGCTGCAGGACCACGGCGTGCGCGGTATCGCCTGGCGGGCCGCTCAACTGCCCACCGACCAGCACCGCGACAAGGTCGCCGAATGGCTGGACATGCTCCTGGAAAGCGTCAAGCGGCCCGAGTCGTGACCCTGGGGAGAGACGTGGGCATCGGTAGGGAGATGCGCCGCCTGTGCGGCGAGTTGGTCGAGGAGCTGACGCTCCCCGCCCCGGCGCGGCCCGCCGAGTTGTACGCGGCGTTGTGCGAGGCGATGAGCAGGCGGCGGGGCCGTCCGGTGCTGTTCCGCATGGCCGCCTTTCCGCCCGGGACGGCCAGCGGCCTGTGGCTCGACATGGCCGATCAGGACCTGGTCGTCGTCGAGGAACGCACCGCGCCCGACCACCAGTTGGTCATCCTCGGTCACGAGCTGTGGCACATGAAGGCGGGGCACTGCGGGCACCACGTCGACGGGGCCACGGCCGCGGCCCGGCTGCTGGACGGGGACGGTGCCGACCCGGACCAGGAGGCGTTGCGCGCCACCGTGCGGACGGTCGCCGCGCGTTCCCGCTTCGACCTCGCCGACGAGAAGGAGGCGGAGGCCTTCGGACTGCTGCTGGCCAGCAAGTGCCGGACCTGGCTGGACGGTTCGTCGCTGCGCGGGCCGGTACAGCGGGACCACGTGGCGGGCCGGATAGGGGCGTCGCTGGGCTACCCGGGCTGATGGCTCGATCGGCCCACGGCGGGCGGCGCACGGGGCGCGGCTCGGCGGGATTGTCAGTGGTGGGCGGCAAGCTGGGAGTGTGCCGCCGCCGTGCGGGGGCGCGTGACCGCCGACGTCGTTGTGGGGAGAGCCGACCGATGACCACCACCGCCGTACCGACCGACCGCGAGCGCACCGCCGTTCAGGCCTACCTGCGGCTGCTGCACACGGTGCGCGCCGGTTTCGACACCGCGCCGGGGCCGGGCGAAGGGCCTCGTCCGCCGGTCGTCCCGCCCTCCGTACTGGCCGAGGCGGAACAGGCACTCGAGGCCGCGGGGCTGGCCGGCAACGAGGAGGAGTTCTTCCGGCTGCTGCGCAGCTGGTGTGCGCGGCCGTGACGCGTCAGCCGTGCGGGACCGTGACCGCCGTGGCGACCAGACCGTGCCCTGCGGTCCACCGGCCGTCGAAGTGGGTCAGGCGACGGCCGCCCACGATGGGTCCCGGCACCAGGAGGGTGGCGCGCAGGGTGCCGCGGCGGGGGTCGCCCGGGTTCACGGAGATCTCGATGTCGGCCTCCACGAAGTCCAGCCACAGTCCGGTGAGGGGGAACCACGCCTTGTAGACGGACTCCTTGGCGCTGAACAGCAGCCGGTCCCAGTGGACGCCGGGAAGCCGCTCGGCCAGTCGGCGCAGCCGCTCCGCCTCCACGGGAAGGGACACGCTGGGCAGCACGCCGTCCGGGAGCGGCCCGTCGGGTTCGGCGTCGATGCCGACGGAGGCCAGGGCGGTGGCGGGGGCCAGGGCGGCGGCGCAGTAGCCGTCGCAGTGGGTCATGCTGCCGACCAGCCCGGCGGGCCAGCTCGGCGCACCGCGGTCGCCGGGCAGCACGGCCTGCGCGGGCACGCCGAGCTTCTCCATGGCCCGGCGGGCGCAGGACCGGACGGCGGCGAACTCCCGGCGGCGCTTGGCGACCGCCCGGGCCACGAGCGCCTCCTCCTCCGGGTAGAGGGGGAGGTGCCCCGCGTCGTCGTGGCCGTGCGCCTCCACGGTGACGACCGTGTCGGGCAGCAGTTCCTCGATCACCGGGCCACCTTCTCTCGCGTCGGCGACGGCAGGATGCGGCGCAGCGCTCCCGGCGGGCCGGTCCGCTTGCGCCATTCGCGGGGGTAGCCCACCGACACCTCCTCGAAGCGGACGTCCTCGTGCCAGGTGGTCCGCGGGATGTGCAGATGCCCGTAGACCATGGTGTCCACCCGGAATCTGCGGTGCCAGTCGGCGGTCAGCCGGGTGCCGCACCACATGGCGAACTCGGGGTACCACAGGACGTCGGTGGGGTGCCGGTCCAGCGGGTAGTGGTTGACCAGGATCGTCGGCAGCCCGGCGGGGAGCGCGGCGAGCCTGCGCTCGGTCTCGGCGACCCGCGCCCGGCACCAGTCGTCGCGGCTCGGGTACGGGTCGGGGTGCAGCAGGAACTCGTCGTTGCACACGACGCCGGTGTCGTGGGCGTACGCCAGTCCCTCATCCTTGGTCGCGCATCCGGCGGGCAGGAACGAGTAGTCGTAGAGCAGGAACAGCGGTGCGACGACCGCCGGGCCGCCGGCTCCGTCCCAGACGGGATACGGGTCCTCGGGGGTCGTCACGCCCAGCTCGCGGCACATCTCGACGAGGTGCTCGTAGCGGGCGACGCCCCGGAGGGTGACGGGGTCCTTGGGATGCGTCCACAGTTCGTGGTTGCCGGGGGCCCAGACGACCCGGCGGAAGCAGTCGGCGAGGGTGCCGAGGGCCCAGCGGATGTCGGAGACGGTCTCCGCCACGTCGCCTGCCACCAAGAGCCAGTCGTCGTCGGAGTCGGGACGCATCTCCTCGACCAGAGCGCGGTTCTCCTGATAGCCGATGTGCAAGTCGCTGATGGCCCAGAGCTGCCCCGGGCCGCCGTCCGTCGCCGTCATCCCCCACCCCTTCCGGACGCGCGTTCGACGCCACGAGATCACATCGCGGGCCCCCGTCACAAGGGCGGCTCGCCCCGCCGGACCAGGGGACTCCCGATCGCCCCGCGGCAGCGCCCGTGCGTCCGTGTGACGCGCTTTGCGTCCGGAGGCGTGCAACCCCCTATGATCGCCCCAACACCACCGCCACGATTCCCTCCGCGCAGGGCGGCTTGGTGTCCCTCCAACCCCCTGGCCGGGCACGGCCCGCTTCGCCCTGCCCGCGAACCGTGAAAGGCGGCCTGCATGGTTTCTCCCGTACGCGTCTGGCTCAACCGCACGTACGCGGAGAACGTCTTCTTCATGGATCAGCTGCGGAGAAATCCCGCCGACCGGGCCGTCGAGATCCACGCCACGCACGGTGACCCGGACTCCCCCGTGCTGGCCGCCGCGGACACCGCCGACCTGGAGCCGGAGGACCTGTCCCCGGCCGGTTACGTCGAGTACGCCCTGGACCAGTGCGCGCGGCGCGGCATCGACGTGTTCGTGCCCCGGCTGTACCAGTCCGCGATCGTGGCCCACCGTGCCGAATTCGAGTCGGCCGGTACGGCACTGCTGGCGCCGCCGCCGGAGGCGGTGGCCGTCTTCCAGGACAAGGTGATCGCCTACGAGGCGCTCCGGGCGATCGGCGTGCCGGTGCCGCCCTGGTGGCGGGTCCGCACCGCCGACGAACTCGTCTCCGCCGTCGAGGAACTGGAGGCGCACGGGCACCGGGCGTGTTTCAAGCCGGCGTCCGGCGCGGGTGGCGTGGGCTTCCGGATGGTCACCCGAGACCCCTTCTCCCTCGCGCACCTGGACGGCTTCCCCGGCCCGTCCGTGCCGCTGCACCTGGTCGTCGAGGCGCTGCGGGCGGCCGAGGAGCCGGTCGACTGGCTGGTGATGCCGCGGCTGGAGCAGCCGGAAGTCTCGGTGGACTGCCTCACCGGTCCGGACAACCGGGTACGGCTGGCCGTGGGCCGCACCAAGAACGGCCGCCGCCGCGGGTTCACACTGCACGAGCAGTGGCTGGCCCCGGCCCGGCGGATCGCCGAGGCGTTCGGGCTGCACCACCTGTCCAACGTGCAGTTCCGGATGTACGGCGACCGGCCCGTCCTGATGGACGTCAACACCCGGCCGGCCGGAGGGCTGCACCAGCTCGCGCTGTGCGGGATCAACGTGCCGTGGGCGGCGGTCCGACTGGCCCTCGGTGACGACCCGGGCGAGCTGACGCTGCCGTTCCTGGGCCAGGACTACACGGTGGTTTCGGGACCGCGCCCCCTGCGGCCCGTTTCCCTGCCGCATCAGCGCACGGACCTCCCGGCTCCGGCTCCGGCTCCGGCTCCGGCTCCGGCTCCGGCTCCGGCTCCGGTGAAGTATCCGGCGGCCGCGGGCCCGATCGCCGCCCCCGCGCCGGATCCGATCGCCGGGGCTCCCGCGTAGCACGCGTCGAGGGACCGGTCGCTCGGCGCACCGCGCCGGGCGCCCCGCCCTCGAAGCGACCGTGTCGCCGCCCGGGTCGGAGCCCGCCGGGCCCGCGATCGGCGGCTCCCCGTGCTGCCCGCCCCTACCTCAGGTACGCCAGGCCCGGGTGGGCGGCCGTGTAGCCGTCTACGAGGCGGTGGGCCACGTTGACCGAGTCGACGAGCGGGTGCAGGGCGAAGGCGCGTACCGCCGCGGTGCGGGAGCCGGTCCCGGCCGCCGTGAGGATCTCGCGTTCGACCGCCTTGACCGCGCAGACCAGGCCGGTGGCGTGACCCGGCAGCGGGTCCACGGCCACCGGATGGGCGCCGTTCGCGTCGACCAGGCACGGGACCTCGACCACCGCGTCGGCGTCGAGGACCGACAGCGTGCCGCGGTTGCGGACGTTGAGGATGAGCGTGGTGCGCTCGTCTCGGGCGACGGCCCGCATCAGGGCCAGCGCCACCCTCTCGTAGCCGCCGGACAGGTCGTCGGCCTCACGCTCGCCCGCGCCCGCCGCTTCCCGGTTCTCGGCCATGTAGGTGGCCTCGCGTTCGGCTCGGGTGCGGTCCCAGGCCGCGAGGGCCGGGGCGTCGGGGCGGCGCATCTCGTCGTAGAAGCGGGCCTGCTGGTCACGCAGGAACGCGCCTCGGGTGCGGTCGGCCGCCTGGTAGGCGCGGACGGTCTCCCGGTTGAAGTAGTAGTAGTGCAGGTATTCGTTGGGGATCGCGCCCAGGGAGCGCAGCCACTCGGGGCCGAAGAGCCGGCCCTCCTCGAAGGAGCCGAGCAGAGCGAGGTCGGCGAGCAGCCGCGGGAGTTCATCGCGGCCGGCGACGCGCAGGCCGCGGACCCAGCCGAGGTGGTTGAGGCCGACGTAGTCGATCCAGGCCCGGTCCGGGTCGGCGCCCAGCACGCGGGCGATGCGGCGGCCGAGTCCGACCGGCGAATCGCAGATGCCGACGACGCGGTCGCCGAGGTGCCGGGACATGGCCTCGGTGACCAGGCCGGCCGGGTTGGTGAAGTTGATGACCCAGGCGTCCGGTGCCAGCCGGGCCACCCGGCGCGCGATGTCGACGGCGACCGGCACGGTGCGCAGCCCGTACGCGATGCCGCCCGCGCCGACCGTCTCCTGCCCGAGCACTCCCTCGGCGAGCGCCACCCGTTCGTCGTCGGCCCGGCCCTCCAGGCCGCCGACGCGGATCGCGGAGAACACGAAGTCGGCGCCGCGCAGCGCCTCGTCCAGGTCGGTGGTCGCGGTCACCGCCGGCGCGTCGGGCACCCCGGCGGCCTGCTCGGCCAGCACCCGGGTCACCGCCGACAGCCGGGCCGCGTCCAGGTCGTGCAGCGCGACGTGCGTCACGCGTCCCTCGGCTCGGTCCCCGAGGAGCGCCCCGTACACGAGCGGCACCCGGAATCCGCCGCCGCCCAGAATCGTCAGCCTCACGCCCGCACCCTTCCGTCACCGGCCCGACTTCCGTCCGTCTGGCGCCGATCATGGCACGCCCGGCCCGGCGGAGCGGCCGGCCCCGCTTTCGGCACCGCCGCCCATCCACACCACGCACCCGTCGCACAACGGTGGTGAGCCATCCGGGGTGCACGGCCCGGACGGCCCGGACGGCCCGGTGAGCGCGGCCGTCCCGGTCGTCGTACCGCACGCCGGCGCGCAGGTGCCGACGCTCGTGCCCGCGGTGCGGCTGGCGGCGCGCGGGATGTCACGGGTGCTGGGGTGGCGGCCGGAGGAGACGGTCCGCTCCGGGGCCGGGCGTCCCTCCGGCCGGTGAGGGGCGGACCCCCGCCGCCGGGCGCCGGAAATCCCTCTCACCGGTGAGGACGCGGCCCGGGGACGTCGTGATACTGGGACGGCCCTTGCCCCGAGGAGCCGCCCATGTCCGCCCGGTCCCCGCTCACCTTCGTCGTCGCACGGCTGCGTACGACGAATCCGTACGCCGTCGACACGGCCGTCGCCGCGCTGGTGCTGTTCGCCGTCTCCCTGCAGTGGCTGTTCCCGGACGAGGGCGACGATCCGCTGACCGGGCAGGGCTGGCTGCTCGGGGCCGCCACCGCGGTACCGCTGGTGTGGCGGCGCGCGGCGCCCTTCGCGACCGCCTGTGCGGTGTCGGTGGCCACCCCCACCCAGGCGGTGCACCACGCGCCACCGCCCGACCTGATGTACGGCGGGTTCGTCGTCCTCTACACACTGGCCGCACTCGCCCGGCCCTGGCAACGGCGGGTGATGCTGGCGGGCTGGCTGGTCGGGGTCGCCGTCACCATCAGCCACAAGGAGAACGCCGAGCCCTTCGAGTACGCCTTCCAGTTGCTGAGCATCGTGTGCGCGTACGCCCTGGGCACGCTCGCCCGGACCCAGCGTGCCTACACCGCCGAGCTGGAGGACCGGGCCCGGCGGCTGGAGCGGGAACGGGCCGCCGACACCGCGCGTGCCATGGCCCAGGAACGCTCCCGTATCGCCCGCGACATGCACGACGTCCTGGCGCACGCGGTCAGCCTGATGGTGGTGCAGGCCGAGGCGGGGCCGGTCGTCGTGCGCAGTGATCCGGCGCGCGCGGAGGCCGCGTTCGACGCGATCGCGACCGCCGGCCGGGACGCGATGAACCAACTGCGGCGCATCCTCGGCGTGCTCAAGGAGGAACAGTCGGCGGCCGCGGCGCAGCGCCTGCCGCAGCCGGGCCTGGCCGCGCTGTCCGGTCTGATCCGGCAGGTCGGCGAATCGACCGGGCTGCGCGTGGAGTTGCGGGTGAGCGGCGAGCCGCGCCAGCTGCCGCCGGACACCGAGGTCGCCGCCTACCGCATCGTGCAGGAGGCACTCACCAACACGGTCAAGCACGCGTACGCTACGTCCGCGGCGGTCGGGCTCGACTGGGCGGAGGACGAAGTGACCCTGACGGTGACGGACGACGGGCGGGGCCCGTCGGCGACGGACGGCGGCGGACACGGGCTGATAGGCATCCGGGAGCGGGCCGCGGCCTGCGGGGGCGGGGCCGTCACCGGCGGCGGGCCGGACGGCGGCTTCCGCGTCGTCGTACGCCTGCCCCTCGTGGCCGGTCGGCGGGCGGCGCTCGGGTGAGCATCCGGGTGGTCGTCGCCGACGACCAGGAGCTGGTCCGCAGCGGGTTCAGCATGATTCTGGAGGCTCAGGCCGACATCGAGGTCGTCGCGGAGGCGGGTGACGGTGCCGAGGCGGTGGCCGCGGTCGAGCGGCACGCGCCCGACGTGCTGCTCCTGGACATCCGCATGCCGGTCATGGACGGCCTCGACGCGGCCCGGCGGGTGTGCGCGCACTCCGCCTGCAAGGTCGTCATGCTGACCACCTTCGACCTGGACGAGTACGTGTACGAGGCGTTGTACGCGGGCGCCAGCGGCTTCCTGCTCAAGGACGTGCGCCGGGACGACCTGGTGCACGCGGTACGGGTGGTCGCGGCCGGCGACTCGCTGCTCGCCCCGGCGGTGACGCGCCGGCTGGTCGCGGACATCGTGCGGCGCAGGCGGGCGGAGGCCACCACCGAGGTCACGCCGCAGCGCCTCGACGTGCTGACCGCCCGCGAGGTGGAGACCCTGCGGCTGCTGGCGCGCGGGCTGTCCAACTCCGAGATGGCCACGACCCTGTTCGTGAGCGAACACACCGTCAAGACCCATGTCAGCAACGTGCTGGGCAAGCTCGGTCTCAGGGACCGGGTGCAGGCGGTGATCTGCGCGTACGAGACCGGCCTGGTGGCCCCGGGCTCCCCCTGACGGGTGAGGCGGGGGCCGGTCTCCCCCGTGCGGGCGAGTCCCGTAAACCGCTCCCTCCGGCGATCCGGCACTAGGCCGCCGGGCACGAGTCTGGTGGCGACGTCGAAAGACGCATCCCCTGTCGGATGACGATCGCCGGGAGGCACCGTGCTGTCCACACTCGCCCGGGCGGCGACCCGCCGCCCCCTGACCGTGATGCTCCTGTGGGGCGTGTTCCTGCTGCTCGGCTTCGGCCTCGGGACGGGGGTCTTCGGCAAGCTCTCCGACGATGTCCCGGACGTCCCCGGCACCGAGTCGGCGGTCGCCGCCGAGTACCTGGACGGCCTCGACCCGTCGGGCGAGTCGATCACCGCCGTCGTCGAGGCCCCGGCCGTCTCCGGCCCCGGGGTGCGCGCCCAGGTGGAGCGGGCCGTCGCCGACCTGAGGGAGATCGCGGGCGTCGCCGCGGTGCCCGACCCGTACGCCACGCGCGGCCTGGTCGCCGAGGACGGGCGGGCGCTGATCGTGCCCGTCGCCTTCAAGGGGGGTCTGGACGACGACGCCCAGGAGGGCGCGGTGCAGGCGGCGGCCGGCCGGCTGCACGAGATCGACGCGGCCGGAGTCCATGTCAGCGGCGGGCCACTGCTGGGCGAGCAGCTCGGTGAGCGGGCCCAGGAGGACGTGAAGAACGCGGAGTTGATCTCGCTGCCGGTCGTGCTGGTGCTGCTGCTGGTCGTCTTCGGCGGACTGCGCGCGGCCGGACTGCCGCTGCTGGTCGCGGTGGCCGGCATCGCGGGCGCCTTCCTGGGCCTGTTCGCCTTCAGCCAGTTCACGGACATCTCCGTGTACGCGATCCAGGTAACGACGATGCTGGGGCTCGGCCTCGCCGTCGACTACGCCCTGCTGATGCTGGTCCGCTTCCGCGAGGAGCGGCGGGACACCCCGGACGTGGTGGAGGCCGTGCACCGCACGGTCGCGGCGGCCGGGCGGACCGTGCTCTTCTCCGGGCTGACGGTGGCGGTGAGCCTGGCCGGGCTGCTGGTCTTCCCGAGTACGTTCCTGCGCAGCATGGGTCTGGCGGTGGCCGCGGTGGTCGTCGTCGACATGCTCGCCGCACTGACCCTGCTGCCCGCGCTGCTGACTAGGTTCGGCGGCAAGATCGCCCCGGCGAAGGTGCGCCCGAAGGGCGAGGAGGGCCGGCTCTTCGCCCGCCTGGCCGGCTTCGCCGCCCGCCGGCGCGTGGCCGTACTGGCCGTCGCCGTCCCGGCCCTGCTGGTGCTCGCGCTGCCCGTCACCGGCATGCGCATCAACATCGGCGACGCGCGGCAACTCCCGAAGAGCACCGAGGCCCGGCAGTTGTACGACGCCGTCCAGGCGCACTTCCCGCCGGGCACCGGGGTCTCGCCGGTCACCGTGGTCCTGCGGCCGGGCACCGACGCGGCGACCGCCGACCGCATCCGTGCGCTCGCACCGGGCACCGCGAGCCGTGACCTGCCGGGCGGGACGACCGTGCTCGAACTGCCCCCGGCCGGTCCGGTCGACGGCAAGGCGGCCACCGAACTGGTCGAACGGGTACGGGACGTGCGCGGTGACGCCCCCGTCCAGGTCACCGGCACCGCGGCGCAACTGGTCGACTTCCGGCAGATGCTCGCCGACCGGGCACCCTGGGCCGCGCTGGCCGTGCTGGCCGGGATCTTCGTGCTGCTGTTCGCCTTCACGGGCTCGGTGCTGCTGCCGCTGCGCACGATCGCGACCACGGTGCTCAGCCTCGCCGCCGCGCTCGGCGCCGTCGTCTGGGTGTTCCAGGACGGTCATCTGGCCGGGCTGATCGGCGCCGAGGGGCTGGGCGCGCTGAGTCTGACGGCGCCGCCGCTGATCATCGCGATCGCGTTCGGCCTCGCCATGGACTACGAACTGTTCATCCTGGCGCGGATGCGCGAGGCCCGGGAGCAGACCGGTGACGACCGGGAGGCCGTGGTGACCGGACTGCGCCGCTCGGGCCGGGTGGTGACCTGCGCCGCGCTGCTCCTCGCGGTGGTGTTCGGGGCCTTCATGACGGGCGGCTTCTCCCCGATCCTGCAGATCGGGCTCGGCCTCACCCTGGCGGTGCTGATCGACGCCACGGTCGTGCGGATGCTGCTGGTGCCGGCGACCATGGCGCTGCTCGGCCGCCGCGCCTGGTGGGCTCCGAAGCCGCTGCGCCGGGCACACGAGCGGTTCGGTGTGCGCGAGGAGGCCGCCACCGCCCCGGCCGAGCCGGAGCCGGAGCCGGAGCCGGCGCGCCGCTGACGCGGGGCGACATGGTCCGGGCGGGCGCCACGGACCGGGCAGACGCCACGGACCGGGCGGGCGCCACGGCCCGGGCAGACGCCACGGACCGGGCAGACGCCACGGACCGGGCGGGCGCCACGGCCCGGGCAGACGGCCGCGGTTCTTCTCCCACGGGGGTGGGGAGGGGCCGCGGCCCCGGCGCGTGCGCACGGGTTCGTCATGGCCCGCACAGGGCCGCTCAGCGCAGCTCCGCCCGGAACGCCGCCGGCGTCTGGTCCGTGTGCTGCTGGAAGAACTTGGAGAAGTTCGCCGCGTCCGGGAAGCCGACCGCCGCGCCGACCCGGCCGATGGGCATCCCGGTGTGCGCGAGGAGCCGTTTGGCCTCCAGGACGACGCGTTTGTCGATGAAGCCCTTGGGCGTCTCGCCGGTGGCGGCGCGCACCGCGCGGACGAGGGTGCGGCGGGAGTAACCGAGCGCGTCGGCGTAGGCGCTGACGCTGTGGTTGGTGGCGAAGCCCCGCTCGACCGCGTCCCGGAAGAGGGTGAAGGTGGTGTCGCCCGGCGCGTCCGCCCGCCCGTGGCGTGCCGCCCGGGCCGAACTGGCCGCGAGGTGCGCGAGGCGCAGCAGGAACGCGGAGAGCGTGTGGCGCAGCACGGCGGTGTGCAGGCTCAGCGGCAGGCTGGTGGCGTCCTCGTACTCGCGGCGGAGCTGGTCGAGCGCGGCCGTGAGCCCGGCGAGCCGCGCCTCGTCGGGCCGGAGCAGGGGCGGCAGGTCGTACCGGTAGAGGCCCGTGGCTTCCACGGTGGCGCGGGGCAGGAAGCCGGGCTGCATGGTCAGCACCGTTCCGCGGTACTCGCTCGTCTGCGAGAAGCGGTGGACCTGTCCGGGCCGGATCCACAGCAGATCGCCGGCCGTCGCCTCGTACTCGGCGAAGTCGATCATGTGACGTACCGGGCCTCCGGTGAAGAGCATGACGACGTGGAAGTCGATGCGGTGCACGCGGTGCAGCGGGGCGTGCGCGTGCCAGGTGCGGCCGGCGCCCATGGGACCGACCTGCATGCCGACGCCGAGGAGGCTGAGATCGACCGGGAAGGGGAACGTTCTGATCCCGTCGCCGCCCCTGGCGTCACCGCCACCGTCACCACCGCCGTCACCACGGCTGTCACCACGGCCGTCGCTACCGCCGTCTTCGATGCTTTCGTCCGCCATGTCCTTCTCGCGCCGTCCCACCCGTGCGCCCCGACGCCGGGGCGTGTCCCAGTTTCACCACAGGCTGGCACACCACGACCTTCACTCTCAAAAGTCAGACTTTTAAGTTTGAACACGTCAGATCGTTTCTCTGCTCCGATCGAGGATTACTTGAAGATGAGCACGCACACAATGGACGGCGCGGACCGCTTCGAATGGACCGAACTCGACCGGCGTGCCGTCGACACCGCCCGAGTCCTCGCGGCCGATGCCGTGCAGAAGGCCGGGAACGGCCATCCCGGCACGGCGATGGCCCTGGCCCCGGCGGCGTACACGATCTTTCAGAAGGTGATGCGGCACGACCCCGCCGACCCCGAGTGGACCGGCCGTGACCGCTTCGTCCTCTCCCCCGGCCACACCTCGCTGACCCTCTACACGCAGCTCTACCTCGCCGGATACGAGTTGGAGCTGGACGACCTGAAGGCGTTCCGCACACACGGCTCGAAGACGCCCGGCCACCCGGAGTACGGGCACACCGCGGGCGTGGAGACGACGACCGGCCCGCTCGGCCAGGGCGTCGCCAACGCGGTGGGCATGGCGATGGCCGCCCGTTACGAGCGCGGTCTGTTCGACCCTCAGGCCCCGGCCGGCGAGTCCCCCTTCGACCACACCGTCTGGGCGATCGTCTCCGACGGCGACCTCCAGGAAGGCGTCTCCGCCGAGGCGTCGTCGATGGCCGGCCACCAAAGGCTCGGCAACCTCGTCTTCCTCTACGACGACAACCACATCTCCATCGAGGGCGACACCGCGACCGCCTTCTCCGAGGACGTGCTGAAGCGCTACGAGGCCTACGGCTGGCACGTGCAGCGCATCGAGCCCGCCGAGAGCGGTGACGTCGACGTGCACGCGCTGTACGCGGCGCTGACGGCCGCGCGGGCCGAGACCGGCCGGCCCTCCATCATCGCCATGCGCACGATCATCGCGTGGCCCGCCCCGAACGCCCGGAACACCGAGGCGTCCCACGGCTCCGCCCTCGGCGAGGACGAGGTCGCCGCCACCAAGCGCGTCCTCGGCTTCGACCCGGAGCGGTCCTTCGAGGTCGCCGACGAGGTCCTCGCCCACACCCGCCGGGCCCTGGACCGGGGCGCCGAGGCGCACGCCGCCTGGGACAAGCGGATCGCCGCGTGGCGCGACGACCAGCCGGAGCACGCGGCGCTGTTCGACCGCGTGGTGGCCGGCCGGCTGCCGGAGGGCTGGGAGGACGCCCTGCCGGTGTTCGAGACCGGCAAGGCGGTCGCCACCCGCGCCGCCTCCGGCAAGGTCCTCCAGGCCCTCGGCCCGGTGCTGCCCGAGCTGTGGGGCGGATCCGCCGACCTCGCCGGCTCGAACAACACCACCATCGACAAAACCAGCTCCTTCCTCCCCGAGGGCAACCCGCTGCCGCAGGCCGACCCCTACGGCCGCACCGTGCACTTCGGCATCCGCGAGTTCTCGATGGCCGCGGAGATGAACGGCATCGCCCTGCACGGCGACACCCGGGTCTACGGCGGCACCTTCCTGGTCTTCTCGGACTACATGCGCAACGCCGTCCGCATGTCCGCCCTGATGCAGCTGCCGGTGACCTACGTGTGGACGCACGACTCCGTCGGCCTGGGCGAGGACGGCCCGACCCACCAGCCGGTCGAGCACCTGGCCTCGCTGCGCGCCGTCCCCGGCCTCAACGTCGTCCGTCCGGCCGACGCCAACGAGACCGCCACCGCCTGGGCCGAGATCCTCAGGCGGCACTCCGCCCGCCCGGCGCCCCACGGCCTCGTCCTGACCCGTCAGGGCGTACCGACGTACGAGCCCAACCCGGACGCGGCGCGCGGCGGCTACGTCCTCGCCGACGCCTCCACCGGCGCCCCGGACGCCGTCCTGATCGCCACCGGCTCGGAGGTACAGCTCGCCGTGGCCGCGCGGGAGGTCCTGGAGGCGGAGGGCACGCCCACACGGGTGGTGTCGATGCCGTCGGTGGAGTGGTTCGAGGAGCAGCCGCGCGAGTACCGCGAGAGCGTGCTGCCGCCGTCCGTGCGGGTCCGGGTGGCCGTGGAGGCCGGTATCGGCCTGACCTGGCACCGGTTCGTCGGGGACGCGGGCCGCATCGTGTCCCTGGAGCACTTCGGCGCCTCCGCCGACGCCGGGACCCTGTTCACCGAGTTCGGCTTCACCGCCGAGCACGTCGCCGCCGCCGCCAGGGAGTCCCAGGCCGCCGCCCGCGGCTGAGCCGGCCGGATCCGACGGCGGCCAAAACCGTGAGCAAGAACCGCGGGCGAGAACCGCAGAAAGAGAAGATGATCACTGTGACCGAAGCAACCGCGACCGCGGGAGCACTGCGGCGCCTGTCCGAGGCGGGCGTCTCCGTCTGGCTGGACGACCTGTCGCGGCGGCGGATCGAGTCCGGCGGCCTCGCCGGGCTGATCCGGTCGAAGAACGTCGTCGGCGTGACCACCAACCCGTCCATCTTCCAGGCCGCCATCGGCTCCGGCGAGGGCTACGAGGAGCAGCTCGCCGACCTCGCGACCCGGGGCGTCACCGTCGACGAGGCGGTCCGCATGATGACCACCGCCGACGTCCGCGCCGCCGCCGACGTGCTGCGCGAGGTGTACGACGCCACCGGCGGCCGGGACGGCCGGGTCTCCATCGAGGTCGACCCGCGTCTGGCCCACGACACCCGGGCCACGATCGCCGAGGCGCGTCAGCTGGCCTGGCTGGTCGACCGCCCCAACGTCATGATCAAGATCCCGGCGACGAAGGCCGGACTCCCGGCGATCACCGAGGTCATCGGCGCCGGCATCAGTGTCAACGTCACGCTGATCTTCTCCCTGGAGCGCTACCGCGAGGTCATGGACGCCTACCTCGCCGGCCTGGAGAAGGCGCAGGCGGCCGGGCTGGACCTGGCGGGCATCCAATCCGTCGCCTCCTTCTTCGTCTCCCGGGTCGACAGCGAGATCGACAAGCGTCTGACGCTGCTGGGCACGGGCGAGGCACTCGCCCTGAAGGGGAAGGCGGCACTGGCCAACGCGCGACTGGCCTACGAGGCATACGAACACACGTTCTCGGGGGAGCGCTTCACCGCCCTGGCCGGGGCCCGCGCGAACACCCAGCGCCCCCTGTGGGCGTCCACCGGGGTGAAGGACCCGGCATTCCGGGACACCCTGTACGTGGAGGAGCTGGTCGCTCCCGGCACCGTGAACACGATGCCGGAGGCCACCCTGGACGCCGCCGCCGATCACGGCGACGTGCGGGGCGACACGGTCACCGGTGGTTACGCCCAGGCCCGGGCCGACCTCGCGGCCGTGGAACGGCTCGGCATCTCGTACGACGAGGTGGTGCAGCAGCTGGAGCAGGAAGGCGTGGCCAAGTTCGAGGTGGCCTGGCAGGACCTGCTGGACGCCGTGACGAAGTCCCTCGACAGCAAGGGAGTTGACGGGGAATGAGCGAGGACCTTCCCGCTACGACGGTCCACGAGACCAAGGCGACGAAGGAGGCCAAGGAGACGAGGACCGCCCGGGAGGCGGCGGGGCCGTCGCACGCCGAGGAGGCCGAGGAGTCCCGGGCAGCCGGGGCCTCGAAGGCCGCCAAGGGGGCCGGGGCCGCCCGGACCGCCAAGAAGTCCCAGGCGGCCCGCGCCGCCAGGGGCACGAAGGCGGCGGGGGCCGGCGCGGAGGCCGTCGCACCCGTGGCGCCCCTCGACTGGAGCAACCCCCTGCGCGATCCCCAGGACCGGCGCCTCCCGCGTATCGCGGGCCCGTCCGGACTGGTCATCTTCGGTGTCACCGGCGACCTGTCCCGCCGCAAGCTGATGCCGGCCGTCTACGACCTGGCCAACCGCGGCCTGCTGCCACCGGGCTTCTCCCTGGTCGGCTTCGCCCGCCGGGACTGGGAGAACCAGGACTTCGCCCAGGTCGTGCACGACGCCGTGAAGGAACACGCGCGCACACCGTTCCGCGAGGAGGTCTGGCAGCAGCTCGCCGAGGGCATGCGCTTCATCCCCGGCGACTTCGACGACGACAACGCCTTCGAACAGCTGCGCAAGGCCGTCGAGGAGCTGGACGCCTCCCGCGGCACCAGCGGCAACTACGCCTTCTACCTCTCGGTGCCGCCGAAGTTCTTCCCGAAGGTCGTCCAGCAGCTCAAGAAGCACGGACTGACCGACGCCCCCGACGGCTCCTGGCGCCGCGCGGTGATCGAGAAGCCGTTCGGGCACGACCTGGACAGCGCCCGGGACCTCAACGCGCTGGTGCACGAGGTCTTCGACCCGGAGCAGGTCTTCCGCATCGACCACTACCTGGGCAAGGAGACCGTCCAGAACATCCTGGCCCTGCGCTTCGCCAACCAGATGTACGAGCCGATCTGGAACCGGTCCTACGTCGACCACGTGCAGATCACCATGGCCGAGGACATCGGCATCGGCGGCCGGGCCGGCTACTACGACGGCATCGGCGCCGCCCGTGACGTCATCCAGAACCACCTGCTCCAGCTGATGGCCCTGACGGCCATGGAGGAGCCCGCCTCCTTCGACGCGGCGTCGCTGCTCACCGAGAAGCTCAAGGTGCTGCGGGCGGTACGGCTGCCGGACGACCTCGGCGAGCACACCGTGCGCGGGCAGTACGCGGGCGGCTGGCAGGGCGGCGCGCAGGTGCCCGGCTATCTGGAGGAGGAGGGCATCGACCCGGCCTCCACGACCGACACGTACGCGGCGATCAAGCTGGGCATCGACAACCGCCGCTGGGCGGGCGTCCCCTTCTACCTGCGCACCGGCAAGCGGCTCGGCCGCCGGGTGACGGAGATCGCGGTGGTCTTCCAGCGGGCCCCGCACTCGCCCTTCGACTCCACCGCGACGGAGGAGCTGGGCGAGAACGCGATCGTCATCCGGGTGCAGCCCGACGAGGGCATGACGGTGCGGTTCGGCTCCAAGGTGCCGGGCACGTCGATGGAGATCCGGGACGTGTCCATGGACTTCGCCTACGGCGAGTCGTTCACGGAGTCCAGCCCGGAGGCCTACGAACGGCTGATCCTGGATGTCCTTCTGGGCGACGCCAACCTGTTCCCCCGTCACCAGGAGGTGGAGGAGTCCTGGCGGATCCTCGACCCGATCGAGGAGTACTGGGGCGCGCACGAGCGGCCCGCGCGGTACGCCTCGGGCAGTTGGGGACCCCGCGAAGCCGACGAGATGCTCGCACGAGACGGACGGAGCTGGCGCAGGCCATGAGGATCGACCTGACCGACACCACGGCAAGCAAGATCAACAAGGCGCTCGTGCAGGGCCGCCGCGCCATCGGCACACCGGCCGTCGGCATGGTCCTGACGATCGTGGTCGTCACGGACGAGGAGAACGCCTACGACGCCACCAAGGCCGCCGAGGAGGCCTCGCACGAGCACCCCTCGCGCACCCTGGTCGTCATCAAGCGCCACCCCCGCAACCTGCGCGACCGCACCCGCTCGCACCTCGACGCCGAGGTCCGGGTGGGCTCCGAGGCCGGCACCGGCGAGACGGTCGTGCTGCGCATGTACGGGGAGGTGTCCGAGCACGCGGACTCGGTGGTGCTGCCCCTGCTGCTGCCGGACGCCCCGGTCGTCGTGTGGTGGCCGGTGGAGGCGCCCGACAACCCCGCGAAGGACCCGCTGGGGGCGCTGGCCCAGCGCCGCATCACCGACCTGTACGCGGCCGAGCGGCCGATGGAGGTCCTGGAGAGCCGGGTGCGCTCCTACGCGCCCGGCGACACCGACCTCGCCTGGACCCGGCTGACGCTGTGGCGCTCCATGCTGGCCGCGGCGCTGGACCAGGCCCGGGTACCGGTGACCTCCGCGGCCGTGGAGGCCGAGGCCGACAACCCGGCCGCCGAACTGCTGGCCCGCTGGCTGGAGGCCCGGCTGCACGTCCGGGTCGAGCGCGTGCTCACCGACGGACCGGTCGTCACGGCCGTCCGCCTGGGCACCGCGAACGGCGAGATCGTCATCGACCGGCCGGAGGGCCCCATCGCCACGATGACCCTGCCCGACCAGCCCCCGCGCTCCCTCGCGCTGAAGGTCCGCACGACCGCCGAACTCATCGCCGAGGAGCTCAGGCGCCTCGACGCCGACGAGATGTACGCCATCGCCCTGCGCGGCGAGGCCGGCAAGGAGACCCCTGTCCATGTCTGACACCCCGAAGCTCGACCGGCGACCGGAGTGGACCGCGCTGGCGGACCACCGCAAGGACGCGCTGCCGCGGCCGGACCTGCGCGAGCTGTTCGCCGCGGACCCCTCACGGGCGGAGCGGTACGTCGTGCGCGTCGGCGACCTGCGCATCGACTACTCCAAGAACCTGGTCACCGACGACACGCTGGCGCTGCTGCGCGAACTGGCCTCCGCCACCGGCGTGTTCGACCTGCGCGACGCCATGTTCCGCGGCGAGCGGATCAACATCACCGAGGACCGGGCGGTGCTGCACACCGCGCTGCGCGCCCCGCGGGACGCGGTGATCGAGGCCGGCGGCGAGAACGTCGTGCCCAAGGTGCACGCCGTGCTGGACAAGATGGCCGCCTTCGCGGACCGGGTGCGTTGCGGTGAGTGGACCGGATACACCGGCAAGCGCATCAGGAACGTCGTCAACATCGGCATCGGCGGCTCGGATCTCGGCCCGGCGATGGCGTACGAGGCGCTGCGCGCCTTCACCGACCGCTCGCTCACCTTCCGTTTCGTGTCGAACGTGGACGGCGCCGACCTGCACGAGGCGGTCCGGGACCTGGACCCGGCGGAGACGCTGTTCATCGTGGCGTCCAAGACCTTCACCACCATCGAGACGATCACGAACGCGACCTCGGCGCGCTCCTGGCTGCTGGCCGGGCTGGACGGTGCCGGAAAGGGCGACGAGAAGGCCGTCGCCCAGCACTTCGTCGCGCTGTCGACGAACGCCGAGAAGGTCGCCGGCTTCGGCATCGACACGGCCAACATGTTCGAGTTCTGGGACTGGGTCGGCGGCCGCTACTCGTACGACTCGGCGATCGGGCTCTCCCTGATGATCGCCATCGGCCCGGACCGCTTCCGGGAGATGCTCGACGGATTCCGCATCGTCGACGAGCACTTCCGCAACGCCGAGGCCCCGGCCAACGCTCCGCTGATCCTGGGTCTGCTGGGTGTCTGGTACGGCAACTTCCTCGGCGCCCAGTCGCACGCGGTACTGCCGTACAGCCACTACCTGTCGAAGTTCACCGCCTACCTCCAGCAGCTCGACATGGAGTCCAACGGCAAGTCCGTCGACCGTGCGGGACGCCCCGTGGAGTGGCAGACCGGCCCGGTGGTCTGGGGCACGCCCGGCACCAACGGACAGCACGCGTACTACCAGCTCATCCACCAGGGCACGAAGCTCGTCCCGGCCGACCTGATCGGCTTCGCCCGGCCCGTCGCCGAGCTGAGCGACGAGCTGAAGGCCCAGCACGACCTGCTGATGGCCAACCTGTTCGCCCAGGGACAGGCGCTCGCCTTCGGCAAGAGCGCGGGGGAGGTCAGGGCGGAGGGCGTGGCCGAGGAGCAGGTGCCGCACCGCACCTTCCCGGGCAACCACCCGACCACCACCATCCTGGCCACCGAACTGACCCCCTCCGTCCTCGGCCAGCTCATCGCGCTCTACGAGCACAAGGTGTTCGTCCAGGGCGCGGTCTGGGACATCGACTCCTTCGACCAGTGGGGCGTCGAGCTCGGCAAGGTGCTGGCCAAGCGCGTCGAGCCCGCCCTGACCGAGGGCTCGGACGTGCCCGGCCTCGATCCGTCCACGGCCGCGCTGGTGGCCGCCTACCGCGAACTGAAGGAAGTGCACTGACATGCAGATCGGTCTTGTTGGTCTCGGCAAGATGGGCGGCAACATGCGCGAGCGTCTGCGCAACGCCGGCCACACCGTCGTCGGATACGACACCAATCCCGAGCGGGCCGACGTCGACAGTCTGGTCGAGCTGGTCGACCGGCTGGACCGGCCGCGCGCGGTCTGGGTGATGGTCCCGGCCGGCGCCGCCACCCAGCACGTCATCGACCAGCTGGCGACGCTGCTCAAGCCCGGTGACACCGTGATCGACGGCGGCAACTCCCGCTGGACGGACGACGAGAAGCACGCCGAGGAGCTCGGCAGGCGCGGCATCAACTTCGTCGACGCGGGCGTCTCGGGCGGCGTGTGGGGCCTGAAGAACGGCTACGCCCTGATGGTGGGCGGCGAGAAGGAGACCGTCGAGGACCTGAAGCCCGTCTTCGACGCGCTCAAGCCGGAGGGCCCCTACGGCTACGTCCACGCGGGCAGGGTCGGCGCCGGGCACTTCTCCAAGATGGTCCACAACGGCATCGAGTACGCCATGATGCAGGCGTACGCCGAGGGCTGGGAGCTGCTGGAGAAGGTCGACTCCGTGGACAACGTCCGCGAGGTCTTCCGCTCCTGGCAGGAGGGCACCGTCATCCGCTCCTGGCTCCTCGACCTGGCCGTCAAGGCCCTCGACGAGGACCACCACCTGGACGAACTGCGCGGGTACGCGGAGGACTCCGGTGAGGGGCGCTGGACCGTGGAGGCGGCCATCGACAACGCGGTGCCGCTGCCCGCGATCACGGCCTCCCTCTTCGCCCGGTTCGCGTCCCGGCAGGACGACTCGCCGCAGATGAAGATGGTCGCCGCGCTGCGCAACCAGTTCGGCGGGCACGCGGTCGAGGCCGCCAAGAAGTAGGCGGCACGGAAAGCGCGTTGACGTGACCGGCCGGTCCGGGTCAGAGTCCGTCCCTGATGGAGATCAACGACCTGACACCGGCCGAGGCGCGCGTCTGGCGGGCGTTCGCCACCGGCACCGCGGTGGACTTCCGCGCCGCCGACGACGAGGACCCCGCCGACGGCGGCACCTGGGGCCCGGAACGCACCGTGCGCGCCGGTGTGCTGCGTGCGCTGCTCCTGGACGGCCCCCGGGAGGACGGCGAGGTGGCGGCGCTGAGTCTGGCGGGTGCGCGCGTCACCGGGCGGCTGGAACTCCAGTACGCGACGGTGGACCACCCCGTGCGGCTGCGGCACTGCCACTTCGAGGACGTGCCCAGGCTCTACGCGGCCCGGCTGCGCGAGCTGAACCTGAGCGAGTCCGTGCTGCCCGGCCTGATCGCGCACGCCGTCCGGGTGGACGGCGTGCTGCGGCTGACCCGCGCCCGGTTCGACGGGATGGTGCGGCTGGGCGGTGCGGAGATCACCGGCAGCCTGTATCTGGAGAGCACGCGGATCCGCGCGCCGGACACCGAGGGACCGGTGCTCCAGCTGAACCAGGCGGTCCTGGGGGCCGACCTGTGGGCTCCGGGGCTCCGGACGCGGGGCACGGTGCGGCTCGACGGCGCCCGGGTGGCCGGGACGGTCAACCTCACCGACGCGGTACTCGACCGGCCGGACGGCACCGCCCTGCAGGCCGAGACGCTCGCGGCCGAGGCCGACGTGCTGATGCGGCACGCCGAGGTGCGGGGCCGGCTGGAATTCCGCGGCGCCCGTATACCCGGCCGGCTCGACCTGTCGCAGGCGCGCCTGGTCAATCCCGCGGGGACCGCGCTGCGCGCGAGCAGCTGTGTGATCGGCGAACTGTGGCTGCGCCAGTGCCCGCGGGTGGAGGGCGCCCTCAATCTGCGCCGCTCCCAGGTGGAGGTGCTGTTCGTCGAACCGGAGGTGGTACCGCACTGGGTCCAGCTGAACGACCTCGCCTACACGTCGCTCATCCCGCACGAGCCCGCCGCGAGGCGGCTGCCGATGCTGGAGCGCGGCGACAGCTACCTGCCGTACATCTACGAGCAGCTGACCGCCTCCTACCGCCGCATCGGCGACGACGACGCGGCCCGGCTGGTCCAGCTGGCCAAACAGCGGCGGCACCGCCGCACGCTGCCCTGGTACGCCCGGCTGTGGGGACACCTCCAGGACGTCACGGTCGGCTACGGCTTCCGTCCGCTGCGGGCCGGGGGCTGGCTGCTGTCGCTGCTCGCGATCGGATCGGTCGTCTACGGCCGGCACCACCCGCCGCCGCTCAAGCCGGCCGAGTCCCCCGACTTCGACCCGGTCTTCTACACCCTGGACCTGCTGCTGCCGGTGATCTCCTTCGGTCAGGAGAACGCCTTCGCGCCCGAGGGCGGGTACCAGACGCTCTCCTACGTCCTGATCGTCACGGGCTGGATCCTGGCCACCACGGTGATCACCGGTCTGACCCGCACCGTCAGCCGCCAGTGAACCCCCGCACCGCGTGCTGCGCGGCCAGCCGGACCGGGGCGTTCGCCGCGCCGTAGCCGCGGTATCCGCCGTCCCGCTGGACGAGCTCGAAGAAGACCCGGCCGACGGTGTGCGTGTAGCAGTGCCGGAAGGTGCCGTGCGCGTCGCGGTCGTAGAGGATGCCCAGCTCCCGGTACGTCTCAAGCTCGCCGTCGGCGAACTCGAAGCGGGCGGCGAGGTCGTCGTGGTAGTTGGCCGGGATCGGCAGCAGCGGGCCGCCGGCGGCACGGTAGCGGCGGGCGGCGGCGACCACGTCGTCGGTGGCCAGGGCGATGTGCTGGGCGTGTGCGGTGTCGTCGGCGGGAGCCGCGCCGACGGTCAGGACGATGCGGACCCCGCCGTCCTCGGTGGTGACGGCGCGACTGCGCAGCAGGCCGTAGGGGTCGGCGACGTCCACGCTCTCCTGCGGGCGCAGTCCGAGGACGCCGCGGTGGAAGAGCGCCGCCTCGTCGAACTGGTGCCAGGGCTGGGTGAGGGAGAGGTGGTCGACGCGCCAGCCCCGTCCGGCCTCGGCAGCGGCCCCCGTGTCTTCGAAGTCCGCCCGCCAGTCGGGCGGTCCGGGGCGCTCGGTGGAGCAGAAGAACAGCTCCGTGCCGTCGGGCGCGGCGACCGCCTCCAGCGGGGCGTCGCCGGGCGCGCGGCGGCGCGGCAGCACCGGTGCCAGCAGGGCCTCGGCGCGGCGGGCCGCTCCGGCGGGGTCGGGCGACTCCAGGCCGACGGCGGCGAGCCGGGTGCCGTCGCGGCGTTCGGCCGGTCCGGTGTTGACCAGGACGCGGGCGTCGCCCCGCTGCCACAGGTCGACGGGCTTGCCGCGGTGCCGTGCGGTGCGGGCGAAGCCCAGCGCGCCGAGGACGGCCGAGACGGGTGCGGCGTCGGGCGTGACCAGTTCGGCGAAGGCGACCCCGGTGGGCGGGGCGGGCGCGGGCGGCGCGGCGAGGCCGGCCGTCTCCTGGAGCGTGCGCAGGGAGCGCTGGGCGTCCACGGCCGTGGGGCCCGCCTCGGACTGCCGGAAGACGTCGTTGAAGACCTCCAGGGACAGGGGACCGTCGTAACCGGCGCGCAGTACGTGCCGCACCAGCCCGGCGACGTCGAAGCCGCCCTGGCCGGGGAAGCAGCGGTAGTGGCGGCTCCACTGGAGGACGTCCATGGCGAGCAGCGGGGCGTCGGCGAGCTGGAGGAAGAAGATCTTCTCGCCGGGGATGTCCTCGATGCCTTTGGGGTCGCTGCCCCGGGAAAGGATGTGGAAGCTGTCCAGGCAGGTGCCGAGCGCGGGGTGGCCGGCGCTCTCGACGACGTGCCAGGCGTGGTCGTAGGTGCTGATGTGCCGGCCCCAGGCGAGCGCCTCGTAGGCGACGCGGACGCCGTGCTCCCGGGCCAGGCCGGCGAGTCGGCTCAGCTGCTCGGCGGCCAGCGCGTCGTCGTCCACGGCGTGCGGAGAGACGCTGGAGCAGACCAGGACGGTGTCGGCACCGAGCCTGCGCGTCAGCTCGAACTTGTGCCGGGCGCGGCGCAGGGCTCGGGCGAACTCGTCCTCGGGCAGTGCCTCGACGTCCCGCACGGGCTGGTAGAGGTCGATGGTGAGGCCCAGGTCGGCGCAGCGGGCGCGGATCTCCTCGGGGGTCAGAGGGCTGGCCAGCAGGTCGTTCTCGAAGATCTCCACGCCGTCGAAGCCGGCCCGGGAGGCGGCCGTGAGCTTCTCGGTGAGGGATCCGCTCAGGGAGACGGTGGCGATGGACGTCCGCACGTGGCTACCTCTTTCCTACTGCGGGGCCGCGAGGGCGCCCGCCAGGTCGGTGATGTCGGCGAGCATCCGCTCGGCGTCGGGTTCCCGCCCGGTGAACAGCCGGAACGCGTCCACGGCCTGGAAGACGGCCATGCCGCCGCCGTCGAGGGTGGCGCAGCCGAGGGTGCGGGCGGTGCGCAGCAGCTCGGTCTCCAGGGGGCGGTAGACGACCTCGGCGATCCACAGCCCGGGGTGGAGCAGTTCGGCGGGCAGGGGCAGGCCGGGGTGGGCGGCCATGCCGGTGGGGGTGGCGTGCACGACGCCGTCGGCCGTGGTCAGCAGCCCGGGCAGCCGGGCCGGGGCGGCGTGGGCGGCGCGGCCGTCGCCGAAGTGCCGGTCGAGCTGGGCGGCCAGGGCGGCGGCCCGTTCGGGCAGCGCGTCGACGACGGTGATCCGTCCGGCGCCCAGGGTGAGCGTGGCGTGGGCGACGGCCGCTCCCGCGCCGCCGGCGCCGAGCTGCACGATCCGCTCCAGCCGAGCGTCGGGCAGTCCTCGGGCGAAGGAGGCCGCGAAGCCGGTGACGTCGGTGTTGTGGCCGGTGGCCCGGCCGCGGTCGTCGAAGACGACGGTGTTGACCGCGCCGAGCGCCTCGGCCCGCGGGGCGAGCGCGTCCAGGTGCTCGATGACCAGCTGCTTGCACGGGTGGGTGATGTTCAGCCCGTCGAAACCCAGGTCGCGGGCCGCGCGCAGCAGGTCTCCCACCGCCTCGGGCCGGACGCGGAGGGTGTCGATGTCGATCAGCCGGTACAGGTAGCGCAGACCCTGCCGGGCGGCCTCCCGCTCGTGCAGTGCCGGGCTGAGCGAGGGGCCGATGCCGGAGCCGATCAGCCCGACGAGATACGAGTCCTTGGCCACCGGGGACCTCCTGAGCGGCTCGGGCTGCTGCCCGAGCGACCAATGTACGAACCAGTACGTTAGTCATAGCAGGAGGTCGGGGCGTGCGGGAAGGCGGGGGCTTCTAGAATCACCGGCACGCACCAGCCCGCAGCCCCGCCCCGCAGCCGCCCCGCAGCCGCCCCGCAGCCGAAGGAACCCGATGACCAGCGTCGACGAACCGGCACGATCCGGCACCCGCACCCGCGACGCCGCCCGCACCCGGGCCGAGATCCTCGACGTGGCGACGCGGGAGTTCGCCCGGGCCGGCTACGACGGCGCCCGCGTCGACGAGATCGCCGCCCGCACCCGCACCACGAAGCGGATGATCTACTACTACTTCGGCGGCAAGGAACAGCTGTTCACGGCCGTGCTGGAGCGGGCGTACGGCGTGATCCGGGACGCCGAGCAGCAGCTCGACGTCGAGCACCTGGACCCGGTGGCGGCCGTCCGGCGCCTCGCGGAGGTGACGTTCGACCACCACGAGCGGCACCCCGACTTCATCCGCCTGGTGAGCATCGAGAACATCCACGACGCCGAGCACATCGCGTCCTCGGAGATGCTGGCCAGCATCGGTTCCCCGGCGCTCGACGTGATCCGCCGGATCCTGGCGGACGGGCAGCGGTCCGGCCTGTTCACGGCCGACGTCGACGCCGTCGACCTGCACGCGATGATCAGCTCCTTCTGCTTCTTCCGGGTCGCCAACCGGCACACCTTCGGCGCCCTGTTCGGCCGCGATCTGGTGGCCCCCGACCAGCGCGAGCACTACCGGGCCATGCTCGGCGACATGGTGATCGCCTACCTCACGGCGGAGCGCGCGGCGGACTGACCGCGGCGGCGGCGGAGCGACGAGACCTCTTGACACACGGGAAACGTGCGCGCAGCATCCCTTCCCAACCGCGACTAACTACCCAGTGGGTTAATTAGCCGATCGGCACTTCTCCCCTCCGCTCACTCCGCCTGCCGTGGAGCCCCCCGAAGGAGCAACGCCGTGTCCGTCCCCGCCCCCGCGTCCCAGGGCGCCGCCCCGCCCGGCCAGCCGAAGAAGGCCGCGACCGCCGCCTGGATCGGCAGCGCGCTCGAGTACTACGACTTCTTCATCTACGGCAGCGCCGCCGCGCTGATCTTCCCCGAGGTCTTCTTCGACGAGTCCGACCCGGCCACCGCGACCCTGCTGTCGCTGGCCACGTTCGGCGTCGCGTACGCCGCCCGCCCGGTCGGCGCGTTCTTCCTCGGTCACATCGGCGACCGCATGGGCCGCAAGAAGATCATGGTGTTCACGCTGATCCTGATGGGCGTGTCGACGTTCCTCATCGGCTGTCTGCCCACGCGCGACCAGGTCGGCACGCTCGCCCCGGTCCTGCTGGTGCTGTGCCGGGTCCTCCAGGGCATCTCGGCGGCGGGCGAGCAGGCCAGCGCCAACTCCATGACCCTGGAACACGCGCCACCGCACCAACGCGGCTTCTTCACCAGCTTCACCCTCAGCGGCACCCAGGGCGGGCAGCTGCTCGCCACCCTGGTCTTCCTCCCCATCGCCGCGCTCCCCGAGGACCAGCTGCTGGCCTGGGGCTGGCGCGTGCCGTTCTGGCTGAGCGTCGTGGTCGCGATCGTCGGCTACGTCATCCGCCGCAAGCTGGACGAGACGCCGGCCTTCACGCAGCAGACCGCCACGGAGGGCTTGGTGAAGATGCCGCTGGCCGTGCTGGCGCGCGACCACTGGGCGGACGTGCTGCGGGTGGTCGCGGGTGCGCTCATCGCCTCGGTCAGCACGATCTTCACGGTCTGGGCGCTGGCGTACGCCACCAGCGACTCGGTCGGCATGTCCCGTACCGCCATGCTGTGGGTGGGTGCCCTCGCCAACGTCGTCGCGCTCGCCGCGATCCCGCTGTGGGCGATGCTGTCCGACCGCATCGGCCGGCGTCCGGTGTACCTGATCGGCGCGGTGGGCAGCGCGGTCACGATGTTCCTGTACCTGTGGGCGATCTCGACCGGCTCGTACGCTCTGACGTTCCTGACCGGCATCGTCGCCTTCGGCGTCGTCTACAGTGCCGCGAACGGCGTGTGGCCCGCCTTCTACGGCGAGATGTTCTCCACCCGGGTCCGGCTGTCCGGCGTGGCGATCGGTACGCAGATCGGCTTCGCGGTCGCCGGGTTCGCGGTGACCTTCGCGGCGCAGATCGCCGGTCCGGACGGGGACGACTGGTTCGCGGTGGCGCTGTTCACGGCGGCGCTGTGCGTCCCGCCGGTGGTCGCCGCCTGCTCCGCCCGCGAGACCCACGAGGTTCCCACGGAGGAACTCGGCGAGCGGACCCGCGAGGAGGCGGCACGGCCCGAGACGGTGACGGCCTGACCCGCTCGGCCGTCACGCCCTACGACGCGTCGGCGCCCCCTCGCCGTCGCGGCTGTCTTCGACCGCACGCCTGCCCGTGCCGAGCCCCTGCGCGCGGCCGGCGCCGGGGTGGCGGCGGGCCCCGCCGAGGTCTTCGGGCACGGCGGCGAGGACATGGTCGCGGTCCTCCGCGCGATCGAGGCGCGCACCGGTGGCAGCGGCGGGTCATGAGGTCTGAAGGCGCCCGCGCGGGGTAGCACGGACCCACCTCGACGAACGACCAAGGAGGGCGATGGGGATGGCACCGCTGCGGCAGGAGGTCGACGCGGGTGCGGCCGGGCTGGATCCGAATGCGCTCGACCGGCTCGACCTGCACTTCGCCCGGCAGGTCGACGAGGGCAGGATGCCCGGGTTCCTGGTGGCCGTCGCCCGCGGCGGGCGGGTCGCCCATCTGACCGTGTACGGGCGGCGGGACGTCGCGGCGGGACTGCCCGTGGCGGCCGACACGCTGTGGCGGATCTACTCCATGACCAAGCCGGTCACGTCCGTGGCCGTGCTGATGCTGGTGGAGGAGGGGCGGCTGTCGCTCGACGACCCGGTGGCGCGGTACCTCCCCGCGTTCGCGGAGCCGCGGGTGTACGTCGAAGGGTCCGGGGACGCCGTCGTCACCCGGCCGGCCGCCGGTCCGGTCCTCGTCCGGCATCTGATGACCCACACCGCCGGGCTGACCTTCGGTTTCTACCACGCCCACCCCGTCGACGAGCTGTACCGCGCGGCCGGCCTGCAGTCGTCGGTGCGGCCGGGCGCGGGTCTGGCCGAGACGGTCGACCTGTACGCGAGCCTGCCGCTGCAGTTCGAGCCGGGCACACAGTGGAACTACTCGGTGGCCGCCAACGTGCTCGGACGGCTCGTGGAGGTGGTGTCCGGGCAGCCGCTCGACGTGTACTGCGCCGAGCGCGTCTTCCGGCCGCTCGGCATGACGGACACCGGCTTCCACGTCACCGACGAGCAGGCCGGGCGGCTGGCCGAGCTGTACGGCGAGACGGACGGCGGCGGCATCGAACCGGTCCCCGGGCTGCCGCTGCGGGGCCGGCCGCGCTTCCTGTCCGGCAGCGGCGGCCTGGTCTCCAGCGCGTACGACGTGCACCGCTTCGCGGAGCTCCTGCGGCGCCGGGGCGAACTGGACGGCGTCCGCCTGCTCAGCCCCGGGACGGTGGACCTCATGACCCGCAACCACCTGCCCGGCGACGCCGACCTGCGCGCCTACGGCAGCCGCCCGGCGCACGACGAACCCGGCAACGACGGTGTCGGCTTCGGTCTCGGCGTCTCCGTGGTGATCGATCCGGACCGCACCCAGGCGCCCTCCGGGCTCGGCACCTACGGCTGGAGCGGGGTGGCGACGACGACCTTCTGGATCGACCCGGGCCGTGACCTGACGGTGCAGTTCATGACCCAGGTGCGCCCGAAGTCCTCGCACACGGTCTACCCGGACCTCAAGCGGCTCGTGCACGAGGCCGTGGCGGGCTGATCCGTCCGCTCCCGCCCGGGCGGCTCAGGAAGGGTGGGCGGCCACGGCGTCCAGGTGCGGCAGGTGGTGGTCCAGCCGCTCCCGCTTGGTCCGCAGATAGGTGATGTTGCTCTCGCACGGCGCTATCAGCAGCGGCACCTGTTCGGCGACCTGGATGCCGTGCCGCAGCAACGCCTCCCGCTTGCGCGGGTTGTTGGACATCAGGCGCACGGACCGCACCCCGAGGTCGTCCAGGATGCGGGCGGCGACACCGTAGTCGCGGGCGTCCACCGGCAGGCCGAGGGCGAGGTTCGCCTCCACCGTGTCCAGACCCTCGGCCTGCAACGCCATCGCACGCAGCTTGGCGAGCAGTCCGATGCCGCGCCCCTCGTGCCCGCGCAGGTAGACCACGACGCCGCTGCCCGCGGCGGCCACCGCCCGCAGCGCGCAGGCCAGTTGGTCGCCGCACTCGCAGTGCTGGGAACCGAACGCGTCCCCCGTCAGGCACTCCGAGTGCAGCCGGGTGAGCACGCCGTCGGCACCCAGGTCGCCGTACGCGAGCGCCACTTGCTCGTCACCGCGCTCGTGGTCGAAATAGCCGAACGCCCGGAATTCCCCGTAGACGGTGGGCAGCGGCGTGACCACGACGCGTTCCACGTCCGTGCGCTGCGAGGCTTTCTTGCCGAGTACACCGATATTTTCTGTCATGATTCTCGCGTTCCTCAACAGATCCTCAGCGGATCCCTCAACAGGTCCCACAACAGATTGCTCAACAGAGACGAAAGGCCGTGCGGGAATGGATGTTTCACTGGTGCCGGCGGACACGAGCGACGACGTGCGCAGGCGGGGCTTCGGAGTTCCGCGACAGGTGGCGGTGCTGCCGGTCGGGAGTTTCGAACAGCACGGACCGTACCTGCCGCTGGCGACCGACACACTCGTCGCGTGCGCCGTGGCCCGGGAGATCGCCGCCGCCTACCCGGTGCACCTGCTCCCGCCGGTGACGATCGGCTGCTCCCATGAACACGCGGACTGGCCGGGGACCGTCAGCATCTCCTCGGTGACCCTTCACGCGGTGGTGAGGGACATAGCGGAGTCGCTGCGCCGCTCGGGCGTCGACGCCCTGGTGGTGGTCAACGGGCACGGCGGAAACTACGTACTGGGCAACGTCGTCCAGGAATCCTCCGCACGCGGCGAGCGGATGGCGCTGTTCCCCGCGGCGGAGGACTGGGAGGCGGCGCGGGAGCGGGCGGGAGTGGCCACCTCGCTGCTCACCGACATGCACGCGGGGGAAATCGAGACCTCCATTCTTCTGCACACGCACCCCGAATACGTCCGGCCCGGTTACGAGGCCGCCGATTCCGTCGCGGACGACCGGCGTCATCTGCTCTCCCTCGGTATGTCCGCCTATACCGATTCCGGTGTCATCGGGCGGCCTTCACTGGGTTCGGCGGAAAAGGGGCAGGAACTGCTGGCGGGTCTCGTGGATTCCTTCGGGGCGTGTTTCTCGCTGTTGACGTCGGTGACGGGCACGGCACCGGGTGGTGAGCGGGGGTAGCGCCCGTCGGGCGCGCGGTGCGGCGCGGTGCCGCCGCGCAGCCCCTCGTACCAGCGGACGACGAGGACGGCGACGCCGGGCAGGCTCGCCACCAGGCTGAGGACTCCGTAGACCACGGCCACGCCCAGTCCGGTGCCCGCGCCCAGCCCGGCCGCGCCGAACGCCCAGGCGGTGACGCCCTCCCGTGGGCCCCAGCCGCCGACGTTCAGCGGCAGTCCCATGGCGAGCAGCGCCAGCACGGCCAGCGGCGTCAGTACGGCGACGGAGGCATCGCTGCCGGCCACCCGGGCGGCGAGGACGAACATCGCGAGGTGCCCGGCCAGTACGACGACGGACGACACCGCGACTCCCGGCAGGTTCCGCCGGGACAGCACCCCTTCGCGCGCCTCGCGGAGGGTCGCCCGCAGGGCCCCGGCCGCTGCCCGCCCCTCGCGGGAGGGGGCCCGGCTCATGCGCAGGGCGAGGACGACGGCGAGCGCGCCGAGTACGCCCATCCCCACGAGCGGTGCGAGGTGCCGGGTCCCGGCCAGCACCGGTGACTCCATGGTGAGCAGCACCGCGACGCCGACGCCGGTCAACGCGACCTGTCCGGCGGCCCGTTCGAGGACGACGGCCCGCACGCCGCGCCCCAGGTCGCCGGTACTGCGTCCGTGCCGTACCGCGCGGTGCACGTCGCCGAGGACGCCGCCGGGGAGGGCGGCGTTGAGGAACAGCGCACGGTAGTAGTCGGCGACGGCCGGTCCGAGCGGCAGCCGGATGCGCAGCCCCCGGGCCACCAGGGCCCAGCGCCAGGCGCTGAACACCGTGGTGACCAGGCCGATGCCGAGCGCCGTCAGCAGCGTGACGCCGTCGATCCGGCGCAGCCCGTCCAGCAGGACACCGGTCCCCGTCCGCCACAGCAGTACGGCGAGGATGGCGACGCCCGCGAGGCTGCCGAGGTGGGTGCGCAGGGCGCGGCGGCGAGCCTTGTCGCCGCCGGAAGAGCCGCCGCCGGGGGCCGCCTCCTCCTGGCGTACCGCGGTCGGCGGCACCCCTGTCCCCGCCGGTGCCGCCGTCGGCCGGGCCCCCGTTCCCGCCGCCACCGCCGGTGCGCTCACGAGGCCCCGCCCGTCGGCCGGCACAACGCCAGCAGGTCGGTGTGGTGGACGACGACGCGCAACTCCCCCGAGGCACAGGCCGCGAGGCGCTCGTCCAGGTACCGGGCGGCCGGTTCGCGCAGCTCCGGGCGTTGTTCGACGGCCGCGCCGACCCAGCCCCGTAGCCACTGGGCGGTGAGCGCGGTCTCCCCGGGGCCCAGCCGCCAGGGACTGGGGTGCGCCCGCACCGTGGCGCCGTGCGCGGCGAAGGCCTCCGCCGCCACGGTGACCGCGTCGGGCCCGAGCAAGCCGGTGCGCCGCTGGTGGTCGTCGAACGCGTCGGCGATCTCGGCGTCCAGGGGATGGGCGGGGGTGAGGTCGACCCGTCCGGCGACGGAGAGGGTCAGCAGGGCCGGGCAGCCGGCCGAGGCGCAGGCGGCGGCGAGAGTGCCGACCTCCTCGCGCGTGAGGACGTCGAGCAGCGCGGACGCCGTCACCAGCGCGGCGCCGTTCAGCGCGTCCGGGGTGAGGCGGGCGAGGTCGCCGCGCCGGGTCTCGACCGTGACACGGCTTCCGTCGGCGGCCGAACGCGGGGCGGCGACGGCGGCGAAGTGCAGGAGGTAGGGGTCGTGGTCGTGCAGCACCCAGTGCTGGGCGCCGTCGAGCAGCGGGGCGAGCCAGCGGCCCATCGAGCCGGTGCCGCATCCCACGTCGTGCACGACGAGCCCGTCCGCCCGCCTCGGCAGGTTGGCCAGCCGGATCCGCAGCGGGTCGAGCAGGTCGTGCGCCCGCGCGGCGGCATCGGCGGGCTCGCGCAGCCGCAGCCACTCGGGGGCGTAGCGCGGTGGTTCGCCGGGGTGCCCCGGGGTCTCCCGGAGGCGGAGGGTGGCGCGCTCCGCGGGAGGCTGCCCGGGGCGGCCGGTGAGCGGCTCGGCCGGGCCCGCCCCCGGGATCACACCGTTCGCCGGCTCGGGGGCGTCGCGCGGACCGGGCTGGGCCGGGACCGCTCCTCCGGCCGGTGCCGTGGTCCTCCTCATGCCGCCCTCCGGGGTTCGCTCGGCAGCCGGTGCAGTACGCCCGCCAGGCTCCGGGCCGTGGCCGCCCAGCCGTCGAGGGCGGCGCGGCGGCCGCGTGCCGCGGCCTTCAACCGGCGTCGTACGTCCGCTTCCCCGAACCAGCCGCGCAGTTCGGCGGCGAGGGCCACGGGGTCCTCCGGCGGTACGAGGATGCCGGGCACCCCGCCGTCGGGAGCCCGCCCGACGGCCTCCGGGAGGCCGCCGACGTCCGTCGCCAGCACGGGGATGCCGCGCGCGAGGGCCTCCGTCACGGCCATGCCGTACGTCTCCGCGTACGAGGTGAGGACCATCAGGTCGGCGGTGGAGTAGGCGGCGTCCAGTTCCGCACCGGCCCGGGGCCCGGCCAGCACCAGTCGGTCCTCCAGTCCGTACCGCGCGATCAGCGCCCGCAGCCGGTCGACGTACTCCGGGTCCTGCCCGAGCCCGCCGACGCACACGCAGCTCCACGGCAGGTCGGCGACCGCCGCCAGCGCCTCCACCAGCCGGTGCTGGCCCTTGCGGGGGGTGACGGCGGCGACGCACAGCAGCCGGGAGACGCCGTCGGTGCCGGGCGCGAGGGGCGCGATGTCGGCGCCGGGGGCGGCGACGTGGACGCGGTCCGGGTCGAGGCCGTGGTGGGAGACCAGGCGGCGGACCGCCCAGTCGCTGGTGGCGACGACGGCCGGGACGGCGCGCAGTACCGCGCGTTCGCGGGCGTCCAGTTCGATGGCCGCGGCGGGGTCGAGGCCGGTCTCGTCGCCGAGCGGGAGGTGGACGACGACGGCCATCCGCAGCCGCTCCGCCTCCGGGACCACGACCTCCGGCACTCCGCAGGCGACCAGGCCGTCGAGGAGGACGACGGCGCCGTCCGGCAACCGGCGCAGAACCCGAGCGAGTTCCGCGCGTGCGGCGTCGTCCGGCCGCGGCCAGTCACCGGCCACGGGCAGACCCCGTACCCGCCAGCCGAAGCCGGGCAGGTCCAGCCGCACCCGCCGGTCGTAGGCGTTGCCACCGCTCGGTGCGGCCGGGTCGTCGACCGAGTCCGGCATGACGAAGTGCACGGAGCGCAGGGACATGGGGACGATCCCCCCGTTCCTCGGGGCCGGAGCCGGCGCGGACAGCTGTGCGGGGACGTAGGCGAGCCGGGCGTGTCCGGCGGTCGCACCGGCCGTCGACGTGGCCGCCGTCGCCGTTTCCACGGACGTGTCGGTCACAGCGCACGCTCGTAACTCGCCCAGGCGACGTGCGACTCGTGCAGGGTCACGGTGAGGCCGGCCAGGCCCTTGGCCCCCTCGCCGAGCCCGCCCTTGTGGACGCGTTCGGCGAGCCGGTCGGCGATGACCTTGGCCAGGAACTCCGTGGAGGTGTTGACGCCGGCGAAGTCGGGTTCGTTGTCGAGGTTGCGGTAGTTCAGCTCGCTGACGACGGCACCCAGTTCCCGGGTGGCCAGGCCGATGTCGACGACGATGTTGTCCTCGTCCAGCTGCTCGCGCCGGAAGGTGGCGTCCACCAGGAACGTCGCTCCGTGCAGGCGCTGCGCGGGCCCGAAGACGTCGCCGCGGAAACTGTGGGCGATCATGATGTGATCGCGGACGGTGATGCTGAACAACGGACGACCCTCCAGGTGTGGCGCGTCTGATCCCCCGCCGATCGCCGCGCGGGGTGCCGTCTATTACGGCTCGGTGCCTTCCCCTGTTCAGCGTCCCGCACGTCTTTTCTCAAGGTCAGGCGCCGATGAATCCCGTCGGGTCAGCCGTCGTCGCCGGCGTACCGGATGCGGTGGCACAGGGCGGGGATCTCCCCGGAGGCCAACCCCGGGAGCACGTCCGGCAGTTCGGCGAACGCGGACTCGCCGGTGACGAGGGCGTCGAGTGCCGGGGCGGCGAGCAGGTCGAGGGCGAGGGCGAGCCGGTCGGCGTAGCCGCGGGTGGCGCCGCGCGCCGGGGAGACGGTGCCGACCTGGCTGCTGCGCAGGGTCAGGCGCCGGGAGTGGAAGGCCTCGCCGAGCGGGAGGGCGACGCGCCGGTCGCCGTACCAGCTCAGTTCGAGGACGGTGCCCTCCGGCCGCAGCAGCTCCATTGACCTGGCGAGGCCCGCTTCCGTCGCACTCGCGTGGACGACGAGGTCGAGGCCGCCGCGGGCGTCGGCGGGGGACGCGAAGCCGACGCCGAGAGCCTCGGCGACCTCGGCCCTGGCCGGGTCGGCGTCGACCAACTGGACGCGGACGCCCGGGAAGCGGGCCAGCAGGGCGGCCACCGAGCAGCCGACCATGCCGCCGCCGACCACGGCGATCCGGTCGCCGATCAGGGGCGCCGCGTCCCACAGGGCGTTGACGGCGGTCTCCACGGTGCCGGCGAGCACGGCCCGCCCGGCGGGGACCTCCGGCGGCACCGGGGTGACGGCGGCGGCCGGGACGACGTACCGGGTCTGGTGCGGGTACAGGCAGAAGACGGTACGTCCGACGAGGGCGTCCGGACCCTCCTCCACCACACCGACGTTCAGGTAGCCGTACTTCACCGGCCCCGGGAAGTCGCCCTCCTGGAACGGCGCGCGCATGGCCGCGTACTGGTTCCCGGGCACCCGGCCGCCGAAGACGAGGGTCTCCGTGCCCCGGCTCACGCCGCTGTGGAGCGTGCGCACGAGCACCTCGTCCTCGCCGGGCACCGGCAGTACCACGTCGCGGATCGCGCCCCGGCCCGGCGATTCGAGCCAGAACGCACGTGCCATGCCTGTCATCGGATGTCCTCCTGAACGATCGGGAAGCCGCCCACGTACCGAGGGATGCACGAGCCGCGCACAAGGTAGCGGCGTTGATCGACTCTGTCACACGGCCGGAGGGTGTTCGGTGGCCCTGAACAACACGTACGACGGGTACGACGCGAGGCCCGTTCAGCAGGAGACCGCGGTGGGGGCGGGCGCGCAGATCCTGCTCCTGTCGCTGCTCGCTACGGCGTTCGGCATGGGCACGGCGGGCTGGCTGACCGGCCTCGCGTTCGCGTTCGCGACCTGGGCGGTGCTCTCACGGGCCCTGCACCGCTCCCGGCTGCCGTCGTTCGGCCCCGCCAACCGGGTCACCCTGGGGCGGGCCACCCTGGTCGGCGGGGTCACGGCCCTGGTCGCGGACTCCTTCCGGAGCGCGCCGCCCGTCTCCCTCCTCGTCGGCCTGACCGCCGTGGCCCTGATCCTGGACGGCGTGGACGGCAGAGTCGCCCGCCGTACCGGCACGTCCACGCCGCTGGGCGCCCGGTTCGACATGGAGGTCGACGCGTTCCTGATCCTCGTGCTCAGCGTGTACGTCGCGATGGACCAGGGTCCGTGGGTGCTGCTGATCGGCGGCATGCGGTACGTGTTCGTCGCCGCGGCCCGGATGTGGCCTTGGCTGACCGCCCCGCTGCCGCCGAGCACGGCACGCAAGGCGGTGGCCGCGCTGCAGGGCGTGTTGCTGCTGCTGGCCGGCGCCCGACTGCTGCCGCACTCGGTCAACACCGGGGTGGTGCTGCTGGCGCTGGGGCTGCTGGTGTGGTCCTTCGGCCGGGACGTGCTGTGGCTGTGGCGGGGGTCGCGGACGCGGGGCGGCGCCCCGGCGGCCGGGGTGCTGCGGGAACTCGCCGTCCGGTGAGGCCCGGGCAGGGGCCGGGCAGGGCAGGGCCTGGTGAGGTCCTGCTCCCCCGCCTTGCGGGAGGTGGACGCCATCAGGTCACGGCCGGCCGGGCGGCACGGCCGGGGCCCGCGTCCGGCTGGTCGGGTTCGGCGGCGGCCGGTCAGCTGCCGCCGGGCCGCCAGGCGGCCTCGGCGGCCTCGGCCGTGGAGTGGGCGGGAAAGACCTGGTCCAGCCCGACGATACGGAGGATCCGGCTGACGCGGTCGGGGACCGCCGCCAACGCGAAGCCCGCGCCGGCCGTCATGGCGTGGTTGCGGGCGGCGATGAGCACGGTGATGCCGCTGGAGTCGCAGAAGGTCAGGCCGCCGAGGTCGAGGACGAGCTGCTCACCGGGGCGAAGGCCGAGACCGGGCAGCGTGGCGCGAACCTCGTCGGCCGTGTCGTGGTCGAGGTCCCCGGCGAGTTCGATGACCGGCCCGGCGATGGTGGTACGGGTGTGGAGGGTCAGGTGCTGGGTCACTGCCGCTCTTCACTGTGGGGACGTGGCGCGTGGATGGCGAGGACGGCGGTGTCGTCGTCCACGCCGGTGCCGAAGGCGTCGAGCAGGTCGCGGACCGCGCTGATGGTGCCGGCGGCGGTGGTGGGGGCGAGGGCGCGGCCGAAGTCGAGGAGGGCGTCGTCGCCGTAGCGTTCCCCGCCGCCCTCGGTGGCGTTGGTGTGGGCTTCGGTCAGGCCGTCCGTGTGCAGGAGCACGGTGTCGCCGGGGTCGAGGTGGACGGTGGTGGTGGCGATCTCGGCGTCGGGGAGGACCCCGATGAGCTGCCCTCCGGGGGTGGGCAGGAAGTCGGCGGTGCCGTCGGCGCGCATCAGCAGGGCGGGCGGGTGGCCGCCGCTGGCCAGGGTGATGCGGAAGCCTTTCCGGTCGGGGTCGGGGTCGGGGGTGAGCAGGCCGAAGACGACGGTGCAGAAGCGGGGGTCGGTGCCGTTGTACTCGTGGTTGAGGACCGTGTTGAGGTTGCCGAGCACGGCGGCCGGGTCGGGGTCGTAGACGGCGGCGGCGCGCAGGGTGTAGCGGGCCAGCGAGGTGACGGCCGCGGCGGCGGCGCCCTTGCCGCACACATCGCCCAGGAAGAGCCCCCAGGTCCCGCCTGCCAGGGGGAACAGGTCGTAGAAGTCGCCGCCCACCTCGTCCACGGAGGCCACGTGGTAGTACGCGGCCACCTCCAGGCCGGGTACGTCCACCAGCGCCGGCGGCAGCAGCGTCTTCTGCAGGGTGGTGGCCAGGGTCTGGAGGCGGTCGCGTTCCCGGTCGGCTTCCTCGCGGGCGCGCAGCAGCTCGGTTTCGTAGGCGCGGCGGTCCCGGGCGTCGAAGACGGTGGTGCGGATCAGCAGGGGCTGTCCGTCGCTGCCCGTTTTCACCGCCGAGGTGACCAGGACGGGCAGGCGCGAGCCGTCCGCGGCCTTCAGTTCCAGGGCGATGCCGCTGATCTCGCCCTGCATTCTGAGCAGCGGGGCGAAGTGGGTCTCATGGTAGAGCCGGCCGCCGACCGTGAGCAGGTCGGAGAAGTGTCTGCGGCCCACCAGGTCGTCGCGCCGGTAGCCGAGCCAGTTCAGCAGGGTGGCGTTGACCTTCGCGATCCGGCCGTCCAACTGCGTCGACAGGTAGCCGCACGGCGCATGCTCGTACAGGTCCTCGGCGCTGTCCTCCAGCAGGGCGGAGAACTGCGCCTGCTCGTCTCCCGGGCCCTCGTCCCTGTCCGGACCGCCCTCTTCGCCGTCGGTCCCGCACGTCACCGGGGGGCTCCCGCGAAGGCGGCGATGGCTGCCGCGGTCTCCTCCGGGGCGGCGAGCTGGGGGCAGTGCCCCGTGGCGTTCAGCGTGACCAGCCGGCTCCCCGGGATCTGCGCGTGGACGAAGGCGCCCACCTCCGGCGGGGCGATCGCGTCGCTGGAGCACTGGGCGACCAGCGTGGGCACCCCGACCTCGGCGAGGTCGGTGCGGTTGTCGGACAGGAAGGTCACCCGGGCGAAGAGCCGGGCGATCTCGGGATCGGTGCGGCAGAAGCTGTTGGTCAGCTCCTCGCCCAGCTCCGGCCGGTCCGGATTGCCCATGATGACCGGTGCCATCGCGTTCGACCAGCCCAGGTAGTTCGCCTCCAGCGACTCCAGCAGCTCGTCGATGTCCTCGGCGCTGAAGCCGCCCCGGTAACCGGCCTCGGGGTCGTCGATGAAGCACGGCGAAGGGGCGAGCAGCACCAGCCCGGCGAACGCCTCGGGCTCCCGTGCGGCGGCCAGCACACCCATCATGGCGCTCACCGAATGCCCTACGAACGTGACGGGGCCCAGTGCAAGCTCCCGGCACAGCTCCAGCACGTCGTCGGCGTATCCGTCGAGCGTCGAGTAGCGGTTGCGGCTCCACGCCGACAGGTCGGACCTTCCCGCGCCGACGTGGTCGAAGAGCACCACGGTGAAGTCACGCTCCAGCGTCGGCACCACCAGCCGCCACATGTTCTGATCGCAGCCGAACCCGTGCGCCAGCATCACCACCGGCCCCCCGGACCGCCCGGTCACCGTCACATGGTTCCTGCTCCGCGCGTCCATGTGCCAATGTTCGCAGATACCTCCCGGACGCGGAGATCCCCGGCGCTCGGGCGCGGTCAACAGGCGGTCTCGCCCCACGCCCGGGACCGAGGCGGGCCGTGGGTGCCGGAGCCCGCGTCGTCCAGCAGACCGGCGGCGCCGCTGTCCCAGGAAGGACTCAGCTGCGCCGGGGCAGCAGTCCCACCGCCGCCAGCGGTACGGCGGCCAGGACCAGCCACGGCACGCCGGCCGGCAGCCCGCTGTCCAGCAGCAGGCCCGTGGCCGAGCTGCCGGCCAGCACGATGAGCCCGGAGACCGAGGACAGCGCCCCCGTGTACAGCCCGAGCCGCCCGTCCTCGGCCAGGTCCGGTACCCAGGCACGGGCGACGGGCGCGACGAGCATCTGCCCGATGGTGAGCAGCACGACGAACCCGGCGGCGGGCACCAGCCCACCCGTCCCCGTCCACCCGGCGGGCCGTGCGAGGGCGACGACGGCGAAGCCGGCCGCGATCAGCGCCAGCCCCGCCACCATCGACCGGCGCGGCGCCAGCCGCTCCCCCGCCCATCGGGTCACCGGCAGCTGCGCGGTCACCACCAGCAGCGAGGACAGCGCGAACAGCCAGGCCAGCGGCGCCTGCGAACCGGCGGCACGCTCGACCTCGGCGGGCAGCGCGAGGTAGAGCTGGTTGTAGGCGAGCAGGTAGGCGCCGTACGCGCAGCACAGCGCGAGGAAGCGCCGGTTGCGCAGCAGCAGCCGCGCCCCGCCCTTGACCCGGACCCGCGCCCGTCCGGGAACACGCTGCGGCAGCAGCCACGCGTGCCCGGCGAGCACGAGCACGAAGACACCGGCCCCGGCCAGGCACGCGGTACGGAAGCCGACGCCCAGCAGCAAGGCACCCAGCAACGGCCCGACGAACGCCCCGGCCTGCCCGGCGACGGTGAACAGCGCGAGCACCCGGGTCCGGTCCCCGCCCCCCTCCTCCTCCCGGACGACGGCCTGCCGGGCCACCTCGGACTCGACGGCCGGCGAGAAGAGCGCGGCGGCGAAGCCGATGAGCAGCACCGCCCCGACGACCGCCCAGGTCCGCTCGGCGAACCCGAGCCACGCGAACCCGGCGATCCGCAGCGCGCACCCGGCGAGTACGACGGGCCGGATGCCGTAGCGGTCGGCCAGCGCCCCGCCGACCACGAACAGCCCCTGCTGGCTGAAGGTACGCAGCCCCAGCACGAACCCGACCAGCCACCCCGCCATGCCGATGGACTGCCCCAGGTGCTCGGAGAGGAAGGGCAGGACGGCGAAGAAGCCGACGTTGAAGGCGAGTTGGGTGACGATCAGCAGGCGGAGCAGCGGCGAGAGCGGGGAAGGCGGGACCCCGCGACCGGGCCTTGCGACGAGCCGGCCGATGGACGTGGAGGTCATCGGGCTCCGACCGGTTCCTTCTCTTCGACGGTCTCTCGGCTGACGACCGGTGACGTACTCCGGGGCCGCAGCCGGCGCCGGCGCAGTCCGCCCGCCGCGGTGACGGCCAGCGCGCCGAGCAGGGCGAGGACGGCGGCGGGGGCGAGGACGGCCCAGGGGGCGCGCTCGGCGTAGGGCTGGTTCTCGGCGAGGAGCAGGCCCCACTCCGGGGACGGCGGCTGGGCGCCGAGCCCGAGGAAGCCGAGGGAGGCGAGCGCGAGGGCGACACCCGGCAGCCGCAGCAGGGCGTGGCGCAGGACGGGCGGCAGTACGGCGGGCAGCAGTTCGCGGCGCAGCAGGTGCCACCGTCCGGCACCCAGCCCCCGGGTGGCCGTGATGTGCAGGGTGGCGCGTTCCTGCCGCAGCAGGGAGGAGGTGTGCGCGGCGAGCGGCGCCCAGGCCACGGCGCCCACGGCGAGCGCGGGCGTCACCGGCCCGCTTCCCGCCACGGCGGTGACGAGGAGGGCGGCGAGTACGGGCGGCACGGCGTTGACGGTGTCGACGAGCGGCGCGGAGAGGCGGGGTACGAGGCCGAGGAGTACGCCCGTGAGAAGGGCGGCGGCGCTGATGGCGAGGGCGAGGAGCAGCGTGTCGAGAGCCCCGTGACCGACCCGGGCGAGCAGGTCGCGCCCGAGGGCGTCGGTACCGAAGGGATGCTCGGGGGAGGGCGCCCGCAGTCGGTCCCCGGTGCTGAGGGCGAGCGGGTCGCGCGGCAGGCCGAGCCCGATGACGGCGATCAGGACGGCACCGCAGAGGAGGGGCGGCAAGCCGCGGGCGGGCGGGGCGGGGCGGTGCAGGGAGGACAGCGCGCCGTCGCGCAGTGCGGGTCCGGTGAGCAGGCGGGCGGCGATGCGGGTGGCACCGGTGGCGAGCGCCGCGAGGAGGACGAGGGCGAGGGTGCCGGCCTGGAGGACGGGCAGGTCCTGGGCGAGGGCGGCCTGGAGGGTGGTGCGGCCGAGGCCCGGGATGTCGAAGACCTGCTCGACGGCGACGGCTCCGCCGGTCAGGCCCACGACGAACAGCCCGAGGTTGGGCAGCAGCGCGGGCGCGCACCGCCGCAACGCCTGCCGTGCGATGCGCCGGCCCGTCAGCCCCCGGGCGGCGGCGGCCAGCGCCCACGGCTCACCGAACGCGCCGGGCAGCAGGTCGTCGAGCAGCCGCCCGAGCACGGCCCCGGCCGGCAGCCCGAGCGCGAGCGCGGGCAGTACGGTCCACTGGGGCCCGTACCACCCCAGCGCGGGCAGCCACCCCCACTGCACCCCGACGACGGTGGCGAGCACGGAGGCGACGAGGAACTCGGGCAGGGAGGCGACCACGGCGGCGGCGGTGCCACCGTGTCGCCGTTCCCCGAGCCGCCGCCGCGCGCCGAGCCTGAGCGTGCGGGCGCAGACGAGCCCGGCGGTGAGGGCGGCCACGACGAGCGCGACGGCCATGAGCAGCAGGGAGGCCCCGAGCGCCTGGAGCACGTCGGGCAGGACGTCGCCGCCGGAGATCCACGACTGTCCGGCGTCACCGCGCAGGAGCCCGCCGAGCCACCGCCCGAGCAGGTGCAGCGGCCCGTCGCCGAGCCCGAGCTGCGCACGGATGTCGGCGAGCACCTCGGGGGTGGGCTCCCGCTCGGCCGACCGCGCCTTGAGGACGGTGTGGGCCGGGTCGGTGTGCGTGAGCCACGGCAGCAGTCCGATGCCGCAGACGAGCCCGCCCGCGAGAACGACCCGCCACGCCGCGGTGGCCATCCGCTGCCGCACGGCTCAGCGCCGCGTGCCGGTGCCGACGAGCGTCCGCTCGTACGGGTCGAGGATCACGCCCTGTACGGAGCCGGCCACGCCGGTGATGATCCGCTGGTGCACGAGCGGCACGACGGCGTCGCCGCCGAGGATCCGGGCCTCGGCGGCCATGGCGGCGTCCTGCCGCTTCGCGGTGTCGGCGGTCCGCTCGGCCTCGGCGACGGCCGCGTCGACGTCCTTGTCGCAGAGCTGGGCGATGTTGTAGCCGCCGTCACAGGTGTAGTCACTGGCGAGGACGGCGACGGGATCACCCGTGTCGACGAGGGTGTTGCGGGCGAGTACGAACGCGTCGAACTTCCCCGCTAGGGCGTCCCCCTCCAGCCGCGAGTACTCGCGCACGGTGAGCTTCACCTTGAACCCGGCCTCCTCCAGCTGCTGCTTCACCACCTGGGCGACCTCGGGCAGTTCGGGCCGGTTGTCGTAGGTGGCGAGGTTGACGGTGGCACCGCCGGGTTTCGTGGCCGCCGCGCGTCCCACGGGTTCGGTCCGCTTGCCCTCGGCCCAGGTCACGGCGGGCCCGTAGAGGCCGGCACCGGGGTCCGCGTATCCCTCGTAGACGTCCTTGGCGAACACGGAGGTGTCGACGGCGGCCCGGGCGGCGGCCCGCAGCCCGGCGTCCTCGAAGGGCCCGGAGGAAGCGTTGAGCAGCAGGCTGGTCGTCCGGGTGGTGGCGGTGTCGCGCCGGGTGTCCTCGCCGAGGGTCGCCGCCTGGGAGACGGGAACGGCCTCGGCGATGTCGAGCTCGCCGGTCCGCAGGGCGTTGGTGCGGGCGGTGCCGTCGGCGATGAAGCGGGCGTCGATACCGGAGGCCTGGGCGCGGCCGCCCCAGTAGTCGTCGAACCGGTCGAGAGAGGCGGAGGTGGCGCCGTTGACCTTGGTCAGTTCGAAGGGGCCGGTGGCGTGGCCGACGGGGTCGACTCGGCCGTTCTCCTTCCCGTACGCCTTGGCGGACAGGATGGCGAGGCTGGGGCTGGAGAGCCGCAGCGGCAGTACGGGGTCGGGCTCGGCGGTGGTGATGCGGACGACCCGCTCGCCCTGTGCCTCGGCGCTGAGGGTGACCCCGGTCAGTGCGGCGGGCGCGGGCTCGGCGCCGGTGGCTCGGGTGAGGGAGTCCGCGACGGCTGCCGGGGTGACGTCACCGCCGTCCTGGAAGGTGGCGTCGCGGAGCGTGAACTCCCAGGCCTTGCCCCCGTCCCTGCGCCAGGACTCGGCGAGCGCGGGCGCGGCACTGCCGTTGGCGTCGAGCGCGGTGAGGCCCTCCGTGACACCGAGACGGCTCAGGAGGGTCGCGTCGGCGCCGTACGGCGAGAGTCCCTCGGCGGGCGGGAAGGCGAGGGCCACGCGGAGCCGGGATCCGTCGCCGCCTCCCTCCGCGCCGGAACCGGAGTCGTCCCCGCCGCCGGAGGCGAAGCAGCCGGCTGTCAGCGGGACGAGCAGGAGCGGGGCGAGCAGCCGGGAGCGGCGGTGGGAGCGCATTGTCCTCGGATCAATCGGGTGCGAGCGGGCGAGCGGGCGGGGCGAAGGGGGCAGCGAGCGAGCGGGGCGAAGGCGGCAGCGAGCGGGAGCCTACATGACAACCGTTTCCATTACCTTGGCGCCCCTCATCCCATCGGCACGTCGAAGTGCACGATCCCCTGCCCACCGCCCGCGTCCTCCCGCTCGTCGTGCACGACCTTGGCGAGCGACCGCCAGAAGGGCTCGGCGCCGGTGACGGCGGGATCGGTGTGCAGGTAGACGGCCCGGTACCCGCCGTCCGCGGCGGCGAAGGCGAGCAGCCCGTCGACGAGCCGCCGGGCGAGGCCGCGCCGGCGGTGCTCGGGCCGCACGTACACCCGGCGCAGCTGCGCGGTCACGCCGGAGGGGTAGCGCTCGGCTACGCGGCGCGGGTTCGGGGGGTGCGCGGGGCCACGGGAGTCGAGGGCGCCGGTCGCGACGACCTCGCCGTCCGCGTCGACCGCGACGAGGAGGGCGTGCCGCTTCGGGGTCAGGTACGCGCCGGCCAGGTCGATGACGTCACCGTGCCAGCGCGGGACGTACCCGGTGCCGAAGTCGCGGTAGACGGTGTCGAGCATGACGGCTCGGGCGGCGCCGAGGTCGCGGGCGACCGCCGTCCTGATGCTGTAGTCGCTGTGATGCACTTGCACATCGTATGCATTAAGTGACTCGCGCGGCCGATGCCCCCCCACCTGCACACGCGCCATCCGCCGCCGGCCTGGCCGATACCCGCCTGAACCCCTCGCCGTACACCCCCTGTCGTACATCCCGGCGCTACGGCAGCGGTTGCACGCGAATCTCCACCCCTTGCGGGACGACCGAGCAGGCCCACGACCATACGGTCTGGTACTGCACAGCGACATGGACATGACTCCACCCACAGGAGGCCGACCATGAAACTCAAGACCAAACTCGCCGGCACGCTGCTGGCGGCAGGGCTGGCGGTGTCCGCGCTGCCCCTGACGGCCGCCCCGGCGCAGGCCGCTTCCAAGCACGTCGGGCAGAACGGCAACGAGTCGCGCTGCTACTCGACGGGCTACTACGTCTGCTTCTACTACAGCACCTGGAGCTCTGCCTACTGGGGCGGCTGGAACGACAACGCCAACCTCGGCGACAACCACTACCGCGCGGGGACGGGATCGGGCGCCGGCCAGGTCGTCCGCAACAACGCCCGGAAGATCCAGTGCGACTCGTGGGCCGCCTACTGCAGGAGCTACTACTCCCCCAACTACGCGGGGAACTACGACTGGCTCTACGGCGGACAGCGCGGGGAGCTCTACTACACCTGGAACGACAACGCGTCGGTGTACATCGGCGTTTGATCCCGAGCGGCCGGTCCGGCCCTTCCGCGCCCGCGGATCCCACACCGCGGGCCCGGAAGCGTCTGGAACGGCATCCCCGCGCCCGCTCCGACGACTTCGGTGGATCCGATGAAGTGGAATCGCCTCATGCCCCCGCGTCCGCCTCTGCCCCGGTGGCGACTGCCCGTTCCGGCCGCGTCGACCGCGAGGGCCGTGCTCACCGCGGCGGTCGCGATGTCCGCCACGGCTTGCCTCGGCCAGGGCTCCGCCGTTCCCGACAAGCCCGTGGCACCGCCAACCGCCGCGCCCGCACCCGGGGAAGTGATTCTCCCCGTCAACACCTACCTGCCGACGGTCCGCGACCAGACCCGGACAGCGCTCGCTCGTGCCGTACTCGTCGACCGCTGCATGCGGAAGTCCGGTTTCTCCTTCCCCCGGCCTGCCGGCTCGGTCCTGGAGGCGGGCGTCAGGGACAACGGCGTCTACGGCAACAAGCGACGCTACGGAGTGGCCGACACCGCCACAGCACGGAAGTACGGGTACCACCTGCCGTCCGCCGTCGACGAAGCGGCGAGGAAGGACACCAAGGCGGCTGCACGGCGCGCCGACTGGATGCGCGCCCGACGCGGCGACCCCTCCTACACGGCCGCCCTCAACGGCGTTGGCGAGGACGGCGCGCCGGAAGGGTGCGTGGCCGAGGCCGGTGCCGAACTGACCGGCGAGCACGACGCGCCGCACGGCTCCCGTGCCGAGGTGGCCGCGGACATCAAGGCCGAGTCCCACAAGCGGACGATGAACGGCCCGCGCGTCACCGCGGTGTTCGAGCAGTGGTCCCACTGCATGCGCGACAAGGGTTACGCGGCGACGGCTCCGGTCGGCGAGGACCTGCCCTTCGACATCGACGTCCTTCCGGTGAGCCGCGAGGAGATCGACATGGCGCTCGCCGACGTGGCCTGCAAGAAGCAGACCCGGCTCGTCGCCATCTGGTCGACGGAGGAACGTCGGTACCAGGAAGCGCAGATCAAGAAGCACACCGAGGAACTGCGCAAGGCAGCGGACGACAACGAGAGGCACCGGAAGACGGTCGCGGCGATCGTCGACCACGAGTGAGCCCTCGATCCCGGTGACCGGCCGCATGCCTCCGCCCGGGCCGGCCTGCTCGCCGTCGTCCGGCCCAAGCACCCAAGCACCCGGGCACCCGGGCACCCGGGCACCCTGGCAACCGCCACCGGCCACCGCCGTGGCCGGTTCAGCCGTCGTCCCCCAGCGCCCCCAGCAGCATCGGCAGCGAAGCATGCAGCTCCCGCTCCCAATACGCCCAGGCATGGGTCCCCGGACCGTAGAAGTTGGTGGTCAGGTGCCGGGCCCCCACCCGTCGCAGCTCCGCGGCCAGTGCGTGGTTCTGGCGGTTGAAGTCGGCCTCCAGCGCGCTCGTACTGCCCGGTGGGTCCAGCGGGCCGGTGGTGCCGTCGCCGCAGGACAGGTAGACCGGGATCGACCTGAGCCGCTTGGCGAGGTGGAAGGGGTCGTGGGCCTGCCAGATCCGGCGTTGCGCGTCCGGGTCGCCCCAGACGCGGAGCGGGTCGTCGTTCCGGCCGGCGAAGAAGCCCATGATGCGGTCGACCGACTCCTCGTTCAGCAGTGGGTGCGCGGAGCCGGAGTAGGCCGCCGTCGCCTTGAACATGCCGGGGTGCCTGGCGGCGTAGAGGAGGGCGCCCTGGCCGCCCATCGACAGGCCGGCCACCACGCGGTCGCCGCTCGCGCCCCAGTCCCGCTCCAGCAGCCGGCGCAGCTCCACCGTGTGGAAGGTCTCCCACGCCGGGTCGCCGCCCTCGCCGTGGTTCCACCAGTCGCTGTACCAGCCGTTCCAGCCGGCCTCGGGCATGACGACGAGGACGTCGCGCAGGCTGTCGGTCTCCGCCACGTCCGTCATCGCGGTCCAGGACGTGTAGTCGCCGCAGCAGCCGTGCAGTAGCCAGAGGGTGGGCCAGTGCCGTCGGTGGCGCCGGTCGTGCGGGTCCCATCCGTCCGGGGTGAGCAGGCGGACGTCGACCGTGCGGCCTCCCAGGGCGGCCGACCGTACCGACAGATCGACCTGCCGGTCCGCGACCTGGGTGACGGCGACGACTTCGGCACCGGGGCGGGAGGCGGCGTCCGGCTGTCCCGCGGCCGGTGCCGGGGTGGCCGGTGCCGGGGTGTCCGGTGCGAGGGTGGCCAGCAAGACGGCCAGGGTCAGGAGGGCTCTCGTCCTGAGGGGGGTCAGGAAGGGTGGCACGTTCGCGAACACGGCGGCTCCCTGGGTGGGTTGCAGTTCTTCGCGCTGTCGTGGGGCGGTCTTCGTACGGAGGGCCGGAGTCAGTCCTCGTGCCTGCGCGGCTAGACCAACAGAGCGTCGCCGACCGGGCGTTCACCGGCCGCGTCCGCCGGGTCGTCGAGCACGGCTCCGCCCGTCACCGTCGTCGTCGAACCGCCGCCGTCGAGGTTGACCGCGTCGCGCAGACCGAGTGACTCGGCGACCTCCGCGATGTGCACCCGGCCGTCGCGGACGAGTTCGGGGCCGGCGTTCAGGATGTCGGTCCGGGGATCGCCTGGATCGAAGACCGGGGACGAACCACGCGCCATCCTCTCCGCCCACCGCTGACACAGACATGGACGGCCGCCCAACGTCCACTGCACAAGTAGCGACCGGTTCCGGACCGACGTCAAGGCCGCGGCGGGGTCGGACGGCGTTGTCAGTGGCCGCCGATAGATTCGGTCTCGTTCCGCCGAGGTGGCGTGAACGCCCCCCCTTTCGCATGCATGGGAGATGGTGCGTTGTCCGTCTGGGAGAAGTCGAGCACGGCGCGGGTGGTGCCGTCCGCGCGGCCTCGGAAGCTTGCCAAGGTGCCTTTCGTCGAGCTGGCGGACGGGAGGTTGCAGGGTGTGGTGTCCAGTGGGTCGGACATCGGGCGCGTGTACGTGTCCTCGGTCGCGGCGGGGTCGTACGCCTACTCGTGCAGCACCAACAACAACCGGCCCTGCGGCGGGGCGCGCGGCTCGTTCTGCAACCACATACGCGCGCTCGTCGGCGAGGCCGTGCTTCAGTACGGAGCCGAGCGCGTGGCCCGGTATCTGAGGGTCGATGCCGAGGGCGCCGTGGACGCGCACGTCCTCGTCTCCGCCATGACGGCCGCGCGGCCCGGCCCGGACGACGGTTCCGCGGCGGCACAGGTGTTCAGCCGGTTCCTGCGGCACCTTGCCTATCTCGAACTCAAGCCGACTACTGTCCCGTTGCCCGAGATGCAATGGTTCCCGACGACCAGGGCGGTGGCCTCCTGATGCGTGCCGATCTGCTTTTCGACGTCGACGGGCTCGACGAGGCCCTCGCGGCCGTGGACGGGTTCGACGAGGCCCTCGTCGGCGGACTGCTCCGTCCGCAGCCCGGGCAGGCCGGCGGGCTGGCGGGACTCGCCGACGCCGTCGCCGGGACGCCGCTGGCCTCGCGGGTTGCCGAGGCCGCCGACAAGACGGCCGCCGGAGCCGGCGGTGAGGACCACTTCACCGCCCTCGCGGCCGCCCGCACCGCTCTGCTCGGGTCCGTACACGACGCGCTCGTCGCCCGGGCGGAGGAGGCCGTCGATCGGCCCCGCGCCGATGCCGCCATCACCCAGGCACCCGGTGCGGAGCATGCCGCCAACCTGCGTCTCGCCGCGCGCAGTTGGCTGTGTGATCTGGCACGGGCGGGCTGGCAGGGCATCGATCACGAGTTGATCGGCGGGGCGGCGCCCATCGTGTCCGCGATGCTGCCCGACCCGGCGTCGCGCCGGCTCGCCGCGCTGCTCGACGGGTTCGCCGCCGAGCTCGCCGCCTCCTGTCCCGGGGCGGCCCTGGAGCGTGTTCCGGTACGCCGCTGGGCCGATCTGTGGTCGCGTGCGCTGCTGCTGACACTGCCGGGGGCGGACGCCGTGCCGGTCGTGGCCGAGGTGACCGGGCGTCTGCTGCCGCTCGGTGTCGACGTCCAGGAGCACGCCACCGCCGTACAGGCCCAGGTGCACGCGGTGTTCGAGCCGGCGGACGGTGGTACGCCCAGGCTGCTGCGGGCGTCGGTGTCCGCCCCGAAGCCCGACACGGTCGTCGGGGCCGGACTGTGGCAGCTGCTGCGACCGCACATGTCGCTGCTGACCGCCGTGAGTGAGGGCCGTTCCATGGACCTCGTCGCGATGCCCGTCACCGCCGAGGGCGATCTGCTGTGGGACGACGCGTGCGCCCGTGCGGGCGAGCCCGCCGACGCCTTCGCCACCGCCCGGGTGGCCCTGCCCACCGCCGCCGCGTTCGCCGTGTCGCCGCTGAACCGGCATCCGGCCCGGATCGCGGTGCCCGTCCTGGTGGAGGGGTATGGCGTGGAGGGCGGGGACGACCGGGCCGATGGAGGGGGCGGGGTCGTGCTCGAGGTCGCCGGGGGGCGTCTGCGTGTCGACGCCGACCGGGTGCCGGCCGCGGGACCTCTCACCACGCGGGCGGTTGCCTCGTCCGTTGCCTGTCTCGGGCTGTTGCGCTGGGACGCGGGGGAGTTTCTGCTCCAGCCGCTCGCCGTCGAGCACGTCGTACGGAAGAAGGCCGTCGCCGTGCACGCCGGGGCCTGGGCCGGGGGCACGACCGACAAGGCCGGGGTCCGGGCCGAGAAGGCCGCCACCGACGCCGTCACCGTACTGCGCGAGCGCGCGGGAAGGCTGCTGCGGAAATGACCGACCTCAGCACCGGGCGAGAACCCGGTCCCGAGCCCGACGCGTACGACAACCGGCGGCAGGTTCTCTACTGGCGTCTGCTGGCGCGGCTGTTCGACCCCGAGGAGCAGGCTTCCCTGGAGTCGGCGAGTCTCGCCGTCGTCGAGGACATCGGTCTGCCGCCCGCGCTCCTCGACCCCGACGCGTCGGTCGACTCCGTCGTGCAGCGGCATCCGGGACTGGCCGCCGAGTTCGACGGGCTGATGACACCCGAGCCGGAGGAGGACGGTGCGCGTGACCGGGCCGCCGAGGTGCGGCGTGCGGCGCTCGCGTCGAAGGTGCTGCTCAATGTCTTCGCCTCCCGGCCCGGCACCGTCACCGCCGAACAGCTGGCCCGTTGGCAGTCCGACGCCGAGTGGCTGGAACGGTCCCTACGTTGCCGGCCGGGCGAGTTGCGCGGCGGGCGGGGCGCGGGCGCCAGCCGGTCGGCGGCCGGTGGTGGGGTCAGCCCGACCGGTACCGGGGGCGGCGGGCAGCTGCCCGACCTCGGCCGGCTGATCCCGGCGATCGGGCCGGAGCTCGGATCCATCGAGGCCGGTCTCGTCAAGCGCATGCACCTGCGCGAGGTGCTCGCCGACCCCGCGCTGGCCTCCCGGCTGACGCCCAGCATGTCCCTGATCGAGCAACTGCTGCGGGACAAGAACAACCTCTCCGGTGTGGCCCTCGCCAACGCCAAGGCGCTGATCCGCCGCTACGTCGACGAGGTCACCGAGGTGCTGCGCACCCAGGTGGAGAAGTCCACGGCCGGCGAACTCGACCGGTCCGTCCCGCCCAAGCGTGTGTTCCGCAACCTCGACATCGACCGCACCATCTGGAAGAACCTCACCAACTGGAGCCCGGAGGAGGAGCGGCTCTACGTCGACCGCCTCTACTACAGGCACACCAGCCGCAAGACGACGCCCCAGCGGCTCGTCGTCGTCGTGGACCAGTCGGGTTCCATGGTCGACTCGATGGTCAACTGCACCATCCTGGCGTCCATATTCGCCGGGTTGCCGAAGGTGGACGTCCACCTGATCGCGTACGACACGCAGGCACTCGACCTCACTCCGTGGGCGCACGACCCGTTCGAGACACTCTTGCGCACCAAGCTGGGCGGCGGTACCGACGGCACGGTCGCCATGGCACTCGCCCAGCCGAAGATCACCGAGCCGCGCAACACCGTCGTGGTGTGGATCTCCGACTTCTACGAGTGGCGTCACCAGGAGCTGTTCGACAGCATGGCCGCCGTTCATCGGTCCGGGGCGAAGTTCATCCCGGTCGGCTCGGTGACCAGCTCCGGGCGCGGCAGCGTGAACCCCTGGTTCCGGGAGCGGTTCAAGGATCTCGGCACGCCGGTGATCTCCGGGCACATCAAGAAGCTCGTGCACGAACTCAAGACGTTTCTCACCTGATCAGCGGACCGGCGCCACCGTTCACCCACCGCCCGGTTCACTTCGACCACCGTATCGAAAGGCCTGTCTCTCATGTCCGATCTGCTGCGCGCACCCGCCGAGATCAAGTACGCCGAGGAGCTCGACTGGCTGGAGTCGGTCGACGACAGCCCCAAGCCGTTCTCGTGGCGTCTGTCGCCCAAGATGGTCCGTCTGTTCATCCTCGGCTCCGAGCGCTCCGACGGTCTGGACCGGGAGGTCTCGCAGAAGTGGTTCGGTGACCGCAGTTTCGTGGAGCGGTCGATCGTCACGCTCGCCTCCGACCGCGGGCTGCTGCTCATCGGCGATCCGGGCACCGGCAAGAGCTGGCTGGCCGAGCTGCTGTCCGCCGCGATCAGCCGGAATTCCACGCTGGTGGTGCAGGGCACGGCCGGCACCACCGAGGACCACATCAAGTACTCGTGGAACGTCTCCATGGTCATCGCCAAGGGGCAGTCCCGGGAGTCGATGATCCCCTCGCCGATCATGACCGCGATGGAGGCCGGTTCCATCGGCCGCTTCGAGGAGCTGACCCGGTCCACGAGTGACGTGCAGGACGCGCTGATCTCCATCCTTTCCGAGAAGTACATCTCGGTTCCCGAACTGGAGAGCGGTGGCGGGGACGACAACATCGTCTTCGCCAGGCCCGGCTTCTCTGTCATCGCCACGGCCAACAGCCGCGACCGGGGTGTCAACGACCTGTCCTCCGCGCTCAAGCGCCGTTTCAACTTCGTCCGCATCCCGGTCGTGACGAACAGGAAGAGCGAGGCGGAGATCGTCCGCTTCCGAACCGAGGAACTGCTGCGCCGGCACTCGATCGACCTCGACGTGCCGCCGACGCTGCTCGACGTGCTCCTGCAGAGCTTCGCCGACCTGCGCGCCTCCGCCGCCGCGGCCGGCAGCGACGACGAGAAGCTGGAGTCCGCGCTGTCGACGGCCGAGCAGATCGGCGTGCTGGAGGACGCCGTCCTGCACAGCAACTTCTTCGGCGAGCGCGCCCTGACCGCCCGTACCCTCGCCTCCTCGCTCGTCGGCTCCCTCACCCGCCGTGAGCCCGAGGACCTGGCCATCCTCAACAAGTACCTGCACGGCGTCGTCGAGCCGCGCAGCAAGGACGAGGGCGGCTCCTGGCCCGAGTTCCTGGAGGGCGGCCGCGACGCGATCGCCACGCTGTCATGAGTACGCCTCAGGAGAGCGCGTCGTTCGCCGCGCTCCGCGGGCAGTTGCGGGAGGCCGCCGCCACGTTCGCGGGCGGGCCCGACGCCCTGGAGGGCATCCTCCTCGGCCTGGTCGACGACGTCGACCGCGCGGTGCGCGAGCCGCTCGAGATCTTCCCGGTCTGCCACCACTCCCCCGCCTCGGCGACCGCCATGGCCCGCCGGCTGCGCGAGAAGCAGCCCAAGGTCGTCTATCTGGAGCTGTGCGAGGACATGGCGCCGCTCCTGACCGAGCTGCGCAACTGCCGGTTGCCGGTGGCGGTGCAGGCGTTCGCCGGTGACGTCGACGGCTTCCCCGCCGAGTGGGCTCCGTTGTCGGTCGTCGCGCCGATCACCGAGGCGTCCGCCGAGTACCAGGCCATCGCCTATGCCCTCGACACTCCCGGCGTCGAGCTGGTCCTGGTCGACCGTTCCTCGGACCATGTGTTCCAGTGGGACAGCAGGGGCGAGCAGGCGCGGGAGGCCGCGACGGAGGACACCGTGCCCGCGGCCGGGACGGAGCCCGAGGCGGGGCTGCACGGCGAGGCCGTCGGCGTGGAGATCGGTGACCTGCGGCCGCGCTTCGCCGAGTTGGAGCAGCACCTGCTGCGCCACGGGAAGGTCCGGCACTGGTCGGAGTGGTGGCACCAGTACGTCGAGGTACCGCTCGGCGACGGCGCCGCCGACCACGACACCTACCGCCAGGTCATGTTCCTCGTCGGCAGCCTGTTCCGGCGGCTCGCTCCGGGCGACGGCGACCGCGTGCGCGTGGACGAGGACCGCGAGCGGTACATGTGGACCCGGATGCGCGAGCACCTGAGCGCGACCGGGACCGATCCGGCGGACTGCCTGTACGTCTGCGGGGCGTTCCACGCGGCCAGCCGGGTGGCGGAGTTCGGGGTGGACGGCACCGGTACCTTCACCATCTCCCCGCGCTCCGCCACCACCTGGCAGTACGGGCTGATCCCGTCCAGCCACGCGGCGATCGAGGCGCAGTTCGGCCTCGCCGCGGGGTCGGTGTCGATCGCGGCCACGGAGTGGGCGAAGAGCCTGAAGCGCACCCGTGTGCAGCCGTACCGGCTGGCGGGGCAGGCGGGGGTGAAGAAGGCTGCCGCGAAGAAGACCGCGGCGAAGAAGACCGGGGCGAAGAAGTCCGGGGCGAAGGCCCTGGGTGAGACGAGCGGGACGGCAGTCGTCCAGCCGCCCCGGTCCGCGGCCTCGGACCACCTGTCCGGCTTCCTGCGCAGACCGCCCGTGCTCGACGGGCTGGACGAGGCGGAGCTGCTCGGCTGGTCCGTGGACATCGTGCGCGCGGCCAGGCGCAACGGCTACCTCGCCTCCACCGCCGACGCCATCGCGGTCTTCGAGACGTCGATCCTGCTCGCCGGCATGCGGGACCGGGCCAGACCGACGCCGTACGACTTCCAGGACGCGGCGGTCACCTGCATCGAGAAGGACGCGGTCCCCGGGCGGCGTGACGTGCGGCGCCTCGTCGAGATCATGATGGGCGGCGACCGTGTCGGCCAGGTCGGCTACGAGGCGCTGCCACCGCTCGCCCGCGACGTGCACGACCGGCTGGAGCCGCTCGGGCTGAAACTTCAGCAGCGGGGCGTGCAGCGGGCGCTGCTGGACATGGCCTCCCGGCCGGAGCTTCAGGCGTGCTCTGACGTGCTGTGGATGCTGCGGCGCCTGATGCCGCACGGCGCGGCACGGCCGATCATGGGTGAGCGGCGGCTCGGTGAGCGTTCGATCCAGGAGTCGTGGGACCTGGCGATCGGCACCCACCAGCGGGCTCTCATCGAGCTGGGGTACGAGGGTGTCAGCATCGAGCAGGTCCTGGAGCAGCGGCTGCGGCGGGACGCGTACGGGCCCCGGGCGACGACGGCGACCGTGCTGGCGGCGGTCGAGGACGCGACGCTGTACCTGCGCAGCCGTCGCCTCGCCGACGAGCTCGGCACCCACGCGCTGAAGGTGCTCGCCACCGAACGCAGCGTGGACGGTGCGCCGGAGGTGCTGCGCCGGGTGCGCGCGCTGCTGGCGTACTACCGGACCGGCGAGCCGGTGCTGCCGGCGTGGATCGAGTCGTTCGTCAAGACCGGTTACGCGCACTACTGCACTCTGCTGCCGACGGCGTTCCGGGACGAGGACGCGACGGTCGGGCAGGTCGCGGCGATGCTCGGCTTCCTGTTCAGCATGGAGAGTCTCGCACTGTCCCTGGGCTGTGACCGGACCCAGCTGGAGCTGGCGGTCGCCCAGTCGCACCCCGAGGAGCCGTCGAAGACGGCCCTGCTGTGGGCGGCGCAGGTGCAGCTCGGCACCCTGTCGCGGGCCGAGTTGCGGGCCCGCTGCGCCGAGTTGCTGGACAACCCGCTGGTGGTGCCCGCCTATCCGCGCTATCTCAGCGGTTTCGTGCACGCCCTGGAGCCCGTGCCGGGGCTGGCCGACGTGGTGGTGGAGGCGGTCTCGAACGCGTTCGGACGGCTGCCGGACGCGGTGCTGCTGCCGTGGCTGCCGCTGCTCATCACCACCCTGCGGTCCGGTGCCGCGGAGCTCGCCCCGCTGCTGGTCCGTGAGGCGGGGCGGATCTTCCCGGGGCGGCTCGCTGCCCTGGACGCGTGGATACCACCGTGGCGGATGCCGGCCGCGCCGCTTCCCGCCCGTCGGGCGGAGGGGGCGGCGTCCCAGGCGCCCCGGGGGGCCGCGCTGCTTCCGGAGTATCCGACGACCTGCGACGCGGTGGCGGGACTGCTGGGCTGCGAGGAGGAATGGGCGCGGTCCGGGACCCCCGTGCCGTCGGGTGCCGTACTGCTGTCCGCGCATCCGGCGGCGTGCGACGCGGTGGCGGAGCTGCTGGGCTGCGACGGAGGGTGGCCGGCATCCCGTTCCGGTCCGTCGGGCGGCACCGTACTCACGGCTCGCCACCCGCACACGGCGGACACTCTGGAGGCGCTGCTCTCCGACAGGTGACAGAAGGCGGCCGGGGCCCGGGCCTTGCCGGAGTCCCGGCCCTCCCGGAGTCCCGGCCCTCTCGGTCGGGCCCTTCCCGGCCCCGGCGGCACCGTGCCGGTCCTGCCCGCCCTCGGTCCGGCCGGCCTACGACCTCACTCGCCTCTCAGCCATAGCAGGCCGGAAGGGGCTCAAGGCCGTCCGGCACCCCGTATTCGAGGACCGCCGTGTACGCCTCCGCGATGTCGCAGCCCTTGTCGAACCACGGGTAGGCAAAGGCGCTCCATACGAGAAGGACGACGATCAGCGTATTGCTCGTCCCCTTCGACATGTATGCGATTATTCCGCCCGGTTCAGCGGAATATGCCGTTCCACCCGCCCCTCCCACGGGCCGTCCCGGCTGGGCTGTCCAGTCCGCCGGGCCGACCCGTGGCCGCCGCGCCCGACTCGATCTCGGTGTCGTGGTGAGTGCAGGGAGGCCGGGAGGGTCGTCGCATCGCGTTTTCGAACCGAACCGAGCATCGAGCACCGGGACATCGCGAGATGCCGGCCGGGATCTTTCCCGGCCGGCATCTCGCTTCTGCCTGTTCCTGCTCTTGTGTCTTGCCTTGTTGCTCTTGTCTCTTGTGTCCGAGGGGGGACTTGAACCCCCACGCCCGATAAAGGGCACTAGCACCTCAAGCTAGCGCGTCTGCCATTCCGCCACCCGGACCAGGTGTCTGTCGCTGCGCGGGGTGTCCCGGCGGCGACATGGACAACCATACCAAGGTTTCGCAGTGCCTTTCACCTGCGTTTCCTTCCCCTGAGCGGCGATCCGGGGCCGGTACCCCCTCGACGCCTAAGGTCACACCATGAGTGACTGGATGGTTACCCAGGGCCCGCTTCCGAGTCGTCGGCCGCGGGCGTTGTCGCCGCTCAGGGAGCATCTGCGGGACACGTTCTGGTTCGCGCCCACCGCGGCGATGGCCGGTGTCTTCGTGGTGTGGCTGGTGGCCCAGGAACTCGACGCCGCCCTCGTCCGGTCGCTGCGGGACGACGGTGACCTCGACACACTGGCCGACCTGCTCAGGTTCGCGGACGACGCGAAGACGGTGGTGACCGCGGTCGGCTCGGCGATGATGACGTTCATCGGCGTGGTGTTCAGCATCTCGCTGGTCGCCGTGCAGATGGCGAGCGGACAGTTCACCCCGCGGGTGGTGCGGCTCTTCGTCCGCAGCCGGATCACGAAGGCGACCTTCGCGGTCTTCCTCGCCACCTTCGTCCTGACACTGCTGGTCCTGACCTCCTACGACAGTGGCGCCGACCCGGCCGTCGTCACGTCGGTCCCCCTGGTGCAGTCGGTGCTCACGCTCGTCATGGTGGCGCTGAGCCTGCTGCTGTTCGTGATGTACGTGAACGCGACGCTGCGACTGATGCGGGTCAGCCACGTGATCGCCCGGATCGCCGCGGAGTCCTTCCGGGGCGCCGCGCTGATGCCCGTACCGGCCGACGGCGGGGAGGCTCCCGCCCTGGGACCGGCGACCGCGTGGGTGGCCCACGACGGGCAGGCCGGTGTGCTGCGGGACGTACACATCGCGCGGCTGGTGCGGGTGGCGCGCAAGTACGGGGTCGTGCTGCGGATGGTCCCGCGGACCGGCGACTTCCTGGTACCCGGAACCCCCGTCCTGGCGGTGCACGGCGGGCAGGCTCCACCGCGCCGGGCGCTGCGGTACGCCCTGTCCGTCGGAGTGGAGCGCACCTCCCACCAGGATCTGGCGTTCGGGCTCCGCCAGCTCTGCGACATCGCGCTGCGGGCCCTGTCGAGCGCGGTCAACGATCCGACGACCGCCGTGCAGGCCCTGGACCGCATCGTGCAGATCCTGGCCACCCTGTCCCGGCGGCCACTGGATGCCGTCGTGTACCGGGACCGGCGCGGGGCGGTCCGGCTGGTGCAACCCGTGCCTGGCTGGGCCGAGCTGGTGGATCTGGGGTTCGCCGAAATCCGGGCCTGCGCCGCGGAGGCGCCGCAGGTCACGCGACGCATGCTGGCCGGTCTCGACGACCTGCTGCTCCTTGCCCCACCGGACCGGCGCGAGCCGCTGCTGCGCCACCGCGAGCTGCTGCGGCAAGGCGTCGAGCGGCACGCGCCGAGCCCGGCGGACCGGGTGTTCGGCCTTCAGCCGGACCGGCAGGGCATCGGCTGACCCGCGGACCGTCCCTGGCCCCCGGCTCGCGGCACGGCCGTCACGGCATGAGGTGGTGGTCCGGGAAGTTCCCGGGCAGCCGCTCCCCCGCCGGGCCCCGCGTGACGGCGCGCACCAGCAGCTCGCCGCCCACGAACGCCCCGCGCCAGGACGCACCGTGTCCGCCGAACAGCTCGTCCCGGTCGCCGCGGGAACGTGGCACGCCGTGGCCGGTCTTGAACGCCCGGATCTGCGGCGCCAGCCTGGCGTAGGTTGCCGGGTCGTCCGTCGACAGCGTGGCCACCAGCGCTCCGTTGGAGGCGTTCATCGCGGCGAGCAGCTCGGCCTCGGTGTCGACCAGGACGACGGTGTCGACCGGACCGAACGGTTCCGCGTGGTGCAGCGGCGAGGACCGGGGCGGGTCCAGGAGCGTGACCGGCTGGACGTAGGCCGAGGTGTCCTGGCCGGGCAGGAACCGCGCGTCGGCCGCGCTGCCGCGGTGCAGGGGCACGGCGCCGCGGTCGACGGCCTCGGCGACCTGGTCCCGCAGTTCCCTGGCCTTGGCCGCGTTGATCACCGGCCCGAAGTCGAGCGCGGGGTACGGGTCGTCCGGTGCGCCGACGGCGAGCGGGTGGCCGACGCGCAGCGTGCGGACGGCCGGGAGGTACGCCGCGAGGAACGCGTCGAACAGGCTGCGCTGGACGACGAAGCGCGGGTAGGCCGTGCAGCGCTGCTTGCCGTAGTCGAAGAGTTTCGGGATCACCGCCGTGAGTGCGTCCCAGTCCGTGAAGTTCCAGATGCCCCAGGTGTTGAGTCCTTCCTGCTCGAGGATGTGCCGCTTGCCCAGGTCGGCGACGGCGGTGGCGACGGCGGCTCCGGTGTCGCGGCCGCCGACGAACGAGACGCAGCCGATCTCGGGCGCCCGCACCAGCGCCCGGGACAGCTCGCCTCCGCTGCCGCTGACGAGGGTGACGGGCACTCCCTCGCGGGCGGCGAGCGCGCAGGCCAGGGTCAGACAGGCGACGCCGCCGTCGGTCGGGGTCTTGGCGATGACCGCGTTGCCCGCCAGTGCCTGTACCAGCAATGCGTGAACGAGCACGCTCATCGGGTAGTTCCAGCTCGCGATGTTGGACACCGGCCCGTCCAGCGGGGCCCGGCCTTCGGCCATCGCGTCGATGCCGTCGACGTACCATCGCACGCCGTCGACGGCCCGGTCGACGTCGGCCTGCGCGAGCCGCCAGGGTTTGCCGATCTCCCAGACGAGCAGCAGCGCGAGTAGTTCGCGGTGCCGAGCGAGGGCGTCGAGGGTGGCCGCGACACGGGCGCGGCGTCCCGGGAGGGGGACGTGGCGCCAGGCGCGGTGCTGGTCGAGCGAGGCGCGTACGGCCCGGTGGGCCGTCTCGCCGTCCAGCCGTGGCGGGCCGGCGATCGGGGTGCCGTCGACGGGGCTGGTGGCGGGCAGGACGCGGCCGTCCGCCCGCCAGCTCGCGGCCCAGAGGTTGAGGACACGTTCGTCCCGGAACGCCTCGGGGGCGACGGCCTGGCAGCGCTGCCACGCGTCGGCCCAGGAGGTGCCGGGCTTGAGGGAGAGCGCGGGTGCGGTGGTCGCGCCGGCTGCGGTGGTCGCGCCGGCTGCGGCGGGCGCGGTGGTCGCGGCGAGGTTGGTCGTGGCGGCGATGAGTGGCGTGCCGCCGGCGGACATCGTGCTCGCGGCGGCCGCCGTGCCGCCCGTGGGTGCCGTACCGCCCGTGGATGCCGTACCGCCCGTGGGTGCCGTACCGGCGGCGGACATCCGGCTCGCGGCGGGCGTCGTACCGGCGGCGGGTGCCGTGCCGGCCGTTGGTGCCGTGCCGGCCGCGGACGCCGCACCCGCGGCGGGTGTCATGTCACCGGAGGGTTTCATGCGGAGGCCCCGTCCTGTGCCGCGCCGCCCAGTACGGCGACGACGTGCCGTGCCGTCTCGGTCGGGGTGCTCCCGACCCGCACCCCGGCGGCCTCGAGCGCGTCTTTCTTCGCTCGCGCCGTGCCCGAGGAACCCGACACGATGGCTCCGGCGTGGCCCATGGTCCTTCCCTCGGGCGCCGTGAAGCCGGCGATGTAGCCGACGACCGGCTTGGTGACATGGTCCCGGATGTAGCGCGCCGCGCGTTCCTCCGCGTCGCCGCCGATCTCGCCGATGAGGACGATCAGTTCGGTGTCGGGGTCGTCCTGGAAGGCGGTGAGGCAGTCGATGTGGCTGGTGCCGACGACCGGGTCGCCGCCGATGCCGACGCAGGTCGAGAAGCCGATGTCGCGGAGTTCGTACATCAGTTGGTAGGTGAGCGTGCCGGACTTGGAGACCAGGCCGATGGGGCCGGGCTTGGTGATGTCGGGCGGGATGATGCCCGCGTTGGACTGGCCGGGGCTGATCAGGCCGGGGCAGTTGGGGCCGATGACCCGGGTGCCCCGGGCCTTGGCGTACGCGGTGAAGGCGACGGAGTCGTGGACGGGGATGCCCTCGGTGATGACGACGGCGAGGCCGATGCCGGCGTCGGCGGCTTCGACGACCGCGGCCTTGGCGAAGGCTGGCGGCACGAACACGACGGTGACGTCCGCGCCGGTGCGCTCGACACCCTCTCGCACCGATCCGAAGACCGGCACGGCCCGCTCGTCGAAGTCCACGGTGCGACCCGCCTTGCGGGGGTTGACGCCGCCGACCACGTCGGTGCCGGCGGCCAGCATGCGGCGGGTGTGCCTCATGCCCTCGGCACCGGTCATGCCCTGGACGAGGATCTTGCTCTCCTTGGTGAGGTGGATCGCCATGTCGTTCTGTCTCCTTATGCCGCGGTGGCGAGTCGGGCGGCACGGCGGGCGGCGCCGTCCATGGTGGTGGCCTGTTCGACGAGCGGATGCGCGCGTGCGTCGAGGAGGGCCCGGCCGCGGGCGGCGTTGTTGCCGTCGAGGCGTACGACCAGCGGTTTGGTCAGCCGGACCTCGTCCAGGGCCCGGACGATGCCGTCGGCGACCGCGTCGCAGGCGGTGATGCCGCCGAAGACGTTGACGAGGACGGACTTCACTGCGGGGTCGGAGAGGACGACCGAGAGTCCGTCGGCCATGACCCGGGCGGAGGCTCCGCCGCCGATGTCGAGGAAGTTGGCGGGCCGGGCACCACAGCCGGCGACCACGTCGAGCGTCGACATCACCAGGCCGGCGCCGTTGCCGATGACGCCCACCTCTCCGTCGAGCTTGACGTAGTTCAGGCCCTTGGCCGCGGCCCGCGCCTCCAGCGGGTCGGCGGGCGTCGCCCGTCCGCCTTCCCGACGGGTCTGCCGGAAGAGGGCGTTGTCGTCGAGAGTGACCTTGCCGTCGAGAGCCACGATCCTGCCCTCGACCGTCCTGACCAGCGGGTTGATCTCGACGAGCAGGGCGTCCTCACGGACCAGCGCCTTCCACAGCCGTACCAGCACGTCGACGGTCTGCGGAGGCAGGCCCGCGGCGTCCGCGATGCGTACCGCCATCGCCGTGTGCACGCCCACGGCCGGGTCGACGGGGACGCGCGCCACTGCTTCGGGCCGCTCGGCCGCGACCTCCTCGATCTCCATGCCGCCCTCCGCGGACGCGATCGCGAGGAAGCGGCCGGCCGCGCGGTCGAGGACGTAGGCGACGTAGAACTCGCGGTCGATGTCGACGGGTTCGGCGAGCATCACCGTGTCGACCGTGTGGCCCTTGATGTCCATGCCGAGGATGTGCCGTGCCGCCTCCTCGGCCGCGGGCGGGTCGGCGGCCGGCCTCACTCCGCCCGCTTTGCCGCGCCCGCCGGTCTTCACCTGTGCCTTGACGACGGCCCGTCCGCCGAGCGCGCGGGCGATCTCACGGGCCCGTTCGGGCGAGTCGGTGACCTCGGCCCGCGGCACCACGATGCCGTGTTCCTCGAAGAGTTCCCTTGCCTGGTGTTCGTACAGGTCCATTTCGGCTCCTGACTGAAAGTGCCGCACGCCCCCTGGACACCACCCACCGGATGCGGGATAACAAGCTTCATACAGTATTCGTCGACTGTATGCAATGTACCGCGACAGCGCCCCAACCCCTCGTGAAGGGACAGGACTTCGCCATGCCCGACGACACCCAGGACGTCATTTCCGGCGGACACCTCGTTGCCAAGGCACTCAAGGCCGAGGGGGTCGACCGCATCTACACGCTGTGCGGCGGCCACATCATCGACATCTACGACGGCTGCGTCGACGAGGGCATCGAGGTCGTCGACGTACGCCACGAGCAAGTCGCCGCGCACGCCGCCGACGGTTACGCCCGCGTCACCGGCAAGCCCGGCTGCGCGGTGGTCACCGCGGGACCGGGTACGACCGACGCCGTCACCGGTGTCGCCAACGCCTTCCGCGCCGAGTCGCCGATACTGCTGATCGGCGGTCAGGGCGCGCACACCCAGCACAAGATGGGGTCCCTCCAGGACCTGCCGCACGTCGACATGATGACCCCGATCACCAAGTTCGCGGCGACCGTGCCGGACACGGCCCGGGCCGCCGACATGGTGTCGATGGCCTTCCGCGAGTGCTACCACGGTGCCCCGGGCCCCTCCTTCCTGGAGATCCCGCGCGACGTACTGGACGCCAAGGTGGCGGTCGGCAAGGCACGGGTCCCGAAGGCCGGGGCCTACCGGGCCTCGACCCGCTCGGGCGGTGACCCGGAGGCGGTGCAGCGGCTCGCCGACCTGCTGGTCCACGCGGAGAAGCCGGCCATCCTGCTCGGCAGCCAGGTGTGGACGGCCCGCGCGACCGAGACGGCCGTCGAACTGGTCCGCACGCTGAACATCCCGGCGTACATGAACGGCGCCGGACGCGGCACCCTCCCGCCCGGCGACCCGCACCACTTCCAGCTCTCGCGCCGCTACGCCTTCTCGAACGCCGACCTCATCGTCATCGTCGGCACGCCCTTCGACTTCCGCATGGGCTACGGCAAGCGGCTCTCCCCGGACGCGACCGTCGTGCAGATCGACCTCGACTACCGCACCGTCGGCAAGAACCGCGACGTCGACCTCGGGATCGTCGGTGACGCGGGACTCGTCCTGAAATCGGTGACCGAGGCCGCGTCGGGACGGGTCGACGCAGGGGCGTCCAAACGCAAGGAGTGGCTCGACGAACTGCGCGCCGCGGAACAGACCGCCCTCGACAAGCGGTTGCCGCAGCTCAGGTCGGACGCCTCCCCCATCCACCCGTACCGGCTGGTCAGCGAGATCAACGACTTCCTCACCGAGGACTCGATCTACATCGGCGACGGCGGCGACATCGTCACCTTCTCCGGGCAGGTCGTGCAGCCCAAGTCACCGGGCCACTGGATGGACCCGGGTCCGCTGGGCACACTCGGCGTCGGAATCCCCTTCGTGCTCGCGGCCAAGCAGGCGCGGCCCGACAAGGAGGTCGTCGCCCTCTTCGGCGACGGCGCCTTCTCGCTCACCGGCTGGGACTTCGAGACCCTCGTCCGCTACGACCTCCCCTTCGTCGGCATCGTCGGCAACAACTCCTCCATGAACCAGATCCGTTACGGCCAGGCCGCCAAGTACGGCAAGGAACGCGAGCGGGTCGGCAACACCCTCGGCGACGTGCCCTACGACCGGTTCGCGCGGATGCTGGGCGGCCACGGCGAGGAGGTCCGCGACCCCGCCGACATCGGCCCCGCGCTGCGCCGGGCCCGCGAGTCCGGCAAGCCGTCCCTGGTCAACGTCTGGGTCGACCCGGACGCGTACGCCCCCGGAACCATGAACCAGACGATGTACAAGTGAGGTGGCACCCATGACCGGAACGCCGGCCAAGGCACTCGACGGCATCCGGGTGCTGGACATGACGCACGTACAGTCCGGGCCCTCCGCGACCCAGCTGCTCGCCTGGCTCGGCGCGGACGTCGTCAAGCTGGAGGCGCCGAGCGGCGACATCACGCGCAAGCAGCTGCGCGATCTGCCGGACGTCGACTCCCTCTACTTCACGATGCTCAACTGCAACAAGCGGAGCATCACCCTCAACACCAAGACCGAGCGCGGCAAGGAGATCCTCACCGAGCTGATCCGGCGCTCGGACGTCATGGTCGAGAACTTCGGACCGGGCGCGGTCGACCGGATGGGCTTCACCTGGGACCGCATCAAGGAGATCAATCCGCGGATCGTCTATGCCTCCGTCAAGGGCTTCGGCGAGGGCCCGTACACCGCCTTCAAGGCGTACGAGGTCGTCGCGCAGGCGATGGGCGGATCGATGTCCACCACCGGTTTCGAGGACGGACCACCGCTGGCGACGGGGGCCCAGATCGGGGACTCGGGCACGGGCGTCCACGTCGTGGCGGGCATCCTCGCGGCGCTCTACCAGCGGGAACACACCGGACGCGGTCAGCGGGTGAACGTGGCCATGCAGCACGCGGTGCTCAACCTCTGCCGGGTGAAGCTGCGCGACCAGCAGCGCCTGGCCCGTGGTCCACTCGCCGAATATCCCAACGAGGACTTCGGCGACGAGGTTCCCAGGTCGGGAAACGCGTCCGGCGGCGGGCAGCCCGGTTGGGCGGTCAAGTGCGCACCGGGCGGGCCGAACGACTACGTGTACGTCATCGTCCAGCCGGTGGGCTGGCAGCCGCTGAGCGAGCTCATCGGCCGGCCCGAACTGGCCGATGACCCCGAGTGGGCGACACCGCAGGCCCGGCTGCCGAAGCTGAACAAGTTGTTCCAGCTCATCGAGGAGTGGTCGTCCACCCTCCCCAAGTGGGAAGTGCTCGAACGGCTCAACGCCCACAACATCCCGTGCGGGCCGATCCTGTCCACCAAGGAGATCATCGAGGACCGGTCCCTGGTCGCCAACGAGATGGTCGTGACCGTCCCCCACCCCGAGCGCGGCGAGTTCGTGACCGTCGGCAGCCCGCTCAAACTCTCCGACTCCCCTGTGGAGGTCAGCAGTTCGCCGCTGCTCGGCGAGCACAACGAAGAGGTGTACGTAGGCGAGCTGGGCCTCGGCGACGAGGAACTGCGCCTGCTCAAGTCGAACGGGGTGATCTGAGGTGGTGGCCGAGGACCGGGTGGCGCGGGTGCGGGGGCTCTTGGACTCCGTACGGGCGAAGGGGCGCACCGCACTGACCGCTCCCGAGGGCAAGGCGCTCGCCGACGCCTACGGGATCGCCGTACCGGGCGAGGAGCTGGCGCGGGACGTGGACGAGGCGGTGGCATGCGCGGCACGGTTCGGCGGGCCGGTCGTGATGAAGATCGTCTCGCCGGACATCCTGCACAAGACCGACGCCGGCGGTGTGGTCGTCGGCGTGGAGGGGGCGGCGGACGTACGGGCGGCGTTCTGCCGGATCGTCGACAACGCGCGCGCGTACGACGCGTCGGCGCGTGTCGAGGGCGTGCAGATACAGGAGCTGCTGCCCAAGGGGCAGGAGGTCATCGTCGGCGCGGTGACCGATCCGACGTTCGGGAAGGTGGTGGCGTTCGGGCTCGGCGGAATACTGGTCGAAGTCCTCAAGGACGTCACGTTCCGGCTCGCCCCCGTGGACGCCGACGAGGCGCTGTCCATGCTGGACTCGATCCGGGCGGCGGAGGTGCTGCGCGGGGTGCGCGGGCAGCCCGGCGTGGACCGGCGGGCGGTGGCTGAGCAGATCCACCGGGTCTCCGAACTCGTCGCGGACTTCCCGGAGATCGCCGAGGTGGACCTCAACCCGGTGATCGCCACACCCGAGGGCGCGGTCGCCGCCGACATCCGGGTGCTCCTCGCCACCGAAACACCCAGGGAGCGCCGCCGGTACACGCGCGAGGAGATCCTCACCTCGATGCGCCGCCTGATGCAGCCGTCGTCGGTCGCCGTGATCGGCGCCTCCAGCGAGGTCGGCAAGATCGGCAACTCGGTGATGCGCAACCTGGTCGACGGCGGCTTCGCGGGCGAGATCCACCCGGTGAACCCCAAGGCCGATGACATCTTGGGCCGCAAGGCGTACAAGAGTGTCACCGACGTTCCCGGTGAGGTGGATGTGGCGGTCTTCGCGATCCCCGCGCGGTTCGTGGCGGCGGCCCTGGAGGAGGTGGGACGCAAGAGGATCCCCAACGCCGTGCTGATCCCCTCCGGTTTCGCGGAGACCGGTGAGCACGCGCTCCAGGACGAGATCGTGGCGGTCGCCGAACGGTACGGCGTCCGGCTGCTGGGCCCCAACATCTACGGTTACTACTCGACGTGGCATGACCTGTGCGCCACGTTCTGCACGCCGTACGACGTCAAGGGCGGGGTCGCGCTGACCTCGCAGTCGGGCGGCATCGGGATGGCGATCCTGGGCTTCGCGCGGACCACGAAGACGGGTGTGTCGGCGATCGTCGGGCTCGGCAACAAGTCGGACCTGGACGAGGACGACCTGCTGACCTGGTTCGGCGAGGACCCGCACACCGAGTGCATCGCGATGCACCTGGAGGACCTCAAGGACGGCCGCGCGTTCGTCGAGGCCGCTCGGGCGACCGTACCGAGGAAGCCGGTCGTGGTGCTCAAGGCGGGGCGGACCGCGGCGGGGGCGAAGGCCGCCGGGTCGCACACCGGGGCGCTCGCCGGGGACGACGCCGTTTACGACGACATCCTGCGGCAGGCCGGCGTGATCCGGGCGCCCGGTCTGGGCGAGATGTTGGAGTACGCGCGCGCGTTGCCGGTGCTGCCCGCCCCGGCGGGCGACAACGTGGTCATCATCACCGGGGCGGGCGGCAGCGGGGTGCTGCTCTCGGACGCGGTGACGGACAACGGGCTGTCGCTGATGGAGATACCGCCGGACCTGGACACGGCGTTCCGGGCCTTCATCCCGCCGTTCGGGGCGGCGGGCAACCCGGTCGACATCACCGGGGGCGAGCCGCCGTCGACGTACGAGGCGACGATCCGGCTCGGGATGGAGGATCCGCGCATCCACGCGCTGGTCCTCGGCTACTGGCACACCATCGTCACGCCTCCCATGGTGTTCGCCGAACTCACCGCGCGCGTGGTGGCCGAGTTCCGCGAACGCGGCGTCGAGAAACCCGTGGTGGCCTCCCTCGCGGGCGACGTGGAGGTGGAGGAGGCGTGCCAGTACCTCTTCGAGCGCGGGGTCGTGGCGTACCCGTACACGACCGAGAAGCCGGTGGACGTACTCGGCGCGAAGTACCGCTGGGCGCGGGCGGCGGGGCTGCTGGGAGGCGGTTCATGAGCTGAGGGAGCACGGGGCCGGCCGGCGGTGCGCGTCGGCCGGCCCCAGGACCCGCGCGCACACGGAAGGAAATGGACAGGGGGCGCTGGCCAGATCTTTCGAACGCAAGGGGTGCAAGACGACATGACAACGACCGACCTGCCAACCTCGGCTCCGTACCGAGAGGTCACCGACGCGAACGGACGCGTCTACCGCCTCGGCGAGACCGACATCGACATCATGGGCCGCAAGCGCAAGTGGATGGTCATCCTTCCGTGGATCGGCATGATGGGCATCAGCTCGGCGGAGTACGCGTTCGCGTCCGCCGAGGACACCCTGCACACGGCCCACAGCTGGAGCAGCGCGCACATCTTCTGGATGCTCGGCGTCTGGGTCTTCTTCCAGGCCGCGGTGGCCTTCCCGGCGGGCAAGCTGCGGGAGAGCGGCAGGCTGCCGGCCCGCTGGGCGATGATGTGCGGCGCCGCCGGCACGCTGCTGGGATATCTCTCGCTCGCGTTCGCGCCGCATGTGATCGTCGCCTACATCGGGTTCGGCATGTTCAGCGGCATGGGCGCCGGCATGGTGTACGCGACCAGCGTGAACATGGTCGCCAAGTGGTACCCGGAGCGCAAGGGCGGCAAGACGGGCTTCGTCAACGGCGGTTTCGCCTACGGGTCCGTGCCGTTCGTGTTCATCTTCACCGGTTACATGGACGGCACCAACTTCCGCTGGGTGCTGGTCTCGGTGGGTGTCTTCCTGGCGGGGGTCGTCGCGGTGGCCGGGTTCTTCTTCAAGGACCCGCCGAAGAACTGGTGGCCCGCGGACGTCGACCCGCTCAAGAAGCCCACCGACGCGCGCACCCGGCGCGCGCTGGAGAAGAACCCGCCCGCCGTGCACCAGTACACCCCCATGGAGGCGTGGCGGACCGGACGTGTGGCCCTGATGTGGTTCTGTCTGCTGTGCACCTCGGGCGTGAACATCTTCGGTATCGCCTTCCAGGTTCCGTTCGGCGACGAGGCGGGCTTCGCGGGCGGCATCGTCGCGACCGCGATGTCCCTGAAGGCCATCGTCAACGGCACGGGCCGCGGTGTCATCGGCTGGCTGTCCGACCGCTACGGCCGCAAGCAGTGCTTGATCTTCGTATGCATGGTCCTCGGACTGTCGCAGTACGGCATCCTGCTCTCCGGCAACATGGGCAACCTGCCGCTGTTCCTGATCTTCTCCTCCATCTCCGGTTTCGGCGGCGGCGCGATCTTCCCGATGTTCGCCGCGATGACCGCCGACTACTTCGGGGAGAACAACAACGCCACCAACTACGGGCTGGTGTACTCCTCGAAGCTGGTCTCCGGTCTGCTGGGCTCGGGCATGGGCGCGGTCGTGGTGGGCGCCTGGGACTACTCGGGGGCGTTCGTCCTGGCCGGGTCGATATCGATCCTCGCGGGCTTCGTGGCGCTGTTCCTGCATCCGCCGGGGCGGCCTCGTGCCAAGCGCATCACGCCCAACCCGCAACCGCTCGGCGAGGAAACGGCATGACATGACCGCGCCATTCAGCCACAGGTGCCCGGTCGGTGGTTCCCGGTGGCGGCACGGGAGGGAGGGGGGGGGGGGGGGGGGGGGGGGGGGGGGGGGGGAGAGGGTGGGGGGGGGGGGGGGGTGGGGTGGTGTGGGGAGATGCAGTCCCCCCGCCACGGGGGGGGGGGTGGGGGGGGGGTGGGGGGGGGGGAGCGGGGGGGGGGGGGGGGGGGGGGGGGGGGGGGGGGGTTCAGGGGGGGGGGGGGGGGGGGTGTTCCTCCCCCCCCCCCCCCCCCCCCCCCTCCCCGGGCTGGTCTCCGACGCCCCGACCTGGGGCGTGGGTGAGGCGATCAGGCCTCGACGCTGTCCTTCGGAGCCTCGTCGCTCCCGGCTGCCGCCGCTTCCGCCTCGGCCTGCTTCTTGGAGGCCCGCAGGCTGGTGATCGTCGTGACGATCAGGACGGAGCAGATCACGCCGAGGGAGACCGGGATGCTGATCTCGGGGACGTGGACCCCGGTCTCGTGCAGGGCGTGCAGCACCAGCTTGACGCCGATGAAGCCCAGGATCACCGACAGGCCGTACGAGAGGTGCACCAGCTTCCTCAGCAGACCACCGAGGAGGAAGTACAGCTGTCGCAGACCCATCAGGGCGAACGCGTTGGCCGTGAACACGATGTACGGGTCCTGGGTCAGGCCGAAGATCGCCGGGATGGAGTCGAGCGCGAAGAGCACGTCGGTGGTGCCGATCGCGAGCATCACGACCAGCATCGGGGTCATGATGCGCTTGCCGTTTTCCTCGATCCACAGCTTGGTGCCGTGGTAGCGGTCGGCGACGCCGAAGCGGCGCTCGGCCGCCTTGAGCAGCTTGTTCTCCTCGAACTCCTCGTCCTCCTCGTTGGCCCGGGCCTCCTGGATGAGCTTCCAGGCGGTGTAGATGAGGAAGGCGCCGAAGATGTAGAAGACCCAGGAGAAGTTGGCGATGATCGCGGCACCCGCCGCGATGAAGACGGTCCTGAGTGCCAGGGCTATGAGGACACCGATGAGGAGCACTCGCTGCTGGTACTGCGAGGGCACCGCGAACTTCGCCATGATCAGGATGAAGACGAAGAGATTGTCCACGCTCAGGGACTTCTCGGTGATGAAGCCCGCGAAGAACTCGCCGGCGGGCTGGCCGCCGCCGAAGACGAACAGGCCGATTCCGAAGAGGCCCGCCAGGGCGATCCAGACGGCCGTCCAGATCCCGGCTTCCTTGATCGATACGTCGTGCGGCTTGCGGCCGATGAAGAAATCGGCCCCGATCAGGGCGGCAAGACCCACGACGGTCAGGACCCACAGGGTCACAGAAACTTCCACTACGCCTCCGGCAGTACGTCACACGGCAAATGTCAGCGTCGTCGCTGCCGGAGGTCTCTTCCACCCGGGTCCGGGACGCGTGACGCGTTCGGAGCCCACGGGCCGACGCCCCGGGATCTGGCCTGATCCGTATTGACGGGTACGCCGCACAGACAGGGAGTACTCCCCTCCGTGCGAACGACAGTACCCCATTCCCCAAGAGAAGGTAAAGAGATTTGCAAATTAAGCTCAAAAGGCCAGTTCGGAGGCCGTCACCGGTCCCACGAACGGCGGGCTGCGGCGACCTGGGTGAGTACCTGCCGGAGCACCTGACTGCCTGGCGGCACGAGCGCGGGCTCGTACGTCCAGGCATGCCCCACCCAAGGGTCGGCGAGGTGGTCGTCGGCCACCGGCGTCAGCCGGAGCAGCGAGCGCCACAGCGGGTCGAGCAGCGGCCCGTACCCGGCGGAATCCTCGCGGTCGGCGACCATCATCAGGTGGACGCCCACGGCCGGCCCCTCGTCGGCGAGATAGCGGAGCTGGTTCACCGCCCGGTCGTCGAAGCCGTGCGGGAAGTCGTTGACGATCAGGAGCTGCTGGGACGTGTCGAGGCCGGGGGGAAGCGCGTCGGGGGCACCTCCGCGCAATGCCATCTGCACCAGGTCGACGCGCTGGGTCAGGCGTGCGAGCACGTCCGCCGTACCGGCGGCGCCCAGCGCGGGTGGGGCCGCGAGCACTCCCGTCTGCACCAGTGGCGCCAGGGCCTGCGCCCCTGCTCCGGCCGGGTCGATGACGTGCACGGTGAACTCGCCCGCCGGATAGACGGCGAGCAGCCTGGCAGCGTGCGCGACCGCCGTCTCCAGGCCCAGGCGCCGCATGTCGTGGGAATCGGCGAACGAACCGTCGAGCGAGGCGGAGCGCCCGCTGTCGATCCACAGCCCGCGCTCCAGGGGCAGCCTGACCAGCAGCGGGATGCTTATGCGTTCCGCCTCGGGGAGATGGAGATCGCCCAGCCGCAGGGCCATGGGAATCTCCATGGGTACGCGGTAGCCGTGCCAGACGGGGTTGTCCCAGCGCGCGAAGGCCGCGGGCAGGGCGGGCTCGACCACATCCGCCTCGGCGGCCAGCTGAGCGACGTCCCGGTCCAGGGCTTCCCGGGCCTGGGACACGAGCTGGGCGTGCCGGGTGCGCGCCGCCTCCCGGGCGGCGTCGCCCTGACCGCCGATCCGGCTGCGCGGATCGGACAGGACCTGGTCCAGTTCCTTCTCCATGCGGGAATCGGCGAAGTCGACGGCGCTGCGGTACGCGGCCGTGGTGCGGGCCAGGTCCTCGAACATGCCCCACACCTGGTTGTAGAGCCGCTCCTCCATGGACCAGCCGGTGGCGTCGCCCGCGACGGGCGGTGCGGGGCGGCCCGGCTCGGCCGGGGGCGCGGTCGGTGGGGGCGGAGGCGGAGCGGCGTTCCGCCGGCGCGGGTGGCTGTAGTCGATCGGGCCGCCGTCGCCGGACGCGGACGGCGGGGCTGTGGTGGCGGAGTCCCCCGGACCGGCCGGATACGGCTGCTGTGTGCCGTGCTGTTCCGGGACACCGGGCGTTTGCGGGCCGGGCGGGCCCTGGTGGTCGTACGGGGACGCCGGGGGTACGGGGCCGGTGTTGCCCTGGGGCTCGGCGGCGCCGTGGTCGGGACCGTGCGCCGGGGTGGCGGCCTGCCGGGAGCGGTTGCCGTCGGCCGTCCGTGCCGGGGGTGCCGGTACCGAGCGGGCCAGGCCGCCGGCCACCGCCTCCTGGATGCTTCGGGCGAGCTGCTGGGCCTGGGGCAGGTCCTGGTCGGTGAGTAGTTCGGCGATACCGCCCGCGTAGCCCTGGCCGACGGCGCGCACCTTCCAGGCACCCTGCCGCCGGTAGAGCTCCAGCGCGACGACGGCGGACTCGGCCTCCAGACCGGTGATGGTGTAGCTGGCGACCTCGTCCCCGTCGAGGCCCGTGACCGCGACGAAGGGGGCGGCGACGGCCCCGAAGCGGCCCGGTCCCGTCCCGCCGGCAGGCAGGGCGAGCAGCACACTGACGCGGTGCACCGCGTCCGGCACGGCGTCCAGGTCCACCGCGAGACGATGGTCGGCGGCGGCCTGCCGGGAGACCTCCAGGCCCGGCAGGGCGGGGGTGCCCGGGTGGGCCACCCATTCGACACCGTGGACCCTGCCGTTCTCGTCGCCGAGCGTGGCTCCGGCCACGATCGGTGTGCCGGCCGAGACCCGGATCTCGAGACGGGCCCGGGGAAGCGGGTGGTTCTGTCCCCGCGTCAGCTCGGCCGTCATCGCCTTTCCCCCTGTGTCACTCGTGCGTCACTCGTGATGTGCGGCGCCGGCGCGTCCCGCCCGCGGAGCCGGGGCGGTTGGTGTCGGCCTGTTACAGGACCGGCAGGATCGCCGGCATCAGGTCCTGGAAGGTGCGGCCGTTGGCCGGGGAACCGATGGCGGTCATCGCCCAGCCCTGCCCCGCACGGTGCACCTTCGCCATGATCTGAGCCGTGTAGGCACCGCCGCCGGCCAGCGTGTACCGGGCGAGCTCCTGGCCGTTGGTCTCGTCGACCAGGCGGCAGAACGCGTTCTGCACTTCCTGGAAGGTCTGGCCCGTGAAGGAGTTCACGGTGAAGACGATCTGGTCGATGTGGACCGGGACGCGCTGCAGGTCGACGAGGATCGCCTCGTCGTCCCCGCCCTGGCCGACGCCGCCGACGAGGTTGTCCCCGGTGTGGCGCACCGAGCCGTCGTCGCTCACCAGGTGACGGAAGAAGACGACGTCGACCGGCTGCTTGTCCGCGAACAGGACCGCGGAGGCGTCCAGGTCGATCTCCCGGGTGCGCGAGCCGAACAGGCCGCGCCGGGGAGCCGCCTGCCAGCCGAGACCCATGCGCACCGACGTCAGGCTGCCGCCGTCGCTCTTTTGCAGACTGATGGCCTGACCCTTGGTCATGTTGACGGTCACGCGCTGATCCCCTCTCGGACTGTCCCCTGTTGCCGCGGTGCCCGCGGTTGACCAGAACCCTACGCAGGGACACTGACGGCGCCCCACCCAGGTCCGCACTTTGTGTCGGTCTTGCAACACAGCGCGTGCCCGGGCGGGCCGTCAGGCCAGGCCGGCCTCCTTCATCTGGCGCAGTTCCTTCTTCATCTCGGAAACCTCGTCCCGCAGCCGGGCGGCGATCTCGAACTGCAGGTCCGCGGCGGCGGCCCGCATACGGGTGGTGAGGTCCTCGATCTGTTCGGCGAGTTCCGCGGCGGGGCGGTCGGTCGGCACGGTCTCCTTGGTCCTGCCCTTGGCCGCCTTGGCACCGGCGGGCGCCTGGCCGCCGAGGGCGGGCACGGGGGCCTTGGCGCCCTTGCCGTCCTTCGACTGGCGGTAGCCCGAGCCGAGCAGTTGCTCGGTGTCGATGTCCTCGCGGGCGATCTGCGCGACGATGTCGTTGATCTTCTTGCGGAGCGGCTGCGGGTCGATGCCGTTCGCCTTGTTGTACGCGACCTGCTTCTCGCGGCGGCGGTTCGTCTCGTCGATCGCCTTCTCCATCGCCGGCGTGATCTTGTCGGCGTACATGTGGACCTGGCCGGAGACATTGCGCGCCGCGCGGCCGATGGTCTGGATCAGGGAGGTGCCGGAGCGCAGGAAGCCCTCCTTGTCGGCGTCGAGGATCGCCACCAGGGAGACCTCCGGCAGGTCGAGGCCCTCCCTCAGCAGGTTGATGCCGACCAGGACGTCGTATTCGCCCGCGCGCAGCTCACGCAGCAGTTCGACGCGGCGCAGCGTGTCGACGTCGCTGTGCAGGTAGCGCACCTGGATGCCGAGTTCCAGGAAGTAGTCGGTGAGGTCCTCGGCCATCTTCTTGGTGAGCGTGGTGACCAGGACGCGCTCGTCCTTCTCGGTCCGCTTGCGGATCTCGTGCACCAGGTCGTCGATCTGGCCCTCGGTCGGCTTGACGACGACCTCCGGGTCGACGAGGCCGGTGGGGCGGATGATCTGCTCGACGGCGCCGTCCGAACGGGAGAGCTCGTAGGTGCCCGGGGTCGCCGACAGGTACACGGTCTGCCCGATGCGTCCCTGGAACTCCTCCCACTTCAGCGGGCGGTTGTCGAGGGCGGAGGGCAGTCGGAAGCCGTGGTCGACCAGGGTCCGCTTGCGGGAGGCGTCGCCCTCGTACATGGCGCCGATCTGCGGCACGGTGACGTGCGACTCGTCGATGACGAGCAGGAAGTCGTCCGGGAAGTAGTCCAGCAGGGTGTTCGGCGGGGAGCCGGGCAGGCGGCCGTCGAAGTGCATGGAGTAGTTCTCCACGCCGGAGCAGGAGCCGATCTGGCGGAGCATCTCGAGGTCGTACGTCGTGCGCATCCGCAGTCGCTGGGCCTCCAGGAGCTTGCCCTGCTTCTCGAGCTCGGTCAGGCGCTCGGCCAGTTCCTTCTCGATGTCGCCCACGGCCCGCTCCAGGCGCTCGGGGCCCGCGACGTAGTGGGAGGCCGGGAAGACGTACAGCTGCTGGTCGTCGCTGATGATCTCGCCGGTGACCGGGTGGAGCGTGGACAGGGCCTCGATCTCGTCACCGAACATCTCGATGCGGACCGCGAGCTCCTCGTAGACCGGGAAGATCTCGATGGTGTCGCCGCGGACCCGGAAGGTGCCTCGGGCGAAGGCCATGTCGTTGCGCGTGTACTGGATGTCCACGAAGCGGCGCAGCAGCTCGTCCCGGTCGTGCTCGTCGCCCACCCTGAGCGGGACCATGCGGTCCACGTACTCCTGCGGGGTGCCGAGGCCGTAGATGCAGGAGACGGAGGCGACCACGACGACGTCGCGGCGGGTGAGCAGTGAGTTGGTCGCGGAGTGGCGCAGACGCTCCACCTCCTCGTTGATCGAGGAGTCCTTCTCGATGTAGGTGTCCGACTGCGGGACGTAGGCCTCGGGCTGGTAGTAGTCGTAGTACGAGACGAAGTACTCGACGGCGTTGTTCGGCAGCAGTTCGCGGAACTCGTTCGCCAGCTGTGCGGCCAGCGTCTTGTTCGGCGCCATCACGAGGGTGGGGCGCTGGAGCTTCTCGATCATCCACGCGGTGGTGGCGGACTTGCCGGTGCCGGTCGCGCCGAGCAGGACGACGTCCTTCTCGCCTGCTTCGACACGCCGGGCGAGCTCGGCGATGGCCGCCGGCTGGTCACCGTTCGGCTGGTAGGGGCTGACGACCTCGAAGGGCGCCACCGTGCGTTCGATCTGGGAAACGGGCCGCATGGGTTCCACCGTACGACCCCGCACTGACAACGGGTCCGGATCAGCGGTTCTGCGGGGTTCGGGGACGCCGGTGGACGAGCGGGCGGCGCATGTGGTGGGCCGGGTGGTGCGGTGGGTGGCGGACCGTGCGCAGGCCCTCCGGATGGGCCGGGATGCCCGGCTTCCGCTCGGCGGGGACTTCGGCGGGCCTCCCCATGACCATCAGCGGGTCGAACAGCACGACGACGCCGGCGAGGAGAAGGAAGGCCAGGGGCCCGATCAGCATGGGAGCGAGCAGTTCCGCGGCCGAGCCTCCGGTGGAGGGATCGGCCGTGCCGTGGAGATGGACCTCGAGGGCGGCCATGCCCGTGTAGTGCATGCCCGTGACGGCCAGCCCCATGATCAGACTGGCTCCCACGCTCCACAGGAAACCCCGGACCTGGCCGGCCGCCCACAGGGCGGCGGTGGCGGCGGCCATGGCTATGACGACGGACACGGCCACGGTGACCGTGTTGTACGTCAGCTGCCCGTCCAGGCGCATGCCGACCATACCCAGGTAGTGCATCGACGCGATGCCCAGGCCGGTGATGGTGCCACCGGTGAACAGGGCCGTTCCTCGCGCGCCCCGATAACCGACGATGAAGATCCCGACGCCCACCATGACGATCGCGACGGCCAGGCTGGCGAAGGTCATCAGCCAGTCGTAGCGGATCGGCGTGTGTTCGATCGTGAACCCCATCATGGCGATGAAGTGCATGGTCCAGATGCCGGAGCCGATCGCCGCCGACCCGAGGGCGAGCCACCCGGGCCGCCAGGAACGGGTGACCCGCATGGACCTGGTGGTGCAGCGCAACCCGAGGGCACCGCCGAGACAGGCCATGAGGTAGGCCACCAGCGGTGTGACGAGTCCGTAGCTGAATCCGTCGACCGTGCCTTGCATGTGCGGCTGCCCTTCCGCCTTCTTACGCCCCGGTCATGCCGGAATTTGCCTGATGTGCACCCTCTCCCGGGACCGCGCGAACGATCAGGGTCGAGGCAGAGAGTATGACTCCCACCGGAATGGTCGAACGATTCTCCGGCAAAGAATCACGGCCTTGCCCCACTTGTGGGGCCCCGGTGAGCGGAGTTGAGCAACTCCATTCAGCCTGTGGCCATTCTGCACCCCTCTTCTGTTGACTCTCTGATGTCACAGTGGTGCTGTCCGTGATCGCTCGACGCGAGGAGTACGCATGCACGCGCGCGCAGTTGCCGTCACGACCACCGCGCTTCTGGGAGTCGCCCTGCTCACTCCGCTCTCGCACGCCGGGACCGCCCGGGGCGACGACGGGCCCTCGGTCGTCGCCCACAGGGGCGCCTCCGGGTACGCGCCGGAGAACACGCTGGCCGCCGTCGACAAGGCGGCCGAGCTGGGCTTCCGCTGGGTGGAGAACGACGTCCAGCGCACCAGGGACGGCGAGCTCGTCGTCCTCCACGACGACAGCCTGCGGCGCACGACCGACGTGGAGGAGGTCTTCCCCGACCGCTCGCCGTGGAAGGTGAAGGACTTCACCGCGGCGGAGATCGCGCGGCTGGACGCGGGGAGCTGGTTCGGGTCCGAGTACGCGGGCGCACGCGTGCCGACGCTGAAGCAGTACGTGGACCGTGTGGAGCACAACCACCAGAAGCTGCTGCTGGAGCTGAAGAACCCGCAGCTGTACCCGGGCATCGAGCAGCAGACCCTCAAGGTTCTCGCCAATGAGGGCTGGCTCGACCGGCGGCACGTGGCCGGCCGGCTGGTCGTACAGAGTTTCAGCGCGGACAGCGTCCGGACCGTCCACGAGCTCAAGCCGGCCGTCAAGACCGGGTTCCTCGGCACACCCCCGGTGTCGGACCTGCCCGCGTTCGCGGAGTTCACCGACCAGATCAACCCCTCGTACGGCTCCCTGTCCATGAGCTACGTCTCCTCGGTGCACGCGTTCACCGGGCCGCACGGCAGGCCGATGGAGGTCCTCACCTGGACGGTCGACGACGCGGACACCGCCCGGCGGGTAGCCGGGTACGACGTCGACGGCATCATCACCAACAAGCCCGACGTGGTGCGGGACGCCGTCGGCGAGGACGAGGACTCGGCCGGCCGCTGACCGCGTCACGCCCGGGCCAGGGGCCGGGAGCGGTCCCGCCCGCCGCTGTCCCGGGCGTTGTCAGTGGGCGGCCGTACCGTGGGCGCATGGACAGCCATGGGCAGTACGAACAGCAGGTCGTGTGGACCGTCGTAGGCACCGGCATCGGTCCGCTCCTGCTGGCCGCCACCCGCGACGGACTGGTCAACGTCGTGTTCCACGCCACCGGCGCCGCGCGCGACCGGGCACTCGAAAGGCTCGCGGCCCGGCTCGGCACGGAGCCCGTCGAGGCGCCCGGCTCTCCGCTGCTGGCCGAGGCGATACGGCAGGTGGAAGCGTACTTCTCGGGTCGGCGCCGTGGCTTCGACCTGCCGCTGGACTGGTCATTGATCTCGGGCTTCAACCGGGAAGTGCTGCGCGAGCTGGCGTCCGGCGTCCCCTACGGCTCGGTCGTCGGCTATGGCGACCTCGCCGGCCGGGTCGGCCAGCCGGGCGCCGCCCAGGCGGTGGGCATGGCGATGGGGGCCAATCCGCTGCCGGTCGTCGTGCCGTGCCACCGGGTCGTCGAGAGCGACGGCGGCATCGGCGGGTTCGGGGGCGGCGTGGACACCAAGCGGCAGTTGCTCGCGCTGGAGGGCGTGCTGCCCGAGCCGCTGTTCTGAGAGGCCGCCCGGGTGCCCGGCGCGAGCTACTCGTAGTGCCGTGCCTCGAAGATGTTGCCGTCCGGGTCGCCGAAGTAGAAGCTGCGCCGGGCCAGACCCCGGGCGCCATAGGAGTCGTACGAGAGTTCCGAGACCGGGACGGCCCGCTCTTCCAGGCGGGTGCGCAGTGCCTCGAAGTCGTGCGGTGACAGTGACAGGCAGACGTGGTTGACGGGATGGCCCGCGCTGCCGTCAGCGCCGGGGACCACCCGCATGCGTTCCGCCAGGGAGTGCGGCGCCAGGTCGAGGATGGTCTCTTCGTTGAGGCGCACGGAGGGAAAGCTCACGGTCCCGGCGATGTACTCGGTGACTCGCAGGGGCTCCGTCCCCAGTGTCTTCTCGTAGAAATCGGCGGCGGCGACCGGGTCGCGCACCCAGAGAACGACATGGTCGAGTCGTGTCGTGTTGTCCGTCATGGTTCCCAGGTTCGTCGTGTCCCCAGCGGGCCGCAAGACTCCGGCCGGGACGCCTGAGGGTTTGGCCCGGTCCCCCGCCCGCCAGAGATGAGGGAGGACCGACGGACAGGAGGCAGGCACGTGATGCTGATGGTGTCGGAAGAGGTACGGGCGGCGATCGACGCGCGTCACCCCGTGGTGGCGCTGGAGTCCACGATCATCGCGCACGGGCTGCCGCGCCCCCGCAACCTGCTGGTGGCCCGGGAACTGGAGGAGGCCGTACGGCAGGAGGGCGCCATACCGGCGACCGTCGCCGTGCTGGACGGGCGGCCTCATGTCGGCCTGGACAAGGAGCAGCTGGAGCGGGTCGCGAACGAGGACGGTATCCGCAAGCTGGGTCACCGCGACCTGCCGCTCGCGGTGGCCACCGGGGCGAGCGGGGCGACCACCGTGTCGGCGACCGCCCTGCTGGCGGCCCTGGCGGGCGTCCGGGTGTTCGCCACCGGCGGGCTCGGCGGCGTGCACCGGGAGTGGACGGTGACGCAGGACGAGTCGGCCGACCTCGGCCTGCTGGCACGTACCCGCATCACGGTGGTCTGCGCGGGCGTGAAGTCCATCCTGGACGTGCCGGCGACCCTCCAGCGGCTGGAGACGCTGGGTGTCGCGGTGGCCGGGTACGGCACGGGCCGCTTCCCCGGCTTCTACCTGTCCGACTCGGGGCATCCGGTGGACTGGTCTCTGGACACCCCGGAGCAGGTGGCGGCCGTCATGCGGGCACAGGACACGCTCGACGGGCCGCGGTCGGCACTCGTGGTCGCCAACCCCGTCCCCGAGGAGGAGCAACTGGATCCCGCGCTGCACGCGCGGGTGCTCGCCGACGCGCTGCACGCGTGCGAGGCGGAGGGGGTCACGGGCCAGGCGGTCACGCCGTTCCTGCTCGACTACCTGGTGCGGCACACCGACGGCGCCTCGCTGAGCGCCAATCTGGCGGCGGTACGCGGCAATGTGCGGCTGGCGGCACGCGTCGCGACGGCCTGGGCCGGGGCATGACCGCGGGGCCGGACGGCGCGCTGCTGGTCGTCGGGGACGTCGTCACGGACGTCGTCGCCCGGCACCGGGGACCGCTGGCCTCCGGCACGGACACGGCTGCCTCGATCCGCCGGCTGCCGGGCGGGGCGGGTGCCAACGTGGCCTGCTGGGCCGCGCACGGAGGGTGCCGGGACGTACGGCTGCTGGGGCGGGTCGGCACCGACGCGGCGGTCTGGCACGAGCGGGAACTGGTGGCCCACGGCGTGCGCCCCCTTCTGGTCGTCGACGCGGCGGCACCGACGGGGACGGTGATCTGCCTGGTCGACACGGGCGACTCGGCCGAGCGGACGTTCCTGACGGACAGCGGGGCGTCGCTGCGGCTGGCGCCCGGCGACTGGTCGGACACGCTGCTCGACGGCGTGGCCCGGCTGCACCTGTCGGGCTACCTCCTGTTCTCGGAGCCGAGCCGTGCCCTGGTGCCGGCCGCCCTGGCGGCGGCACGCGCGCGCGGGGTGCCGGTCAGCCTGGATCCGGCGTCGGCCGGGTTCCTCACCGAGCTGGGCGTCGACCGTTTCCTGGAACTGGTCGAGGGAGTGGACGTGCTGCTGCCCAGCCGGGACGAGGCGTGCCTGCTCACCGGACTGCCCGACGCGGCCGACGCGGCGGCGAAACTGAGCCGGCACGTCCCACTGGTGATCGCCAAGCAGGGAGCGGAGGGGGCCATGGTGGCCAGGTCCGGCACCGTGTGCGCGCGTGTCCCCGCCGCCCCGGCGTGGCCCCGGGACAGTACGGGCGCCGGTGATGCCTTCACCGGCGCGTTCCTCGCCGCGCTGCTCGCGGGCGCGGCGCCCGGGGAGGCCGCGGCTGCGGGGTGCCGGGCGGGGGCGCAGGCCGTCGAGCAGGTGGGTGGGAGGCCTCCGCGCAGGACGGCCTGACGGGGCGGACGGTCGGTATGTGGGCCGGCAGGTACGAGGTACGCAGGCAGGTAGGCAGGTATGCAGGTCGGCAAATACGCAGGTACGCAGGTCGGCAGGTATGGGAGTGGGCGGATATGGGAGTGGTAGGGGACGCTGCTTGGCGAAGCGTCAGGAAACCGCCGTGACCGGTGGCGGCGCCGTCGGCACGGGGACGGAGCACAGGCCACCAAGCGGGCAGCGACGGGCACCGGGCGGGACGCACACGGGCACCGGGCGCAGAGCACGGGAGCGGCAGGCACAAGGCACGAGATACGAGGTACGAGGTACGAGGCCCACTGGGGTGCGGAGCACCGGAGCACGAGGCCCGGGGCAGTGGCGCGCACGAGGCACAGGACAGCGGCGCGGAGCGCGGCGAAGCGGCAGTCCGTCGGCGGCCCTCGCCCACGGACGCCGCACCGGTCGACCGGGCCGTACCACGCCCGCCGTGGCACGACGACGCGAGGAGCGTCCCGCCACATGCCGGCCGGGGGCGTGACGCCGGGGCAGACGGGGACCTCGTTCCCCTACGCCTTGCGTCCCCACGCCGAGACCATGGGAGCCGTCGCGAGGTCCATACTGCCGGACGCGACGTTCGCGAGGTGGCGGTCGATGTCCTCGTGGGTGGCCGCCCCGGCGGCGACCAGCTGGTCGCGGACCTGACGGACCGTCGCGGACTCCAGGGCGGCGCACGCGGGTGAGGTGACCGGGAAGTAGGCGTCGGCCTCCACCCGCCGCAGCCCGGCCTCCCGGAGCAGGCGCGGGAGCCGGCGGCCGTAGGAGAGGTCGGCGCCGCGTCGGGCCAGTAGCTGGCGGAAGCCGTGCCGCAGCCGGTTCGCGAGTTGCTGCTCGGGCCCGTGCTCGTCGGGACAGAGCAGAGGCTGCAGCGCGGGATCGGCGTCCTCGACCAGGAGACGGCCACCGGGGCGCAGGGCCTTGACCATCGACCGCAACGCGCTTTCCCGGTCCGGGACATGGACGAGCACGAGCCGGGCGTGCACCAGGTCGAAGCCCTCCCCCGGCGGCTCCTCGGCGCCCACGTCGTGCACGCGCACCTCGACCGGATGCCGGCCGGCCGGAGCAAGCCGGGAGGTGTCGATGTCGGTCGCGAGGACCCTGCCGGTCGGCCCCACCCTCTTGGCCAGCCAGGACACCACGGAGGTGCCTCCGGCCCCGACCTCCCAGCAGCGCCAGCCGGGCCCGGCGCCGAGCGCTTGGAGGTGCCGGAACGTCGTCGGATCGAAGAGGGTGGCGAAGGCATCGAAGCGCTCCGCCGCCTCGGCCTGCCGGTTGTCGAGGAGGTATCCGTCGGTTCGCGTCATGGGGCGATCATCCCAGTTGTCCGGCTTGCCTGAAGCGGTCGACGCTCCGGCGCGACGGTGCCCCCGCGCCGCCTGGCCGATGTCGTCCGCGCCCACGCCCACGTCCGAACCTCCTGTCCACAGCCGGGAACAAAGCGGAACCCGCCGTTTCCACAGGCCAGTCCGCGGCTCACGCAGGCCTGGCAGACTGGCTCGCCAGGGCGCGGGAAGCACGGCGCGAGGGGACCCACGCGAGGAGACACGGATGACGATGGCAGGGAATCTGCGGAAGGTCACGGGCCTGGGGAGGGGCGGCGGCCTCCGCAAGGTGGCGCGGCTGGCCCGGCGGCGCCCGCGTGTGGACCTCAGCCATCCCGCCCGCTCCCCGCTGGGTTCCTCGGTGGTGAACTGCGTGACCTACCGGGACGGTGTCCGCACCCCCGAGGGCGGCGATCCGGTCGACGCGGTGGAGCGGATGCGGGAGCGCGGGGCCGGTTTCGTCTGGCTCGGCCTGCACGAGCCGACGAATCGGGAGTTCGCAGGCGTCGCGGACCTTTTCGACCTGCACCCGCTGGCGGTCGAGGACGCGATCGAGGCCCACCAGCGCCCGAAGGTGGAGCGGTACGGCGAGACGCTCTTCGCCGTGTTCAAGACGGTCTGCTACGTGGAGCACGAGGAGCTCACCGCCACCAGCGAGGTGGTGAGCACCGGCGAGATCATGGCGTTCGTCGGCCAGGACTTCGTGATCACCGTGCGGCACGGGCGGCACGGCTCGCTGGGACCGCTGCGGGAAGGGCTGGAGTCCGATCCCGCGCAGCTCGCCAAGGGGCCGTCCGCCGTACTGCACGCGATAGCGGACCACGTGGTGGACGAGTTCCTGAGCGTCATCGAGGCGGTCCAGGCTGACATCGACCACGTCGAGACGGAGGTGTTCGCGGAGCACGGCGCGCGGGTCGATCCGGGGCGGATCTATCAGCTCAAGCGCGAACTCCTCGAACTGAGGCGGGCCGTGGTGCCGCTCGGCCGGCCGCTGGAGGAACTGGCCACCCGGCCTGCTCGAGTGGTCGAACCGGAGATACAGGCCTATTTCCGCGATGTCGCCGACCATCTGCTGCGGGCGACGGAGCAGATCGCGGCGTTCGATGAACTCCTCAACTCCATCCTCCAGGCGCACCTGGCCCGCGTGACGGTCGCGCAGAACGAGGACATGCGGAAGATCACCGCCTGGGCGGCGATCGTCGCGGTACCCACGATGGTCTGCGGGGTGTACGGCATGAACTTCGACCACATGCCCGAGCTGCGCTGGCGGTACGGCTACGGTCTGGTCATCGGCGTCATAGCCGTCGCCTGCCTGTCGCTGCACCGGGGCTTCCGGCGCAACGGCTGGCTCTGACGAACCGGCCGCCCACCGGGCGCGTCACCCACTCCACGCGGGATGCCGTGGATCGTCGGCGCGCACCAGGACGTCGGCGGCGCCGGAGGGGGCGGTCTCCTCCTCGTAGCGCTCGAAGGCGGGCAGGGTCCAGTGCTCGGCCTCGGGGGTGCGGCGGCGCAGTGCGCCGGGGCTGAGGACCAGATGGACGCTCAGATCGAGGGGGAACCAGTGGCGCAGCAGGAAGGGGCCGTGCAGCAGCAGGGCACCGCCGGGCGGGAGGCGGACGTAGGGGCTGCGGGTGGCGCGGTCGGTGACCGGGTCCCACAGGTCCGGCAGAACGCGCCCGTCGCCGCCGGGCCCGAGGGGATCGAAGACCTCGCGCCACAGGGCGCCGGTGTCGTGCCAGCCGCTGTAGTAGGACTCGACGTCCTGACGGCCGTACTCCAGGCGGAGGGACGCGGGCCGCAGGAAGCCCTCCGTTCCGACGACGAGGGAGGGGCGGCCGCGCACCCGCAGCGCGTCGGAGACCCGCTCGGCGAGGTCGCCGGGGCGGGCTGCCGGGGCGCCGTCGAAGGCGACGCGCGGCCAGGCGCCGCCGTCGGCGGGCTCGAGGTCGAGCAGGCGCTCGGCGAGCAGGTCGCCGAGTCTGTCCCAGGTGATCGCTTCCAATCGCACCCGCCCATGATGCGCCGGCCTGCGGCCCGCCCGCCTGGACGCTCGCGTATGCGCTCGCGCCGGTCGGCCATGGTCACCGTGCCCGCGCCGGGGTTGACTTGGGGTGATCGATGGCCGACGGTGCCGAGCGGGCATCGACGCGACGGGCGGGAGCTGACACGACATGATCGACGGACCGTATTTCGTGCTGACGGTGCTGGGCGTGCTCGGGACCGGTCTGACGGCCGGCGCCTTCTGCGCGTTCTCGACCTTCGTCATGCGGGGGCTGGCGGCGCTGCCGCCCGCGCAGGGAGTAGCCGCGATGAACGCGATCAACGCGGCAGCGGTGCGGCCGGCCTTCATGTTCGTCTTCCTCGGGACATCGGTGCTGACCGCGGTGATCGCCGTGGTGACGTTCGTGCTGTGGCCGGCCGGGGCGGCGGTGGAATTGCTGCTGGGCAGCGCGCTGTTCCTGTTCGGGTCGTTCGGGGTGACCGCGGCCGCCAACGTGCCGCGCAACACCGCGCTGCTCGGGCTGGAGCCGGGCACCCCGGAGGCGGCCGGCCAGTGGCCCTCGTACGTGCGCGAGTGGACGGCGTGGAACCACGTGCGTACGGCTGCCTCGGCCGCGGCGGCGGTGTCGTACGTGCTGGCCCTCGCCTGAGGGGCGGGTCGCCACGGCCGACGCCGTGGGCGAGGGCAGGGCCGGGACACCGTGGGCGAGGGGCCTTCCGGCACTCTGCGTGCGGGGCGGACGGGACGTATCGTGGGCCGGAAGAGCACCACCCCACGACGCACGGCCTGCCACCCCCGCACGCAAGGAAGACGGCCATGGCCGATCCCAAGGGTTTCCTGACCACACCCCGCCGGGAGTGGCCGCGCAGGCCGGCCGCGGAGCGGGTCCGGGACTGGCACGAGGTCTACGTCCCCGGGGCGCTGTTGCCGATCGTCGGCGCCCAGGCCGACCGCTGCATGGACTGCGGCGTCCCCTTCTGTCACGAAGCCTGCCCGCTCGGCAACCTGATCCCGGACTGGAACGACCTGGTCTCCCGGGCGGACTGGAGGGCCGCGAGTGAGCGGCTGCACGCCACGAACAACTTCCCGGAGTTCACCGGCCGGTTGTGCCCGGCGCCGTGCGAGGCGGGTTGTGTACTCGCCATCAACCAGCCGGCCGTCACCATCAAGAACGTCGAGTGCGCGATCGCCGACACGGCCTGGGAGGAGGGCTTCATCCCGCCGCGCCCGCCGGACCGGCTGTCCGGGCGGACGGTGGCGGTGGTCGGTTCGGGGCCCACCGGGCTCGCGGCGGCGCAGCAGCTGACCCGGGCCGGGCACACGGTCGCGGTCTACGAGCGGGCCGACCGGATCGGCGGGCTGATGCGGTACGGCATCCCCGAGTTCAAGATGGAGAAGCGGCACCTGGAGCGGCGCGTCGACCAGATGCGGGCCGAGGGGACGAAGTTCCGTACGTCGACGGCGGTCGGGCGGGAGGTGTCCGCGGGCGAGTTGCGGGCCCGCCACGACGCCGTGGTGATCGCCACCGGCGCGACCGCGTGGCGCGATCTGACGGTGCCCGGCCGGGAACTGGCCGGCGTCCATCAGGCGATGGAGTACTTGCCGCTGGCCAACCGGGTGTGCGAGGGAGACATCGAGTGTTCCCCGCTGTCCGCTGCCGGGAAGCACGTCGTCATCGTCGGCGGTGGTGACACGGGCGCGGACTGCCTCGGTACCGCGGTGCGGGAGGGTGCCGCGTCCGTGACCCAGCTGGACATCTACGCGCAGCCGGGTACGGAGCGCGACGAGGAGGCCGAGCCCTGGCCGACGTATCCGCGGCTGTACCGGCTGTCGGCCGCGCACGAGGAGGCACGTGAACTGCGGTCCGCGCCGGTGGCGGACGCGGACGCACGGCTGTTCGCGGCGTCCACGCTTCGACTCACCGGTGACGCGGAGGGGCATGTGCGGTCGGTGCACCTGGTCGCGGTGGACGCGGGGCGCCGTCCGCTGCCCGGCACCGAGCGGTCACTCCCCGCTGACCTCGTCCTCCTCGCCCTGGGCTTCTCCGGACCCGCCCGGGACGACGGGCTCGTCGATGGGCTCGGGCTGGAGCTGGAGCCCCGTGGCACGATCGCCCGGGACCAGGACTTCGCGACCAACGTCCGCGGGGTGTTCGCCGCCGGGGACGCGGCGCGCGGGCAGTCGCTCATCGTGTGGGCGATCGCGGAGGGGCGGGCGGTGGCCGCGGCCGTCGACCGCCATCTGTCCGGCGGCAGCACACGGCTGCCGGCACCGGTCGGCCCGTACGACCGGCCGATGACGGCCTGAGCGGCCCCACGACCCCCGGCCGGTCACCGGATCACGCCATGACGACCAGCTCCGAGGTGTCGAGTTCTCCCTGGCGAGGACTGAAGGGTATGGATGATCAAATCAGTGCCAAACAGCTTAAAAACAAGCATCAACAGAGCGCACGTCTCAGGACAGCAGGAAGTCCGCCTCTCCTGCCTTGGCACCCTCGATGAAGGCGGTCATCTCGGCGGAGGTGTAGATCAGCGCCGGGCCGTCGGGGTCGGTGGACTGCCGAACCGCGATCCGGCCGTCGGCGAGCTTCATCGCCTCCAGGCAGTTGCCCCCGTTGCCGCCGCTCCACGGCTTGTGCCAGCCCTCGCTGCCCAGTTCCCGGGCGGGCATGCCGTTGTAGATCCGCTCATTGCGGATCCGCTCGCTGCGGTTCCGTGGCGAGCGCTGGGGTTTGATGCGGTTCATTCACAGCTCCTTGCGGAGATCCCGGAGGATCTCCTTCGTGCGATGTGCCGTGGCGGCCTGCGCCGCCATGCGGTCCATGACCTCGAGGTGGGTAGCCACCTCGGTACGCGCGTCGAGGTAGACGGCGCCGGTCAGGTACTCGCTGTAGACCATGTCCGGCAGTTCCGGCATGGCGAATCGGAACAGCACGAAGGGCCCGTACGTACCCGGGTGCGGCCCGTTGGAGAACGGGGCGACCTGCAGCGTCACATTGGGCAGCTTCGTGGCCTCGAGCAGCCTGTCGATCTGGGCACGCATCACCTCCGGGCCCCCGACGGGGCGGCGCAGGGCGGTCTCGTCCATGACGACCCACAGCCTGGGCGCGTCCTTACGGGTGAGCAGTTCCTGGCGTTGCATGCGCAGGTCGACGTGGCGCTCGATGTCGTCGGGCCGGGTCTGTCCGATGGCTCCCGAGCGCAGTACCCCGCGCGCGTACTCCTCGGTCTGCAGCACTCCGGGGACGAAGTGCGGCTCGTAGGAGCGGATCAGGGAGGCGGCGCCCTCCAGGCTGACGTACATGGAGAACCAGCCCGGCAGGATGTCGTGGAAGCGCTGCCACCATCCGGGTTTGTTGGCGTCCTCGGCCAGCCGGACGAAGGCGTCGGCCTCCTCGTCTCCGATGCCGTAGGCCTTCAGCAGGAGCTGGAGGTACGGGATCTTGAGGGCGACCTCGGCCATCTCCATGCGACGCACCGTGGCGGGGGCGACGCGCAGGATGCGGGCGGCTTCCTCGCGCTTGAGACCGGCGCGTTCCCGCAGGTCCAGCAGGCGCCGGCCGAGGACGACCTGGCCGACCGTCGGCGCGGACCGCGGCTCGCTCACCGCCCACCTCCTGAAGAGTCCCGAAGAGTCCCTGTGCCCTTGCGCGGACAGCCCGGCGGCGCCATTCGAAGACCTGTTCGAAAGCTCCGGAAGGCCTTCGGTGGTCTGAATTGGCGCCGCTCGACGTGCTGTTGCGAGCAGTGTGCCACGGCCGTCCAGACCGTCACACAGCACTCTGCATTTTTCAGAGTGACACTTGCCAAGTGTTCACGGCGGGGCGATAGTGGCAAGCGTGATTCCGTCCGCGCCCTTAGGAACAGACGCCACCGCGGGCTCCCTGGGCCTCGGTGCCGCCATGGGAGCCGGCCCTTCGGGGTCCGCCGCTGCCGAGCGCCGGTTCCGTTTCGAGCTGGCCGCACACCCGGGTTCTCCCGCACAGGCCAGACGCCTGACGCGGGCCCGGCTGAACGGCTGGTCGGTGTGCGAGGACACCTGCGACACCGCGGCCCTGGTCGTCTCCGAGCTGGTGACCAACGCGATCGTGCACACCGCGAGCAGACACATAGTGTGCGAGCTGCACGACGGCACCGACCTGGTGCGCATAGCCGTGCGCGACGAGGGGTGCGCCCCCGGCCAGCCCCACCCTCCGGCCGATCAGCAGCCCGAGGACGAGCACGGCAGGGGACTGCTCCTCGTCGACGCCCTGTGCGACGCCTGGGGGGCCCACGAGCACGGCCCCGGACTGCTGGTCTGGGCAGAGCTGCCACGCAAGGCCGACGGACCGCGCGATCCGTCGGAGCCCTACAACGACCTGGGCTGGGGCGCCCGCCCGAAGCCCGGCCCCGCCGACGGCACGGGGGACGAGGGCGAGGCGGAGGCCTGCCGCCGAGAAACGCGCCGCGGAACGGGGACCGAATGGCTATGAGGGCTGCGTCCGGCATCCGACCACTCGGTCTGGACACCCTGGTCCGCCTGCAGCGCGGGCTGACCACCCCCGGGGCGCTTCCCGGGACGCCCCGGCGACTGCCCGTGCCGGACGGCATGACGGCCCCGCTGGGCTGCGACGCGGTCGCGGTGCCCGCCCGCTTCGGCCCCCTGGTGCTGCCCCGGCTGCCGCGCGTCGGGTGCGTCTACGCCGACGAGGCGCACTGGTGGTGGATCGTCCCGTCCGACTCCGACTACGCCCTCGAGTGGCCCGCGCCCGCACGGTACGCCACCGGTGCGGTCGTCCCCGACGCCCCGGACGTTCCCGGCCTCATCCACCGCCCGGACGGCACGGTCCCCTACACCCCGCCCATCCCGCTCTACCTGGCGCTGTGCCGGCTGACGGACACGACACCGACGTGGTCGCGGCCGGTGAGCGCGTAGGCGCCGCCGCGCTCTCCCGTCCCTCTTCGCTCCCCCGGCTCCGCCCCGCACGCCCCCTTCCGGCTTCCTCCGGCCGGGCGCGCGCCCGCGCGCTCCGGCCTCCCCCGCCCACGCCCTGCCCGTAGGCGTCCCGCCCCCGCGATAGTGGCCGTCCGTCCACGATGGGGAGGCAGACGGTGCGCAGGAAGGGCGGCACGGAGGCAGCCGGGGTGTCGGAGTCGGAGCGGCTGCTCTTCGGCGGTCCGCTGCGCTACGACATGGGGTGGAACCAGCACGCCGACGCGTTTCTGGAGCTGGGCTTCCGGGCGATGCTGACACGGTTGCCGTCCCTGCTGTCGTCCAGCTTCCGGCTCGCCCGGCAGGCCGACCCGCAGGCCGCGCGGACCGTACTGGCGGCCGAGGTGGGCCGGGGTCTGGCACAGGCGGTCAGTCTGCTCGCGGTCAACAGCGTGCTGGCCGGACTGATGGCCGCCGGCCCCATCGGGGAACGTCTGCGCGGGACGGTCCCGGCGCTGGTCACCGTAGCGGCGGTGATGCTGCTCGCGGCGCTGCTGCGGGCGGCCTCCACGTACGCCACCGGACGGCTGGAGCCCAAGGTGGAGCGGGTGGCCACCGAGCGGTACCTGGAGCGGGCGGCGGCCGTGGAGCTGTCCGCGATCGAGGATCACGCCTTCCACAAGCTCCTGGACACCGCCCAGTACGGCGCGGCCTCCGCACGGCGCATGATCATGTACGGCACACGCGTGGTGAACGCGATGATCTCGCTGATCGCGGCGGCCGGCGTCCTGACCGTGCTGCATCCGGCGCTGCTGCCGCTGCTGGTGACGATGACCCTGCCGAGCGCCTGGAGCGCGCTGACCCTCGCCCGCCGCCGGTACGAGTCGTTCCACGCCTGGGTGCAGCACGAACGCGCGGGGCGGCTGCTGGGCAGTCTGCTCATCGAACCGGCCGCGGCCCCGGAGATCCGGGTGCACGGCGTGGGCCCCTTCCTGCTGCGGCACTTCCGCGCGATGTCGGAGACCGCCGAGGCGGAGCAGGCCCGGCTGGCCCGGCTGGCGGCCCGTACGGGGCTGATCGCGGCGACGTGGACCGGGCTGGCCACGGCGGCGACGTACGCGACGCTCGGCGGGCTGCTGCTGGGCGGAGCGATGTCCCTGTCGGTGGCGGGTACGGCCGTGATCGCCATCCGCACCGGCTCGCAGAGCCTCGGCACCCTGGTCGTGGAGGTCAACGCGCTCCACGAGGAGGCCCTGTTCGTCGGCGACCTGGAACGGCTGCACGTGGAGGCGGCCGACCGGGCCATTCCGCTGGGCGGCGCCGCGCTGCCGGAGGACCCGAAGGAGATCCGCTTCGAGAACGTCACGTTCCGCTACCCGGGTGACGCCACCCGCCCGGCGCTCGACGACGTGACGCTCTCCCTGCCGCTGGGCCGGATCGTGGCGCTCGTCGGCGAGAACGGCTCGGGCAAGACGACGCTGGTGAAACTGCTCGCCGGGCTGTACACCCCGGACCGGGGCCGGATCACCTGGGACGGCGTCGACGCGGCGACGGCGGACCGGCACGCGCTTGCCGAACGCGTCGCGATGGTGGCGCAGGACTTCAAGCGGTGGCCGTTCACCGCGCGGGTGAACGTCGCGGTGGGGCGCTCCTCGACGCCACTCGGCGACGACCGTGTGGCCGCCGCGGTCGCCGAGGCCGGGGCCGAGGAGGTGGTCGCGGACCTGCCGCGCGGCCTGGACACCCTGCTGGCCCGCAACTTCAGCGGCGGCCACGAGCTGTCCGGCGGCCAGTGGCAGCGGGTCGGGATCGCCCGCGCGGCGTACCGGCAGGGCCGCATCCTCATCGTGGACGAGCCGACGGCGGCCCTGGACGCCCGGGCCGAGCTGGAGGTCTTCGAGAAGATCCGCGCCCTGGCCGGCAGCGGGCAGACGGTCGTCCTGATCACCCACCGGCTGGCTTCCGTACGCCACGCCGACCTGGTGCACGTCCTCGACCAGGGCCGGCTCGTGGAGTCCGGGACACCGGACGAGCTGCTGGCCACCGGTGGCGTGTACGCGGAGCTCTACTCCCTCCAGGCGGAACAGTTCACCAGGGCGCCGGTGCCCGCCCCGAAGGCGGGCTGACGTCAGGGCCGCGCCCGCGCGTCAGGCGGCCGCGTCGCCGACGGGATCGCCAGCGCGGACGATGACCAGGAACATGTCCGTGGCGAGGTCCATGACGACCTCGGCGGGCAGGCCCTCCAGACGCCGCGCGTTCGCGAACTCCTCCGCCGGCCAGGAACCACGCGGTCCGCCGGCGGGAAAGCGTTCGAGCACCGTTCGCCCGTTCACCCTGCACCTCCATGTAGCGCTGTACTCGTAGAGTTAAACGCCAACCATGGAGCGATCGCCTCGTGGAGTGATGGTACTGAGACATAGTTGACACTCGTTCACCGCAAAGTGTGAGCGGCGTCTCAGCCGTTCGGCCTTCTTCGCTACGGTGCGTGTCAGCTCTCGTACTCGTCGTGGTATCGGAGTCTCTCGCTTCCCGCAGGAGCACCCAGAGCCGAGGCGCGTCCCTCGGGTTTCTCCCACTGCTCCCGCCGGCCGAGGGCGGTCAGGTCGAGCAGGCTGGTGGTCGAGCCGAGTCCGTCGAGGCCGCGCTCGTACGTCGAGTAGGTGTGGAAGACGCGGTCGCGGTCCCGCAGGAAGCAGCTGATCCCGGGCCGCTCGACCAGTTCGCCCTCGTGTTCGAGGGTCACCTCGAAGTCGGTGTTGAAGTCGCTGACGTACGACGAGTACCAGGGCAGCGTCCAGCCCATCCGCGCCTTGAACGGCAGGATCCTCGGGTAAGGCGCCCGGGACACGGCCGCGAACGACGTACCGCGCGCCCTCAGGTGCGCGAGGTGCCCGATCTGGTCCAGGAACGCCGAGCAGCTCCGGCAGCCGGCGTCCCACTCGGGCGCGAACATGAAGTGGTAGACGACGAGCTGGTCGCGTCCCTCGAAGAGGTCGAGCAGCGTGGCCTTGCCGTCGCCGCCCTCGAACACGTACTCCTTGTCGACCTCCACCATGGGCAGCCCGCGCCGCTCGGCGTTGAGCGCGTCACGCGCGCGGGTGGCCGCCTTCTCCTTGGCCAGCAAGGCCTCGCGCGCCGCGCGCCAGTCCGCGCGGGTGACGATCTCGGGCAGCGACATGGATCCAGCTCCTCCTGTGCGACACACGACGGTCCTCCGGGGTGGTGACCGACGTGCGGAGCGGAACTCATCGCGGCCCGGCAAGATTCTTTTCGGGAGGGCGCCGGGAAGCCGCTGACCTGGGCGTTCAGCCCCGTGCGGTGCTCAGTTTCCTGCGGTGCTCAGTTCCTGCGGTGCTCGGCTTCGTACGGTGCTCGGCTTCGTACGGTATTCAGGTGTCGTACTCCTGGACCCGCCGTCCGTGACCGCGGTCGGTCAGGGCGGGCAGCCGCTCCCCCAGCTCCCGCACCACGCCGGGCACGTCGACGGTCAGCAGCTCGCGGTCCCGCATGAGGACGCGCCCGTCGACGATCGTCGTGCGCACGTCCGCGGACCGCGCGCTGTGCACCAGGGTGGCGGCGAGGTCGTGCACGGGCTGGGTGTGCGGCCCGGTGAGATCGACGAGGACGAGGTCCGCCCGCCGCCCCGGCGCGATGCGGCCGACGGTGCCGCCGAGCCCGACCGCGCGGGCACTCTGCAGCGTGGCGTGGTGGAGGGCCTGGCGGGACGTCAGCCAGCGGGGGTCACCCTCGGTGGACTTCTGGACCAGGGACGTGAGCGCCATCGACTCCCACACGTCCAGGGAGTTGTTGGAGGCGGCGCCGTCGGTGGCGAGCCCCACCGGGACGCCGATGCCGCGCAGGGCGCGCACGGGCGTGGTGGTGGGCCAGGCGAACTTGAGGTAGCCGCGGGGCGCGGTCGCCACGGCCGTACGGCCGCCCGCGCGCGCGAGGAGCGGCAGATCGGTCTCGACGATGCCGGTGCCGTGCGCGATGAGCACGTCGGTGTCGAGGATGCCGGTACGTTCCAGGACCTCGACCGGGGTGGCGCCGTGCCGGGCGACGCTGGTGTCGGTCTGGTCCCGGTTCTCGGCCGCGTGGAGGTGTACGGGCAGGCCGTGGTCACGGGCGAGTCCCGCGGTGGCGGCGAGGTCCGCGTCGGTCACCGTGTAGGGGGCGTGCGGGGCGAGGGCGGTGGTGATGCGTCCGCCGGCGGCGCCGCGGTGCCGCAGCGCGAACTCCAGTGACGCCTCCCGCCCTTCGGGCCCCTGGGAGGAGAAGTACGCCTGCCCCAGCAACGCCCGCATCCCGCACTCGGCGACCACGGCGGCGACCGCGTCCATGGCGAAGTAGTGGTCCGCGAACGTCGTCACGCCCGCGCGGATCATCTCGGCGCAGGCGAGCCGGGCCCCCAGTTCCACATCGCGGTCGGTGAGGTTGGACTCGACGGGCCAGACGACGTCGTTGAACCACTCCTCGGTGGGCAGGTCCTCGGCGAGGCCGCGCAGCGCGACCATCGGCGCGTGCGTGTGGCAGTTGATCAGGCCGGGGAGGGCGACCTGACCGCGGGCGTCGATGCGGTCGGCGGCTGGGAGGCCGTCCGCGGCGGCGGCGGTCGTCACGCGATCGACGACTCCGTTCCGTACGACGACGGCCGCGTCCTCCTCGAAACCGATCCGCTCCCGGTCGTCGTGCACGAGGACGGTGCAGCCGGTGATGACGAGATCCGCGGGCTTCTCATGACCCTCCCGGCCCTCGTGCCTACCGTGACCCTCGCGGCTCTCGTGACCCTCGCCGCGGCTCTCGTGGCCCTCGCGGCTCGCATGGGAAGAAGGCGTCATCCCGCCAACGTACGGTGTCGGCGTAAGCCCACGCGCCCGCGCCGCTCCTCGAGTTCGCTCCGCAGACCGGCGAGCCGTTCGGTGTGCAGGGACGTGAGCCGGCCGGTGTCGTCGAGGTGCACGGCGCACGCGGTGGTGGTGTCGACGAGTCGTTCGAGGACGGCGGCGACCTCGTCCGCGCCCTCCGAGTGCCGGGCGAGGGGCGGGAGTTCCGCGGCGGCGCGGGCGGTCGCGGCGCGGGCGTCGGCGAGCGTGCGGTAGGCGTCGCGGCGCAGCGTCCACCGGGTGGCGCGGTCCTCGGACTCGCTCAGTACGTGGACGAGGTAGGCGTGGGCCGCGGCGTCGGCGGCCTCGATCCGGGCGCGGACCCCGCCGCCCCGCTGCCCCGGCATCGGCAGATGCCCGACGACCAGCACGATCGCACAGGCCAGCAGCGTCTCCCCGATGCGGCTGACGGAGGCCTGGGGCTCGCCGCCCACCATGACCAGCGCGAGGACGAGGACGGTGACGACGGTGGTCTGGGCGGCGAAGTGCCGCGCGGCGACGGGCACCAGGGCACCGCAGACGGCGACGAGCACGACAAGCCCTTCCGGCCGGGGCAGCGCGGCGGCGAACCCGGCGAAGAGCAGCGCCCCAAGGACCGTCCCGGCCGCCCGGCACAGCACCCGGGAGGCGAGCGGACCGAGGTCGGGCTTGACGAGGAAGACGACGGTGGCGGGCAGCCAGTACCAGTGCTGGTGGGACCCGTACCAGTGCCCGTGGTGCAGTGCCTGGGCGGCGGCGACCCCGGCCCCGAAGCACAGACCGGCACGCAGCCCGTACTCCCGTCCCCCGGCACCGAGGACGGTGCGTGCCAGGGAGACGCCAGACCGCCTGCGGGTGTGCAGGTCCCGGCCCCGGCCCCGGTCGAAGGCCTCCGCGGCGTTCAGGAGGGCGTCGTCGAGGGCCCGCAGGGCGGGGTCGGTGCGGCTGGGGGCGGGCAGTGGCCCGGCGTGGGAGTTGCCGCGGACGGCCGCGGCGAGCCGGCGGGGTCCTTCACCGGCCCGTGCCGGCAGGGCCCGTTCCGCCCAGGCGAGCGCGGTCGCGGCCTCGCCGAGGGGCAGCGCGGCGGCGTACTGGGCGTGCAGCCGCCGCTCGGCCGCGGACGAGGCGTAACGCCGCAGCCGGGGCCCGGCGAGCGCGTCCTGCGCGTGGTCGAGGGCGGCGGTGAGCGCAGCCCGGCGGGCGACGGCGTGCTCCGTGCCGGCCGCGTCCAGGAGCTCGGCGACGGCGTCGTAGACGTCGGCGACGGCCGCCCGCTCCCCGTCGAACCGGAAGTCGAGGCGAGAGTCGAGGCGGAAGTCGCCGGTGAGTGAGCCTGGCGTGGGCAGGGCCAGTCGCAGCGCGAGCAGCCATCCGGCGCCCGCGAGGAAGGCCAGCACGCTCTGCCATCCGGGGTCCGGCAACGGCATCCCGGCACCGACGGCACTGGTCACCAGCAGTTGCGTCCCGGCCCCGGACGCCACGGTCCCGACGGCGCTGACACCTCCGGTGACCAGTCCGAGCCCGGTCATCACCAGGGTCAGCGGTACGGCTGCGAGGTGCTGCCCGGCGTACGTCCCGACGAGCAGCCCGACAGCCCCCGCGAGCGCGGGCACGCCGATGCGCCGCACGGACGTACGACGGCTGCCCGGCCGGTCGTTGATGCCGGCCAGCATCGCGGCGATGGCGGCGACGACCCCCAGGGAGGCACGGTCGGCGAGCACGGCGGCGAGCAGCAGCGGCCCGCCTGCCAGCGCACCGCGGGTCACCGCGCTCCAGGGCACGGGCCCGCGCTGGGCTCTCAGGGCGTGGGCGAACCAGGGCGGAAGCGTGAGGCGGGCACGGCGCGCGCGACGGACGGTGCGGGACACGGGGCGCGGGGCTCCTGTCGTCTGGTCGAGGGCGGGGGTGAGCCTTCGGGCGACGGTGGCCGGGCTGCGTGGTGTCAGGCGGTATGCGGTCAGGCGGCGTGGGGCGGCCTGTGGTCAGGCGGGTGGTGGAACGGTATGGCGTCCACGGTAAGGGGTGTTCTTGGAGGAGAAGGGACGGGCGTGTTTCGGGCAAGTGACGGCCGGCACGGAACGGCGCGTGCTTTGTGAACGGAATCGGGTCATGCGCGTGCCGTGCCCACCCCTCGGGGACCCTGGCCTCTCCCGGCCTCTTCCACGGCCGCGCGCAGGAGAGCCTCGGCGTCCATGACCGACCGTGCCAGAGCCTCCGGCCGGGGAGCAAGCTCCGCCAGCAGCCCGTCGACACCGTCGGCCCCGCCCAGCCCGGCCCGTCGGATCAGCCCCTTCTCGTTGGTGACCCACTCCCCCCGCGCCGCGAGGACCGCGTGCGCCGTCTGTGTCGCTGCCAGGGCGATCGCGCCGGCGACCTGCGTGAGGGCGCCCTTGGGCGCGTGGCCGGCCTTGGCGTAGGCGAGGGTGGCGGTGGCCGCGCCGTACCAGCGTTCGGGGGCGGTGGCGCGGAGGGCCTCCGGGTAGGCGGGACGGGGCAGTTCGCCGCGCAGTACCTCGTTGATCGCTAGCTCCGCGACCACGAGGTACGTCGGGATGCCCGCGAGGTGGAACATCAGCGGCTCGACATCGAAGCGCCCCGCCTCCGCCTCCGCCGTCTCGTGCTCGACCACGTCGAGGTCGCGGTAGTGCAGGTCGACCCGGCGTTCGTCGATCGTCAGCCAGGCGCCCCCGTTGAAGACGCCGCCGCCCCACGCGCCGATCTCGGATACCTCTCCCGGCCAGCCGAGGGCACGGAGACCGTCCGGGTCGAAGGCGCCGCGGTAGTAGACCGCCAGGTCCCAGTCGCTGTCGGGCCCGTGGGTGCCCTGGGCCCGGGAGCCGCCGAGCGTGACCGCCCGGACATGGGGCAGGACGGCGAGGCGGTCGGCGGTGGTGTCGAGGAAGGTCTGGTCCGTGAGGGAGGGCACTGCTGCTGGCTCCTGGCGGTGGGAACGGGCGGGCGGACGCCGGAAGCGTACGCGCGGGCGGCCGGCGGCACGAGGCGAAATTCGGATGCGGGGGCCGTCCGGAGCACGGACGATCGGGCGGTCGACCGTTCACCGCCACAGGAGTCCACGTGATTCAGCGCGTCACCGTGCCGGGCCTGTTCCCGCCGCCCGCCTACTCCCACGCTTCCGTCGTCGAGGCCGGCACGAAGCTCGCCTTCCTCGCCGGGTCCGTTCCGCTCGACGCGGAGGGGAAGCTGGTCGGCGAGGGCGATCCGGTCCGGCAGGCCGAGCAGGTGATCGCCAACCTCACCGAGCAGCTGCGCACCGTCGGGAGCGACTTGGCGCACGTTCTCTCGACCGACGTGTACGTGGTCAGCGGCGAGACCGCCGCGCTGTCGGCCGTCTGGGACGTCGTCGAGGCGTCCGGGCTCAGTGCCGGCCCGCACTCTTCGACGCTGCTCGGGGTGAGCTGCCTCGGGTACCCGGGGCAGTTGGTGGAGATCACGGCGACGGCGGTCGTGCCGGTGGAGGTAGGTCCGTGAGCCGTGTGGCGGCCGTAGGGCGGGGCGGCGGCCCGGCGCTTCCGGCCGCCACACGGCTGGTCAGGCGTCGGCGCGGGCGTACGTGTCGGTCGCCGCCAGCAGCGCCTCGTCCCCGGCCGCTCCGGCGTCGTGTCCGGCCTCGTCCACGACCACCAGCTCGCTGTCCGGCCAGGCGTGGTGGAGCCGCCAGACGATGCCGAGGAGGTTGCCGAAGTCCAGGCTGCCCTGCACAAGGGTGCCCGGGATGCCTTTCAGCAGGTGCGCGTCCCGCAGGACGACGCCCTCGTCGTTGCCGTCGCCGAGGAAGTGGTCGTTGCCCCAGTAGTGGGTGACGGTACGCGCGAAGCCCAGGCGGAACTCCGGGTCCTCGAACCGGGCGACCGAGCGTGGCGGCGCGGGGATGATCGCCGTCTCCCAGTCGGTCCAGGCGCGCGCGGCCCGGGCCCGGACTTCGGCGTCGGGCGACTCCAGCAACCGGTTGTACGCGGCGGCCACGTTGCCGTCGCGTCCGTCTGCGGGCAGTTCGGCGAGGAACCGCTCGTGGGCCTTGGGGAAGATGTTCCCCAGGCCTCGGGTGAGGAGGGCTACTTCGGCGTTGGAGCCGGTCGCGACCCCGGTCAGCACCAGCTCGGTCACCACCCCCGGATGTGTCTGGGCGTACCGCAGACCCAGTATCGACCCCCACGACACCCCCCACACCAGCCACCGTTCGATGCCCAGGTGGGTGCGCAGCCGCTCCAGGTCCGCCATCATGTGGGCGGTCGTGTTGACGCTCATGTCGGTGGCGTGGTCGCTCGCCCCGGGGACCGACCGTCCGGCACCGCGCTGGTCGAGGAGCACGATCCGGTAGGCGGCCGGGTCGAAGTGCCGTCTGAGGTTGGGGCTGGGGCGGGATCCCGGCCCTCCGTGCAGCACCAGCGCGGGCTTGCCGTGCGGGTTCCCGCAGACTTCCCAGTGGACGCGGTTGCCGTCGCCGACGTCGAGCATGCCGTGGTCGTACGGTTCGATTTCCGGATACAGGCCCATCGGAGCACCGTAGCGCCGTCGTCCCGAGGCGATCACCGCCTTTGCCCCGGGCCCCACGCGTGGCCCTACGCCTTGGGCAGCCCCGCCGCCTCGGCCGCCGTGCGCAGCACGTCCCGGAGCATCTCGGGGGTGAGCCGGCCGGTGAAGGTGTTGCGCTGGCTGACGTGGAAGCAGCCGAAGAGCTGCAGAGCGGGCCCGTCCGGGGCCTCCAGCGTGACGTGCCCGCCGTGGGTGAAGGCGGGGCGGGGCCGGGGCACCGGCCAGCCCGCCTCGGCGAACGCGGGCAACGCCGCCTGCCAGCCGAACGCGCCGAGTACCACCACGGCCCGCAGCGTCGGCCGCAGCAGACCGAGTTCCTGGACGAGCCAGGAGCGGCAGGTGTCGCGCTCGGTGGGGGTGGGCTTGTTGGCGGGCGGCGCGCAGTGCACCGGCGAGGTGATGCGCACGCCGTACAGTTCCAGGCCGTCGTCGGCGGAGACCGCGGTGGGCTGCGAGGCGAGACCCACGTCGTACAACGCCTGGTACAGCACGTCTCCGGAGCGGTCGCCGGTGAACATCCGGCCGGTGCGGTTGCCGCCGTGGGCCGCGGGGGCCAGCCCGACGATCAGCAGACGCGCGTCCGGCGGACCGAAGCCCGGTACCGGCCGGCCCCAGTACGTCCAGTCGGCGAAGGACGCCCGCTTGGTACGGGCAACCTCCTCGCGCCAGTCGACCAGCCTCGGACAGGCCCGGCATCCCGCGATCCGCTGGTCGAGTACGGAGAGGCCACTGGTGTCCATACCTCCACCGTAAGACCACGGTGCCCTGGCGCCCGGCCCGCGCCCGAGACCGCGCCCCGTCCTCGTCCGCGCCCCCGCCCTCGTGCCTGACCTGCCTGCCCCTGGCCCGTGCCCTGGCTTCCCGGGCAGTGCCGGGCCCTCGTAAATAGGCGCCCCTCTCGCCCGGCTGAGCGGTTAGGGTCGAGCCATGGCTTCCGAGCATGACGAGGGCAGGAACGGCGGGGCGGCCGGCCCACAGGACGCCGCCGGGGCCAAGGCCGGCACGAAGGCCGACGTGAAGACCGGCGACAGGGCCGGCGGCAGGGCCGATGACACGACTGGCGAGACCGCCACCGGTCGGCAGCCCGACGCGGGCGAGGGCGCGCCTGCCGCCGCCCAGCCCCCGGACCCCAAGACCGCCGCCGCGATCGCGGCCGCCGAGGCGGCCGGGCCGGGGAGTGGCGAGAGCGTCCGCGTGGACAGCTGGATCTGGGCCGTCCGCCTCATCAAGACCCGCTCCCTCGGCGCGACCGCCTGCAAAGGCGGCCATGTACGGGTGAACGGTGATCGGGTGAAGCCCGCGTACTCGCTGCGCGTCGGAGACGAGGTACGCCTGCGGCACGAGGGCAGGGAGCGCGTGGTGGTCGTGAAGCGGCTGATCCGCAAGCGCGTCGGAGCCCCGGTCGCCGTCCAGTGCTACGTCGACAACTCCCCGCCGCCCCCGCCCCGCGAGGCCGTCGCCCCGGCCGGTATCCGCGACCGTGGCGCCGGCCGTCCCACCAAGCGCGACCGCCGCGAGCTGGAACGCCTGCGCGGGCTGGAGGGCCTGGGCCGGGCCCGGCGGGACGCCGAGAACAGGCCCTGAGCATCCGCGCCGTCCCTGCGGTCAGGCGCGCCCGCGGCGGGCCAGGCGGAGCAGTGCCTCGTTGTGCTCGCGGCGGGCCCAGGCGATGAGCAGGAGCGGCACCATCAGGACGAGCGGTGTCGCGGCGCGCTCTCCGTCGAAGTAGGTGAGCTGGACGACGAAGGCGCCCACCATCAGCGCGCCAAGGGCCGTCGCCGCAACCGACTGCAGGGCCGGGACCAACAGGGCGATTGCTCCGGCCAGTTCGAGGACACCGATGGCGTACATGCCCGCGCTGCCCCAGCCCATGTCGGCGAAGGTGTCCGCGGCCGAGGAGTGCGCGATCAGCTTGGGCCCGGCGCTGGCGACGGCGAAGAACAGCGCGAGGAGCACCTGCACCGCCCGTAGGGCGATCCGGGCGCCGCGCCTCCGGGTCGATGTGGCCGAGGCGGTGGAAGCGACGGAAGCGGCGGCCGTGGTCGCGACGGAAGCGGTGGAGGCGGCGGTCTCGGGCATGGGGGTCTCCTGAGCTGAGCGGTCCGTGATGCTGTCAGGTATTCAGACCGCTCGCCGCCCCGGAACTCATCGCCCGGGCCGCTGCCTCCGGGGCGCCGGAATCGCCCTCACCCACGTCCCGTCGTCCGTCAGATACCGGTCCACCCCGAGTCCCGCCTCCCCCAGTGCCTCCTCGAACTGTTCCCTGGTCAGCGGCCGCGCCCGGAACGTCTGCGTCCAGACCGCGTCCGGGAACTCGTACTCCGCCCGTACCGCGTTGACGCCGTCCCCGACCGGATCCGAGGACACGATGCGCACGGTGAAGCCGCTGGGGTCCACCCGCTCGCGCGGCAGGTTCGTGTGGTAGTCCTCGCCCTCCCGCTGGATCAGCACACAGCCGTCTTCCGTGACGTGCCGGGCGCAGGTGCGCAGCAACCCGCGGCTCACCTCGGCGTCCCCGGTGTGTACGAGGAACGACGCCAGCATCACCACGTCGAAGTGCTCGCCCAGGTCCAGCTCCTCGATCGGGCCGCATATCGTCCGTGCCCCGCGCACGTGCTCCAGCATCTCGGCGGACTCGTCCACCGCGGTCACGGCGAACCCGCGCTCCAGCAGTGGATGGGTCATGCGCCCCACCCCACTGCCCAGCTCCAGGAGGCGCGCCCCCTCGGGCACGGCGGCGGCGACGATGTCCGGCTCGGCTCCGACGGGCAGCCGTGAATAGAGCTCGACCGCGCAGCCGTCCGGGGTGATGGCTCCGGGTCCCGTCCCCTGGTATCCCTCTCGCATTTTCATCTCCATGCCCATCCAACGGGCCGCGCCCGCACACCCGTTCCCCCCGAGGGCCGGTTCACCCGACCGAGTGAACGCGCGTCGGACCGCCCGAGGCGGGACGTTCCGCACGTGAGCCTGCCGACAGAACCTGAGCCTGCCGGCAGAACCTGGCCCGCCGTCAGAGCGGAAGCCAGCCGTGCCCGATGTACCAGTGGCCACCCGCCCGCAGATGGTCCCCGACGGCCCGCTCCAGAGAGGTGCGCCGCGGCAGCTCCTCGACCGGCAGGCAGGGGTTTCCGAAGACGAAGCGGACAGGTTCCTCGTCGGCGGGCTCGGTGTCCTCGCGGGCCACCCGGAAGCGCTCCTGGAACCGTACGATGTTGGTGTCGGCGGCCAGGAACCGCTTCAGCTGCGGGTCGAGGAGCCAGGAGTGGCACGTCGCGGCGCGATACGGCTCCTCGGGGAAGTGCCGCCGGAAGAAGTCCCGGGCGAGCCCGAGCGAGCGGTCGCAGGCGGCCGGTGTCAGCGGCCCGCGGTAGTCCGGGACGTGCAGGTTCAGGCACGGCTCACCCGGCACCGCGTCCATCCCGGCCGCCCGCAGCACCGGCGTGGCGCGCTGCCCGATCGTGGCCCGTTCGAACTGCAGCCGTCCCAGTTGGTACAGCTCGCCCCGGAAGTGGTGCACCAGCCACCGTGGGGCCGCTACTCCGCCCGTGCCGTGCCGCCGGCGGTGGCTTGCCATGTTCCGCCCCAGGTCGGCGAGGGTGCGCCGGCTGATCTCGGCCGGGATGCCGCGTTCCGAATGGTAGGCGCGCGTGTGGGGCAGCGCCGCGACGAACACGTACGCGGCGAAGTACCCGACCAGCGCCTCCGGAGCTTCGGTCAGCCGCTCCTCGAACCGCCGCACGCCCTCCCGGTCCCCGGCCGGCTCCCCGAGGTCCCGCACCAGGTCGTGGACGCACTCCTCCAGCAGCCGCACCGTCCCGGCATCACGCGTCACGCCGCCGCGCAGTCCCACCAGCGCGTTGATGTCCTCGTGCGGCACCGCCAGGTCGAGCAGTACGTCGGGCAGGTGGTCGGCGTCCGGCAGGACGGGTCGGTCCAGTGGCACGTTCGTTTCCCCCTCGTCGTCTCCCGGAGTACGTTTTCCACAGGAGTGGTGATCCGATGCGTACCGGCAGTGAGCCGACCACCGCGCGCAGTGCCCTGCGGGCGCGGTTCTGGCTGAGCGTGTGGGGGCTGGTGTGGGCGGTCTTCGGGACCGCGGCCTTCGCGCTCGCCGGGCGCCCCGGGTGGGCGCTCGCGTGCGGACTGCTGTGGCTCGTCGTCACGGTCGACCTGATCGTGATCGTCCGGCACATTCGCCAGGGTCCGCACTATCAGCCCGGCCCGGACGTCCCGCCGTACCGGCCGCCGAGGAGCTGACCGCCACCCGGCCGGTCCGTCGGGAGCCCGGCGGGGTCGGCGGGGCTCCCCGTCGGCGTCGTCTCCAGTCCGTCGGGGCCGCCGGGGACACGTCAGGAGTCGAACCGCGCCTGCTGCAGATACTCCGGGTTCGGGTCCAGAGCCGCCGCCAGCCGGAAGTGGCGCCGGGCCTGGTCGGGCCACCCCCGGCGCTCGTAGGTGCGGGCGAGGGCGAAGTGCGCGAACGCGTTGTCCGGCTCACGCTCCAGGACGATGGTGAACTCCAGCTCGGCCGGTCTCAGTTGTGCCGCCGCGAAGAAGGCACGCGCGCGCAGCAGCCGGGCGGCGGTGCTCTCCGGGTGTGCGGCGATGACCGCGTCGAGCAGTTTCACCGCGCCCCGCGGGTCCCGCGCCGCGAGCAGTTGCTCGGCGGCACGGAAGTCGATGACATCCGTCTCCGGGGTGCGTCCGGTCGGACCGTTTGTCTCGGGCACGGCAGAGTCCTTCCCTCACTGAAAGGGGTCAACGCCCGTGCGGGGGCCGCTATTCCTGGGGCGTCCGGGGCGCTGGAGCCCCGCACGCGCCGGCGCGTGCGGCGCGTCGGCGCTCAGCGCGGCGCGTGCGCCCTGCGGCTCAGCTCGGTCCACACCTCTTCCACCCGGCGCCGCAGCCCGTCCAGCGGTACGTCGTTGTCGATGACCACGTCCGCGATCTCCCTGCGCTGCTCGCGCGTCGCCTGGGCGGCCATGCGGGCGCGTGCGTCCTGCTCGGTCATGCCGCGCAGCCGTACCAGCCGGTCGAGCTGGGTGGCGGGGTCGGCGTCCACGACGACCACGACGTCGTACAGCGGCGCCAGGCCGTTCTCCGTGAGCAGCGGGACGTCGTGGACGACGACGGCGTCCTCGGCGGCGTCCTCTTCGAGGGCGCGGGACCGGTCGCCGACCAGGGGGTGCACGATCGAGTTCAGCGCGGCCAGCCTCTCCGGGTCGGCGAACACGATCGAACCGAGTTTCGGCCGGTCCAGGCTGCCGTCCTCGGTGAGTACGTCCTCGCCGAACGCCTCCACGACCGCCGCGAGCCCCGGGGTTCCCGGCGCGACGACCTCGCGCGCGATCCGGTCCGCGTCGATCAGTACGGCACCGTGCTCGACGAGCAGCCGGGACACCTCGCTCTTGCCGGCGCCGATCCCGCCGGTCAGGCCCACGGACAGCATGACCGCGCCTCCACCTCACCAATCCCCGCAGGTGCGGGGAGCAACTTACCGACTCCGATACCGCCGGTCAGGCCCACCGGAACATCCCCGCCACGGCTGGGACACGCGGCGCACGGGCATCCGCCAGATTACCGGATCAGCCGTCGCCCTCCCGCTCCGCCAGGAACCGCTCGAACTCGCGGCCGATCTCGTCCGCCGACGGGATTTCGACGGGCTCGGCGAGCATGTTGCCGCGGGTATCGGCGCCCGCGGCCGCGTCGTACTGGTGCTCCAGGCCCTGGACGAGGGCGGTGAGCTCCTCGTCGCCCTCCTGGATTTGCCGGTCGATCTCCGTCTGGGTGCGGTGGGCGTCCGTGCGCAGGGAGTGCGCGATGCCCGGCAGGACCAGACCGGTCGCCGCGGTGATCGCCTCCAGCGCGGTCAGGGCCGCGTCCGGGTACGGGGAGCGGGCGATGTAGTGCGGAACGTGGGCTGCCACGCCCAGTACCTCGTGGCCGGCCTGCATGAGCCGGTACTCGACGAGTGCCTCGGCGCTGCCGGGAACCTGCGCCTCCTCGAAGGGGCTGCGGTGGCCCGGCACCAGGTCGGCGCGGTTGCCGTGCGGGGTGATGCCGACGGGGCGGGTGTGCGGGACGCCCATGGGGATGCCGTGGAAGTTGACCGCGAGGCGGACACCGAGCCGCTCGACGATCTGCTGCACGGCCGCGGCGAAGCGTTCCCACTCGACGTCCGGCTCGGGGCCCGACAGCAGGAGGAAGGGCGCCCCGGTGGCGTCCTGGACGATCCGCACCTCGATGGTGGGTTCCTCGTAGTCCGTCCAGGTGTCCCGCTTGAAGGTCAGCAGCGGCCGACGCGCCCGGTAGTCCACGAGCCGGTCGTGGTCGAAGCGGGCGACGACCTGGTGAGGCAGGGAGTCGAGCACCCGGTCGACGATCTGGTCGCCGGTCTCGCCTGCGTCGATGTAACCGTCGAAGTGGTACAGCATGATCAGCCCCGCCGACTCCTGGGCGAGTGCCATGTCGACGACGGCCAAGCCCTTCGGCTCCCATGCGTACAAACCCTGCGGATCAAGCACAGTGACCGCTCCCCTCCTGGTGTTCGTCATGCACAACACGGAGGCCGGCCCGGGCATTCCCCGTCCGCGTGCCCGGCCGGCGGCGGACGCGCCGAGGGCCCGCACCCCGGGAAGGGGTACGGGCCCTCGGTTCACGAGCTACCGCTCGGTGAGGAGCTCCTGCTCAGCCTGCGTTCAGCTCTGGCCGCCGGCCAGCTTCTCGCGCAGCGCGGCCAGCGCCTCGTCCGACGCCAGGGCGCCGGAGTTGTCGCCGCCCTCGGAGGAGTACGAGCCGCCACCGCCGCCACCGCCGCCGCCGCCGGTGGACGCGGCCGGAGCCGCACCCGCGGTGTCGACACCCTCGGCCGCGGCCTTCTCGTCCGCCTCGCGGGACTTGATGACCTGCGCCTGGTGCTGCTCGAAGCGCTGCTGCGCCTCGGCGTACTGGGTCTCCCACGCCTCGCGCTGGGTCTCGTAGCCCTCGAGCCAGTCGTTGGTCTCGGGGTCGAAGCCCTCGGGGTAGATGTAGTTGCCCTGGTCGTCGTAGGACGCGGCCATGCCGTACAGGGTCGGGTCGAACTCGACCACCGACGGGTCGGCACCGAAGGCCTCGTTGGCCTGCTTCAGCGAGAGGCTGATGCGGCGACGCTCGAGGTCGATGTCGATGACCTTGACGAAGATCTCGTCGTTGACCTGGACGACCTGCTCCGGGATCTCCACGTGGCGCTCGGCCAGCTCGGAGATGTGGACCAGACCCTCGATGCCCTCGTCCACGCGGACGAACGCACCGAACGGCACCAGCTTCGTGACCTTGCCGGGCACGACCTGGCCGATCTGGTGGGTGCGGGCGAACTGCTGCCACGGGTCTTCCTGGGTCGCCTTCAGCGACAGGGAGACGCGCTCGCGGTCCATGTCCACGTCGAGAACCTCGACGGTGACCTCCTGGCCGACCTCGACAACCTCGGACGGGTGGTCGATGTGCTTCCAGGAGAGCTCGGAAACGTGGACCAGACCGTCGACGCCACCCAGGTCCACGAAGGCACCGAAGTTGACGATCGAGGAGACGACGCCGGAACGGACCTGACCCTTCTGGAGGGTCGTGAGGAACGTCTGGCGGACCTCGGACTGGGTCTGCTCGAGCCAGGCACGGCGGGACAGGACCACGTTGTTGCGGTTCTTGTCCAGCTCGATGATCTTCGCCTCGAGCTCCTTGCCCACGTAGGGCTGGAGGTCGCGGACACGGCGCATCTCGACCAGGGAGGCCGGGAGGAAGCCGCGGAGGCCGATGTCGAGGATGAGACCACCCTTGACGACCTCGATGACGGTACCGGTGACGATGCCGTCCTCTTCCTTGATCTTCTCGATGGTGCCCCAGGCCCGCTCGTACTGGGCACGCTTCTTCGAGAGGATCAGGCGGCCTTCCTTGTCCTCCTTCTGGAGAACAAGGGCTTCGATCTCGTCACCGACGGCGACGACCTCGTTGGGGTCGACGTCGTGCTTGATCGAGAGCTCGCGGCTCGGGATGACACCTTCGGTCTTGTAACCGATGTCGAGCAGGACCTCGTCCCGGTCGACCTTCACGATGACGCCGTCGACGATGTCGCCGTCGTTGAAGTACTTGATCGTCTCGTCGATCGCGGCGAGGAAAGCTTCCTCGTTACCGATGTCGTTGACCGCAACCTGCGGGGTGGTGGCGGTGGTCTCGGTGCTGCTCGTCATGTGGGAAAGGGCTCCGGTACGGACATTGAAGTCGTAGGTACTGCTTACGCCGGGAGCCCGTTTCGCTCTGCAGAAGCCGGACAGCCAAGGAAGTGTCACCGAAACCAGGGGTGACACCTCGAGAACCGAGGGGACATACAACAGATGCGAGCGCGACCTGCTACGTCTGAGGTGCGCAGGCCCGCAGCGCAACTTGTAGCATACGGGGGCAGCCGGGCAGGGTCAATGCGCGAAGCCGCACACCCGGGACAGATCGCCGCATACCCGGCACAAAAGCCGTCTCCGAGGCCACGCGGACCCACAGAGGTCCCCTGTGTGACACGCGGGACCGGCTGCGCGGAAGAGCCGCAGACTAGTACGAGGGAGCCGGTCATCCAAGAGCCCGAAGCGTCCGAAGCCACAGGGGCGGAGCCCGAGGCCACCCGGCGTGCCGCCGGTGTCACGGAGAGCTCCCGCGCCAACCGTGGCTGGTGGGACCGGAACGCGGACGAGTACCAGGTCGAGCACGGCACCTTCCTCGGCGACGACCGCTTCGTGTGGTGTCCGGAGGGCCTCGACGAGGTGGAGGCCGAACTGCTCGGCCCGGTGGAGGAGCTGAAGGGCAAGGACGTCCTGGAAATCGGCGCCGGCGCCGCGCAGTGCTCCCGCTGGCTGACCGCCCAGGGTGCCCGTCCGGTGGCCCTGGACCTCTCCCACCGCCAGCTCCAGCACGCCCTGCGCATCGGCGGCTCGTTTCCCCTGGTCTGCGCCGACGCGGCCGTGCTGCCCTTCGCGGACGGCTCCTTCGACCTGGGGTGCTCGGCGTACGGGGCGCTGCCCTTCGTCGCCGACCCGCGGCTGGTGCTGCGGGAGGTGCGCCGGGTGCTGCGGCCCGGGGGCCGCTTCGTCTTCTCCGTCACGCACCCGCTGCGCTGGGCGTTCCCGGACGAGCCGGGCCCCGAGGGGCTGTCGGTGTCCGCCTCCTACTTCGACCGCACGCCGTACGTCGAGCAGGACGACGAGGGCCGCGCGGTGTACGTCGAGCACCACCGGACGCTCGGCGACCGTGTCCGGGACGTGGCGACGTCGGGGTTCCGGCTGGTGGACCTCGTGGAGCCGGAGTGGCCGGACTGGAACACGTCCGAGTGGGGCGGCTGGTCGCCGCTGCGCGGGCATCTGATCCCGGGTACGGCGATCTTCGTGTGCGAGCGCGACTGAGCTTGTACTCCGGCCCGCTTCCCTTCGCGTGGGCACGCGCGCTTTCCTTCGCGTGTGCACGCGCGCGTGGAGGGTGGTTTCGCGGACGTACGACACTGGGGGCGTGATCCGTTACGACGCCCTGGACGCCCTGCCCGTACGCGGTGCCCTGCCCGCCCTGCATGCCGCCCTGGAGGGGCACGGCACGGCGGTGCTGGTCGCGCCGCCCGGCACCGGCAAGACGACGCTGGTGCCGCTCGCGCTGGCCGGGCTGCTGGGCGAGGGGCCCGGGCGGCGGGTGGTCGTAGCCGAGCCGCGGCGGATCGCGGCGCGGGCGGCGGCCCGCCGGATGGCGTGGCTGCTGGGCGAGAAGCCCGGCGCGAGCGTCGGGTACACCGTGCGCGGTGAGCGGGTCGTCGGACGGCACGCGCGCGTGGAGGTCGTCACGACCGGTGTGCTGCTGCAGCGGCTCCAGCGGGACCAGGAACTGACGGGCGTCGACACGGTGGTGCTCGACGAGTGCCACGAGCGGCATCTGGACGCGGACACCACGGCGGCATTCCTGTGGGACGTACGGACGGCTCTGCGGCCGGAGCTGCGTCTGGTGGCCGCGTCGGCGACGACGGACGCGGAGGGCTGGGCCCGGCTGCTGGGCGGGGCGCCGGTCGTGGAGGCGCAGGGAGTGTCGTACCCCGTGGAGGTGGTGTGGGCGCCGCCGGTGCGTCCGGTCCGGCCACCGCACGGGATGCGGGTGGACCCGGCACTGCTCGCGCACGTGGCGTCGGTGGTGCGGCGGGCCCTGGCCGAGCGGGACGGCGATGTGCTGTGTTTCCTGCCGGGCGTCGGGGAGATCTCCCGCGTCGCCGGGCACCTGGGAGGTCTCGGTGACATCGACGTGCTCCAGGTGCACGGGCGGGCGCCGGCGGCCGTGCAGGACGCGGTCCTGTCCCCCGGGTCGCGGCGCCGGGTGGTACTGGCGACCTCGGTGGCCGAGTCGTCCCTGACGGTTCCCGGTGTACGGGTGGTCGTGGACGCGGGACTGGCGCGGGAGCCGCGGACGGACCACGCGCGCGGGCTGAGCGCCCTGACGACGGTACGGGCCTCGCGGGCGGCGGCGCGGCAGCGGGCGGGCCGGGCCGGGCGCGAGGCGCCGGGGGCGGTCTACCGCTGCTGGGCGGAGGCGGAGGACGCCCGTCTGCCGCGGTTCCCGGCACCGGAGATCAAGGTGGCCGATCTGACGGCGTTCGCGTTGCAGGCGGCCTGCTGGGGCGATCCGGACGCGTCCGGGCTGGCGCTGCTCGATCCGCCACCCGGCGGGGCGATGGCGGCGGCCCGGGCGGTGCTGACGGCGGTCGGTGCGGTGGACTCCACGGGCCGGGCCACCGCGCGGGGCGCACGGCTGGCCCGCCTGGGCCTGCATCCGCGGCTGGGGCGGGCGCTGCTCGACGCGGGGGCGGCGGGGGCGGCGGGACCGGGCCATGCCGGGACGGGCCCGGCCGGGGCGGGGAGCTCTCGTGCGGGGGCTTCGAGCGCGGTCGCGGAGGTGGTCGCGCTGCTCAGTGAGGCGCCGCCGCGGGAGTACGGGGACGATCTGGTGGCCGCGCTGCGGGCCGCTCGACGTGGCGGTGACGCGTACGGGGTGCGGTGGCGGACGGAGGTGCGGCGGCTGCGGGCCGCTGTGGAGAGCAGCGGCCGGCCGGTGCGCGGCGGCACCGACGACAACCTCGCGGGGCTGGTGGCCGCGCTGGCGTTTCCCGAGCGGGTGGCCAGGAAGGACGGCGGTTCGTATCTGATGGTCTCCGGCACCCGGGCCGAGCTGCCGGAGGCGTCGGCGCTGCGCGGCGCACCCTGGATCGCCGTGGCCGTGGCCGACCGGCCCGTGGGAAAGGGGCACGCGCGCGTGCAGCTCGGCGCGGTCGTCGACGAGGAGACGGCACGGCTCGCGGCGGGCGCGCTCCTGGCGGAACGGGACGAGGTGCACTGGGGCGGCGGCGATGTCGTGGCCCGGCGTGTCGAACGGCTCGGTGCCGTGGAGCTGACCGTCCGGCCGCTCGCCGACGCCGACTCCGGTCTCGTACGGGACGCACTGCTGGAGGGGCTGCGGCAGGAGGGGCTCGGGTTGCTGCGCTGGACGGCCGACGCGGAGGTGCTGCGCAAGCGGCTGGCCTTTCTGCGGCGGCAGCTCGGCGAGCCCTGGCCGGACGTCTCCGACGACGCGCTGCACTCGCGCGTGGACGAGTGGCTGGAGCCCGAGCTGAGCCGGGCCCGTCGGCGGGCCGACCTGGCGCGGCTCGACGCCGGACAGGCGCTGACGCGGCTGTTGCCCTGGGCGTCCGGGGAGGCGGCGCGGCTGGACGAACTCGCCCCGGAGCGGATGGCCGTCCCCAGTGGTTCCAGGATCCGGATCGACTACACCGACCCAGCCCGGCCGGTGCTCGCCGTCAAGTTGCAGGAGATGTTCGGGCTCCAGCGCTCACCCGAGGTCGCCGGAGTGCCGCTCCTCGTCCACCTCCTGTCGCCCGCGGGCCGCCCGGCCGCGGTCACCGCCGACCTGGCCTCCTTCTGGAAGGACGGTTACAAGGGCGTACGGGCGGAGTTGCGTGGCCGGTATCCGAAGCACCCGTGGCCTCAGGACCCGGCGACGGCGGAGCCGACGCGCCACACGAAGTCCCGCCTCCCGAAGTGAGCAAGTAGGCGAGTGGGCGGGTGGGCGAGTGGGCGGGTGGGCGGGTGGGCGAGTGGGCGAGTGAGAACGGAGTCGACGGAGTGACACGGGCGCCCCCGACGAAGCCGGGAGGCGCCCGCGGCGGTTCGGGCCGGGACCGTGCCTACGCGTCCGGCTCGGTCGACGGCTCGGCGGAGGGGCTGGGCGATGCTTCGGGCGAGGCGTCGCCGGACGGGCTCGGCGACGGCTCCGGCTCGGCCACCTTCAGCTGGACGTTGAGCGTGGCGCCGCCGGCGGTGGTCAGGCGGAGCACGAACGTGCCGGTGGTGTCGTCGGCGTACAGCTTCGGCAGCTTGAGCAGGCCCTTGGCGTCGGTCTTCAGGCCCGCCAGGGTGCGGACGGCCTTGCCGCCGGCGTCCTTGAAGAAGGGACCCTTGTCGTTCACGGCCGGGTCGAGCGCCGACTTGGCGAGCGTGGCGGTGACGGCGACCTTGTCGGCGGCCGCGCCCTTGTGAGTGGCCTTCACTTCGACCTGGTCCGCGAACTCGCCGCCCGGCGTGCAGGTCAACACGGTGGCGTCGGTGCGGGCGAGGGTGTCGGCGACGCGCTCGGTGACGGTGGCCTTGTAGTCGAGGCCGGCGACGGCGCGGCCGACGACGGTGGCGCGGACGGTGAACCCGCCGGTCTTCTCACCCGCCACCAACGCGGGCGCGACGGCCACTCCGGAGGAGTTGGTGGTGACCGCGGCGTACTTGTCGCCGCCGGTGAAGGCGGCGTCCGTGTCGCCCAGGACGGTGAAGCGGATCCGCACCTTGCCGACGGCCTTTCCGGCCTTGGTCTCGGCGCGGGCGCTGATCTTCTTGGCGAACGTGTCGCCCGCGGTCGCGGTGAGCCCCGTGGTGCCGGCGTTCTCCAGGTGATGGACCGTGTCCGTGGGGGTCTCGGTTTCGGGCGGAGTCTCCGGATCGGACGGGTCGGACGGGTCGGAGGTGCCGGGGCCCGGGGATCCGGAGGCGGGGGGCTCGGACTCGTCGGGCGGGGTGGGCTTCTCCGGCTTCTCCGGCTTTTCGGGGCTCGGGCTGGGAGTCTGGGTGCCGGGGGCCCGGGGACCGGTGGTCGCGCCCGTTCCGTCGGGCGAGGGGCTGGGACCGCTCACGTCGATGCCGTCGTCGCTGCGGTCGACGGGCAGCGTGCCGGTGCCGTCCGGGATCTCGTGGGTGCCCTTGCGGTAGTGCTCCAGCCAGGACAGGACCGTGTGCAGGTAGTCCTGCGAGTTGTTGTAGCTGAGGATCGCGCGGTTGAGGTCGGCCTGCGTGGACAGGTCCCAGTCGAAGCGGCACAGGTAGTGGCCGGCGGCGAGCGCGGCGTCGTAGATGTTGTTGGGGTCTTCCTTGCCGTCGGCGTTGCCGTCGCGGCCCGCCCAGGCCCAGGTGGAGGGAATGAACTGCATCGGGCCGACGGCGTTGTCGTAACTGCTGTTGCCGTCGTAGACGCCGTTGTCGGTGTCCTTGATGAGCGCGAAACCGTTGCCGTCGAGCTGGGGGCCGATGATGGGGCTGGTGGTCGTGCCGTCGGCGGTGACGCGACCGCCGCGGGCCTGACCCGACTCCACCTTGCCGATGGCCGCGAGGAGTTGCCAGGGCAGGTTGCAGCCGGGCTTGGACCGGCGCAGCGCCGACTCCGCCTTCTTGTAGGCGTCGAGGACGGTGGCGGGAATGCCCGCCTCGGACGGCCCCCGGGAGACGGGGGTGCCGAGGGTGGGTGCGGGGCTCGGGCTCTTGAGCGGCGGCAGGTCCGTGTAGTAGGGCGAGTTGCCGGTGGCGCTCTGCTCGGGGGGTGTGTCGGACGTCGGCACGTTGTCGGCGGTGGTCTGTCTGCCGTTGGCGTCGGCCGTCACGTCGGGGGCCTGGGACGCGGACAGGGCCGCGACCGCGACCGCCGCCACGGTGGTGGTGACCGCCGCCTTGCGGAGCCTCCTGTCGAAATGCGCCGCCATTGAGTGACCCCTCCCGTGGACGCTCGCGCGTCCGTGTCCGTCTGTCTTCGCCGGTCTTCGGTTGTCGTGCTCGCCCGTGGTGCCCGTGCCCGCCCTGTTGTGACGTCCTGTCCGCGTCGACGGTTGCACCGCAACCTTCCCCGCGCGGTGTTCGTCTGTTCGACCAGTACGGTGCCGCAGCGACCCTACGACAACTTGCTTCGCGCGGGCACCCGTTCGTGCCCCATATTCACCGGTTGGCCATATGAGGAGTCCTCTTGCCGTTCACCCTCAGTCATGCCGCCGTCGTACTGCCGGCGCTGCGGGGCGACGGTACCGGCCGGGGGCCGCTGGTGCCCGCCGTGCTGGTGGCGGGTTCCTTCTCGCCCGACCTGACCTACTACGCGGCGAGCTTCCTGTCCGGGGCGATGGAGTTCGGGGACGTCACGCACTCCTTCCCGGGCGTCTTCAGCGTCGATGTGGTCATCGCCTGGTTGCTGGTGGGGCTGTGGCTGCTGGTCCGCGAGCCGCTGGTGGCGCTGCTGCCGCGGGCCGGACAGGGCCGCGTCGCCGGCCTGCTGCGCTGTGGGACGCCACGCGCGCGCGTAAGGCCGTCCCTCGTGGCGCGGTGGTACGTGTCGGCGGTGCTGGGTGCGCTGACGCACGTGGTGTGGGACGCGTTCACCCATCTCGACCGCTGGGGAACGCGGGTGTTCCCGGCGCTGGGCCGGGAGATCGCGGGCTCGCCGCTCTACTGGTACCTCCAGTACGGCGGTTCCGCGGTGGCGGCGGTCGTGATCGCCGTGTTCCTGGCGCGTGCCCTGCGCCGGGCGCCCCGGGCCGAACCGCTCGGCGTTCCGGTCCTCTCGGTACGGGACCGGTGGTGGGCCGGGGCGGTGCTGGGCGGCTGTGCGGTGGCCGGGGCGGTGCAGCGGGCGACCCGGTGGTGGGAGTACTGGGGAGACGTCGCGAAGCCCTGGGAGCTGATCCCGACAGTGTGCTTCGGGGCGGGCGCGGGGCTCGCCCCGGGGCTGCTGCTGTACGCCGTGGGGGTCAGGGCGTGGCGCCCGGCTCCGGTCCCCACAAGCCCGGGCGTCGGTACGGAGCCGAGCCCTCGGGTCGCGCGCTGAGGGTGTCGGCGCGCGCGACGAACACGGTGAAGGTGTGTGCGGGGCGTGTTCGCGGCAGGAGGGTGAGGGCCAGCGCCAGGTATCCGCGGGTCAGGTCGGCCCACAGGCGCCAGGCGGGCGTCTCGCGCGGGGGCGCGGCGGCCGGATCCCGGTGGACGAGTCTGCGGCGGAGGTCGGCCGTGGTGCGCCGCAGCGCCGTCGCGAGGGTGGTGGGGATGCGGCCGGTGCTTGCGTGCGGCGCGACGACCGGGACCGGTGGGAGTGGCACGCGGGCGGGTCCGTCTGTGCTTGCCCGTGCCGGTGTCGTCCGGTGGTGGAGCATGCGTATACCCATGCCCGCATCCTCACGGGAGACGGGAGCGGGGGCGTTTTCGCGAGGGCCACCTGAGTGACGGGCCCTGAGGGGTGGGTGGAGGTGAGGCGGGCGGAGGTGAGGCGGGCGGAAGCGGGGCGGGCGGGAGTGGAGGGCGGAGATCGGGGGGGGACGCCGGCCGGGTGGGGCGTCGCCTGAGCCGGTTCCCCAGGGTGGAAGAGAAGCGCGAGGCGGAGACTGGGCGGTACGGAGCCCCGGCCCGGCGAAGCTCGCCCATCGGCCGCACCCCAGGCCCGGCGAGCCCGGCACGCCGGGCCGGGCGGGGCGGGCGGGGCGGGGCGGGGCGGTGAGAGCGGCGCGGCGCCGACACTCGTGCCGCTCCCCTACCCACCCCCCTGACCGCCGACAGCGACCGGCCACCGGTGACCGCGAACGGCCACCGTGGACCGCGACCGGCGACCCGCGACCCGCGACCGGCGACCCGCGACCGGCGACCGGCGACCGGCGACCGGCGACCGGCGACCGGCGACCGGCGGAGGCTAGTGCGCCGCCGACTCCCAGTCCGGGCCCGAGCCCACTGAGACGCCCAGCGGGACGCTGAGCCGCACCGCGTTCGCCATTTCGCGGCGGACGAGTTCCTCCGCCACCGCGCGCTCGCCGGGGGCGATCTCCAGGACGATCTCGTCGTGGACCTGGAGCAGCATGCGGGACGTGAGGCCGGCCTCGCGCAGCGCCTTGTCCACGTTGAGCATGGCGATCTTGACGATGTCGGCCGCCGTGCCCTGGATCGGCGCGTTCAGGGCCATGCGCTCGGCCGCCTCGCGGCGCTGGCGGTTGTCGCTGTTGAGGTCGGGCAGATAGCGGCGGCGGCCGAAGAGGGTGGCCGTGTAGCCCGTCGCCCGCGCCTCGTCGACGACCCGGCGCAGATAGTCCCGTACGCCGCCGAACCGCTCGAAGTAGGCGTCCATCAGGCCGCGGGCCTCGGCCGCCTCGATGTTCAGCTGCTGGGAGAGGCCGAAGGCCGACAGTCCGTACGCCAGGCCGTAGGACATGGCCTTGATCTTGCGGCGCATCTCGGCGTCGACCGCGGACTGCTCGACGGAGAAGACCTGCGCGGCGGCGGTGGTGTGCAGGTCCTCGCCGGAGGTGAACGCCTCGGTCAGACCCTCGTCCTCGGACAGGTGGGCCATCACCCGCAGCTCGATCTGGCTGTAGTCGGCCGTCATCAGCGACTCGAAGCCCTCGCCGACGACGAAGCCGCGGCGGATCGCGCGGCCCTCGTCGGTGCGGACCGGGATGTTCTGCAGGTTCGGGTCCGTGGAGGAGAGGCGGCCGGTCGCGGCGACCGTCTGGTTGAACGTGGTGTGGATGCGGCCGTCCGCAGCGATCGTCTTGATCAGGCCTTCCACCGTGACGCGCAGCTTGGCCTGCTCACGGTGGCGGAGCATGATGACCGGCAGCTCGTTCTCGGTCTGGGCCGCGAGCCAGGCCAGGGCGTCGGCGTCGGTGGTGTAGCCGGTCTTGGTCTTCTTGGTCTTCGGCAGATTCAGCTCGCCGAAGAGGACTTCCTGGAGCTGCTTGGGCGAGCCGAGGTTGAACTCGCGTCCGGCCGCGGCGTGCGCCTCCTTCACCGCCTGCTGCACGGCACCCGCGAACATCTGCTCCATGGCCTGGAGGTGCTCCCGGTCGGCCGCGATGCCGTGCCGCTCCATACGGGCCAGCAGCGCGGAGGTGGGCAGCTCCATGTCACGCAGGAGGTCCGCGGCGCCGACGTCCGCCAGGCGGCCCTCGAAGGCCTCGCCCAGGTCGAGGATGGCACGGGCCTGCACCATCAGTGCCTCGGCCTCGGCGCCCTCGTCCGCGCCGAAGGCCAGCTGCCCGTCGGCCGCGGCGGCGGGGGCCAGCTCGCGGTGCAGGTACTCCAGGGACAGCGCGTCCAGGTCGAAGGAGCGGCGGCCCGGCTTGACCAGGTAGGCGGCGAGCGCGGTGTCCATGCCGACGCCGGCGACGCTCCAGCCGTGCTCGGCGAAGACGCGCATCGCGCCCTTGGCGTTGTGGAAGACCTTCGGCCGGTCCGCGTCGGACAGCCAGGCCGTGAACGCCGCCTCGCCGGCCTCGTCGATTTCCGTCGGGTCGAACCAGGCGGCCTTCCCGTCGGACGCGGCGAGCGCGACCTCGGCGACCGAGCCGGTGCCCAGCCCCCAGGTGTCGACCGTGGCGACGCCGAGCGGCTGCGTGCCGTGCTCGGCGAGCCAGCCGGCCAGCTCGCCGGTGCCCAGCACCGTGCCGTCCAGCTCGACGCCGTCCGCCGCCACCGGCGCGGCCTCGGCCTCCTCGGCGCCCGGGTCGACGGCGTAGAGCCGCTCACGCAGCGACGGGTTGCGGATCTCCAGGGTGTCCAGGATCACCGCGACGCCCTTGCGGTCGTACGCCGTGCGCTCCAGGTCGGTGACGGTCTTCGGCAGCTCGACCCGCCGCTCCAGCTCGGTGAGCCGGCGGTTGAGCTTGACGGACTCCAGATGGTCGCGGAGATTCTGCCCGGCCTTGCCCTTGACCTCGTCGACGCGCTCGACCAGGTCGGCGAAGGACCCGAACTGATTGATCCACTTCGCGGCGGTCTTCTCGCCGACGCCCGGGATGCCCGGCAGGTTGTCGGACGGGTCGCCGCGCAGGGCCGCGAAGTCGGGGTACTGGGCGGGGGTCAGCCCGTACTTCTCGAAGACCTTCTCCGGTGTGAAGCGGGTCAGCTCGGAGACGCCCTTGGTCGGATACAGGACCGTGGTGTGCTCACTCACCAGCTGGAAGGAGTCCCGGTCACCGGTGACGATCAGCACGTCGAAGCCGGCGGCCTCGGCCTGCGTGGCCAGTGTGGCGATGACGTCGTCGGCCTCGAAGCCCTCGACGGCGAAACGCTGCACGTGCATGGCGTCGAGCAGCTCGCCGATCAGCTCGACCTGCCCCTTGAACTCGTCCGGGGTCTTGGAGCGGTTCGCCTTGTACTCGGTGAACTCCTCGGACCGCCAGGTCTTGCGGGAGACGTCGAACGCCACCGCGAAGTGCGTGGGCGACTCGTCACGCAGCGTGTTGGCCAGCATCGACGCGAAGCCGTAGATCGCGTTGGTCGGCTGGCCCGTCGCGGTCGTGAAGTTCTCCGCGGGCAGCGCGAAGAACGCGCGGTACGCCAGGGAGTGCCCGTCCATGAGCATCAGGCGCGGACGGCCGCCGCCGGGGGTGCTGTCGGTCTTCTTCGCTGCTGTCTCTGCCACGTCCCCGATCCTGCCACGGACCACTGACACTCGGTCCCGCGCTCGCCGGTGGCACGGACCCGGCCGTCCCGCGCCGCGGGTACGCCGTGTCCGGTCGCACGGTTCCGCGCGCCGCCCGGGGCGCCGCTTCAGGGCGCCGCTGCGGCCCGGCGGCACGGGACCGGCCCCCTTCCGTCGCCGCGGCCACTGCCTCCGGGCGCCGTCCGACCGGCCTCCGTCCCTGTCGCCGGGACGTGCGAGGATCGGAGACGTACCTCACACGTGTAAGCGAAGGGAGCGCGCGATGGCCACCAAGCCGCCCAAGGGTGACCCGGTTCAGGACGCGCCGCGGGTCACGGAACCGCAGCACGCGGCGGCGGGCGTCCCGGCCATCGGCCACACCCTGCGTATGGCGCAGCGGCAGATGGGGGTGAAGCGGACCGCGCTGACGCTGCTGAGCGTCAATCAGAAGGACGGCTTCGACTGCCCGGGCTGCGCCTGGCCGGAGCCGGACCACCGGCACAAGGCGGAGTTCTGCGAGAACGGCGCGAAGGCCGTGGCCGAGGAGGCCACCCTGCGCCGGGTCACCCCGGAGTTCTTCGCCGCGCACCCCGTGGCCGACCTCGCGACCCGCAGCGGCTACTGGCTGGGCCAGCAGGGCCGGCTGACGCACCCGGTGTACCTGCCGGAGGGCGGCGAGCACTACGAGCCGGTGACGTGGGAGCGCGCCTTCGACATCGTGGCGGAGGAGATCGGCGCCCTGGACTCGCCGGACGAGGCGGTCTTCTACACCTCGGGGCGCACCAGCAACGAGGCGGCGTTCCTCTACCAGCTCTTCGCGCGCGAGCTCGGCACCAACAACCTGCCGGACTGCTCCAACATGTGCCACGAGTCGTCCGGCTCGGCCCTCGGCGAGACCATCGGCGTCGGCAAGGGCAGCGTCCTCCTGGAGGACCTCTACAAGTCCGACCTGATCATCGTGGCCGGCCAGAACCCGGGCACCAACCACCCGCGCATGCTCTCCGCCCTGGAGCGGGCCAAGGCCAACGGTGCCAAGATCATCAGCGTCAATCCGCTGCCCGAGGCCGGTCTGGAGCGCTTCAAGAACCCGCAGACCCCCAAGGGGCTCACCGCGGGCGCCGCGCTCACCGACCTGTTCCTGCAGATCCGCCTGGGCGGCGACCAGGCCCTGTTCCGCCTCCTCAACAAGCTGGTCCTCGACACCGAGGGCGCGGTCGACGAGGCCTTCGTCGAGGAACACACGCACGGCTACGAGGAGTTCGCCGAGGCCGCCCGCGCCGCCGACTGGGACGAGACGCTCGCGGCGACCGGTCTCACCCGCGCGGAGATCGAGGAGGCGCTGCGCATGGTGCTCGACTCGAAACGCACCATCGTGTGCTGGGCGATGGGCCTGACCCAGCACAAGCACTCCGTGCCGACCATCCGCGAGGTCGTGAACTTCCTCCTGCTGCGCGGCAACATCGGCCGTCCGGGCGCGGGCGTCTGCCCGGTGCGCGGCCACTCCAACGTGCAGGGCGACCGCACGATGGGCATCTTCGAGCGCCCCGCGCCCGCCTTCCTGGACGCGCTGGAGAAGGAGTTCGGCTTCGCCCCGCCGCGCGAGCACGGCTACGACGTCGTACGGGCCATCCGCGCGCTGCGCGACGGCGAGGCGAAGGTCTTCTTCGCCATGGGCGGCAACTTCGTCTCCGCCTCCCCCGACACGGAGGTCACCGAGGCGGCCATGCGCCGCGCCCGCCTCACCGTGCACGTGTCGACGAAACTGAACCGCTCGCACGCGGTCACGGGCGCGCGGGCGCTCATCCTGCCGACGCTGGGCCGCACCGAACGCGACCTCCAGGGCGGTGGCGAGCAGTTCGTGACCGTGGAGGACTCCATGGGCATGGTGCACGCCTCCCGCGGCCGGCTGGAGCCCGCGAGCGCGCGGCTGCTGTCCGAGCCGGCGATCGTGTGCCGGCTGGCACGCCGCGTGCTGGGCGAGAGCAGCGCCACGCCGTGGGAGGAGTTCGAGAAGGACTACGCCACGATCCGGGACCGCATCGGGCGCGTGATCCCGGGCTTCGAGGACTTCAACGCGCGCGTGGCGCACCCCGGGGGCTTCGCCCTTCCCCACGCCCCGCGCGACGAGCGCCGCTTCCCGACGGCCACCGGCAAGGCCAACTTCACCGCCGCGCCGGTCGAGTACCCCGAGCTGCCCGAGGGCCGGCTGCTGCTCCAGACGCTGCGCTCGCACGACCAGTACAACACCACGATCTACGGTCTGGACGACCGCTACCGGGGCATCAGGAACGGCCGCCGGGTCGTCCTGGTCAACCCGGAGGACGCCCGGAAGCTGGACGTCCGCGACGGTTCGTACGTCGACCTGGTCAGCGAGTGGAAGGACGGGGTGGAGCGGCGGGCGCCGGGCTTCCGCGTCGTGCACTATCCGACGGCCCGGGGCTGCGCGGCGGCGTACTACCCGGAGACCAACGTCCTGGTGCCGCTGGACGCCACCGCGGACACCAGCAACACCCCGGCCAGCAAGTCCGTTGTGGTCCGTCTGGAACAATCGGCGACCGACTGAGCGTTTGCTCAGTCGAGCCGCCGGCCGCACCGGGCCGGCCGGCGAGTCAGGCAGACGGAGCGACGAACGGAGCCGGCCCATGGGCGAGCAGCAGCAGGTGCAGTTTCCGCAGGAAGTCCTCGACGAGTACGCGGCTCTCGGCGTCGACCTGCCCGCGCTGTTCTCCGCGGGGCACCTCGGGACGCGCATGGGCGTCCAGATCCTCGAGGCGTCCGCCGACCGGGTCGTCGGCACCATGCCGGTGGAGGGGAACACCCAGCCGTACGGGCTGCTGCACGGCGGGGCCTCGGCGGTGCTGGCCGAGACGCTGGGGTCGGTCGGCTCGATGCTGCACGGCGGCAGCTCCAAGATCGCCGTCGGCGTCGACCTGAACTGCACCCACCACCGCGGGGCCCGCTCCGGTCTCGTCACCGGCGTGGCCACGCCGGTGCACCGGGGCCGGTCGACCGCGACGTACGAGATCGTGATCAGCGACGAGCAGGACCGCCGCGTGTGCACCGCCCGGCTGACCTGCCTGCTGCGGGACGTGAACCCCGGCGACGGGGTGCGGGCGGACGCGACGGGCTGAGCGACGCACCGTCGGGCGCGGTGCCCGCCCCGGCCTGCCCACGCCCGCCCCGGCCGGCCCACGGCGGCACGCACGAACGGCCCACGGCGGCACGCACGAACGGCCCACGGCGGCACGCACGAACGGCCCACGGCGCCACGCACGGGCGGCCACGGCGCCGCCCCGCCCACGGGGCCACGGCGCCGCCCCCGGTTCACGGGCATTGCCCCCTGCCACCCGGCGCTCTAGCTTCGGGACATGGGACGGGGAGAGGACCCCTGGCCGGGGGCGGCAGCTCGGCGATTCCGGTTCGCGCCCGGAGCGATCGCACCCGTACTGACCACGCCCTCACGGGCCGCGCCCGCACAGCACGGTCCCGAGCGGAGAGCGCGCCGACAACCCACCGCCGGCCGCGCCGCGCTCACACGGGCGCTGATCCTGCCCCTGTCAGCCGCCGCCCTGGCGACCGGCTGCGGCAACTCCGCCACCGGCGACGCCGGGTCTGCCGGCACGACCGCGGCGACCGCTTCAGCGGCGACCCGACCGGGCCCGTCCGGCGCGGAGTCGTGTGCGGGCGCCGTCGAGTACTGGGCGCGCGAGATGCTGGACGGCGCCACCCCCTACGGCGACTATCAGTCGATGGGGCTGTCCAACCGGCAGTACGACATCCTGCGGGAGGTCCTGGACACGGCGCGGGTCGCCAAACGCGGCCAAGGCACCGAGGCCGCCGAGGAGTCGATCGCCCGCCAGGCGCGTGAGGCGTGCGCCGAGGGGTACCGCGACGGCGGTCCGAGCGCCGGCCCGTGGCAGTGAGCGGCACCGGGCCCGTCGAGCCGGGCGAGGGCACCCGCGCCAGGGACGTGCCGGACGCCCCCCGGCCCGCCCCCCGGCCCGCCGTCCGGCCGCGCGGGCGCCTCGTGCGGCGTTGCGCGCGCCACCGCCGGACCGTCCTCGCGACCGGCGCGACCGTCGCCGTCCTGGCGGGCGGCGGCTATCTGTACGCCGGCCGTCCGCAGCCGCCGCCCCCTCCCCTGGCGCCGCACCCTTCCCAGGCGGTCGACCTCGGCTACCTGTACGCGGTACCCGGCCCGGGCGGCGACGAGGCCGGCGACCTGAGCTTCGCGGTGCGACTGAGCGTACGGTCCGGACCGCCCGTCACCGTGACCCGGCTCGACCAGCCCTACGACGGCATCTCGATGACTTCGTCACCCGCGGCGCCTTTCCAGACAAAGGCGCATTCCGCCCGCAAGATCATCGTCACGCTGCGGGTGACGGAATGCGAAAAAGCGCCGCGGAACCTCTCCCTCCCTTTCCTGCACGTAACACTGCGTAATACTCGCGCAATGCAAGCCCACAGTTTCATCCTGGGGACGCGCTATGCACAGGACCTCTCACAGGCCCTCGAGGTCGCCTGCGGCAAGGAATCCAGGTAATCACCAAAACGGCCCAGACACCTGAACACGAACGGCCGGTCCTGCGGGTTCTCAGCATGCGGACAGGGCGAATCGGCCTGAATTCCGCCCTTCTTCCCAGCCAGTACCGCTCTGCATTACCCCGTGTCATAACAAGAGCGTCACAGCCTGAGTCAGACCCTCCTCCACGTTCCCCACACACGCTTAGAGTCACGGCCAGTCACCGCGCCGTCCGATTGTCACTTCGGCCCAGCGCTCGACTCGGCCGCCTCCACGGGGAAGCGGCTGTGCCAGGGAAAGGACTGATCGTGCGTCAACGTTCGCTCATCGCCATCACCGCCGCTCTGGCGGCGGGAGCACTCACCCTCACCGCCTGCGGCTCGCGCGACGACGACGGCGGCTCGGACTCCGGCAACGGCGGCGGCGGTGGCACCACCGTCGTCATCGGCGTCGACGCCCCGCTGACCGGCGACCTGTCCGCACTGGGCCTCGGCATCAAGAACTCGGTGGACCTCGCGGCCAAGACCGCCACCAAGGAAAACTACGTCGACGGCATCAAGTTCGAGATCAAGGCCCTCGACGACCAGGGACAGCCCTCCGTCGGCCAGCAGAACGCCACCCAGCTCGTCGCCAACGACGACGTCCTCGGCGTGGTCGGCCCGCTGAACTCCTCGGTCGGCGAGTCCATGCAGAAGGTCTTCGACACGGCCAAACTGGTCGAGGTCTCCCCGGCCAACACCAACCCCGCGCTCACCCAGGGCGTGGACTGGCAGACCAAGAAGGTCCGGCCCTACAAGTCGTACTTCCGCACCGCGACCACGGACGCCATCCAGGGCCCGTTCGCAGCGCAGTACGTCTACAACGACTCCAAGAAGAAGAAGGTCTTCGTCATCGACGACAAGAAGACCTACGGCGCAGGTCTCGCCAAGACCTTCACCGAGGAGTTCAAGAGGCTCGGCGGCCAGGTCGTCGGCACGGAGCACATCAACCCGGACACCAAGGACTTCAACGCGGTCGCCACCAAGGTCAAGAACTCCGGCGCCGACGTCGTCTACTACGGCGGCGAATACCCGCAGGCCGGTCCGCTCAGCAAGCAGATCAAGGCCGCCGGGGCAAAGATTCCGCTGGTCGGCGGTGACGGCATCTACAGCGCCGACTTCATCAAGCTCGCCGGCGCCAGCGGCACCGGTGACCTCGCGACCTCCGTCGGCGCACCGGTGGAGGAACTCCCCTCCGCCAAGGAATTCGTCGCCAACTACAAGGCCGAGGGCTACAAGGAGGCCTACGAGGCGTACGGCGGCTACTCCTACGACTCCGCCTGGGCGATCATCGAGGCCGTCAAGGCGGTCGTCGAGGCCAACGACGGGAAACTGCCCGACGACGCCCGCGCCAAGGTCGTGGATGCCATGCAGAACGTCTCCTTCGACGGTGTGACCGGCAAGGTCGCCTTCGACGAGTTCGGTGACGCCACCAACAAGCAGCTCACCGTGTACGCCGTCGAGAACGGTGCCTGGAAGGACGTGAAGTCCGGCACCTACACCGGCTGACCCACCACCCGCACCACTGATCAAGAGCCGCGCGGGGCGCTGTTCCACAGGCGCCCCGCGCGGACTCGCATCCGGCCACATCCGTCGATAGTTCCGAACGTCTCGGAGGACATGCGGTGAACGAACTGCCGCAGCAGCTGGTCAACGGCCTGCTACTGGGATCCATGTACGGGTTGATCGCCATCGGCTACACAATGGTCTACGGCATCGTCCAGCTCATCAACTTCGCCCACGGCGAGATCTTCATGACCGGTGCCTTCGGCGCGCTCACGGTCTACATATACATCCTGCCCGACGGCACCTCCATGCTGATCGCCCTGCCTCTGATGCTCCTCGGCGCCATGGTGGTCTCCGTCGCCGTCGCGGTCGGGGCGGAACGGTTCGCCTACCGTCCGCTGCGCGGCGCCCCCCGCCTCGCACCCCTCATCACCGCCATCGGCCTCTCCCTCGCCCTCCAGCAGGCGGTGTGGGCCTGGTACCCGGAGGCCAAGTCCGCGCGCACGTTCCCGCAGATCGACGGCGGCCCCTTCCACATCGGCAACGTCACCCTCCAGACCGGTGACATCTTCCTGTTCATCGCCGCCCCCGTCAGCATGGCCATCCTCGGCTTCTTCGTGATGCGCACCCGCACCGGACGCGGCATGCAGGCAACCGCGCAAGACCCGGACACGGCCAAACTGATGGGCGTCAACACCGACCGCATCATCGTGGTCGCCTTCGCGCTCGGCGCCGTCTTCGCCGCCGTCGGAGCCGTGGCCAACGGCCTCAAGTACGGCCAGATCGACTTCAAGATGGGCTTCATCCTCGGCCTGAAGGCCTTCACCGCCGCCGTCCTCGGCGGCATCGGCAACATCTACGGCGCCATGATCGGCGGCGTCGTCCTCGGTGTCGCCGAGACCCTCGCCACCGCCTACATCGCCGACATCCCCGGCCTCGACCAGTTCGGCAGCCAGTCCTGGTCCGACGTCTGGGCCTTCATCCTCCTCATCCTCGTGCTGCTGTTCAGGCCCCAGGGCCTGCTCGGCGAACGCGTTGCGGACAGGGCGTGACACCGATGACCACACAGACCACCACTGCGAAGACCGCCGCCGGCTCCACCGCGGACGACACCTCCGGCCTCATCGGCATACCGCCCCACATCGGACGCGCCCTCGCCACCGGCGGCGGTGTCCTCACCATCGTCTCCACATTCCTGGCCTGGACCTGGACCGCCGAGTTCCCCGGCGACCTCACCGTCTACGGCTACCCGGGCGGACTCCAGGTCCTGGTACTGATCGCCGGCGCCCTCACCACCCTCCTCGGCCTCGCCTCGTACGACGTGAAGGGCCTTCGCTGGCTCGTACCCGCCGGTGCCGACGCGGCACTCAAGTTCGCCGCCCTCGCCGCCTTCGCCACCACCTGGTACACGGTCATCGCGATCAGCGCCCAACTCGGCGGCCTCGTCAACCTCGAGCCCGGCGCCTACATCGCCGCCACCGTCACGCTCATCGCCTTCCTGGGCGCGCTCTCCCTCCCCTTCCAACGCCCCGAGCCCGACCCGATCGACCCCGACGACACCGGCTGGGAGCAGTTCAAGCACACCACCTCCCACAACTGGCAGACCGTCAGGGCGGCCTTCGCCGCCGGCAGCCCCCGCCGCGTCCCGGCCCTGTCCTCCTACGCCGAAATCCTGATCATCGTCGGAATCCTCGCCGTCGCCCTGATCGTCTTCACCTACGGGATCGGCACCGAGTACGACGAACTCTTCGTCGGCTTCCTGGTCATCGCCGGCTTCGGCTTCGCCGCCCTCCACCGAGCCGGCCTGATCGCCCACGCCACCGAAATCACCGCACGGCACCAGAACATCACCATCTGCGGCGCCTTCATCGCGGCGGCCTGCTTCCCCTTCACCCAGTCCGACGACCGGTACGCCACCCTCGGCGTCTACATCCTCATCTTCGCCACAGTCGCCCTCGGACTGAACATCGTCGTCGGCCTCGCGGGCCTGCTCGACCTCGGCTACGTCGCCTTCCTCGGCGTCGGCGCCTACGCCGCCTCCATGGTCTCCGGCTCCCCCAGCTCCCCCTTCGACCTGCACCTGCCCTTCTGGGCCGCCGTCCTCGTCGGTGCCGCCGCCTCCCTCGTCTTCGGCGTCCTCATCGGCGCCCCGACCCTGCGACTGCGCGGCGACTACCTCGCCATCGTCACCCTCGGCTTCGGCGAGATCTTCCGCATCACCGCCAACAACCTGGACGGCACCTCGGGCCCGGACGTCACCAACGGCTCCAACGGCATCTCGTCCATCCCCGACCTCAAGATCCTCGGCCTGGACATGGGGATCGCGCACGACGTCGGCGGCTTCACCATCGGCCGGTTCGCCAACTACTTCTTCCTGATGCTCATCATCACGGCCGTCGTCGTCCTCGTCTTCCGGCGCAGCGGCGACTCCCGGATCGGCCGCGCCTGGGTCGCCATCCGCGAAGACGAGACCGCCGCCCTCGCCATGGGCATCAACGGATTCCGCGTCAAACTCATCGCCTTCGCCGTCGGCGCCACCCTCGCCGGACTCGCCGGCACCGTCCAGGCACACGTCACCTACACCGTCACACCCGAGCAGTACCTCTTCGCCGGCACCACCCCGCCCAACTCGGCCTTCCTGCTGGCCGCGGTCGTCCTCGGCGGCATGGGCACCATCGCCGGGCCGCTCATCGGCGCCGCACTGCTCTTCCTGATCCCCAACAAGCTCCAGTTCCTCGACGACTACCAGCTCCTCGCCTTCGGACTCGCGCTCGTCCTGCTCATGCGCTTCCGTCCGGAAGGCCTCATCGCCAACAGGCGCCGCAAGCTGGAATTCCACGAAGAGGCCGAAGCGCCCACCACCCTGAGCAAGACAGGGGCCTGACCACCATGACCACCGACACCACCACCAAGGACACCGCCCCGGGCGCCCCCGCCCCCGGCACCACCGTCCTCGACGCACGCGGCGTCACCATGCGCTTCGGCGGCCTGACCGCCGTCAACGGCGTCGACCTCACCGTCAACAGCGGCGAGATCGTCGGCCTCATCGGCCCCAACGGGGCCGGCAAGACCACCTTCTTCAACTGCCTGACCGGCCTCTACATCCCCACCGAGGGCGAGGTCCGCTTCAAGGGCCACGTCCTGCCGGCCAAGTCCTTCAAGGTCACCGCCGCCGGCATCGCCCGAACCTTCCAGAACATCCGCCTGTTCGCCAACATGACGGTCCTGGAGAACGTCCTCGTCGGCCGCCACACCCGCACCAAGGAAGGCTTCTGGTCCGCCGTCCTGCGCGGCCCCGGCTTCCACAAGGCCGAAGCGACCTCCCGCGAACGCGCCATGGAACTGCTGGAATTCGTCGGCCTCGCCGCCAAGGCCGAACACCTCGCCCGGAACCTGCCCTACGGCGAACAGCGCAAGCTGGAAATCGCCCGCGCCCTCGCCAGCGAGCCCGGCCTGCTGCTCCTGGACGAACCGACAGCCGGCATGAACCCGCAGGAGACACGGGCCACCGAGGAACTCGTCTTCGCCATCCGCGACAAGGGCATCGCCGTCCTCGTCATCGAGCACGACATGCGCTTCATCTTCAACCTCTGCGACCGCGTCGCCGTCCTCGTCCAGGGCGAGAAGCTCGTCGAGGGCGACAGCGCGACCGTCCAGGGCGACGAGCGGGTCATCGCCGCCTACCTCGGCGAACCCCTCGAGAACGACCCCGGCGCGGCGGAGGCCGCCGAGGTGGAGGCCGCCGAGGTGGAGGCCGCCAACGCCGCCCAAGCCGCCGACACCACCACGGACACCGCGGCCGGCAAGGAGAACGACCGATGACCGCACTGCTCGAGGTCGAGGACCTCCGCGTCGCCTACGGCAAGATCGAAGCCGTCAAGGGCATCTCGTTCAAGGTCGACGCCGGCGAGGTCGTCACACTCATCGGCACCAACGGCGCCGGCAAGACCACCACCCTGCGCACCCTGTCCGGCCTCCTCAAGCCCGTCGGCGGACAGATCAAGTTCGGGGGCAAGTCCCTCAAAAAGGTCCCCGCCCACCAGATCGTCTCCCTGGGCCTCGCCCACTCGCCCGAGGGACGGCACATCTTCCCGCGCATGTCCATCGAGGACAATCTCCGCCTCGGCGCCTTCCTGCGCAACGACAAACCGGGCATCGAGAAAGACATCCAGCGCGCCTACGACCTCTTCCCGATCCTCGGCGAGCGCCGCAAACAGGCCGCGGGCACCCTCTCCGGCGGCGAGCAGCAAATGCTCGCCATGGGCCGCGCCCTCATGTCCCAGCCCAAGCTCCTCATGCTCGACGAACCCTCCATGGGCCTCTCACCGATCATGATGCAGAAGATCATGCAGACCATCGCCGAGCTCAAATCCCAGGGCACCACCATCCTGCTCGTCGAGCAGAACGCCCAAGCGGCCCTCTCCCTGGCCGACCACGGCCACGTCATGGAGGTCGGCAACATCGTCCTGTCCGGCAGCGGCCAGGACCTCCTCCACGACGAGTCGGTCCGCAAGGCCTACCTCGGCGAGGACTGAGCGAGGACCGGCCCGGCCGTACGACGAGGCCCGCGCCCCCGACGGGGACGCGGGCCTCGTGCGTGGTCCCGGGACTCAGCCCTTGGACGCCTTCTTCTCCTCGGCGTCCTGAATGACCGCCTCGGCCACCTGCTGCATCGACATCCGCCGGTCCATCGACGTCTTCTGGATCCACCGGAACGCGGCCGGCTCGGTCAGCCCGTACTCCGTCTGCAGCACCGACTTCGCCCGGTCCACCAGCTTCCGCGTCTCCAGCCGCAGACTGAGATCCGCGACCTCCTTCTCCAGCGCCTTCAGCTCCGTGAACCGCGAGACGGCCATCTCGATCGCCGGAACGACGTCACTCTTGCTGAACGGCTTCACGAGGTACGCCATGGCCCCGGCGTCCCGCGCCCGCTCCACCAGGTCGCGCTGCGAGAACGCGGTCAGCATCAGCACCGGCGCGATACTCTCCTCGGCGATCTTCTCGGCCGCGGAGATGCCGTCCATCCTGGGCATCTTCACGTCGAGGATCACCAGGTCCGGCTTGTGCTCCCGGGCCAGCTCCACGGCCTCCTCACCGTCACCGGCCTCACCGACGACGGAGTACCCCTCCTCCTCCAGCATCTCCTTGAGATCCAGCCGGATCAGGGCCTCGTCCTCGGCGATGACCACACGGGTCGTCAGCGGAGGCACGTGCGACTGGTCGTCTTCGGGCACGTCTACGGGCTGGGGCGACTCGGGGGCGGTCACGTGGCGCTCCTTGTTCCGGGGCAGGCGGTACTGCTTCCAGCAGGGTACCTAGCTGCGGCTGCGCACAGGGAACCGGTACACTCCGATCAGCCATGTCGCCGGGTTGATGGAAGGGCAGACATGATCGCCTCAAAAGCGATTGCCTGAAAGGGCGTGCGGGTTCGAATCCCGCACCCGGCACCTTTGAAGCGGAGGCTCACGTTCTCGTGAACCTCCGCTTTTCGCTGCACACCACACTCCTCGGTGACGCACAGTGATCGCGCGAACCTCCACAGCACTGACGTACGACACAGGGCCCACTCAACACCTCCGTAGCCCGCAAAGCCTCCGTAGCCCTCATGGACGCCCACGTCGGCCCCGAGTACCGACGACCGGCCTACCGGAGACTGTCGTCCTCTCCGATGTGGTGCACCCGGACCAGGTTCGTCGTGCCCGACACCCCGGGCGGCGAGCCGGCGGTGATGACCACGACGTCGCCCTTCTCGCAGCGCCCGTAGCGGGTGAGCAGTTCGTCCACCTGGTCGACCATCGCGTCCGTGGAGTCCGCGTGCGGGCCGAGGAAGGTCTCCACGCCCCAGGTCAGGCTGAGCTGCGAACGTGTCGCCGGCTCGGGGGTGAAGGCGAGCAGCGGGATGGGTGAGCGGTAGCGGGAGAGACGGCGGACGGTGTCGCCGGACTGGGTGAAGGCGACGAGGTACTTCGCGCCGAGGAAGTCGCCGATCTCGGCGGCCGCGCGGGCGACGGCGCCGCCCTGGGTGCGGGGCTTGTTGCGTTCGGTCAGCGGGGGCAGGCCCTTGGCGAGGATGTCCTCCTCGGCCGCCTCGACGATCTTGGCCATCGTCCGCACCGTGTCGGTCGCGTGTTTGCCGACGCTCGTCTCGCCGGACAGCATGACGGCGTCCGTGCCGTCGATGACGGCGTTGGCGACGTCGGAGGCCTCGGCGCGGGTCGGGCGGGCGTTGTCGATCATGGAGTCGAGCATCTGGGTGGCGACGATGACCGGCTTGGCGTTGCGCTTCGCGAGTTTGATCGCGCGTTTCTGGACGATGGGGACCTGCTCCAGCGGCATCTCGACGCCGAGGTCGCCGCGGGCGACCATGATGCCGTCGAAGGCCGCGACGATGTCCTCGATGTTCTCCACGGCCTGTGGTTTCTCGACCTTGGCGATGACGGGGAGGCGGCGGCCTTCCTCGTCCATGATGCGGTGGACGTCGAGGACGTCCCGGCCGCTGCGGACGAAGGACAGCGCGATGACGTCGAAGCCGCCGCGCAGGGCCCAGCGGAGGTCGTCCTGGTCCTTCTTGGAGAGGGCGGGGACGGACACGGCGACGCCGGGGAGGTTGAGTCCCTTGTGGTCGGAGACCATGCCGCCCTCGATGACGGTGGTGCGGACGCGGGGGCCGTCGACGTCGGTGACCTCCAGGCATACCTTGCCGTCGTCGACGAGGACGCGTTCGCCGGGAGTGACGTCGGCGGCGAGGCCGGCGTAGGTGGTGCCGCAGACGTGGCGGTCGCCGTCGACGCCCTCTTCGACGGTGATGGTGAAGGTGTCGCCGCGTTCAAGGAGTACGGGGCCTTCGGCGAAGTGGCCGAGCCGGATCTTCGGACCCTGAAGGTCGGCGAGGGCGCCTACGCTGCGGCCGGTCTCGTCGGACGCCTTGCGGACACGGTGATAGCGCTCTTCGTGTTCGGCGTGGGTGCCGTGACTGAAATTGAAGCGGGCGATGTCCATTCCGGCGTCGACCAGGTCCTTGATCTGGTCGTACGAGTCGGTGGCGGGCCCAAGGGTACAGACGATCTTTGCTCGGCGCATGGGTCGAGCCTAAGACTTACCGACCGGTAGTTAATTGGCCACGCATGACCACTCAACAACCTTTGAGTAAAGGGCTATTGACAAGTGTTGAATTGTGCGACGGGCCGCTCCGATGAGCATTTCACCGGTCCGCCGCCCTTGACAGGCGTCGTGTTCAGGGCGGAATCTACGCGCGTTGTCAGTGATGTGACGGGTCACCAAGGAGAGTCAGCCATGCCGTTGAACCGCCGGAAGTTCCTGAGCAGATCCGCCGTGACGGGGGCGGGGGTGGCGCTGGCCGGCGCGGCGGTGGCGCCGGCCGCCGAGGCCGCTCCCGCGCACAAGGGCCGGCGTAGGTCCAAGCGGTACGCGCTGACGGTGCTGGGCACCACCGACCTGCACGGACACGTCTTCAACTGGGACTACTTCAAAGATGCCGAGTACGCGGACGCGGCGGGCAACGCCCAGGGCCTGGCCCGCGTGTCCACGCTGGTGAACCAGGTCCGCGAGGAGAAGGGCCGCCACAACACGCTGCTGCTGGACGCGGGCGACACCATCCAGGGCACCCCGCTGGCCTACTACTACGCGAAGGTCGACCCGATCACCGCCGAGGGCGGTCCGGTGCACCCGATGGCGCAGGCGATGAACGCGATCGGGTACGACGCGGTGGCGCTCGGCAACCACGAGTTCAACTACGGCATCGAGACGCTGCGCAAGTTCGAGGAGCAGTGCGATTTCCCGCTGCTCGGCGCGAACGCGGTGGACGCGAAGACGCTGAAGCCCGCCTTCCCGCCGTACTTCATGAAGACGTTCCGGGTGAAGGGCGCGCCGCCGGTGAAGGTGGCGGTGCTGGGGCTGACCAACCCGGGGATCGCGATCTGGGACAAGGCGTACGTGCAGGGGAAGCTGGCCTTCCCGGGACTCGAGGAGCAGGCGGCGAAGTGGGTGCCGAAGCTGCGTTCGATGGGCGCGGACGTGGTCGTCGTGTCGGCGCACTCCGGGTCGTCCGGTACGTCCTCCTACGGTGACCAGATCCCGTATGTCGAGAACGCCGCGGCCAACGTGGCCAGGCAGGTGCCGGGCATCGACGCCATCCTGGTCGGGCACGCGCACACGGAGATCGCCGAGTTGAAGGTCGTCAACGAGGAGACCGGCAGGACCGTGGTGCTGTCGGAGCCGCTGTGCTACGCCGAGCGGCTCACCTTGTTCGACTTCGAGCTGGTCTTCCGGCGAGGCCGCTGGCACGTGGAGTCGGTCAGGGCGTCGCTGCGGAACTCCAACACGGTCGAGGACGATCCGAGGATCACCCAGCTGCTGACGGACGAGCACGCGAAGGTCGTGGCGTACGTCAACCAGGTCGTCGGCACCGCCACCGAGACGCTGACGACGGTGGAGGCGCGGTACAAGGACGCTCCCGTCATCGATCTGATCACGAAGGTGCAGGAGGACGTGGTCAAGGAGGCGCTGGCCGGCACGGAGTACGCCGCGCTGCCGGTGCTGGCGCAGGCGTCGCCCTTCTCGCGGACCTCGGAGATCCCGGCCGGCGAAGTGACGATCCGGGATCTGTCGAGTCTGTACGTGTACGACAACACCCTGGTGGCGAAGCTGATGACGGGCGCCCAGCTGCGGGCGTATCTGGAGTACTCGGCGGAGTACTACGTGCGGACGGCGGCGGGTGCGCCGGTGGACGTGGACAGGCTGACCAACGCGAACGGCCGCCCGGACTACAACTACGACTACGTGTCGGGGCTGACGTACGAGATCGATATCGCCGAGGCGCCCGGTTCGCGCGTCAAGAACCTCGCGCACGGCGGTGCTCCGCTGGACGACGCCCAGGAGTTCGTGCTGGCGGTGAACAACTACCGGGCCAACGGCGGCGGTGCCTTCCCGCACGTGGCGTCGGCCCGGGAGCTGTGGTCGGAGTCGACGGAGATCCGCACCCGGATCGCCGAGTGGGCGACGGCGCGGGGTGTGCTGGACCCGGAGGACTTCGCGTCCGTGGACTGGTCGCTGACGCGGAACGGCACGCCGGTGTTCTGAGGCCGTACCTGCTGAGGCGGCCTCAGATTCCCTCCGCCAGCGGGGTCAGTGTCCGGTGGTCGCGCGCGGACGGGATCCGGGGCTGTCCGCGTTCCAGGCCGAAGGTGGTGAAGGCGGTGCGGTTCGGCAGCGGGTACGGTTCCCGCCCCGTCAGGTCGTTGAGGATCGTCGCGCTGCGCCAGGCGGCGAGGCCGAGGTCGGGTGCGCCGACCCCGTGGGTGTGGGTCTCGGCGTTCTGGACGTAGACCGATCCGGTGACGGAGGGGTCGAGGACGAGGCGGAAGCGCTCGTCGACGCGTGGGCGCTCGCGGCTGTCGCGCCGCATGTAGGGGTCGAGGCCGGCGAGTACGCGGCCGAGGGGGCGTTCGCGGTAACCGGTGGCGAGGACGACGGCGTCGGTGGTGAGGCGGGAGCGGGTTTTCTGCTGGGTGTGTTCCAGGTGGAGTTCGACCTGGGTGGTGGCGATGCGGCCGGCGGTGCGGACGTGGACGCCGGGGGTGAGGACGGTGTCGGGCCAGCCGCCGTCGAGGGTGCGCCGGTAGAGCTCGTCGTGGATGGCGGCGGCGGTGTCGGCGTCGATGCCCCGGTGGAGCTGCCACTGCGAGGCGACGAGCCGGTCGCGGACGGGCTCGGCGAGGCCGTGGAAGTAGCGGGTGTGGTCGGGGGTGAAGTGCTCTAGGCCGAGTTTGGAGTACTCCATGGGCGCGAAGGCCTCGGTGCGGCCGAGCCAGTGCAGCTTCTCGCGGCCGGGGGGCCGGTGGCGGAGCAGATCGAGGAAGACCTCCGCGCCGGACTGGCCGGTGCCGATGACGGTGACGTGTTCGGCGGCGAGGAGTGTCTCGCGGTGGTCGAGGTAGTGGGCGGCGTGGACGACGGGGACGCCGGGGGCGTCGGCGAGGGGTTTGAGCGGGTCGGGGACGTAGGGCTCGGTGCCGACGCCGAGGACGACGTTGCGGGCGTGGGTGCGGCCGAGTGCCTCGGCCTCCCCGTCGGCGTCGAGTTGGGTGTAGTCGACCTCGAAGAGGCCGCGTTCGGGGTTCCAGCGGACGGCGTCGACCTGGTGGTGGAAGCGGAGGGAGGGGAGGTTCTCGGCGACCCAGCGGCAGTAGGCGTCGTATTCGGCGCGCTGGATGTGGAAGCGTTCGGCGAAGTAGAAGGGGAAGAGGCGTTCGCGGGCCCTGAGGTGGCTGAGGAAGGTCCAGGGGCTGGCGGGGTCGGCGAGGGTGACCAGGTCGGCGAGGAAGGGCACCTGGACGCGCGCGCCGTCGATCAGGAGGCCGGGGTGCCAGTGGAAGGCGGTGCGCTGGTCGTAGAAGACGGCGTCGAGGCCGGTCAGCGGGTCGGCGAGGGCGGCGAGGGAGAGGTTGAAGGGGCCGATGCCGATGCCGACGAGGTCGCGGGTGGCGTCGGGGGTGTGGTGCGCGGGGGTGTGGTGCGCGGGGGTGTGGTGCGCGGGGGTGTGGTGCGCGGGGGTGTTCATCGCGGGACGTGTCCTTCCACGAGGGCCAGGAGGGCGGCCAGGTCGTCGGGCCGGGTGTGGGGGTTGAGCAGGGTCGCCTTGAGCCAGAGCCGGCCGTCGGCGCGGGCGCGGCCGAGGACGGCGCGGCCGGTGGTGAGCAGGGCCCGGCGTGTGGCGGCGACGGCGTCGTCGGTGGCGTGGGTGGGCCGGAACAGGACCGTACTGATGGTGGGTGGGGCGTGCAGTTCGAAGGCGGGGTGGTCGTGGACCAGGGCGGCGAACTGGCCGGCGAGCGCGCAGACCTCGTCGACGAGGGCGCCGAGTCCGGTGCGGCCCAGGGTTTTGAGGGTGACGGCGATCTTGAGGATGTCGGGGCGGCGGCTGGTGCGCGGGGAGCGGCCGAGGAGGTCGGGGAGGCCGGCGTCGGTGTCGTCGTCGGCGTTGAGGTAGTCGGCGCGGTGGTGGAGTGCGGCGAGGTCGTCGGGGTCCTGGACCGTGAGGAGGCCGGCGGCGATCGGTTGCCAGCCGAGTTTGTGGAGGTCGAGGGCGACGGTGTGGGCGGCTTCCAGTCCCGCGAGTTTGGCGCGGTGCCGTTCGCTGAAGAGGAGGCCCGCGCCGTAGGCGGCGTCGACGTGGAGGCGGGCGTGGTGGGCGGCGCAGCGGTCGGCGATGTCGGGCAGGGGGTCGATGAGGCCGGCGTCGGTGGTGCCGGCGGTGGCGACGACGAGGTGCGGGCCGGGGACCTGGGTCAGCGCTTCGTCGAGGGCGGCGGGGTCGAGGGTGCCGGCCGGGGCGGGGACGGTGACGGGTTCGGGCAGGCCCAGCAGCCAGGCGGCGCGGGGCACCGAGTGGTGGGCGCCCGCTCCGTGGACCAGGCGCAGGCCCGCGCCGTGCCTCTCGCGGGCGAGTAGGGCGGCGAGTTGGTTGGACTCGGTGCCGCCGGTGGTGACGAGGGCGTCGGCGGCGCCGGTCTCCCGGGCCAGGGCGCGGGTGACCAGGGCTTCCAGCGCGGTGGCGGCGGGGGCCTGGTCCCAGGAGTCGAGGGAGGGGTTGAGGACGCTGGCCGCGAGGTCGGCGGCGGCGGCGACGGCGAGCGGCGGGCCGTGCAGGTGGGCCGCGCACAGCGGGTGGGCGGGGTCGGCGGCGCCCTCGGCGAGGGCGGTGACCAGGACGCGGAGCGCCTCGGTCTCGCCCCGGTCGGGCAGGATTTCGCCGACCGCTTCCGCGACCCGGGCGGTGACGGCGTCGGGGCCGCCCGCGGGCAGGGGGCCTCCGCGTGCCGCCGCGCCGGTGCGCAGCGCGTCGAGCACGGTGTCGAGCGGGGTCCGCAGGGCGTCGGGGCCGTGCGGGCCCGAGGCTAGGGGCGGCAGGCCCATGGGCTGTCCTCCGGGCGCGATGCGTCGCGGCGGCGCGCGGCACCTCGACGAGGGGCGGCGGCCGGGTGACGGGTGGGCGGGGGTTCCAGCTTGAACGCGGTCGCGCGCGTGCGCCGGACAGCCCAACGATCACAACCCGAAAGGGGTATGCGCGCGGCCGGTCCCCGAAGCGGGGGACCGGCCGCGTCTGACGTCAGTCCGCGTCCGTCTCCTGTACCCGCAGGGCCCGGGCCAGGTCGTCGAGCTGGTCGGCGAGCTTGCGGCGCAGGGCGGGGACCGGGTCGGCGTCGCTCAGGCATTCCCGGCCGAGGCGCAGGTTGTCGGCGTCGACGGCGTGGGCGGGGAAGGCCCAGCGGCCGGCGGCGTCGGCGATGGCGGGGCCGCGGCGGGCGGCGACGGCGACCGCCTCGGGGTAGTAGCGCGGCACGTAGTCGCGCACGAGGTCGGCCTGTTCGGGCTGCCAGAAGCCCTGGGCGGTGGCGGTGAACAGGTAGTTGGAGAGGTCGTCGGAGGAGAACATGGTCTCCCAGGCGCGGCTCTTGGCCTCGGGGTGGGGCAGCGCGGCCAGGCAGCGGGCGGCGCCCTCCTGGCCGCTGGCGCTCGGGTCGCGTTCCAGCTCGGCGGTGATGGCGGCCTCGTCGGCGGCGCCGAGGACGGCGAGGCGGGTGAGGATGCGCCAGCGCAGCTCGGGGTCGAGTTCGGGGCCGCCGGGGACGGTGCCGTCGGCGAGCCAGGCGGCGATGGTGTCGGGGTGGGCGGCGGTGGCGATGCGGTGCCGTACGGCGATGAGGCGCAGTCCGGGGTGGTCGCCGTCCTCGGTGCGGCGGATGAGGTCGCGGCACAGGTCGGTCAGGGTGGTCAGGGCGGCGGGCCGCTGCTCGGGGGTGACGTAGCGGTCGGCGACCTGGCCGGCGGCGAAGGCGAGAACGCCGTCGACGAGGGCGAGGTCGGTCTCGTGAGGCAGGTGGGCGCGGGCGATGTCCAGGTAGGCGCCGGCGGGGAGTTCGCCGTCGCGGACGGCGTCGCGCAGGGCGTTCCAGACGACGGCCCGGGTGAGCGGGTCGGGCAGGCCGGACAGGCCGGTGCGCAGGGCGGCGAAGGACTCGGCGTCGAAGCGGATCTTGGCGTAGCTCAGGTCGCCGTCGTTGAGGACGGCCAGGGCGGGGCGCTTGCCGATGGGCCGGGGCTCGGCCTGGGGGACGTCGAGGTCGAGTCGTTCGCGCAGGGTGAGCCGGCCCTCGTCGGTGAGGTCCTGGTCGTAGAGGCCGACGGCGATGCGGTGGGGGCGGGTGCCGGTGCGGTCGACGGTGAGCGCGCGGCTGCCGTTGTCGCCGGTGACGCGTGGGGCGAGGGTGTCGACGCCGGTGGTGCGCAGCCAGGCGTCGGCCCAGGCGTGGACGTCGCGGTCGGTGGCGGCGGCGAGGGAGTCGATGAAGTCGGCGAGGTCGGCGTTGGCGAACTTGTGCCGGTCGAAGTGGGTGTTGATGCCGGCGAGGAAGTCCTTCTCGCCGAGCCAGGCGACGAGCTGGCGCAGGGCGGAGGCGCCCTTGGCGTAGGAGATGCCGTCGAAGTTGAGGAGGGCCGAGGCGGTGTCCTCGACGTGTTCGGGGGCGACGGGGTGGGTGGAGGGGCGCTGGTCGGCGTCGTAGCCCCAGGGCTTGCGGGTGACGCCGAAGTCGGTCCAGGTGTCGGTGAAGCGGGTGGCCTCGGCGGTGGTCTGGTAGCCCATGTACTCGGCGAAGGACTCGTTCAGCCAGATGTCGTCCCACCACCGGAGGGTGACGAGGTCGCCGAACCACATGTGGGCCATCTCGTGCGCGATGACCATGGCGCGGGTCTGCCGCTGGGTGGCGGTGACGGCGGAGCGGAAGACGAACTCGTCGCGGAAGGTGACCAGTCCGGGGTTCTCCATGGCGCCGGCGTTGAACTCGGGGACGAACGCCTGGTCGTAGGAGTCGAAGGGGTAGGGCTCGGTGAACTTCTCGTGGTAGCGGTCGAAGCAGCCGCGGGTGACCTCGAAGAGTTCGTCGGCGTCGGCGTCCAGATGCGGGGCGAGTGAGCGGCGGCAGTGGATGCCGAAGGGCAGGCCGCGGTGTTCGGTGCGCACGGAGTGCCAGGGACCGGCGGCGACGGCGACGAGGTAGGTGGAGATGAGGGGGGTGGTGGCGGCCTTCCAGTGGCCGTCGCCGGTGTGTTCGGTGATGCCGTTGGCGAGGACGGTCCAGCCCTGGGGCGCGGTGACGGTCAGGTCGAAGACGGCCTTGAGGTCGGGCTGGTCGAAGGCGGCGAAGACGCGCTGGACGTCGTCCAGGAACAGCTGGGTGTAGACGTAGGTCTCGCCGTCGGCGGGGTCGGTGAAGCGGTGCATGCCCTCGCCGGTGCTGGAGTAGCGCATGGCGGCCTCGACGCGCAGTTCGTGCTCGCCGGGGGTGAGGTTCTTGAGCGCCAGCCGGTTCTCGTCCAGGGTGTCCGGGCCGAGGGGGTGTCCGTCCAGGGTTACGGTGCGCAGCTCGGCGGGCTTGACCTCGACGAAGGTGTCCGTGGTGTCCGCCTCGCCGCGGACGGTGAACCGGATGACGGTGCGGGAGTCGAAGGTCTCGTCCCCACGGGTCAGGTCGAGGTCGATCGCGTAGTGGTGGACGTCGAGGAGCCGGGCTCGGGTCTGCGCTTCGTCGCGCGTCAGTACGGACATGCACGACATGCTGCCTGATGGGGTCGGCACGGCACAGAGGCGGATCGGTACGCGGATTATGTCCGGTCCGTACGAGGCCGCCGCGCCCCCGGCGTGCGCCCCGGTGGGCCGGGGACGCGGGGGCGCGCGCTCGCGGGACTCGGCTCAGCCGGAGGCCGGGGCCGTGCCGTTGCCGTTGCCGTTGCTCTCGGCGATGCGCTCGTGGTGGTGGATCACCTCGGCGATGATGAAGTTCAGGAACTTCTCGGCGAACGCCGGGTCCAGCTTGGCACTTTCGGCGAGGGCGCGCAGCCGGGCGATCTGCTTGGCCTCACGGGCCGGATCGGCGGGCGGCAGCTGGTGCCCGGCTTTGAGGTGGCCGACCTGCTGGGTGCACTTGAAGCGCTCGGCGAGCATGTGGACGACGGCCGCGTCGATGTTGTCGATGCTGTCCCGCAGCCGGGCCAGCTCTTCGCGGACGGCGGGGTCGACGGCACCGGTTCCGGCGTTGCTGGTGGTCATGAGCGCCAACCCTACGGGCGGACGCCGGGCCGCCGCAGTCCGTCTCAGGCCCCGAGAAGCCCGCCGGTGCCGCCGGCGCCGATGCGCTTGTGGAAGTACACGTCCTCGTGTCCGCCGGGCACGCCCTCGATACGGCCCCGCTCGCGGAAGCCGAGCGTCGGGTAGAAGCCGGGCGCCTGGAAGCTGTAGGTGGACACGATCATGTCGGTGCAGCCGCGCCGGACGGCCTCCTCCTCCGCCGCCCGCATCAGCCGGCTCCCCCAGCCGGCCTGCCGCCGGTCCTCGCGCACCCACAGCATGTCCACGGAGGCGAGAGTGCCCCAGGTCCAGGCGGTGAGGCCGCCGACCAGGACGCCCGCCTCGTCGGTGACGCGCACGGTGAGGGGTTCGGTCCGCGCGCCGTCGGCGGCCGCGGTGTTGAAGGCGGTCAGCTCGGCGTCGAGCCGCTGTTCCAGGTCGTCGTCCGCGCCGCCGACGTGCAGGGAGGCGGTGGCGGCGGGGCGCTGTTCGCTGGTCACGGTCCCGGATTGTGCCGTAGGCCGGAGCGCGGGGCGAACGGTTTCCGCCGGGCGGCGCGGGTGGCGGTGCGACGCTCCCCGTACGGTGGCGCTCCTCGTACAGTGGGAGAAGGGTTCAGGCGTCTTGGGGGTTCAGACGTGGCGAACGGCGGACCGGTCGAGCACGGTTACCCGCACCTGGAGACGGTGCGGGCCGCCGTCACCGCGCTCTACAGACGGCTGTCGTACGACACCGTGCGGACGTTCTCGGCCAGCGTGGCCCCGGGCGACGTGGCGTTCTGTGACACCGACGACCTGTATCTGGGCGCACAGCGGGTGGCTCACGAGCTGGTGCGTCACTATCACCTCCCCGATGCCCGGATGATCGTCTCCTTCCGCGAGATGACGCACGCGGCGACCGTCGAGCTCGCGGCGGGCCCCGAGTACTTCATCGAGCTGAACGACCGCTTCCGCACCCACCGCCGGGACATCGGCGCGGCCCTCGCGCACGAGGTGATGCACGTGTACCTGCACCGCCTCGACCTGTCCTTCCCCGGCACCCGGGACAACGAGATCCTCACCGACACCGCGGCGGCGTACCTGGGCGCCGGCTGGCTGCTGCTGGACGCCTACCGGGAGGACTCGGCGTCGTCGCAGAAGCTCGGGTATCTGACACCGGAGGAGTTCGGCTACGTCCTGGCCAAGCGGGCGCTGGTCTTCGGGGAGGACCCGTCGGTGTGGTTCACCAGTCCGCAGGCCTACACGGCGTACGTCAAGGGCATGGCCCGGGCCCGCCGGGACGAGCAGCAGCCGCCGCTCACCGCGGCCGGCTGGGCGGGCCGCCGCCGGTACGCCCGGGACCGCCGCCACGCCCAGGACCCGCACGCCGCCTCCGTTCCGCGGACGGACGGCGGCCCGTACTCCTTCACTCCCGAGGAGCGTGGACCGCTGCGGGTCTCGTTCCCCTGCCCGACCTGTCATCAGCGGATCCGGGTGCCGGTGCGGGGGCGGGTACGGGCACGGTGCGGGCTGTGCCGGACGGTGCTGGAGTGCGACACCTGAGTGGACACGCGGACGGGGCGGACGGTGCTTCAATGCGCGCATGACGGAGACGATCAGGGAGCCCTGGGGGCTCAGTGTGTTCGGTGCGGGCAGTGTGCGGGTCGAACCGCAGCTGGTGCGGGTGAAGCTGGCGGTGGACGTGCTGGAGCCCTCGCCGGACCGGGCCTTCCGGGAGGCGGGCACGGCCGTGGCGCGGCTGCGCGACGTGTTGCGCCGCCACGGGATACCGGACACCTCGGTCTCGGGGTCCCGGCTCACGCTCAGCTCGGAGTACAACGGCTACGGCGGTGAGCGGACGTTCGCCGGCTACCGCTGTCAGGCCTCGTACTCCGTGGAGACCGGGGCGCTGGACGATCTCCAGCGGCTGATCGTGGACGCGGTCGACGCGGGGGCGCACCGGATCGACAGCGTCGAGTTCGACGTGCACGACAAGCCGGCGATGCGCGACGAGGCCCGCCGCAGGGCCGTGGCCGCCGCCCGCCGGAAGGCCGAGGTGTACACGGAGGCGGCGGGCGTGCGGCTGGGCCCGGTGGTGCACGTCCAGGACGTGGACGCCGAGTCCTTCGCCCAGTACCGCGGCCACGGCGGCGGGGGCGGCAGCTCGGCCGGCGACCTGGCGCCGGGGATGGTGGAGGTGTCGGCGGGCGTGGTGCTGGGGTACTCCCTGACGCACTGACGCCGTCTCAGGCGGGCCGCACGATGCCCTGCGCGCGTGCGGCCGTCAGCCACCTGGGGAACTCGTCCACCAGGCGGTCGTACAGCTCGGCGTCGGTCACCTTCTGCGGGTCGCGGCCCACGTGGAAGAACCCGGCGTTGTCGACGACCCGCTTCTCCGGTACCGCCAGTTCGTCGAGCCCCCGCAGGTACTCGAACTGGCGGCTGTCCGGGTCGCCGAAGCCGACGAACTGCCAGAACAGCGGCAGGTGTGCCGCCTTGCACAGGTACCGCTGCGCGGCGAGCCGGTTGATGGGGCCGCCGTCGGTCTGGAAGACGACCAGGGCGGGGTGGCGGGCGCCGCTGTCGAGGTAGTGGTCGATGACGGCGTCCATGGCCACGTGGTAGCTGGTCTTGCCCATGTGCCCGAGGCCGGCCACGATCCGGTCGATCCGTCCCCGGTGGTCGGCGAGCGCGATCTCGGTGACGGCGTCGACGTCCGTGGAGAAGAACACCACCGGCACGGTGCCGTCGTCGTCGAGGTGCGCGGACAGCCCGAGCACCCGGTCGGCGAGCGCCTGCACGCTGCCGTCCTTGTAGTACGGCTTCATCGACCCGGAGTAGTCGACGACGAGGTAGACCGCCGCCCGGGCCCCCTCCAGCCCGTGCTTGGTCAGCGACACCCCGGCGCTCTTGTAGAGATCGACCAGCGCCGGCGCGGTCTCCCGCACCTTGGTGAGACTGATCGCGGCCATGCGGACTCCCCCGTCACCCCGTACGTACGGCATCTGGCTGCCGAGGTTACGGCACGGCGCACCCCGCCTCTCAGCTCGTCCACCGGCGTTCGCTACTTTGTTCGCCGCCGTCCCCACCGGCTCACCGTCCGTCCCGTCCCGAGGAGCCGGCCGTGGATTCCGAGTCCACCGTCACCACCTGCTACCGCCATCCCGCGGTGGAGTGCCATGTCCGCTGCACCCGCTGCGAGCGCCGCATCTGTCCCGACTGCATGCGCGAGGCGTCCGTGGGGCACCACTGCCCCGACTGCGTGAAGGCGGGGGCGCGGTCCGTACGGCAGGCCAGGACGATCGTCGGCGGGCGGGTCTCGACGACGCCCGTGGTCACGTACGTGCTGATCGGGCTCAACGTCCTGGCCTACCTGGCGGAGTCGGTGCGTCCGCAGGTCGTGGACCGGTTCGAGATGGTCGGGGCGCGGCTGGTCGGCCCGGACGGCGGCCACTACGTCTACCAAAGCGGTCACGTCGGCGGTTTCCACGCCGAGGGGGTCGTCGCCGGCGAGTGGGAGCGGATGCTGACCAGTGCCTTCCTGCACCTGGAGCCGACCGAGGGCACGTTCGGGATCCTCCACATCGTGATGAACATGGTCGCGCTGTGGCAGCTGGGGCGTGTGGTGGAGCCGATGCTCGGCCGTATCCGCCATGCCGTGCTCTACTTGCTGTCGGCGCTCGGCGGCTCGGTACTCGAACTGCTGCTCGCCGACCCCGGTCAGCCCTCGGTCGGCGCGTCCGGCGCGATCTTCGGCCTGGGGGCCGCGTACTACGTGCTGGCCCGCCGGGTCGGCGCGGACATGGCCTCCGTCAACCGCTTCATGGCGTTCCTGCTGCTGTGGCTGGTGCTCTCCGCCGGGCTCACCTCCTGGCAGGGCCACCTCGGCGGACTGCTGGCGGGCGGTGTGGTGGCGTCGGCGTACGCGTACGCGCCCCGGGACGGGCGCCGGGTGGCGGTGCAGGCGGGTGCCTGCGCGGGGCTGGTGGTGCTGCTGGCGGTGACGGCGGCGGTCAAGGTGTCGGAGATGTCAGGTGGAGGGATCCCCCAGTGAAACGTGCCGGTGTGCTGCTCCTCGCGGCCGTTCCCGTGATCGCCACGGGGGTGTACTTCGTGATGCCGACGGACTCGGCCGACGCCCCCGTGACGCCGCCCGCGGCCACCACCCAGTCGTCCCGTGAGGACGCCAAGAGCCGGGCCGAGCAGGAGCGGGAGGCGGACGACGCGCTGATCGCCGGCCTGCCGCCGGGGCTCGCCGCCCCCGCGAAGAAGGAGCTGGCCCAGCAGCTGGTGTCCAGCGCCGAGAACTCGACCACGAAGTGGCGCACCTCGTACGGCGCCATCGAGGATCTGGGCGACGGGTGCGGTTACACGGCGGGCATCATCGGCTTCTGCTCCGGCACCCACGATCTGCTCAACCTGGTCGAGCGCTACACCGAGGCCCATCCGGGCAACGGCCTGGCGAAGTACCTGCCCGCTCTGCGCGAGGTCGACGGCAGCGACTCCCACGAGGGGCTGGACCCGGGCTTCACGGCCGCCTGGCAGGCGGAGGCGGAGCTCCCGGCGTTCCGCGAGGCCCAGGAGGAGGAGCGCGACCGCGTCTACTTCGAACCGGCCGTCCGCCTGGCCAAGCTGGACGGCCTCGGCACGCTGGGCCAGTTCGTGTACTTCGACGCGATGGTCTTCCACGGCCCCGACACGGACGCCGAGGGCTTCTACGGGCTGCGCGAGCAGGCCATGCGCAAGGCGAAGACGCCGGGGCAGGGCGGCTCCGAGAAGGCCTACCTGGATGCCTTCCTGGACGTGCGCCGGGAGGCCATGAGGGCGAAGCGTCCGGGTATCGACACCTCGCGAGTGGACACGGCGCAGCGCCGGTTCCTGGAGGCCGGGAACATGAGGCTCGACACGCCTCTGGTGTGGGAGATGTACGGGGAGACCTACCGGCTGCCGTAGGCGCGCATGCGACGGCGCCTGCCCTTTGTCCGGTCGGGGACGGGGCAGGCGCCATCAGTGTTCCGCACGCCTTTGTGCGGGACGTTCTTCGGTTGTCCGTCCGTCAGACCGCGAGGGCGCGGTCCGTCGGCCGGATCGGGGCCGGCAGTTCGCTGGCTCCGGTCAGGAAGCTGTCGGCGCCGCGGGCGGCCGAGCGGCCCTCCGCGATCGCCCAGACGATGAGCGACTGGCCGCGGCCGGCGTCACCGGCGACGAACACACCCGGCACGTTGGTCTGGAAGTCGGCGTCCCGGGCGATGTTACCCCGTGCGTCGAGCTCCAGGCCGAACTGGTCCACCAGCCCGTTCTCCCGGTCGGTGCCGGTGAAGCCCATGGCGAGGGTGACCAGCTGGGCCGGGATCTTGCGCTCGGTGCCCGGCTTCGGGGTGAGCTTGCCGTCGACGAACTCGACCTCGCTCATGTGCAGCCACTGGACGTTGCCGTCCTCGTCGCCCTCGAAGTGGGTGGTGGAGACGGCGTAGACCCGCTCGCCGCCCTCCTCGTGGGCCGAGGTGACCTTGTAGAGCATCGGGAAGGTCGGCCACGGCTGGCGCACCGCGTCCCGCTCCTCGCCCGGCCGGGGCATGATCTCCAGCTGGGTGACGGAGGCCGCGCCCTGGCGGTGGGCGGTGCCCACGCAGTCGGCGCCGGTGTCGCCGCCGCCGATGACGACGACGTGCTTGCCCTCGGCGGAGATCGGGGGCGCCACGTAGTCGCCCTCCTGGACCTTGTTGGCCAGGGGCAGGTACTCCATCGCCTGGTGGATGCCGTTCAGCTCGCGGCCGGGGACCGGCAGGTCGCGGGCGGTGGTGGAACCGGCGGCGATGACCACGGCGTCGTAGCGCTTCTTGAGGTCGCCGGCCTTGAGGTCGCGGCCGATCTCGACGCCGGTGCGGAAGCGGGTGCCCTCCGCGCGCATCTGCTCGATACGGCGGTTGATGTGCCGCTTCTCCATCTTGAACTCGGGGATGCCGTAGCGGAGGAGGCCTCCGATGCGGTCCGCGCGCTCGTAGACGGCGACGGTGTGTCCGGCCCGGGTGAGCTGCTGGGCCGCGGCCAGGCCCGCCGGGCCCGAGCCGATGACGGCGACGGTCTTGCCCGACAGGCGCTCGGGGATCTGCGGGGCGACGTCCCCGGTCTCCCACGCCTTGTCGATGATCGAGACCTCGACGTTCTTGATGGTGACCGGCGGCTGGTTGATGCCGAGCACGCACGCCGACTCGCACGGAGCCGGGCACAGGCGGCCGGTGAACTCCGGGAAGTTGTTGGTGGCGTGCAGGCGCTCCTGCGCGGCCTGCCAGTCCTCGCGGTAGGCGTAATCGTTCCACTCGGGGATCAGGTTCCCGAGCGGGCAGCCGTTGTGGCAGAACGGGATTCCGCAGTCCATGCACCGGCTGGCCTGCTTGCTGATGATCGGCAGCAGGGAGCCGGGGACGTAGACCTCGTTCCAGTCCTTGACGCGCTCCTCGACGGGGCGGGTCTTGGCGACCTCGCGCCCGTGGTTCAGGAAGCCCTTGGGATCAGCCATTGGTCGCCGCCTCCATCATCTTCTCGGTGGTCTCGGTCTCGGAGAGACCGGCTCGCTCGGCGGCGTCCTTGGCGGCGAGCACTGCCTTGTACGTACTGGGGATGATCTTGCTGAAGCGCTCCACGGCGGCGGGCCACTCGGCGAGCAGCTTCTCGGCGACGGTCGAGCCCGTCTCCTCCCGGTGCCGGCGCACCACGTCGTGCAGCCACTGCTTGTCGGCGTCGTCGAGGGCCTCGATCGCGCCGACGTTGCCGGCGTTGACGTTGTCGCGGCGCAGGTCGACGACGTACGCGATGCCGCCGGACATGCCGGCCGCGAAGTTGCGCCCGGTCTCGCCGAGGACGACCGCGTGGCCGCCGGTCATGTACTCGCAGCCGTGGTCGCCCACGCCCTCGGAGACGACCAGCGCGCCGGAGTTGCGGACGCAGAAGCGCTCGCCGACCTTGCCGCGCAGGAACATCTCGCCGCCGGTGGCACCGTAGCCGATGGTGTTGCCGGCGATGGTGGAGTACTCGGCGAGGTGGTCGGCGCCCCGGTCGGGGCGGACGACGATGCGGCCGCCGGAGAGACCCTTGCCGACGTAGTCGTTGGCGTCGCCCTCCAGGCGCAGCGTGATGCCGCGCGGGACGAAGGCACCGAAGGACTGGCCGGCGGAGCCGGTGAAGGTGATGTCGACGGTGTCGTCGGGCAGGCCCGCGCCACCGAACTTCTTGGTCACCTCGTGGCCGAGCATGGTGCCGACCGTGCGGTTGATGTTGCGGATCGCGACCTGGGCGCGCACCGGCGCGGCGTCGGTGGCCTCGGAGGCGGCCAGCGCGTCCGACGCGAGCTTGATCAGCTGGTTGTCGAGCGCCTTCTCCAGGCCGTGGTCCTGGCCGACGGCCTGGTGGCGCACCGCGCCCTCGGGCAGCGCGGGCACGTGGAACAGCGGCTCCAGGTCGAGGCCCTGTGCCTTCCAGTGGTCGACGGCGCGGGTGACGTCGAGGGTCTCGGCGTGGCCGACGGCCTCCTCGATGGAGCGGAAGCCCAGCTCGGCGAGGATCTCGCGGACCTCCTCGGCGATGAACCGGAAGAAGTTCACGATGTACTCGGCCTTGCCGGAGAACCGGTCGCGCAGCACCGGGTTCTGGGTGGCGATGCCGACCGGGCAGGTGTCCAGGTGGCAGACGCGCATCATGACGCAGCCGGAGACGACGAGCGGCGCGGTCGCGAAACCGAACTCCTCGGCGCCGAGCAGGGCCGCGATGACGACGTCCCGCCCGGTCTTGAGCTGCCCGTCGGTCTGGACGACGATCCGGTCGCGCAGGCCGTTGAGCAGCAGGGTCTGCTGGGTCTCGGCGAGGCCCAGCTCCCAGGGACCGCCCGCGTGCTTGAGCGACGTGAGCGGGGAGGCGCCGGTGCCGCCGTCGTGGCCGGAGATGAGGACGACGTCCGCGTGCGCCTTGGACACACCCGCCGCGACCGTGCCGACGCCGACCTCGGAGACCAGCTTGACGTGAATCCGCGCCTGCGGGTTCGCGTTCTTCAGGTCGTGGATCAGCTGGGCCAGGTCCTCGATGGAGTAGATGTCGTGGTGCGGCGGCGGGGAGATCAGGCCGACGCCCGGAGTGCTGTGCCGGGTCTTGGCGACCCAGGGGTACACCTTGTGGCCGGGCAGCTGGCCGCCCTCGCCGGGCTTGGCGCCCTGGGCCATCTTGATCTGGATGTCGTCGGCGTTGACCAGGTACTCGCTGGTGACGCCGAAGCGGCCGGAGGCGACCTGCTTGATCGACGAACGCCGCGCCGGGTCGTACAGGCGCTCCGGGTCCTCGCCGCCCTCACCGGTGTTGGACTTGCCGCCCAGCTGGTTCATGGCGATGGCGAGGGTCTCGTGCGCCTCCTGGGAGATGGAGCCGTACGACATGGCGCCGGTGGAGAAGCGCTTGACGATCTCGGAGACGGGCTCGACCTCGTCGATGGGGATCGGCTGCCGGCCGTCGGCTCCGGCCTTGAAGCCGAAGAGCCCGCGGAGCGTCATGAGCCGCTCGGACTGCTCGTTCACGCGCTCGGTGTACTTCTTGAAGATGTCGTACTCGCCGGAGCGGGTGGAGTGCTGGAGGCGGAAGACCGTCTCCGGGTCGAACAGGTGCGGCTCGCCCTCGCGGCGCCACTGGTACTCGCCGCCGATGTCCAGCGCCCGGTGGGCGGGCGCGATGCCGCTGGCCGGGTAGGCCTTGGCGTGGCGGGCGGCGACCTCCTCGGCGATCACGTCGATGCCGACGCCGCCGATCTTGGTGGCGGTGCCGTTGAAGTACTTGGCGACGAAGGCCTCGTCGAGGCCGACGGCCTCGAAGACCTGGGCGCCGCGGTAGGAGGCGACGGTGGAGATGCCCATCTTGGACATGACCTTGAGGACGCCCTTGCCGAGGGCGTAGATCAGGTTGCGGATGGCCTGCTCGGGCTCGCCGTCGACGGCCTGCAGGAAGGTGCCCGCGCGGACCAGGTCCTCGACGGACTCCATGGCCAGGTACGGGTTGACCGCCGCGGCGCCGTAGCCGATGAGCAGCGCGACGTGGTGCACCTCGCGGACGTCGCCGGCCTCGACCAGCAGGCCCACCTGGGTGCGCTGCTTGGTGCCGATGAGGTGGTGGTGGACGGCCGCGGTGAGCAGCAGCGACGGGATCGGGGCGTGCTCGGCGTCCGAGTGGCGGTCGGAGAGGACGATCAGCCGGGCGCCGTTCTCGATCGCGGCGTCGGCCTCGGCGCAGATCTCCTCTATGCGCGCGGCCAGCGCGTCACCGCCGCCGTGCACCCGGTAGAGACCGGAGAGGGTCGCGGCCTTGAAGCCGGGCATGTCGCCGTCGGCGTTGATGTGGATGAGCTTGGCCAGCTCGTCGTTGTCGATCACCGGGAAGGGCAGCAGGACGCTGCGGCAGGACGCGGCCGAGGGCTCGAGCAGGTTGCCCTGCGGGCCGAGCGAGGAGCGCAGGGAGGTGACCAGTTCCTCGCGGATCGCGTCCAGCGGCGGATTGGTGACCTGCGCGAAGAGCTGGGTGAAGTAGTCGAAGAGCAGCCGGGGGCGGTCGGAGAGCGCCGCGATCGGCGAGTCGGTGCCCATGGAGCCGATCGGCTCGGCGCCGGCCTTGGCCATCGGCGCGAGGATGACGCGCAGCTCCTCCTCGGTGTATCCGAAGGTCTGCTGGCGGCGGGTGACCGAGGCGTGGGTGTGCACGATGTGCTCGCGCTCGGGCAGGTCGGACAGTTCGATCTCGCCGGCCTCGATCCACTCGGCGTACGGCTGCTCCGCCGCGAGCTGGGCCTTGATCTCGTCGTCCTCGATGATGCGGTGCTCGGCGGTGTCCACGAGGAACATGCGGCCGGGCTGCAGGCGGCCCTTGCGGACGACCTTCGCGGGGTCGATGTCCAGGACGCCGACCTCGGAGCCGAGGACGACGAGTCCGTCGTCGGTGACCCAGTAGCGGCCGGGGCGCAGGCCGTTGCGGTCGAGGACGGCGCCGACCTGGGTGCCGTCGGTGAAGGTGACGCAGGCGGGTCCGTCCCAGGGCTCCATCATCGTGGAGTGGAACTGGTAGAAGGCGCGCCGGGCCGCGTCCATCGAGTCGTGGTTCTCCCACGCCTCCGGGATCATCATCAGCACGGAGTGCGGCAGCGAGCGCCCGCCGAGGTGCAGCAGTTCGAGGACCTCGTCGAAGGAGGCGGAGTCGGAGGCGTCCGGCGTACAGATCGGGAAGATCCGGTCCAGGTCGGAGGACGATCCGAAGACGTCGGAGACGAGCTGGGACTCGCGGGCGACCATCCAGTTGCGGTTGCCCTTGACCGTGTTGATCTCGCCGTTGTGCGCGACGAAGCGGTACGGGTGGGCGAGCGGCCAGGCCGGGAAGGTGTTCGTCGAGAACCGGGAGTGCACGAGCGCGATCGCGGAGGCGAAGCGGCGGTCGGACAGATCGGGGAAGAAGGGCTCCAGCTGGCCGGTGGTCAGCATGCCCTTGTAGACGATCGTCCGCGCGGACAGCGACGGGAAGTAGACGCCGGCCTCGCGCTCGGCGCGCTTGCGCAGCGCGAAGGCGCGGCGGTCGAGGGCGATGCCCCGCGACTCCCCGTCGGCCACGAAGATCTGGCGGAAGACCGGCATCGTCGAACGGGCCGTGGTGCCCAGCATCTCCGGGGCGACCGGGACCTCGCGCCAGCCGAGGACGGTGAGGCCCTCCTCGGTCGCGATCGTCTCGATCTGCGAGACGACGTCCTCGGTGCCGTCCCCCGGCAGGAAGGCGATACCGACGGCGTACGCCCCGGCCTCGGGCAGCTCGAATCCGGCCACCTCGCGGAAGAAGGCGTCCGGCACCTGGGAGAGGATGCCCGCGCCGTCGCCCGAGTCGGGCTCGGAGCCGGTGGCACCGCGGTGCTCCAGGTTGCGCAGCACGGTGAGTGCCTGGTCGACCAGGGTGTGGGACGCCTCGCCGGTGAGAGTGGCGACGAAACCGACGCCGCAGGCGTCGTGCTCGTTGCGGGGGTCGTACATACCCTGCGCGGCAGGGCGAGCATCCATGAAGGACCGGTTCTGGCCATTCGCGGAGTGCTGGGACGGCTGGCGCGGCGTACGCATCGGCTCTCCCGTCGTCGTCATCTGGCATGTGCGGCTGCCGAGGGACGACGTTGGCCCTCTGCGTGAGTGCAAAATTTGGTGCAGGCTACATGATGGAGCGTTTCTCGGGAAGCGGGATAATCCGTTCCAACATGCGGACGCCGAGCGGTTCGCGGCGGGGGTACCGCGCCCGGCGGTGGAGGCTATGGAGGCCGAAGCGGACAGATCGATGCCCGTCGGCCCGAAGGCGCGGAGGGAGCACCGTCGCTCGCCCCGCGGGTGCGCGGCAGGCGTCATTGCCCGCAGCGCTTACGGCTCATGCCCGGAGATTACGCACTCGAAACCAGCGAGTAACGGCTACTTATGCGTGCTGCCGCATAAGTTCGAGCCGGACTATCCTACGGCCGTTCCGAACAGGCTGCCCAGGGCGTACGTCACACCGGCCGCCGCACCGCCGAGGGCGAGCTGCCGCAGCCCGCTGTACCACCAGCTGCGTGCCGTCACCTTGGCCACCACCGCGCCGCACAGGAAGAGCCCGGCCAGCGCGAGCACGACCGCGGGCCACAGCGCACCGGCACCCAGCAGGAAGGGCGCCACGGGGAGCAGGGCGCCCAGCGCGAAGGAACCGAAGGACGACACGGCCGCGACCGTCGGTGAGGGCAGGTCACCGGGATCGATGCCCAGCTCCTCACGGGCGTGTATCTCCAGCGCCTGCTCGGGGTCGCGGGACAGCTGCCGGGCCACCTCACGCGCGAGCTTCGGCTCGACGCCCCGCGCCTCGTAGAGCGCGGCCAGCTCGGCCTCCTCGTCCGCCGGGTGCTTCCTCAGCTCCCGTCGCTCCACGTCCAGCTCGGCCTCGACCAGCTCGCGCTGCGAGGCGACGGAGGTGTACTCGCCGGCGGCCATGGAGAAGGCGCCGGCGGCGAGACCGGCGAGCCCGCTGATCACCACGGTCTGCTGACTCGCCGTGCCGCCGGCGACACCGGTCATCAGGGCGAGGTTGGAGACCAGTCCGTCCATCGCGCCGAAGACTGCGGGGCGCAGCCAGCCGCCGTTCACGTCGCGGTGCGTGTGGTTGTCGCGGTGCGCCTCGTGCAGCGGCGCCTCGGTCTCGATGATGGCCATGAGGGTCCCCCGGGAGATTGATTTCGGAGCCAGTTTGGACAGTTTCTACTTCTCGACAACACCCAATCTACGTCGGTCATTTCCGCCTCGCCAGCAAGGAAAGGCTGGGCTTACCTGCGGGTTTACCCTCCTGTGCTCATTCGTGATCATGCCCGCGCAGATGTCGACCGGGTGACGCTGAGCCCTGTGAGGCTGCGCGCCGCACCGCACCGGGGACAGATGCGCAAAGGGAGAGGAGAGGCCGCATGGCATCCACCGCCTGCATTCCCCCGGCCGCCGCGCACGGGGACGCCGTCGGGCTCCGCGAACGGGCCCGGGGCGCGCTGCTGGGACTGGCCGTCGGTGACGCCCTCGGGGCGCCGGCCGAGAACATGAAGCCCTCCGAGATCCGCGCCCGCTGGGGCCGCATCACGGGGTACGTGGCCGAGAAGCCGGCCGGCACCGACGACACCGAGTACGCGATCTTCTCTGGCCTGCTGCTGGCCCGGTACGGCTCCGCGCTGACCCCGGCCGATGTGGAGACGGCCTGGCACGAGTGGATCGCGGACCGTGAGGAGGGCCCGTTCCGGGGCGCGGGTTTCAGCGAACGCGGCACCCTGGAGAACCTGCGCCGGGGCCTGGCCGCCCCCATCTCGGCCCAGCACCGCCATGCCTGGAGCGACGGGCTGGCCATGCGGGCCGCGCCCTACGGCGTCTTCGCCGCGGGCCGTCCCGCCGAGGCGGCCCGGCTGGTGGCGATCGACGGCTCGGTCAGCCACGAGGGCGAGGGCATCTACGGCGGCCAGGCGGTGGCGGCGGGTGTCGCGGCGGCGATGGCGGGGGCGCCGACCGTCGCGGTCGTGGCCTCCGCGCTGGCCGTCGTCCCGGACGACTCCTGGACGGCTCGCTGTCTGCGCCGCGCGATGAACGCGTCCCACCTCGGGGAACGCGCCGTCCGCTCCGCGGTGGTCATCGGCGGCTACCCCTGGACCGACCTGGCACCCGAGGCGGTCGCCCTCGCCTTCGGCGCGTACGCGGCGGCCGACGGCGACTTCACGGACGCCGTGCTGACGGCCGTCAACATGGGCCGCGACGCCGACACCACGGCGGCGGTCGCCGGTGCCCTGGCCGGCGCGACCCAGGGGGCCGCCGCCATCCCGGCCGAGTGGGCGTCGGCCATCGGCCCGGCCCGCGGCAGCTGCCTCCCGGCGATGGCCGGCCACCACGTGCTCGAGGTGGCCGACCTCCTGACGGGGGGCACGGAGCCCTCGAAGGACCGCGCGGACACCACCCGGCCCGGGGAGATCCCACAGGACGAGCCCCCGCACCGGGGCGTCGCCCCGCCCCCGGCCGAACCCACCACACGGCACACCGGTCCCGTGCCGTACCCCGCCGACACGGTCCCCGCCGGGCCGGGGCCCACGCCGGGGCACGAGCCAGGGCCCGCACCGGGCGGTCGACTCGCTCCGGTACCGGGCGACGGGCACACGCACCAGGGCCCGCACCGCGCGCTCACACGGCGCAGCGACTCGGTACACGCAGACGCCCCGGCGGCAGCGGGCCGACACCCGGCGCAGCCCGGCCCGACCGACCCGGAGGCGAGCACCGCAGGGCGTGCAGGGCGCGAGCCGGTGCCGGACGACGACATGGCGGCGGGGGTGGCACCGTGAGCAGGGCACGTCCCGGCGGTGAGGAACCGGTCACCACCGCGTACGTCGCCCCGCCCGGCGCACCGGAGGAGGCCCCGTCCGCCGGGAGCGGGCACCGGCCGGGGAGCGAAGCCACCGCGCCGGGGACCGACACCACCGCACCGCCCCACACCACACCCGGGACCGACACCACCACACCGCCCCACACCCCACCCGGGACCGAGACCACCGCACCGCTCCACACCACACCCGGGACCGAGACCACCGCACCGCTCCACACGGTGACGCGGCCCGATCGCATCGAAGGGCTTCTCCTCGGCCTCGCCGCGGGGGACGCCGCCGGCTGGCCCGCCGCCCGGCACCGGGCCGCCCGGATGCCCGAGTGGACGCGCCGCCTCACCCGCGAGCTGGACACCTTCGCCGAGCAGAACGCCACCACCACCCTCCCCGTCCCCATCGCCCTGAACCAGCCCCCGGAGCCGCTGCGCCTCGGCCCCTCCGACGACGCCGAGTGGGCCGCGTTCGCCGCGGAGGCGGTGCTGCGGGCCGGGGACGGCAGCGTGCTCGGGGAGCTCGGCCGGGAACGCCGGATGCGGGCGGCGATCGACCTGACCTGGAACGCCGTCGCCAGCGAGGTGGCCGCGGCGACGGAGCGCGCCCCGGAGACCGAGTCGGCGGTACTGCCGCTGCGGGCCCGCATCTCGGTACGGGCCGGGCTCGGCAACCTCGCCACCGGCCTGCGCCCGCCCGCCACCGGCCACGACAACCCGCACTACTTCGACGACGCCGCCTGCGTCCGGGCCTGCGTTCTCGCCGTCGCCCACCCCGGCGACCCGCGACTCGCCGCCGACCTGGCCGAGTTCGACGCCCGCTACACCCAGGACGGCGACGGCGTACACGGCGCCCGGGCCATGGCGGCGGCAGTGGCGTGCGCCCTCGACGGCGCCGGTGTACGCACCTGTGTGACGGCCGCGCTCGCCGAGCTCCCCGAGGAGACGGAGATCGGCCGCAACGCCCGGCAGGCACTGGCCCTGGCCGCGGACGCCGAGAGCACCTTCGCCCTCGTCCCGCTGCTGGAGCACCAGATCGTCGACCATGTGTACAGCTACGGCATCGCCGCCGCCGAAACCGTCCCGGTCGCCCTGGCCCTGGCCACCGCCGCCCGGGGCCGCATCGCGGAGGCGGTACCGGCCGCCGCCTGTCTCTCCAGGGTCGCGGACTCCGCTCCCGCGCTGGCCGGCGCGCTCACCGGCGCGCTGGGCGGCGGCATGGCGATCCCCGCGTCCTGGCGGGAGACCTGCCGCACCCTCCCCGGCTGCGTGCTCCCCCGCCTCACCGGTACCGACCTGGTCGAACTCGCCGGACTCCTGCACGCCACGCAGCCTTCCCGACGAGAAGAAGACCCAGAAGGCCGAGAAGACCGAGAAGGACAAGAAGGGCAAGAAGCGAAAGAAGGGCGACTCGCGACATGAGGACAACCGGCACGGCGGAAAACGGCACGGCGACCCTGGAGGAACGCGTCACCGGCGCCCTCGTCGGCGCGGCCGTCGGTGACGCGCTAGGCGGCCCGGTCGAGGGCTACTCCCCCGAGCAGATCCTCGAACGCCACGGCGGCCGCGTCCACGGCGTCGTCGGCCCCTGGAACGGCGAGGCCTGGCGCACCGCACGCCCCATCGCGCCGTACCACAAGGGCGACGGCCACGTCACCGACGACACCTTGATGACCCACGCGCTGGTACGGGTGTACGGCACCGTCCGCGACCACCTCGACGCCTACGCGGTCGCCGAGCACCTGGTGCCGGACCTGATGACCACCCCGCGCTGGATCCCGGAACTGGAGGCAGCGGCACTTCCCCTCCAGCGGATCTTCCTGGCGGAGAAGTGGCTGGTGGCGAGGATCCACTACGGTCACGCCGACCCGCGCGAGGCGGGCACCGGCAACATCGTCAACTGCGGCGCCGCGATGTACACGGCGCCCGTCGGCCTGGTCAACGCGGCCAACCCGGCGGGCGCCTACGCCGAGGCACTGGACGTCGCGGGCGCGCACCAGTCGTCGTACGGCCGTGAGGCGGCCGGTGTCCTCGCGGCGGCGGTGGCCGCGGCGTGCGTGCCCGGGGCGACGCCGGACTCGGTGGTGGCGGCGTGCCTGGCCCTGGCGAAGGACGGCACCCGGGCGGCGATCGAGGCGGTCTGCGAAGCGGCCTCCCGCTACTCGGACTTCGAGTCGGCGCTCGTGCCGCTGCGGGAGGCGGTGGCACCGTACGACACCGTGGGCCCCGACTATCGCGCGCCCTCGCTCGGCGCCCGCCGCCCGTCCCGCCTGCACGCGATCGAGGAACTGCCCGTCGCCCTCGGCATGCTGCTCGTCTCCGGCGGCGACTACCGGCACGCGGTGCTCGGCTCGGTGAACTACGGCCGCGACTGCGACTCCATCGCCACGATGGCGGGCGCGCTGGCCGGTGCGCTGGGCTCACCGGTCCCGGAGGACTGGGCGAAGCAGGTCGCGGAGGCGAGCCGCCTCGACCTGTGGGAACCGGCCGCGGCGCTCACCACCGTGGCCCGGGAGGTCTTCGAGCGCGACGTGGAGCGGCGCCGTGTCCACGAGCGGGCGTTCGCCGCGATCGGAGGCGCGGGATGCTCCGGCTGACCTGGGTCCAGCCCGAGGACCTGATCGGCCACGAACTGCGCCAGGCGGCGCAGGACGGCCGCGACCCGTCGGCGGTCGCGGCCCGCTGGAGAGCCGCGGGCGGCTCGGACGCCCCCGCCCGAGCGGGCGCGTCCGCGCAGCCGGGCTCCCCCGGCCTCCGCCTCCTGGCGGACGACCTGCTGGACGAACTGGCCGCCCTGCCCAGCGCCTTGGCGGAAGCCGAACCGACGGAGCTCGACCGCATCAGACCCCTGTGTCCCGACTGGCCCGCACCCCGCCCCGCGGCCGTTTCCCCGGCCCGCCTGGAAGCCGCCTGGCTCGGCCGGGCCGTCGGCTGCCTCCTGGGCAAGCCCGTCGAGAAGCTTCCCCTGACCGGCATCCGCCTCCTCGCCCGGGCCACCGGCAACTGGCCCCCGACCACCTACTTCACCGCCCGCGGCCTCCCGGCGGACCTCACCGCCAGGTACCCCTGGAACCGCCGCTCCGCGCCCACCTCCCTCGCCGAGAACATCGACGGCATGCCCGAGGACGACGACCTCGACTACCCCGTCCTCGGCCTCCTGCTGCTCCAGCGCCACGGCAGGGCCTTCACCACCGCCGACGTGGCCCGCGTCTGGCTCGACGAGCTCCCCGCCGGCCGCGCCTTCACCGCCGAGCGCATCGCCTACCGCAATCTCCTCACCGGCCTCGAACCCCCGCACACCGCCCGCCACCGCAACCCCTTCCGCGAGTGGATCGGCGCCCTGATCCGCGCCGACGTGCACGGCTGGACCAACCCCGGCGCCCCGGCCGCGGCCGCCGAACAGGCACACCGCGACGCGACCCTCACCCACACCGCCAACGGCGTCTACGCGGCCATGTTCGCGGCGGCCGTCATCGCCACCGCCGCCACCGGCACGCACGACGTCCACGCCTGTCTGCGCGCCGGTCTCGCGGTCGTACCGCCCGGCTCCCGCCTCGCCGAGGCCGTCCGGCATGCCGTCCGCCTGGCCGAGACGCACGCCGACTTCGACTCGGTCGTGGACGCGCTCCACGCCCGCCACTCCCCCACCCACCACTGGGTCCACGCCGTTCCCAACACCGCTCTGATCGCCGCCGCCCTCACCCACGCGGACGGCGACTTCACCGGCTCGGTCTCCCGCGCGGTCTCGGGAGGCTGGGACACCGACTCCAACGGCGCCACCACCGGCAGCGTCGCCGGTCTGCTCGCCGGATCTCCCGCCGCGCTGCCCGAGCACTGGACGGCGCCGCTGAAGAACCGCCTGGCCACCTCGATCGGCGACTTCGACGGCACCGGCTTCGACACCCTCGCCCACCTCACCCACAGGGAGGCCGCCCGCCCATGCCCCAGCCCCTCGTGACCCCTGCCCCCGCCGCCTCGGCCGCTCCGCTGGCCGGGCTGCGGGTCCTCGACCTCGCCACCCTCTTCGCGGGCCCGCTGGCCGCCACCATGCTCGGCGACTTCGGCGCCGAGGTGGTCAAGGTCGAACACCCCGACCGGCCCGACCCCTCCCGGGGCCACGGCCCGTCCAAGGACGGCATCGGCCTGTGGTGGAAGCTGCTGGGCCGCAACAAGCGCACGATCACCCTGGACCTGTCCAAGCCCGCCGGCCGCACCACCCTGCTCCGCCTCGCCGCGACCGCCGACGTCGTCGTCGAGAACTTCCGCCCCGGCACCCTGGAGAAGTGGGACCTGGGCTGGGACGAGCTGTCCGCCGTCAACCCGCGCCTGGTCCTCACCCGGGTCACCGGCTTCGGCCAGTTCGGCCCGTACGCGCGCCGCCCGGGCTTCGGCACGCTCGCCGAGGCCATGAGCGGCTTCGCCGCGATGACCGGGGAGCCGGACGCGCCCCCGACGCTGCCGCCGTTCGGCCTCGCGGACTCGATCGCCGCACTGGCGACGGCGTACGCCGTGATGACCGCGCTGGCCGCCCGGGACCGCACCGGCGAGGGCCAGGTCGTGGACATGGCGATCATCGAGCCGATCCTGACCGTGCTGGGCCCGCAGCCGACCTGGTACGACCAGCTCGGCCACGTCCAGCCCCGCACCGGCAACCGCTCCCAGAACAACGCCCCGCGCAACACGTACCGCACCGCCGACGGCACCTGGGTCGCCGTCTCCACCTCGGCCCAGTCGGTCGCCGAGCGCGTGCTGCGCCTGGTGGGCCGCCCGGAGCTGATCGACGAGCCCTGGTTCGCCACGGGCGCGGACCGGGCCCGGCACGCCGACGTGCTCGACGCGGCGGTCGGCGAGTGGATCGCCCGGCACGGCCGCGCCGACGTACTCGCCGAGTTCGAGAAGGCCGAGGCCGCCGTCGCGCCGGTCCAGGACGTACGGGACGTGATGGCCGACCCGCAGTACCAGGCCCTCGACACCGTCACCACCGTCGACGATCCCGAGCTGGGCCCGCTGCGCATGCAGAACGTCCTCTTCCGGCTCTCCGCGACCCCCGGCGCGATCCGCTGGGCGGGCCGTCCGCACGGCGCGGACACCGAGGAGGTGCTGACCGAGCTGGGCCTGTCCCCGGCGGATGTGAAGGAGCTGCGTGAGGCGGGCGTCGTATGACCGCACCTCCGCTGACCTGGTTGTACGCCCCCGGCGACCGGCCCCGGGTGGTCGCCAAGGCGCTGGCCGCCGGTGCCGACGTCGTGGTGATCGACCTGGAGGACGCGGTCGCCCCGGACCGCAAGGAGTACGCCCGGAAGGCCACCGCCGAGCTGCTCACCGAGCCGCAGCCGGTGCCGGTCCACGTCCGCGTGAACGCCCTGGACGGTCCGCTCGCCGAGGCGGACCTGACGGCGCTGGCCGCGCTGCCGGGACTGTCCGGGCTGCGGCTGCCCAAGGTGACGTCCCCGGAGCAGATCACGGGCGTCGCGGCGGCCACCGGCGGCCCGCCCCTGTACGCGCTCCTGGAGACGGCCCTCGGCGTGGAGCGGGCGTACCGGATCGCCGCGGCCCACCCGGCACTGCGCGGCGTCGCCCTCGGCGAGGCCGATCTCCGCGCCGACCTGGGCGTACGCGGCGACACGGGTCTGGACTGGTCGCGCTCGCGCGTGGTCGTGGCCGCGCGGGCGGCGGGCCTGGCGCCGCCGTCGCAGACGGTGCATCCGGACACCCGGGACCTGGAGGGCCTGGCGGCGTCCTGTGCCCACGGCCGCGCCCTGGGGTTCCTCGGGCGGGCCGCGATCCACCCCCGTCAGCTGCCGATCATCGAGCGGGCGTATCTGCCGACCGAGCGGGAGCTGGAGGAGGCGGAGACGATCGTCAAGGCGGCCACCGCGCAGCCGGGCGCGCTGGCACTGCCGGACGGACGGTTCGTCGACGCGGCGGTGGTGGCGACGGCGCAGCGCACCCTGTCACTGGCCCGGCGGCCCACCCTGTCCTGACACACGCCGAGGGCGCCCGGCCGGTCCCGGGCGCCCTCGGCGACATACGGCGGCGGGCCGTCAGCCCTTCTTGGCCGAGTCTGCCCCGTCCTTCAGCCCCTTCACGTCCTTCTCTTCCTTCACGTCCTTCTTGTCCTTCTTGTCCTTCTCGTCCTCCACGGTGCCGGCGTCACCGGCGTCACCGGCCTCCTTGCCGCCCCCGGCAGCCTCGGAGCCGGCGTCCGCGTCGTCCCCGGCGTCGCCGTCGGGGGCCGGCGCGCCCGGCTCGACCACGGGTTCCCGGCCCGGACGCGTCCGCGCCGAGAGCACGATGTAGACCACGGCGAGCAGGAACACGAAGAGCGCGGTCCAGTTGTTCAGCCTCAGGCCCAGGATGTGGTGGGCGTCGTCGACGCGCATGTACTCGATCCAGAACCGGCCCGCGCAGTACGCGGCGACGTAGAGCGCGAACGCCCGCCCGTGACCCAGCCGGAAGCGGCGGTCGGCCCAGATGACGAGCAGGGCGACGCCGATGCACCACAGCGACTCGTACAGGAAGGTCGGGTGGTAGGTGCCCGGCACCCGGCCGTCGGCCGACGAGGTGATCTCCACGGCCCAGGGCAGGTCGGTGGCCTTGCCGTACAGCTCCTGGTTGAACCAGTTGCCCCAGCGGCCGATGGCCTGCGCGAGGGCGATGCCGGGGGCGACGGCGTCGGCGTACGCGGGCATCGGGACGCCCCGGCGGCGGGCGCCGATCCAGGCGCCGACCGCGCCGAACGCGATCGCGCCCCAGATGCCGAGACCGCCCTCCCAGACCTTGAAGGCGTCGACCCAGTCACGGCCCTCGCTGAAGTACAGCTGGTAGTCCGTGATCACGTGGTAGAGCCGGCCGCCGATCAGACCGAAGGGAACGGCCCAGACCGCGATGTCGGCCACCGTGCCGGGCCGCCCGCCCCGGGCGATCCAGCGCTTGTTGCCGAGCCAGACGGCGACGAAGACGCCGATGATGATGCAGAACGCATAGCCGCGCAGCGGGATGGGACCGAGGTGCAGCACCCCGCTGGACGGGCTGGGAATGAAGGCAAGTTCCATGGCAGGGTCGACGCTACCGTGTCGGACGGTACCCGCGACGGGCAGCCCGGCTACGGGTCCGTAACGGGCGGACGGGAAGAGCGCCCCGGGGACGAACCCCGCGGGCGCTCCGCCGCCCCTCGGCGCGCTACTTGTCGGCGTCCTGCACCAGCTGCTTCAGCTTCGCCGGTGTCATGGAGCGGTCCTGGTAGATGTTCTTGCCGTCCAGCAGGACGGTCGGCGTGCCGCTGAAGCCGCCGGCGCGGAAGGCCTCGTTGGACTTCTCCACCCAGCTGTTGTGCGTGCCGCCCTCGACGCACTCCTGAAAGAGGGCGGTGTCGAGGCCGTCGACCTTGCCCGCCAGGTCGATCAGCTTGTTCTCGTCGGCGAAGGCGTCGTCGGTCTCCGCCGGCTGATTGGTGAACAGCACGTCGTGGTACGGCGTGAACTTGCCCGCGTCCTGGGCGCAGGCGGCGGCGTTGGCCGACTTGCGGGAGCCGGTGCCGCCCATGTTTCCGTCGATGATCGTCGCCAGGTGGTACTCGACCTTGAGCTGCCCGGCTTCGGTGAGCTCGTGGATCGTGTCGCGGTACGCCAGCTCGAAGGCCTTGCAGGCCGGGCAGCGGAAGTCCTCCCAGATGACGAGCGTCGACTTGGCGCTCTCCTCGCCGACGGGGATCGCGAGGCCGTCCTTGCCCTGCGCGCCCGAGGGCGCCACGATCGGGCCGGCCGACTCGCTGCCGTCGTCCTTGCCCGCGTTGGCGGCGACCACGCCGATCACCGCCGCGAGGCCCAGGACGCAGACCACGCTCGCGCCGACGATCAGCGCGCGCCGGCGCTTGTCCTTGGACTTCTGCTTCTCGCGCTCGGCCGCCAGCTTCTGACGGGCGGTGCGCTTTCCCTCTCGGTTCTTCTCGCTCACACCCCGCAGAACGAACCGGGGAGGCGCAGCGCGCCTCCCCGGTCCCAGGTCCACCCGTACGAGGGACCTCTGTCACATGCCGGTCCTCACGCCTGTCCGCGCACGCCCTTCGCCAGTTCGGCGGCGAGCGTGCGGACGCCCTCCAGGCCGGCCGCGTCGTCGGGGGCGTCCAGCATCCGCTTGACGAACGCCGAGCCGACGATCACACCGTCGGCGAAGCCGGCCACCTCGGCGGCCTGCGCGGCGTTGGAGACGCCGAGCCCGACGCAGACGGGGATGCCGGTGGTGGCGCGGGTGCGCCGCACCAGGTCCTCGGCCTGCGCGCCGACCGACTCGCGGGTGCCGGTGACGCCCATGAGGGAGGCGGCGTAGACGAAGCCGCTGCCGGCCGCGGTGATCTCGGCGAGCCGCGCGTCCTTGCTGCTCGGCGCGACCACGAAGACGGTGGCGAGGCCGTGCTTGTCGGCGTGTTCCCGCCACAGGGCCGACTCCTGGACGGGCAGGTCGGGCAGGATGCACCCGGCGCCGCCCGCCTCGGCCAGCTCGGCGGTGAAGCGCTCGACGCCGTAGCGGTCGATGGGGTTCCAGTACGTCATGACGAGGATCGGCTTGCCGGTGGCCGCGTGTGCCTCCCGGACGGTGCGCATCACGTCGGCGATGCGCACGCCGCCGCGCAGGGCGATGTCGTCGGCGGTCTGGATGACCGGACCGTCGAGGACCGGGTCGCTGTGCGGCAGACCGACCTCGACGACGTCGGCGCCGCCGTCGATCACGGCCTTGATCGCCTCGATGCCGCCGTCCACGGTCGGGAACCCGGCCGGGAGGTAGGCGATGAGGGCGGAGCGGCCCTCGGCCTTCGCCGCGGCGAGGGTGTCGTTCAGCAGCTGTACGTTCCCGCTCACTTGGCGTCCCCCTCGATCTCTGCGGTGCCGGCCTCGTCGGCGGCGACCTCGGCGTCGGTGTCGTACAGCCCGAAGTAGCGGGCGGCGGTGTCCATGTCCTTGTCGCCGCGGCCGGACAGGTTGACGACGATCAGCCCGTCCTTGCCCAGCTCCTCGCCGACCTCCAGGGCACCGGCCAGCGCGTGGGCGCTCTCGATCGCCGGAATGATGCCCTCGGTGCGCGACAGCAGGCGCAGGGCCTGCATGGCGGCGTCGTCGGTGACCGCGCGGTACTCGCCTCGGCCGGAGTCCTTGAGGTAGGCGTGCTCGGGGCCGATGCCCGGGTAGTCCAGGCCGGCCGAGATGGAGTACGGCTCGGTGATCTGGCCCTCGTCGTCCTGGAGGACGTAGGACCGGGAGCCGTGCAGGATGCCCGGCTCGCCCGCGCTCAGGGTGGCCGCGTGCTCGCCGCTGTCGATGCCGTGCCCGGCGGGCTCGCAGCCGATGAGGCGGACGTCCGCGTCGGGGATGAAGGCGTGGAAGAGGCCGATGGCGTTGGAGCCGCCGCCCACGCAGGCGATCGCGGCGTCGGGGAGGCGTCCGGCCTGTTCCAGGAGCTGGCGGCGGGCCTCGACGCCGATGACGCGGTGGAAGTCGCGCACCATCGCCGGGAAGGGGTGCGGGCCCGCGACGGTGCCGAACAGGTAGTGGGTGCGGTCGACGTTGGCGACCCAGTCGCGGAAGGCCTCGTTGATCGCGTCCTTGAGCGTGCGGCTGCCGGACTTCACGGCGATGACCTCGGCGCCGAGCATGCGCATGCGGGCCACGTTGAGGGCCTGGCGCCGGGTGTCGATCTCGCCCATGTAGATCGTGCAGTCGAGACCGAAGAGCGCACAGGCCGTGGCCGTCGCGACGCCGTGCTGGCCGGCGCCGGTCTCCGCGATCACGCGGGTCTTGCCCATGCGCTTGGTCAGCAGGGCCTGGCCGAGCACGTTGTTGATCTTGTGGGAGCCGGTGTGGTTGAGGTCCTCGCGCTTGAGGAAGACGCGGCAGCCTCCGGCGTGCTCGGCGAAGCGGGGTACTTCTGTGAGGGAGCTGGGGCGGCCCGTGTAGTTGACCAGCAGGTCGTCGAGCTCACGGGCGAACTCGGGGTCGGCCTTCGCCTTGTCGTACTCGACGGCTACCTCGTCGACCGCCGCGACGAGGGCCTCGGGGATGAACTTGCCGCCGAACGCGCCGAAGTAGCCTTCGGCGCTGGGGACTCGACCCTCCGGGTCGGGGATGAAGAAGTTGCTGGGCATGCGTGAACCTCACGGTGAGTGTCTGGTGTGGGCACGTTCGCCGTGGGGGCGCGGGTGGTCAGGCCGCCGCGAACCGTCTCCGGTTGCTCGCGCGCACGCGACGCAGTCGCGGAATCAGTACGGCCCCGCGCCCCTTACGGGGCGCTGAGGCCATCGCATGCCGTTTACCTGGCCCGGCTCGTCACCGATGACGTAGCGCACCCGGCGTCCGTGGATCCGGCGCGCGGGCGCGCGGCAGCCGCGCGGGCGGCAGCCTCGGGCCAGACGCGCGTACGGGTCCCTGGTCGTCAGGGCGAGCGGGAGTGTCATCACCGGCAAGCCTACCGGGGGTCAGCCGCGCCCGTGCCGCAATGCCGGGTGTTCGCCCGCCGCCACCAGGTCGGAGACCGCCGTCTTCGGGTCGCGGCCGGTGACCAGGGACTCGCCGACCAGGACGGCGTCGGCGCCCTCGTTGGCGTAGGCGATGAGGTCGTGCGGGCCGCGGACGCCGGACTCGGCGACCTTGACGATGTGCGCCGGGATCTCCGGGGCGACCCGCTCGAACGTGCCGCGGTCCACCTCCAGCGTCTTCAGGTTGCGCGCGTTGACGCCGATGACCTTGGCGCCGGCGTCCACCGCGCGCTCGACCTCGTCCTCGTCGTGCACCTCGACGAGCGGGGTCAGACCGATGGACTCGGCGCGCTCGATCAGCGACTCCAGCGCCGGCTGCTCGAGGGCCGCCACGATCAGCAGCACGAGGTCGGCGCCGTGCGCGCGGGCCTCCCACAGCTGGTAGGACGTGACGATGAAGTCCTTGCGCAGCACGGGGATGTCCACGCGCGCACGGACCGAGTCAAGGTCGGCCAGCGAGCCGCCGAAGCGGCGCTCCTCGGTGAGGACGGAGATGACGGCGGCGCCGCCCGCCTCGTAGTCAGCGGCGAGTCCGGCCGGGTCGGCGATGGCCGCCAGCGCGCCCTTGGACGGGCTCGAGCGCTTGACCTCGCAGATGACCTTGACGCCGTCGCCGCGCAGGGCGGAGACGCCGTCCTTGGCGGGGCGGGCCTTGGCCGCGCGCTCCTTGAGCTCGTCGAGGCTGACGCGCGCCTGCCGCTCCGCGAGGTCGGCACGGACTCCGTCGATGATCTCGTCGAGCACACTCACGCGAGCGGCCCCCTTTCAGACGGCGAAACCTGTGGTCACTGTGATGGTATCCGGAGCGGGGCGGCGGCCCCGCATCCGGTTGACGCCGGCCCCTCCCCGCCCTCGAACCAGCTTCGCACGCCAGTGCCGGGAGGTGCCCCCGGTCCTGCGCCCCGGCCGGGTGATCACGGGATGAGCCAGCCCCCGAACGGCAGGTTCCGGACCACCGTGAAGACCAGCAGCAGCGCCCCCAGCGTCCACAGGTGGACCGGGCCGAGTTCGACCCGTACGGGCCGGCCGCGCGCCACGCGGATCACCCAGACGGTCCACAGCACGGCGAAGCCCACATAGCCGAGGACGGCCGGTGCGTTGGCGTGCAGCGCGGTCAGCAGGTCCCCGTGGACGAACGCGTGGGCGCTGCGCAGACCACCGCAGCCGGGGCAGTAGACGCCGGTGAAGCGCAGCAGGGGGCAGACGGGGTAGTGGCCGGGTTCGCCCGGATCCACGCTCCCCACGTACGCGAAGGCGCCGACGACGGCCGCGAGCACTCCGGCGGGGACGGCCAGCCGCAGGAGGGCGGGCGCACCACGCGTCTCGGTCCTGCTCCGCATCGGCTTCCCGGTCTCGGCGTCCACGCTCCGCATTCTGCACCTGACGGGCCGTGCGCGCACGTGAGGGGCGGGTCCGGCGTGCTCGTGCCGATCCGCCCCTCGGGTATTACCGCGACCGCCGTGCCCGGTCAGCCCTTGGCGTCGGCCGGCTCGCGCTCGCCGGCGACCTGGTGCACGGGGTGGTTCGTCTTCGGCTGGCCGAGGCCCATCATGCGCATGATGCCGCCCACGGCACCGCCGAGGAGCACGACCACCATGCCGGCCCAGAAGCCCACCGGCTGGGCCGCCACCATGAACACGCCCGCGATGCAGAAACCGATGAAGGCGATGATGACACCCGTCCAGGCGGCCGGGGTGTGACCGTGGCTGCTGCCCGCCATTGCTTGCTCCTCGTTGCTGTGTACGTGTCTGAGCAGGACGCTCGTGCCCATTGTCCCGCACCGGCGCGCACGGGGTGAGTCGGGGTGCCGCCCACGCGCGCGTGCCGGCCGCCGGGGCCCGGCGCGTGTCGCGTCGGCGGGTGACCGCGTGCGCACGGGTGAACCGCCGGTCGTCAGGTGCCGGTCGGATCCTCACCGCGGTCGAGGGCCTTCCAGAGGTCCTCGGGGCGGTCCGGGTCGACGGTCTGCGGCCTGCGGCGCGGGCGCGGGGTTCCGTCGCGCTCGTAGCGGCCGGACATCGCGGGCCACAGGCGGCCGTAGCGCAGGGCGAGCAGCCCGGCCAGCAGGAGCAGGGCGCCGCCCACGGCGGCGACGTACGGCCAGGCGGTGTGGGAGAGGGCGTCCACGGTGGCCGAGGTGTCGCCGGCGGCCTTCGCGGCCTTGTCGTCCAGCGCGGAGCTGTCGGAGGCGCCGGCCAGGGCCGCGGCGACGGTGCCCGCGCCGCTCAGCGCGAGCAGGGCGGCGACGGCGAACCGGCCGGCGCGGCGGACGGCGAAGACGGCGACGAGCGCGGCGAGGCCCACTATGGCGAGCGCCGCGGGTACGCCCGTGACGTCGCTGCCCTTGACGGTGAGGGGGAACGCGCCGCCGGCCACCGTCGCGGTGCCCTCCGCCCACTCCTGCCGGGTGGCGAGCAGGGCGACGGCGGCGCCGAGCGCGCCGCACAGCAGCGCGGCGGCGAGGCTCCGGCGGCCGGCCCGGGCGGGTCCTGCGGCTGGGGTACGGGGGTGAGGAACAGCTGTCACGTACTCCACTATCACCCGAACCCCGGGCGAACCGTCACCCGGGGTTGGGATTGGCGGGCGTGAGAATCGCCCTACCGCCCCGGCCGGTTGGCCCCGCTGCCCCCGCCGGCCGGCCCTACCGCCCCAGCCTGTTGGCGGTGTGCACCGCCCGCAGCACCGCCGCCGCCTTGTTGCGGCACTCGGTGTCCTCGGCGACCGGGTCGGAGTCGGCGACGACGCCGGCGCCCGCCTGGACGTAGGCCGTGCCGCCGCGCAGCAGTGCCGTGCGGATGGCGATGGCGGTGTCGGAGTCGCCCGCGAAGTCGAGGTAGCCGACGCAGCCGCCGTACAGGCCGCGCCGGGACGGTTCGAGTTCGTCGATGATCTGCAGGGCGCGTGGCTTGGGCGCGCCGGAGAGGGTGCCGGCCGGGAAGCAGGCGGTGAGGACGTCGAAGGCGGTGCGGCCCGGGGCGACCCGTCCGGTGACCGTCGAGACGATGTGCATGACGTGCGAGTACCGCTCGACGGACATGAAGTCGACGACCTCCACCGAGCCGGGCTCGCAGATCCGCCCCAGGTCGTTCCGGCCGAGGTCGACGAGCATGAGGTGCTCGGCGCGTTCCTTGGGGTCGGCGAGCAGTTCGTCGGCGAGGGCCTGGTCCTCCTGCGGGGTGGCGCCGCGGGGGCGGGTGCCGGCGATGGGGTGGACCATGGCCCGGCCGTCCTCGACCTTGACCAGCGCCTCGGGGGACGACCCGACGACGTCGAAGCCGTCGAGGCGGAGCAGGTACATGTACGGGGACGGGTTGGTGGCCCTCAGCACCCGGTAGACGTCCAGCGCGCTCGCCGTGCACGGCGTCTCGAAGCGCTGGGAGGGCACGACCTGGAAGGCCTCGCCCGCGCGGATGCGCTCCTTGATGTCCTCGACGGCCTCCTGGAAGTCGGGGCCGCCCCACAGCGCGGTGTACTCGGGCAGCTCGGAGGGCGGCAGCGCGGCCGGGGGCTGGGCCACCGCGCGCGTGAGGTCGGCCTCCATGGCGTCCAGGCGGGCGATGGCGTCGGCGTAGGCCTCGTCGACGCCGGTTTCGAGGTCGTTGTGGTTGATCGCGTTGGCGATCAGCAGGACCGAGCCCTCCCAGTGGTCCATGACGGCCAGGTCGCTGGTGAGCAGCATGGTCAGCTCGGGGAGCCTCAGGTCGTCGCGCTCCCCCGGGCCGACCTTCTCCAGGCGGCGCACGATGTCGTAGCCGAGGTAGCCGACCATGCCGCCGGTGAAGGGCGGCAGGCCCAGGTCGTGGGCGAGGTCGCGCGGGGTGTGCAGGGCCTCGACGGTGGCGCGCAGGGCGGCGAGCGGGTCGCCGTCGGTGGGGACGCCGACGGGCGGGGTGCCCTGCCAGTGGGCCTGTCCGTCCCGCTCGGTGAGGGTGGCGGCGCTGTGGACGCCGACGAAGGAGTACCGGGACCAGGACCGGCCGTTCTCCGCGGACTCCAGCAGGAAGGTGCCGGGGCGGTCGGCGGCCAGCTTGCGGTACAGCGCGACCGGGGTGTCGCCGTCGGCGAGGAGTTTGCGGCTGACCGGGATCACCCGGCGGTCGGCGGCCAGCTTGCGGAAGGTCTCGAGGTCCATGACGTCCATGGCGGCAGACCCTACTGATCCGCGCCGGGTGCGCCGCGGTCCGCGCCGTCCACGCCGTCCACGCCGTCCGCGAGGAGCACGTCCGCGTCGAAGCAGGTGCGGGCGCCGGTGTGGCAGGCGGCGCCGACCTGGTCGACCCTGACCAGGACGGTGTCGGCGTCGCAGTCCAGGGCGACGGACTTGACCCACTGGAAGTGCCCGGAGGTGTCGCCCTTGACCCAGTACTCCCGGCGGCTGCGCGACCAGTAGGTGCAGCGTCCCGTCGTCAGCGTGCGATGGAGCGCCTCGTCGTCCATCCAGCCGAGCATCAGCACCTCCCCGGTGTCGTACTGCTGGGCGATGGCGGGCAGGAGGCCGTCGGCGCTGCGCTTGAGGCGGTCGGCGATCTCCGGGGCGAGCGGGCTGGGCCGCCGGGGGGAGCTGCTGGTCATGTGCCCATTGTGCCGCGCGGGACGGACACGCCCCGGCCCTGTCCATTGGGCGGACCCGGCCGGCCGCCGTAGGCTGACTGCATGTCGACTTTCGCCAAGCGTGAACGACTTCTGCTCGCGGACCTGTTGGAGACGGCGGGTCCGGACGCCCCGACCTTGTGCGACGGCTGGCGGACCCGTGACCTCGCCGCGCACGTGGTGGTGCGCGAGCGTCGGCCGGACGCCGCCGGGGGCACTCTGATCAAGCAGCTCGCGTCCCGGCTCGACCGGGTGATGGAGGAGTACGGCGCCAAGCCGTACGAGGAGCTGATCCAGCTGATCCGCACCGGGCCGCCGCGGTTCTCGCCCTTCCAGCTCAAGCAGGTCGACGAGGCGGCGAACACGGTGGAGTTCTACGTCCACGCCGAGGACGTCCGCCGTGCCCAGCCGGACTGGTCGCCGCGCGAGCTGGACCCGGTCTTCCAGGACGGCCTGTGGTCACGCCTGGAGCGCACCGCCCGCCTGATGGGCCGCGGCATTCCGACGGGCCTGGTCCTGCGCCGCCCGAACGGCCAGACGACGGTCGCCCACCGGGGGACGCCGGTGGTGACGGTGACGGGCGAACCGTCCGAGCTGCTGCTGTTCGCGTACGGCCGGCAGAGTGCCGCGAAGGTGGAGCTGGAGGGCGAGAAGGAGGCGATCGCGAGGCTGCACGAGACCAAGCAGCTGGGGATCTGAGCCGCCCGGGATCCGATCGGCCCGGGATCCCATCGGCCCGGGATCCGATCGGCCCGGGACACGAGCGGCTCGGAGCCGAGGGCCGGGCCGCTACTTCGGCAGCTCGGCCCGCCGTACGCCCGGCGCGCACAGGGCGACGACCCCGCCGAGCGCGCAGACCGCGGCGCTGACGGCGAAGACCGGGCCGGTGCCCCAGACGCCGATGGCGGCGGCGGACATCGGCATGCTCAGGGGTGCGATGCCCAGGCTGACGATTCCGCCGACCGCGGTGACGCGCCCCAGGTAGGCGGGTTCGGACTGGGTCTGCAACAGGGCCCCGCACATGGCGCCGCTGAGCCCCGTGAGCAGCCCGACGAGCACCGCGATACCGACCGCCGCGGGGAGTCCGGGGGCCTGCGCCAGGGCGCCGATCGCGGCCGCGCCGGGGATGATGGCGCCGGCAGCGACACATCCGGCGCGCGGCAGGCGCCCCCGCACGGTCAGCAGCATGGCGGCGCCCCCCGCCCCCGTGCCGAACCCCGCGAGCACCCAGCCCATCCCGGAGGCTCCCCAGCCCCGCTCGTCCGCGAGCAGGGTCAGACCGACGTTGAGGGGGCCGACGAAGCCGAGGTCACCGAGGGCGATGGCCACCATCAGCGGACCGAGGACGCGGTGCCGGCGTACGTAGCGGATCCCCCCCACCAGATCCCGCCAGGCGGTCGTGTCCCGCGCGGCGGGCGTGCCGGTCGCGTCGCCGGTCGGCAGTTCGCGCATCCGTACGGAGATCAGCAGCGGCACCGACACGGCGATCAGCAGTCCCGCGAACGCGAAGGCGGCCGCCGCGCCGCCGACCGCCACGCCGAGCCCGCCGAGCGGAGGGCCCACGACGGCGGCGAAGCGCACGGAGAGGCCGCGCATGCCCTGGACGCGGGCGAGCTGGTCCGTGCCGGTGATACGTGCGGGGAGCGCCCCGACGGCGGGCATGAAGACGGCGTCGACGGTGCCGAAGACGACGGCGAGCAGGGCGAGCAGCCACAGGCCGGGGTCGGTCGCGAAGAGCACCACGGCGACCGCCAGCACCGTGGCGCACCTTACGGCGTCACTGCCGATGACGACCTTGCGCGGCCCCAGCCGGTCGGCGACCACTCCCCCGCCGAGCATCAGCAGCGCGCGGGGCACCGCGCTGACGGCGGTGACGATGCCGGCCTGCGCGGGGGTGCCGTTCTGTACGGCGGCCCAGGACAGCGCGAGGTAGAAGACCATGTCGCCGACCATGGAGGCGGTGTAGGCGGCGACCCAGCGCAGGACGTTGGCGTCGCGGTGGGCGGGGCGGTCGGGGGTGCGGCACGGTGGGGCGGTCGCTATGCCCGTGGCATCGCTCACTCGGCCCAACCGCGGAGAAGACGGGCCGTCTCGGTGAGGTCGGACTCGTCGCTGCGGATGTCGGCGACGAGCTTGGCCCAGTCGCCGGGGCCTGGATCGAGCGGCGTCCCCGAAGCCTCCATGTATGCGCGGACACAGCCGATCCCGATCGAGGCGTTGTAGTCCGTGAACGGCCGGAGTCGGAGCGCGGTGTGCAGGAACGTGGCCGCTCGGGCCGCGATCTCCTCGTAGTAGGGCTCTCCTGCCACGCGCTCGTATCTGTGCCTCTCGGCCATGCAGTGCAGCGCGCCCCAATCCCGGATGGGGGTATTGGGCGGTGAGACCTCGACCTGAACGCAGAGGACCCATCCTGTGTCGACGTAGAGCGTCACCGGAGTCCCGCCGGGAAGCGCTCTTCGAAGTCGGCCATGATTTCGCGGGCGTACCGCGTGGCCCCTTCGACGAACCGCTGCTTCTGCCGCCGCCGCACCACGTCCTCGGTCAGTATGTCGTGCGCCAGCCGCTTGATCGCGACGCCCTGCTCCTTGGCCTCAGCGCGCAGTTCGGCCAGCTCTTCCTCAGTGAACTCAATCGTGATTCCAGGCATATGAGCACGTTAGCCAATGCGGAACCGTGATCACTACCACGCTCACTACCAAGAGCGAAAGCTCGAACTAGCGCACGGGATGCCCCGCCCCCCGCAGCGTCTCCTTCACCTGCCCGATCCGCAGGTCGCCGAAGTGGAAGACGGACGCCGCCAGCACCGCGTCCGCGCCCGCCTCGACGGCCGGGGGGAAGTCGGCGAGGCGGCCGGCGCCGCCGGAGGCGATGACCGGGACGGTCACGTGCTTCCGGACCGCCGCGATCATCTCCAGGTCGTAGCCGTCCTTCGTGCCGTCCGCGTCCATCGAGTTCAGCAGGATCTCCCCCGCGCCCAGCTCGGCGGCCCGGTGTGCCCACTCCACCGCGTCGATGCCGGTGCCGCGCCTGCCGCCGTGGGTGGTCACCTCGAAGGCGCCCGCCTCGGTGCGGCGGGCGTCGACCGACAGGACCAGCACCTGGCGGCCGAAGCGCTCGGCGATCTCGCGGATCAGGTCGGGGCGGGCGATGGCGGCCGTGTTCACTCCCACCTTGTCCGCGCCGGCCCGCAGCAGCTTGTCGACGTCGTCGGCGGTGCGCACGCCGCCGCCGACGGTCAGCGGGATGAACACCTGCTCGGCGGTGCGGCGCACCACGTCGTACGTCGTCTCGCGGTTGCCCGACGAGGCGGTGATGTCCAGGAACGTCAGCTCGTCGGCGCCCTCGGTGTCGTACACCTTGGCCATCTCGACGGGGTCGCCCGCGTCGCGCAGGTTCTGGAAGTTGACGCCCTTGACGACCCGGCCGTCGTCCACGTCCAGGCAGGGGATGACTCGGACCGCCAGGGTCATGAATCCACGGCTCCTTCGATGCCTCTTACTGCTCTCTGAATGCTTCCAGCTCCACCGACACCAGGACCCGCGAGTCCATGAAGCCCTCCACGACCAGCAGGGTCGTGACCGGGCGTACGGAGTCGAACAGCTCCTTGTGGGCGCGGCCCACCTCGTCGACGTCCCGGGAGTGGGCCAGATACACACGCGTCCGGATGACGGACTCGATGCCCAGCCCGAACTCGCCGATCGCCTCGACGGCGGAGCCGAAGGCCACCTTGGTCTGTTCGTACGGATCGCCGTCGCCGTACAGCAGGTCGCCCTTGAAGGCGGTCGTGCCCGCCACGATGACATGATCACCCGCCGCCACGGCCCGTGCGAAACCGAAGGACTCTTCCCAGGGACTTCCGCTCTGCACGCGCCGTACGGCTTCGGATGTCATGGCGACACAGCCTCCAAGGCTTCTTCCAGGGTGAACGCCTTCGCGTACAGGGCCTTCCCGACGATGGCCCCCTCGACACCGGCCGGGACGAGACCGGCGATCGCGCGCAGGTCGTCCAGGGACGACACGCCGCCCGACGCCACGACCGGGCGGTCGGTCGCCGCGCAGACGTTCTTCAGGAGCTCGAGATTGGGTCCCTGGAGGGTGCCGTCCTTGGCGATGTCGGTGACGACGTACCGGGCGCAGCCCTCCTGGTTGAGGCGCTCCAGCGTCTCGTAGAGGTCGCCGCCGTCGCGGGTCCAGCCGCGGCCCCGGAGCGTGGTGCCGCGTACGTCCAGGCCGACCGCGATCTTGTCGCCGTGCTCGGCGATGACCTTGGCGACCCATTCGGGCGTCTCCAGGGCGGCCGTGCCGAGGTTCACGCGGGTGCAACCGGTGGCGAGCGCGGCGGCGAGGGTGTCGTCGTCGCGGATGCCGCCGGACAGCTCCACCTTGATGTCCATGGCCTTGGCGACCTCGGCGATCAGCTCGCGGTTGTCCCCGGTGCCGAAGGCGGCGTCCAGGTCGACCAGGTGCAGCCATTCGGCGCCGGAGCGCTGCCAGGCGAGGGCGGCCTCCAGCGGGGAGCCGTAGGAGGTCTCGGTGCCGGACTCGCCGTGCACGAGACGGACGGCCTGGCCGTCGCGGACGTCGACGGCGGGGAGGAGTTCGAGCTTGCTCATCTCTACCGGGCTCATCTCTTCTACCGGGCTCATCTCTACAGGGTCTCGATCCAGTTGGTGAGGAGCTGGGCGCCGGCGTCGCCGGACTTCTCGGGGTGGAACTGGGTGGCCCACAGGGCGCCGTTCTCCACGGCGGCCACGAAGGGCTTGCCGTGCGTGGACCAGGTGACCTTGGGAGCGGCGATCAGCGGGTTGTGCGACTCCAGCGACCAGTCGTGGACGGCGTAGGAGTGCACGAAGTAGAAGCGGGCGTCCGTGTCCAGGCCGGCGAAGAGCTGTGAGCCGGCCGGTGCCTCGACGGTGTTCCAGCCCATGTGGGGCACCACGTCGGCCTGGAGCGGTCCGACCGTGCCGGGCCACTCGTCCAGACCCTCGGCCTGGACGCCGTGCTCGATGCCGCGCGCGAAGAGGATCTGCATGCCGACGCAGATGCCCATCACCGGGCGCCCGCCGGCCAGCCGGCGTTCGACGACCCAGTCGCCGCGGGCGGCTTTGAGGCCGTCCATGCAGGCGGCGAAGGCCCCGACACCCGGGACCAGCAGCCCGTCGGCGTTCATGGCCTTGTCGTAGTCACGGGTGATCTCGACGTCGGCTCCCGCACGCGCGAGGGCACGTTCGGCGGAGCGGACGTTGCCGAAGCCGTAGTCGAAGACGACGACACGCTTGGCGGCGGAGTTCACAGAGGTCAATTCCACACCTCCAGCCTCAGGACGCCCGCGAAGAGGCACATCGCGGCGCCGATGGACAGCAGCACGATCAGGCCCTTGGGCATCTGCTGCTTGGCGAAGGAGTAGATGCCGCCGAGGAAGAAGAGGCCGACGACGATCAGTGCGGTGGACGTACCGTTCATGGGTTACAGCGCGCCCTTCGTGGAAGGCAGGATGCCGGCCGCGCGCGGGTCGCGCTCCGAGGCGTAGCGCAGGGCCCGGGCCAGCGCCTTGAACTGGCACTCCACGATGTGGTGCGCGTTGCGCCCGTACGGCACGTGCACGTGCAGCGCGATCTGCGCCTGGGCGACGAAGGACTCCAGGATGTGCCGGGTCATCGTGGTGTCGTACTCGCCGATCATCGGCGCCATCTTCTCGGGCTCGGTGTGCACGAGGTAGGGGCGGCCGGACAGGTCGACGGTGACCTGGGCGAGGGACTCGTCCAGCGGAACCGTGCAGTTGCCGAAGCGGTAGACGCCCACCTTGTCGCCGAGCGCCTGCTTGAAGGCGGCGCCCAGCGCGAGGGCGGTGTCCTCGATGGTGTGGTGGGAGTCGATGTGCAGGTCGCCGTCGGTCTTCACGGTCAGGTCGAACAGACCGTGCCGGCCGAGCTGGTCGAGCATGTGGTCGTAGAAGCCGACGCCGGTGGCGATGTCGGTCTTGCCGGTGCCGTCGAGGTCGATCTCGACGAGGACCGAGGTCTCCTTGGTGGTGCGCTCCACGCGCCCTACGCGGCTCATGCGTTCTGCTCCTTCTTCAGTTCACGGACCGCGTCGAGGAACGCGTCGTTCTCCTCCGGGGTGCCGGCGGTCACCCGCAGCCGGCCCGGTACGCCGTTGTCCCGGACCAGGACGCCCCGGTCGAGGATCTTCTGCCAGACCTCATGGGAGTCCGCGAACCGCCCGAACTGGACGAAGTTGGCGTCGGACTCGGTCACCTCGTAGCCGATGGCGCGCAGTTCGGCGACGAGCCGGTCCCGTTCGGCCTTCAGCTGCTCGACGTACTTCAGCAGCGTCTCCGTGTGCTCCAGGGCGGCCAGCGCGGTCGCCTGGGTGACGGCCGACAGGTGGTAGGGCAGTCGTACGAGCTGGACGGCGTCGACGACGGCCGGGTGCGCGGCGAGGTAGCCCAGGCGCAGGCCCGCCGCGCCGAACGCCTTCGACATCGTGCGGGAGACGACGAGGTTCGGCCGGCCCGCCAGCAGCGGCAGCAGCGAGGCGCCGTGGCTGAACTCGATGTAGGCCTCGTCCACGACGACCATGGACGGCTTCGCGGCCTGCGCCGCCTCGTAGAGGGCGAGGACCGTCTCGGCGGGGACCGCGTTGCCGGTGGGGTTGTTGGGGGTGGTGATGAAGACGACGTCCGGGCGGTGCTCGGCGATGGCCCGCTCGGCGGCGGGCACGTCGATCGTGAAGTCGTCGTGGCGCGGGCCGGAGAGCCAGCCCGTGCCGGTGCCGCGTGCGATGAGGCCGTGCATCGAGTACGACGGCTCGAAGCCGATCGCGGTACGGCCCGGCCCGCCGAAGGCCTGCAGCAGCTGCTGGATGACCTCGTTGGAGCCGTTGGCCGCCCAGACGTTGCGCACGTCCAGGGCGTGGCCGGAGGTCTCCGTCAGGTACTCGGCGAGCTTCGTGCGCAGCTCGACCGCGTCCCGGTCCGGGTAGCGGTTGAGGTGGCGGGCGGCCTCCCGGACCCGCTCGGTGATCCGCTCGACCAGCGCCTCGGGCAGCGGGTACGGGTTCTCGTTGGTGTTCAGCCGCACGGGCACGTCCAGCTGCGGCGCGCCGTAGGGGGACTTGCCGCGCAGCTCGTCCCGCACGGGGAGGTCGTCGATGCGTACGTCGGTCACTTGCCCTCGGGAACCTTCCACTCGAACCGTGCCTTGATCGCCGCGCCGTGCGCGGGCAGGTCCTCGGCCTCCGCCAGCGTCACCACGTGGTGCGCGACCTCGGCCAGCGCGTCCCGCGTGTAGTCGACGATGTGGATGCCGCGCAGGAAGGACTGCACCGACAGGCCCGAGGAGTGGCAGGCGCAGCCACCGGTGGGCAGGACGTGGTTGGACCCGGCCGCGTAGTCGCCGAGCGAGACGGGCGCCCAGGGGCCGACGAAGATCGCGCCGGCGTTCCTCACACGGTCGGCGAGGGCGGCGGCGTCGGCGGTCTGGATCTCCAGGTGCTCGGCGCCGTAGGCGTCGACGACGCGCAGGCCCTCCTCCAGGCCGTCGACCAGGACGATCGCGGACTGGCGGCCGGCGAGGGCCGGGCGGATGCGGTCCTCGACGTGCCTGGTGGCCTCGACCTGCGGCTGGAGCTCCTTCTCGACCGCGTCGGCGAGCTCGGCGGAGTCGGTGACCAGGACGGCGGCGGCCAGCGGGTCGTGCTCGGCCTGGCTGATCAGGTCGGAGGCGACGTGCACCGGGTCGGCCGTGGAGTCGGCGAGGACGGCGATCTCGGTCGGGCCGGCCTCGGCGTCGATGCCGATCCTGCCGGTGAAGTACCGCTTGGCGGCCGCGACCCAGATGTTGCCGGGGCCGGTGACCATGTTGGCGGGCGGGCAGGACTCGGTGCCGTACGCGAACATCGCGACGGCGGTGGCGCCGCCGGCCGCGTACACCTCGTCGACGCCGAGCAGGGCGCAGGCGGCGAGGATCGTGGGGTGCGGGAGCCCGTCGAACTCGGCCTGCGCCGGGGAGGCGAGCGCGATCGACTCGACACCGGCCTCCTGCGCGGGCACGACGTTCATGATCACGGACGACGGGTAGACCGAGCGTCCGCCGGGCGCGTACAGCCCGACCCGCTCGACCGGCACCCACTTCTCGGTGACCGAGCCGCCGGGCACCACCTGGGTGGTGTGGGTCGTACGGCGCTGCTCGCGGTGGACGAGACGGGCGCGGCGGACGGACTCCTCCAGGGCCGCGCGCACGGCCGGGTCGAGCTCCTCCAGCGCGCGCGTGAGCGCGGCGGCCGGGACCCGTACCCGGTCGAGCCTGACACCGTCGAACCGCTCGGCGAAGTCGATCAGCGCCGCGTCGCCACGATGATGCACGGCCTCGCAGATCGGACGCACCTTCTCCAGGGCGGCCGAGACGTCGAAGTCGGCTCGGGGCAGCAGGTCGCGCAGGGCGGGGCCCTCGGGGAGGGCGTCGCCGCGCAGATCGATTCGGGAGATCACGGAACCAATTCTCTCAGACCCGCGTCGGGCACCGTCCGCGCGTATCAATGGCTGATACAGAACGCGACGGGCCCTCGCGGGGCCGCGGCGGTCCGCGGCGGTCCGCGGCGGTCCGCGGCGGTTGGTTCTCACTTTGAGTGTTCAGATGGTCACCCAATGGGCATGAACGGTTGTACGAAGAGTGAGTGACCGGCGAGTAGTTGGGGAGGGAGTGAAGCGCCGTGACCGAGGGGGCCGGCCACCGTGACGGAGAGCTGCCGGACGACCTGACCGCCACCGAGGCGGGCATGTGGCAGGCCTTCCGGAACGGCAGCGTGTACGACCTGCGCAGCGGCGACGCGCCGGCCGACGACCCGCACGGCGGGCATGCGTGGGGTCCGGAGCGGACGGTGCGGGCCCGCATCGTGTGCTGGCTGCTTCTCGACGGTCCGCCGGCGCTCGCGGGCCGGGTGTCCTCGCTGCAGCTCGTGGGCGTGCGGATCAGCGACACGATGGATCTCGCGGGCGGCACGGTGGTGCCGTACGTCGAGCTGCGGGGCTGCCGCTTCGAGCGGGAGGTGCTGCTGCCGGAGACCCGCTTCACGACGGTGCGGCTGGTGGACTGCGCGGTGCCCCGGCTGGAGGCGGCCCGGTTGCAGACGGAGGGCGACCTGCACCTGCCGCGGTGCCGGTTCCGGTCCGGCATCCGGCTCACCGACGCGCAGATAGGCACCGACCTGCTGCTCAACCAGGCGATCGTGCACCGGGACCGCAGCGGCCGTTCCATCGCCGCGGACGGGATGACGGTCGGGCAGGACCTCCAGGCCGAGATGCTGGAGTCGTACGGCGAGGTGAGCCTGCGCAGCGCCCAGGTGGGCGTCTCGCTGAGCCTGCGCGGGGCCCGGCTCCTGAACCCGTACACACGGCACGCGCTGAATGCCCCGCAGCTGACGGTGGAGCGCACGCTGTACCTCACGCCGGCGGGCCTGGGCAGCCCGCTGCTCCGGGGCACCACCCCGGCGCAGGGCACGCGGATCCAGCGCTTCGAGTGCGAGGGCGGCGTGCGGCTGGACGACGGGCGGTTCGGCGACGCGGTCGACTTCGAGCACGCCCGGTTCACCTTCACCGACGACCAGGAGCTGTCGCTGCGCCGGGTGCAGACGCCCGAGCTGCGGTTCCTGGGCGAGCGGCCGGCGCGCGGGCGAGTGGTGCTGTCGGGGGCGCGAGTGGTCAACCTGATGGACCGGGCGGACAGCTGGCCTGGCCCCGGCCGCCTGCACATGGGCGGCTTCGCCTACGAGAACCTGGTGCCGCGGGGGCCGTTCCCGCTGGCGAAGCGGCTGCGGTGGGTGGGCGCCGCGACCGCCGAGTACAACCCGGAGCCGTACGAGCGCCTCGCCGCGGTGCTGCGGGCCGGCGGTGAGGACGAGGACGCGCGCGAGGTGCTCCTCGCCAAGCACCGCCGACGCCGCGAGAGCCTGCCGCTCGCCGCGAAGCTGGTGGGATACGCGCAGGACTGGACGGTCGCCTACGGCTACCGGCCGGGCCGGGCGGCGGTGTGGATGGCGGTGCTGTGGGCGGCCGGCTCACTCGCCTTCGCACGCGCCGACCCGCCACCGCTCAAGCGCGGCGAGCATCCGGACTGGAACCCCGCCCTCTTCGCCCTCGACCTCCTGCTGCCGGTCATCGACCTCGGCCAGGCCGGCTCCTGGCAACTCCACGACGGCTGGCAGTGGCTGGCGACGGCCCTGATCCTGCTGGGCTGGGTCCTGGCGACGACGGTCGCGGCGGGAGCGACGCGTCTGCTCCGCCGGGGCTGAGGGCTCGGGGGTCAGATTCCCGTCCCGGGCCGGGGTCCTGCAGGGGGCCGGTCCTGCACGGGGCCGTTCCCATCCGGGTCCGGCCCGGTCTCGGTTCGGCCCGATCTCGGGGCGGTCTCGGGGCGGGTCGGCCCGGTCTCGGGTCGGTCTCGGGGCGGCCCGGTCTCGGGTCGGGTCCCGGGCCGAAGCCCGGGCCGAAGACGGGTCCCGCTCCGGGTCCGGTCCTGTCGGGGCCTCCCCGCGCCCACCGAACCGTCGGCAGCCGCCGACGTCGGGAGGGCCGGCAGGGCCGCCCGCACCCGGCCGCGATTCCCGCACGGACGGTTCGGGTGGGAACCCGGACGGCCGAAGGCGGCGCCGAGCCGCACAACCATCGTGAACCGTCGGCCGTCGTACTGGCCATGCTGCGTGCCCTCCTCCGGACGGCGGCCCGGGCCCGCTCCCGGACGTCACGGCCCGCCCAAGACGACGACGTGCTCCTCGACGCCCCCGACGACCGCCTCGCCCCCGCCCTGGTCGCGGCGGCCCGCGGCGAGTACGCCCCCGCGGCCGGGCTCCTCGCCGGCACCCGCGAGAGGGCCGAATGGGAGCACCGCGACCGTTACGCGAACCGGCTGGCCGCCTTCGCGCGCTCCCGCGCCGAGTGGCTCGAGAACTGGCGCGCCACCGCCCCGGACGACCCCGACGCCCTGCTGGTCGCGGCCCGCCTGACGGTGAGCCGCCACTGGGACTCGCCGGCCCGCGCCGAACTGCTGCGCCAGGTCGCCCCCGCGGTCACGGCCGCCGCCGAGGCCGCGGGACGCGATCCGGTGCCGTGGCGGACCGCACTGGACGCCGCTCGCGGCGCGCACGCCGGACACGCGGAGTTCGAGCGGCTGTGGGCGCAGGCGGTCCGCCGCTCCCCACACCACTACGGCTGCCACGTCGCCGCCCTGGAGTACCTGGCGGCCGCCTCGCCCGCCGCCCACCGCGAGTGCCTGGACTTCGCGGAGACGGCGGCGCAGGACGCGCCCGAGGACTCGCTCGTGCGGGCGCTGCCGGTACGGGCGGCCTTCACCTGCCTGACCGCGGACGACGACGGCGTCGCGGCCGGCGCGCACCGGGCCCGCCTGGACGCGGCGGCCGACCGCGCGATCGCCCTGTCGGCGGCCCACCCGGCGGCCGACCCCTGGCCGGCGGAGCTGCGGAACCTCCTGGCGTACGTCCTGGTACGCCTGGAGCGCCATCAGGACGCGGCGGAGCAGCTGCGTCTGACCGGCCCGTACGTCACGTCGTTCCCCTGGAACCGGGACGCCGACGACCCGCTCGGCCGCTTCCTCCAGGTGCGGGCGGACGTCCGTGCCGTGGTGGCGTCCGGACCCGGGGCGACAGGTTCAGGTCATCCACGAAGTGGGCACGGCGGTCGCGTCCGCCCCGGCGACCATTAGGCTTCTGCGTCGTGACCACCGTCCGGCTTCCCCTCTTCCCCCTGAACGCGGTTCTGTTCCCGGGGCTGGTGCTCCCGCTCAACATCTTCGAGGAGCGCTATCGCGCCATGATGAGCGAGCTGCTGAAAACCCCCGAGGACGAACCGCGCCGGTTCGCCGTCGTGGCGATCCGCGACGGCTACGAGGTCGCACAGAGCGCACCCGGCCTGCCCGACCCGACGGCGACGCTGGAGCGCGGACCGACGGCCGGGTTCGGAAGCGACCCGGCGAAGGCGTTCCACAAGGTGGCCTGCATCGCGGACGCGGCGACGATCCGCGAACGTGCAGACGGCACCTTCGAGGTGCTGGCGACCGGCACGAACCGGGTGCGGCTGCTCTCGGTGGATGCCTCGGGCCCCTTCCTGACAGCCGAGCTGGAGCCGCTGTCCGAGGAACCCGGCGACGAGGCGGGGGCGCTGGCCGAGGGGGTGCTGCGGTCCTTCCGGCAGTACCAGAAGCGGCTGGCGGGAGCGCGCGAGCGGTCGCTGACGACCGGCGCCGAGCTGCCGGACGAACCGGGCGTGGTCTCGTACCTGGTCGCCGCGGCGATGATGCTGGACACGCCGACCAAGCAGCGTCTGCTCCAGGCCCCGGACACCGCTTCCCGGCTCCGGGACGAGCTGAAACTCCTTCGCGCGGAGACGGCCATCATCCGTACGCTGCCGTCGTTGCCGGCGTCGGAGCTGACGCGCGGCCCGACGAGTCTCAATTGAGGTACCGGCCCGGATGGCGAAGAAGCCGAAGAAGCAGCAGCAGTCCGGTGGCACCCCGGCGACGGTGGCCCTCGCGGCGGCCGGGGTGACGTACACGGTCCACGCCTACGACCACGATCCCGCCCACCCGTCCTACGGCGAGGAGGCGGCCGAGGCGATGGGCGTCTCGCCCGAACGGGTCTTCAAGACGCTGGTGGCGGACGTCGACGGCGCGCTGACCGTCGCCGTGGTGCCGGTGGCGGGCCAGCTGGACCTGAAGGCGCTGGCGGCCGCGGTCGGCGGCAAGCGCGCGGCGATGGCCGACCCGGCGCTGGCCGAGCGCACCACGGGCTACGTGCGGGGCGGTATCTCCCCCCTGGGCCAGCGCAAGAGGCTCCCGACGGTCCTGGACGCGTCCGCCTCGGGCCACGCCACGATCTGCGTGTCGGCGGGCCGCCGCGGTCTGGAGATCGAGCTCTCCCCCGACGATCTGGCCAGGCTGACCGACGCGGCCCTGGCGCCCGTCGGCCGCGCGTGACCCCTCGACGAACGCGCGGTTCTCGGCTAATCAGACAGGACATGTCGAAGAGAACCCGCAAACGCAGGTGGCGCACCAAAAAGGGCAAGGCCAACCATGGCCGCCGCCCCGCCTAGGGTCGTCCTCCGGAGCAGGCCGGGGGTCTACTGCACCGACTTCTCCCCGTACGGCCCCGACGGATACCGCTGAGGCCCCGGCCAGGGATCGGGCTCCGGATCCCGGGGCCCGAACAGCCCCGTCAGCCCCAGGTGGACCACCAACGCCGCCACCGACCACGCCAGCAGCGCCCCCTTGGCGCCCAGCTTCAGCGGCGCGGAGAACGTCACTCCCTTGCCGACGTCCTTCGCGTGGGCGATCACGTCCTGCGCGGGCCCCAGCCACACGCCCACCCGCCACGCCAGCAGCGACCCGAGCAGGCCGCCGACGCCCAGCGCCACCACCAGGGGCACGCCCCCGCGCCGCCGCAGCAGGAAGACGACCACGGCACTGAGCGCCCCGAACGCCAGCGCCAGCAGCGTGAACGTGCCGTCGACGCCGACCGCGTCCTCGCCTTCGGACTCCTTGAGGTAGACGATCCACTTGCCAGCGACCAGATCGCCGACCAGCGGCACGCTCGGTGCCAGCTTCCACCACAGCACACCCAGCAGCACACCGGTAAGCGCCACCACCACCGCCGTCACGACGGCCTGACGCACTTCGGTCAACATCCCGGGGCCGTCCTGTTCGCCGTGGTGGTCGTACGGGGCGCCGGACGCGGCACCCACCGCGTGCGCGCCGACGGGCGGAGGCACCGGCCCGCCCTGGTACGACGAGCGTTCGTTCGGTGGCGGTGGCGGTGTCAGAGGCGCGGTCACCCTGCCATCGTGCCAAACCCGCCTGTGCGGCGCGTCACCGGACGGCGGCCCGGCGGTACGCCCAGGTGGCGACGGCCAGCGAGATCACCCCGACCACGGCGCACACCGCGAGATCACCGAGGACGAAAGCCCAGTCGGGCCGCGGACCGAACGTGCGCGCGAATGCCTCCACGCCGTACGTCGAGGGCAGCAGATCCCGCGCCAGGCGGACCACCTCCGGCATCCGCTCGGCGGGCAGCACGCCCAGCAGCAGCGCCGCCGACATGCCGAGCTGGCCGAGCAGCGTGGCGAACTCCGGCCGGGGCGCGAGCAGGCCCAGGGCCGCCCCCAGCCCGGCGAGCGCGGCGCCGGCCAGCGGGATCACGGCCACCAGCACCCACAGATGCGTCATCGGCAGCCCGAACAGCAGGCACCCGAACACCGCCGTCACCACGGTCCCCGGCACGGTGAAGGACGCGTACGCGCCCGCCGCGCCCAGCACGACCGCGGCCGGGGGCACCGGCAGCGTCGCGTAGTGGTCGAGCCCGCCGCTGGCACGCAGCTGGCCGAAGTACTGGGCGAGGAGGTTCAGCGCCACGAAGGCGACCACGAGCACCGCGGACCCGGCGACCACCGCCTGCGCCTCGCCGCCGCCGTCCACGACCCCGCGCATCAGGATCATGATGCCGATCGACTGGAAGGTGGCCACGAACAGCAACGGGATGCGCGCGACCCGCGCCCGGGACAGCTGCGCCCGGTACACGGCCACCAGGGAAGGCCACAGCCGTGCCTTGGGTCCGAGCTCGGCCGCGCCGGCGGCGCCCTGCTCCTCGGCGGCCAGGGCACCGCCCGGCAGGACATCGGCGGGTACGACACTCACGTCGCGCTGCTTCCCTTCGTTGGGTCCTTCGAGGCTTCGGTCGGTGTCGTTCGAAGCGGTCGCCCTGACGGGTACGGACGCGGCGGCCGCTGTGCTCACCGTTTCGGCGCTCAAGCCCTCACCAGCCCCTGTCGCGCGGCGCCGCCCAGCGCCAGGTACACGTCCTCCAGGCTGGGCGTGGCGAGGGTGAAGTCGTCCAAGGCCGCGAAGGCGGCGCCGCCGGTGACGGTGGCGACGACCGCCCGGGCCTCCTCGGGAGCGAGCCGCAGCGTCCAGCGGCGCCCCGACGCGGTGGCGCGGTCGCGCAGGGCGGCGACCTCGGGGACGTGCAGCGGGGCCGTCTCCCGCCACACCAGGTCGACGCGGACCTCTCCGGCGACCTTCTCCTTGAGTCCGGAGGGCGTGTCGCAGGCGATCACCCGGCCCCGGTCGAGGACGGCGACCCGGTCCAGCACGGTCTCGGCCTCGATGACGTTGTGGGTGACGAGCAGGACGGTGGTGCCGCTCTCGGCGCGCCGCCGGTCGACGGCTCCCCACACCGCACGCCGGGCCACCGGGTCCATACCGGTGGTCGGCTCGTCCAGGACGAGCAGTGAGCGCTCCCCCACCAGCGCGGCGGCGAAGCAGGCCAGGCGGCGCTGTCCGCCGGAGAGCTTCTTGATCGGGCGGGCGGCGAGCGGGGTCAGGCCCAGCTCGTCGAGGACGGCGTCCCGCTCGGCGCGCGCCCGCCGCACTTCGAGGCCGCGCAGCCGCCCGGTGGTCTCGGCGGCGAGCGACACGGTCAGCTCGTCCAGGGCACTGGACTCCTGCCCGAGGTAGGCGAGGATCCGCGCGGCCCGCTCCGGATGGCGCACGATGTCGTGGCCGAGGATCTCCACACTGCCGCGGTCCGGCCGCATCAGCCCGGTGAGCTGGCGTACGAGAGTGGACTTGCCGGCGCCGTTCGGCCCGAGCAGTCCGAAGATCTCACCACGGCGGATCTCCAGGGCCACGTCGTCGGTGGCCCGCACCTCGGGAGTGGCCGGAACGCCGCGCCGACCGCGTACCGCCGGATACGTCTTGGTCAGTCCGCGCACCACGCACACGGCATCGCCACCGGGTCGAAGTGCCTGTGCCGCGCGCGTACTCACAAGGGACGAGAGTACGGGGTCCGTCCCTCCGCCCCGCCCTCGGGTCCGCCCATAAGTGTCGATTCAGCCGGGGAAAGCCGGGGGTGCCCCGGAGTGCCTCACTCCGCCGCCGGGGCGCGCTCGGTCGCCGTCCGGACGTCGATCTCCCGCCAGAACCCGGCCCGGATCGCGTACCGGTCGTGCTCGTCGATCTGGTCGTCCTTGTGGGCCAGCAGCCCGAAGCGGGCCGCGTAGCGCAGCAGCTCCCCGTCGACCCGGTGCGGGATGCGGGGGTACATCCCGGAGAGCTTCTGCAGGTGGCCGTGGTCGCCGAGGCGCTCCAGCCAGCGGCGGGCGAAGACCTGCCCGACCTCGTACGGGTCGCCGCCGACCGTGGTGATGTCCTCCTCGCGGTCGGCCCAGCGCTGCTCCGCCGTGGTGAGCTGGGCCAGCGTCGGCAGCGAGACGGCCTCGGGCGGCTCGGCGCCGGACCGGTCGACCCAGCCCTTGTCCGAGGACCAGCGCAGAGTGGCGGTCGGAGGGTGCGGGGCGGGCTGGGCGCCGGGGGCGCGCAGGGCGGCGAGGTCCTTGGGGGTGGGGACGCCCTTGGCGGGCGGTACGCGTTCCTCCGTGCCGTTGCGGGCGGCACTGGTCGTCGTGGGGTGCTCCGGTTCCTCGGCGCGCCGCTCGGCGGCCGCGGACAGTGCGGACTCGGGCAGCGGCGCGGAGAGGATCGCGGCGATCTCGGGGCGGGGCACGGGGGGCGGCGCGCAGATCCCGCCGAGTTCCTTGGCGCGTACGGCCTTGGTGATCCACGTACGGTCCAGGACGCGTCGTTCGTCGGCCTCGGCGACCAGGTCCTCGGACTGGTTGTAGTCGCCGTCGGCGGCCTGCACGGCCCACAGGTGGACGGCGACACCGTGTTCCTTGGCGGCCATCATGCCCGGCAGCAGGTCACCGTCGCCGGTCACCAGGACGACGTCGGAGCAGGCGCGGTTGCGGGCGAGCTCGGTCAGTTCGGCGTGCATGGCGGCGTCCACGCCCTTCTGCGCCCAACGGCCGTCACTGCGCGTGAGGGCGCCGAGCCGGACCGTGACCCTGGGCATGACCCGCAGGCGGCGGTGTTCGGGCTGCGGGACGCGGTCGGGGGCGCCGTCGAACCAGTAGATGCGCAGCAGGGGCTGCCGCGTGTCGGACTCGGCGCGATCGCGAAGCCCCTGGATGAGGGCGGCGTGATCGACGGTGATGCGCGAGCGCGAGGGCTCTCCGGCGAGGAGACTGGCGGCGGCCCCCAGCAGATACCCGGCGTCCACCAGGACGATGCAGCGGTCCACGCGATCCACCCTCTTTCCGGGAGGTTTGCTTCGGGCTTCCTTCGAGTCTGCCCGACCACGCGGAGGTTAACGGCCCGAACTCGATCTTCGGCGTGGCGTTTCCGCACCGGGCGTCCGCCTCCACGCCTGCCGCGAGCCGCGTCACGGACGGTAATTGCCCGATATGCGTTCTTTGTTGGCCTGTGTGAATCTGGTTTCGGTCCTGGTCCCCAGATCCCCCTCAGGAGGTAGATCACCATGGCCAAGAACAAGAACAACCGTGATCGTAAGCAGCCCCAGGCCGAGCGCGCCCAGCAGACGGCCGAGTCGTCCGTGATGGACCGCGAGGAGCAGCACGTCCCGCAGCTGACGCCGGGCGACGTCACCTCCCGCAAGCGGCAGAAGCGCTTCGGCCACAACTGACACCCGCGGTGCGGGCCGTTGCGGCCCGCACGCCCGAGGGGCGTACCCGGCAACGGGTACGCCCCTCGCGCACTTCGGGCACCTTGGACACTCGGGAGGCTCGGCGCCTTCGGCCGCCTCGTGCGCTCAGCCCGCCAGACAGGACGGCCCGAGCAGCACCTTCAGGTCGCCGAACAGGGCCGGGTCGGGCTTCACCCGGTGCCGGTCCAGGCGCAGCACGGTCGTCTTCGTCGGCCCCTGGAGCTTGATCCGCACCTCGCTGTCGCCCCGGTGGTGCGTGAGGATCTCGCCGAGCCGGCTGACCATCGGCGGAGTGACCCTGGTCGCCGGGATGGTGAGGACCACGGGCGCGTTGGTGCCCGCGTTGGACAGGTCGGGGACCATCAGCTCCATCGCGACCAGCCGCGGCACGTCCTCCCGCTTGTCCAGCCGCCCCTTGACGAACACCACGGCGTCCTCGACGAGTTGGGTGGACACCAGCTGGTACGTCGCCGGGAAGAACATGCACTCGATGGAACCGGCCAGGTCCTCCACGGTGGCGATCGCCCAGGCGTTGCCCTGCTTGGTCATCTTGCGCTGGAGGCCGGAGATGATGCCGCCGATGGTGACGACCGCGCCGTCGCCGAAGTCGCCGCCGGTGAGCTGGGAGATGCCCGCGTCGGCCTTGTCGGACAGCACGTGCTCCAGGCCGAAGAGCGGGTGGTCGGAGACGTAGAGACCGAGCATCTCCCGCTCCTGGGCGAGCAGATAGGTCTTGTCCCACTCGTCCTCGCCGAAGACGACGTCGAGTCCGAAGCCGGGTTCGTCGGTCGCCTCCTCGCCCATGCCGCCGAAGAGGTCGAACTGTCCCTCTGCCTCCTTGCGCTTGACCGCGACCACGTTGTCGATCATCGGTTCGTACTGCGCGGTGAGGCCCTTGCGGGTGTGGCCCATCTCGTCGAAGGCGCCGGCCTTGATCAGCGACTCCGTCGTCCGCTTGTTGCAGACGACCGCCTCCACCTTGTCCAGGTAGTCGGGGAAGGAGGCGTACTTCCCCTTGGCCTTGCGGCACCTGATGATCGACTCGACGACGTTGGTGCCGACGTTGCGCACGGCGGAGAGGCCGAAGAGGATCACGTCGTCGCCCTGCGCGGCGAAGTTCGACATGGACTCGTTGACGTTGGGCGGGAGGACCTTGATGCCCATGCGCCGGCACTCGTTCAGGTAGACGGCCGACTTGTCCTTGTCGTCCTTGACCGAGGTGAGCAGGGCGGCCATGTACTCGGCGGGGTGGTTCGCCTTGAGGTACGCCGTCCAGTACGAGACCAGTCCGTACGCGGCCGAGTGCGCCTTGTTGAAGGCGTAGCCGGCGAAGGGGACCAGCACGTCCCACAGCGCCTGGATGGCCTCGTCGCTGTAGCCCTTCTTGCGGGCGCCCTCCTGGAAGAGGACGAAGTTCTTCGCCAGTTCGTCGGGCTTCTTCTTGCCCATCACGCGGCGCAGGATGTCGGCCTCGCCGAGTGAGTAGCCCGCGATGATCTGGGCGGCCTTCTGCACCTGCTCCTGGTAGACGATCAGGCCGTGGGTGACCGCGAGGACCTCCTGGAGGGGTTCCTCCAGCTCCTTGTGGATCGGCGTGATCTCCTGGAGGCCGTTCTTGCGCAGCGCGTAGTTGGTGTGCGAGTCCATGCCCATGGGGCCGGGACGGTAGAGCGCGGAGACGGCGGAGATGTCCTCGAAGTTGTCGGGCTTCATCAGCCGCAGCAGCGAGCGCATCGGTCCGCCGTCGAACTGGAAGACGCCGAGCGTGTCGCCGCGCTGGAGCAGGTCGAAGGTCGTGGGGTCGTCCAGCGGCAGCGACAGCAGGTCGAGGTCGATGCCCTTGTTGGACTTCACCATCTTGACGGCGTCGTCCATGATCGTGAGGTTGCGCAGGCCGAGGAAGTCCATCTTCAGCAGGCCGAGCGACTCGCACTGCGGGTAGTCCCACTGCGTGATGGTCACGCCGTCGGTGTGCCGCACCCAGATCGGGGCGTGGTCGACGATGGGCTCGCTGGACATGATCACGCCGGCGGCGTGCACGCCCATCTGCCTCACCAGGCCCTCGACGCCCTTGGCGGTGTCGATGACCTTCTTCACGTCCGGCTCGTTCTCGTACATCGCGCGGATCTCGCCGGCCTCGCCGTAGCGGGGATGCGTCGGGTCCGTGATGCCGTTGAGGTCGATGCCCTTGCCGAGGACGTCGGCGGGCATCGCCTTGGTGAGGCGGTCGCCCATCGCGTACGGGTAGCCCAGCACGCGCGCGGAGTCCTTGATGGCGTTCTTCGCCTTGATCTTGCCGTACGTGCCGATCATGGCGACCTTGTCGGCGCCGTACTTCTCCGTCACGTACCTGATCACCTCGACGCGCCTGCGCTCGTCGAAGTCGATGTCGACGTCGGGCATGGAGACGCGCTCGGGGTTGAGGAACCGCTCGAAGATCAGGCCGTGCGGGATCGGGTCGAGGTCGGTGATGCCCATGGCGTACGCCACGATCGAACCGGCCGCCGAGCCTCGGCCGGGGCCGACCGCGATGCCCTGGTTCTTGGCCCACATGATGAAGTCGGCCACCACGAGGAAGTAGCCCGGGAACCCCATCTGGATGATGACGTCCATCTCGTACTCGGCCTGCTTCTGGCGGTCCTCCGGGACGCCGCCGGGGAAGCGGCGCGCCATGCCGCGGCGGACCTCCTCCTGGAACCAGGTGACCTCGGTGAAGCCCTCCGGGATGTCGAACTTCGGCATGAGGTCGCGCTTCTCGAACATGCCGTCGACGTCGACCATCTCGGCGATCAGGCGCGTGTTGGCGCAGCCCTCCTGCCAGGCGTCGGAGGAGTCGATGGCGTACATCTCGTCCGTCGACTTCAGGTAGTAGCCGGTGCCGTCGAACCGGAAGCGGTCGGGGTCGGAGAGGTTCTTGCCGGTCTGGATGCACAGCAGGGCGTCGTGGGCGGTCGCCTCGTGGGCGTAGGTGTAGTGCGAGTCGTTCGTCACCAGCGGCGGGATGCCGAGCTTCTTGCCGATCTCCAGCAGGCCGTCACGGACCCGGCGCTCGATCTCGATGCCGTGGTCCATCAGCTCCAGGAAGTAGCGGTCCTTGCCGAAGATGTCCTGGTAGTCGGCGGCCGCCTGGAGGGCCTCGTCGAAGTGGCCGAGGCGCAGCCGGGTCTGCACCTCGCCGGAGGGGCAGCCGGTGGAGGCGACGATCCCCTCGGACCACTGGGAGATCGTCTCCTTGTCCATCCGGGGCCACTTCTGCAGCCAGCCCTCGGCGTACGCGTCGGAGGAGAGCCGGAAGAGGTTGTGCAGGCCCGTCTTGTTGGTCGCCCACATCGTCTTGTGGGTGTAACCGCCCGAACCGGAGACGTCGTCCCGCTTCTGGTGCGGCTGGCCCCACTGGATCTTGCGCTTGTTGCGGCGCGACTCGGGCGCGACGTACGCCTCGATGCCGATGATCGGAGTGACCCCGGCCTTCTTCGCGGAGTGGAAGAAGTCGTACGCCCCGTGCAGGTTGCCGTGGTCGGACATGGCGATGTGCGACATGCCCATCTCATTGCAGGCGTCGAACATGTCCTTCAGCCGCGCGGCACCGTCCAGCAGCGAGTACTGGGTGTGGACGTGCAGGTGCGTGAACGGCGGCTTGGACACGTTCGGCCTCCTGGGAGAACTGTGGGCGACGGGCCGGCGGCGGGCTGCGGTCGGTCCGGGGGGTCAGCGTCGAAGTCTATGCCCCGCCACTGACACTCCGAGGGCTTCCCCGCGTACCTTCGGAGAGCGGGTCCGCGTGCCGGGGCGGGCCCCGGGCGCGGGCACTCCCGTCCCCCTTCGAACGTTGGTCCGAGTGGAGATCCGCTCCACTCGTCACGCACCACCCGCACCAGGAGGCACCAGGCATGTCGGTCCCGCAGCTCAACGAGGAGCGCGGCGAGGAGATCCTCGCCGTCTTCGACACCGCCTTCGGCCAGCTGCTGGCCGCGGACCCGGCGGCGTTCCGCGTGAAGTTCCGGAAGATGGCTGCCTCGGCCTTCGCGTTCTACCGCGGCACCGCCTGCCTCTTTTACCACGATTTGACCGTGGACCAGGAGTTCGGTTCGCCGAGCGGCGGCCCGTACCTGGACGAGCGGACCTCCCGGGTGTGGATCCACGGCGACCTGCACGCCGAGAACTTCGGCACGTACATGGACTCCACCGGCCGGCTGATCTTCAACGTCAACGACTTCGACGAGGCCTACGTCGGCCCCTTCACCTGGGACCTCAAGCGCTTCGCCGCCTCCGTCGCGCTGATCGGGTACGCGAAGGCGCTCGGCGACGAGCAGATCACCGAGCTGGTACGGGTGTACGCGGACGCCTACCGCGAGCGGATCCACGCCCTGGCCACCGGCGCCAAGAGCGACGAGGTGCCGCCGTTCACGCTGGACACCGCGGACGGACCGCTGCTGGGCGCGCTGCGCGTGGCCCGCTCCCTGACCCGCTTCGGGCTGCTGGAGTCGATGACCGAGATCCGCGACTTCGAGCGCCGCTTCGCCCCGGGCGGCGGCGCCATCGAGCTGGACGCGGCCACGCGCTACAAGGTGCTCGCGGCCTTCGACGGCTACCTGGAGACACTCCCGGAGTCGTCCCTGGCCCGCCCCGACTCCTACCGCGTGAAGGACGTCGTCGGCCGCCGCGGCATCGGCATCGGGTCGGCCGGCCTGCCCTCGTACAACATCCTCCTCGAGGGCAACAGCGACGCCCTGGAGAACGACGTCGTGATCTACATCAAGCAGGCCCAGACCCCGGCGGTCTCCCGGCACATCACCGACCAGGGCATCCGGGACTACTTCCAGCACGAGGGCCACCGCACGGTGATCTCCCAGCGCGCCCTCCAGGCGCACGCCGACCCGTGGCTGGGCTGGACCGAGCTGGACGGATCGGGCCAGCTGGTCGCCGAGGTCTCGCCGTACGCCGTCGACCTGGACTGGGGCGACATCGACGACCCGGAGGAGATCGCCGAGGTCGTCGCCGACCTGGGCCGGGCCACGGCCGCCATGCACGCGGCGGCGGACGACCAGTCCGGGGAGTCCCTGGTGCCCTTCTCCACCGAGCGGGCCATCGACGCGGCGATCGCCGCCGACGAGGAGGGTTTCGCACCCCTGCTGGTCGACTTCGCGCACCGGTACGGCGCACGCGCGCGCGGCGACCACCAGACCTTCGTCGACCTGTTCCGCAACGGACGCATTCCGGGTCTGTAACCGTCGGCTCTCTCACAGGAATCCTTTAGGGGTCCCTTACCGGACCCCATGACACACTCTTCAATCGCTATGGACATATCCGGAACCCCGCTCAGAGCCGTACGCGCGGCGCTGTTCACGGCACTCGTCGTGACGCTCAGCACCGCGTCGCACGTGCTGCTGTCCGGGGTTCCGCTGCCGCTGCCCACGGTGGCCGCGGTCGCCGCCGCCGTGTTCCTGATCGCGTACGCCCTGGCCGGGCGGCGCGAGCGCGGCTTCGGGCGGATCGCCGCCCTGCTGATCCCGCTGGAGCTGGCCGCCGACACCGTCTTCACCACCGGCCAGCACGTCTGCTACGGCAGGGCGGGCGGCCCGGTCGCGGGCCCGCTGCGCTCCGTCGGCTTCGACGTGCTGTGCGGCGACGGGACCGGCGTCCACGCCGGTGTCGCCGCCCCGCTGACCCGGGTGACCGGCGCCGAGACCGACCGGCTGGCGACCGTGCTGGCCGACGCCGACCCCGCGACCGCCTGGCTGCTGCTCGGCGCGCACGTCGGCGTCGGTCTGCTGGCGGCCGCCTGGCTGCGGCGCGGCGAGCGGGCGCTGGCCCAGTTGCTGAGCGCGGTGGCCGCGACCACTTTCCGGCCGCTGCTGCTCGCCGTCTCGGCCGTGAGCGTGCGCCGGGCACCGGCCGTGCACCGCCCGGCCGCCCCGGCCCGCCGCACCACCGGCGCCCGCGAGCGGATCCTCACGCACTCCCTGGGGCGGCGCGGGCCGCCGTGCCCGGTCGCCTGCGTGTGACACACCGCCGAGCGTGTGCCACACCACCGAGCACCGGCAGTCCCCCATACGTATCCGCACACCCCGGTGTGCGCGTCCCCGGAGAGATCATCACCATGAGCAAGCGGAACAGCCAGGCGGCGAAGTCGGCGGCCCGTGAGCGCCTGCGCCAGGAGCGCGAGCGCCAGGCCAAGCGCGACAAGGTCAAGCGGCAGAGCATCGTGGCCGCCTCCATCGTCGGCGTGCTGGCGATAGCCGGCGGCATCAGTTACGCCGTCGTGCAGAGCAACCAGCCCTCGGGGTGGGACAAGGCCGCCGACGCCAAGGTGGTGGCCCCGGCCAACACCTCCGGCAAGAACGGCACCACGGTCACCCTCGGCGACTCCAAGAGCGACAACGTCGTCCACCTCTACGAGGACCCGCGCTGCCCGGGCTGCGCCAACTTCGAGCAGACCATCGGCGAGGCCGTCAACAAGGGCATGGAGGACGGCACCTACAAGCTCTCCTTCACGATCGGCACCTTCCTCGACGGGAACCTCGGCGGCGAGGGCTCGAAGAACGCGCTGAGCGCGCTCGGCGCCGCGCTGAACGTCAGCCCCGACGCGTTCATCGACTACAAGACCGCGCTGTACTCCTCCGAGTTCCACCCGGAGGAGTCGACCGACAAGTTCGCCAAGGACGACTACCTGATCAAGGTGGCGAACTCGGTCGACGCCCTGAAGAACAACAAGAAGTTCCAGGACGCCGTGGAGAAGGGCACCTACGACGCCTGGGCGATGAAGATGAGCGACGCCTTCCAGAAGGCCGAGGGCGTCGAGTCGACGCCGACCGTCAAGATCAACGACAAGGTGATCGAGACCCCGGGCAGCGACGCCGAGTGGCAGAAGGCGCTCAAGGACGCGGGCGTCACCAAGTAACGAAGAACGGCGAACGGGCGGGCGAACTTTGGCGAGTTCACCCGCCCGCACGCTTACCGATCAGTAATCTGATCGTCCGTGACCAGTCGACACAGATCATCCGAGAGCACCTCCCCGTCGTCCGCCGACGGCGCGAACACCCGCACCCCGAGCCGCCGGACGGTCGTCAGGGCCGCGGCCGCCGGCGCCGTCCTGGCCGCCCCGCTCGCCGCGGCGCTGCCCGCCGGTGCCGCCGGCGCCGCCCCCGCCTTCCTGCACGGCGTCGCGTCCGGCGATCCGCTGCCCGACGGCGTCCTGCTGTGGACCCGGGTGACCCCGACGCCCGAGGCGATACCGGGCTCGGGCATCGGCCCGGACACCCACGTGAGCTGGGTCGTCGCCACGGACAAGGCGTTCACGAACGTCGTCGCCAAGGGGTCCACCACGGCGACGGCCGCCTCGGACCACACCGTCAAGGCGGACATCCGGGGCCTCGCGCCCGCCACGGACTACTGGTTCCGCTTCTCCGCCGGTCCCACCGACTCCCCCGCCGCCCGCACCCGCACCGCCCCCGCGGCCGACGCCGCCGTCCCGGGCCTGCGCTTCGGCGTGGTCTCCTGCGCCAACTGGGAGGCCGGCCACTTCTCGTCGTACCGGCATCTCGCGGCCCGGGGCGACCTGGACGCCTGGCTGCATCTGGGCGACTACATCTACGAGTACGGCACCGGCGAGTACGGCACCCGCGACACCGTCGTACGGCCGCACGCGCCCGCCCACGAGATCATCACGCTCGCCGACTACCGCGCCCGGCACGCCCGGTACAAGACCGACCCCGACCTCCGGGCGCTGCACGCCGCGGCGCCGGTCGTGGCGATCTGGGACGATCACGAGATCGCCAACGACGCCTGGTCGGGCGGCGCCGAGAACCACACCGAGGGCGCCGAGGGCACCTGGGCGGCACGTCAGGCCGCGGCCAAGCAGGCCTACTTCGAGTGGATGCCGGTCCGTCCCGCGATCGCCGGCACCACCTACCGCAGGCTGCGCTTCGGCAAGTTGGCCGACCTGTCGCTGCTGGACCTGCGCTCCTTCCGCTCGCAGCAGGTGGCGCTCGGCAACGGCGACGTCGACGACCCGGAGCGCACCCTCACCGGCCGCGCCCAACTCGACTGGCTGAAGGCCGGGCTCACCTCCTCCGACACCACCTGGCGGCTGGTCGGCAACTCGGTGATGATCTCGCCGTTCGCCGTCGGCTCGATCCCCGCCGAGCTGCTGAAGCCGCTCGCCGAGCTGCTCGGCCTGCCCAAGGAGGGCCTCGCCCTCAACACCGACCAGTGGGACGGGTACACGGACGACCGCCGCGAACTGCTGGCACACCTGCGCGCGGGTGCCATCCGCAACACGGTGTTCCTGACCGGTGACATCCACATGGCGTGGGCCAACGACGTGCCGTACAACGCCGCCACGTACCCCCTGTCGGCCTCGGCCGCCACGGAGTTCGTCGTCACCTCGGTGACCTCCGACAACCTCGACGACATCGTGAAGGTCCCCGAGGGCACCGTCTCGGCGATCGCGGCGCCGGTCATCCGGGCCGCGAACCGGCACGTCCGCTGGGTCGACACCGACCGGCACGGCTACGGCGTGCTGGACATCACCGCGGACCGGACGCAGATGGACTACTACGTCGTCTCCGACCGCACCGACCCGGACGCCACGTCCAAGTGGGCCCGTTCGTACCGCACCCGCAGCGGTACCCAGCGGGTCGAGCGCGTCTACGCCCCGGTCTGACCCCCGTCGCCGGGAGCGTCCTGCGCCCGAAGCGTGTCGAGGAAGCCGAGCGCCACCCGCCAGGTGGCCTCGGCCGCCTCCTCGTCGTAGTCCGGCAGGCCGGGGTCGGTGTAGAGGTGACCGGCCCCGGCGTATCTGTAGACCTCGACGTCGGCGCCGACCCGGCCCATCTGGAGATACCAGGCGCTGAGCCAGTCGTCCGTCTCGAAGGCGTCCGGCTCGGCGACGTGCAGCTGGACCGGCAGGTCGTCGACCGAGGCGTTGGCCGCGATGTCCGAGGTGCCGTGCAGGAGCAGCAGCCCACGCGACCGGTGGTCGCCGAGGGCGAGGGTCTGCGCGATGGAGGCGCCGAGCGAGAACCCCGCGTACACCAGCCCCCGCTCCGAATAGGGGGCGGCGGCCAGCACGGCCCGCTTCAGCAGCTCCTCCTTGCCGATCTCCTCCTGGTGGGCCATGCCCTCCTCGACCGTGTCGAACGTCCGGCCCTCGAAGAGATCGGGTGTCCAGACCTGGTGCCCGGCGTCGCGCAGCCGGTCGGCCGCCTGCCGCACCGCGGGCCTCGGACCGAGGGTCGAGTGAAAGAGCACGATGTTCATGAGGCCATGGTGCCAGCCGGGTACGACAACGCGGTGCGCGGCGATTCCCGGGACGGGACGGAAGTCACAGGTTCACAGCGTGGCGCGGGCGGTTACGTTCGAGGGCATGGAGACCATACTCCGCCCGATGATCGTGGTCGGCGGCTCCGTCCTGCTGACCCTGGTCATCGGATGGGCCACCGACCTGCTGCTGCGCAAGGCCGACGGACGGCACCCCGAGACACCGCTGTGGGGGCTCTTGCGCCGCGCCCGCATCCCGTACCAGCTCCTCCTGTGCGCGGCCCTGCTGAGAGGGTCGTACGTCGAGGCCCGCGTCTTCCCCGACCACCAGGAGGGGGTCGGCCGGACGCTGACGCTGGTGCTGATCGGCTCGGCGGCCTGGATGGTGATCCGGATCGCCGCGGCCGTCGTCGAGACGTCGTACTCCCGCTACGCGCACGCGCACGCGCAGCGGGACCCGGCCCGGGTGCGGCGGGTGCGTACCCAGGTGTCGCTGATCATGCGGGTGCTCTCGGCGATCGTCGGGGTGGTCGCCGTGTCGGCGATGCTGCTGACGTTCCCGGCGATGCGCGCGGCGGGCGCATCGCTGCTGGCCTCGGCCGGCATCCTCGGCATCGTCGCCGGTGTGGCCGCGCAGTCCACGCTCAGCAACATGTTCGCCGGATTCCAGATCGCCTTCGGCGACATGGTGCGGATGGGCGACACGGTCGTGGTGGACGGGGAGTGGGGCACCGTCGAGGAGATCACGCTCACGTTCCTGACCGTGCGCACCTGGGACGAACGCCGGATCACCATGCCGGTGTCGTACTTCACGTCCAAGCCGTTCGAGAACTGGTCGCGCGGCAGCCCGCAGATGACCGGGACCGTCTTCTGGCACCTCGACCACTCGGCACCGCTGGATGCGATGCGGGAGCGGCTGCGCGACATCCTGCGCGAGTGCCCGGCCTGGGACGGCCGCGACTACAACCTGACCGTCACGGACACCACCCCGAACACCATGCAGGTGCGGGCCCTGGCGACGGCCAAGGACGCGGACGACGTCTGGACGGTGCGGGTCACCGTCCGCGAGGGGATGATCCGCTGGCTCGCCGACGAGCACCCGCACGCCCTGCCCCGGGTCAACACCGCGGACGCGGTCCTGCGCCCGTCCCGCGACGGCGTGCACCGCCCCCGCCGCGCCCCCGACGGATCCCCCCGCCGCTTCCCGGAACATCCGTCGAAGAGCTTGTGACCGCGAGGCCGGCGGGTCGCCTCAGCGCAGGCTGCGCACGTCCAGGTGGCGCAGGACCCGGTCGACGATCTCCGGGTCGGCGCCGGGTTCGCTGCGCGCCGCCAGCACCTCGTGGCGGGCGGCACTCAGCATGTCGGCCTGGATCCGGCGGACACGCTTGACCCGTCGCGCCCGCTGCTCCTGGGCCTCCCGTCGCTCCTCGTCCCCGAGGTCCGGGCTGATGCGTACGCCGATGTCGTAGGCCCGCCGCAGCATCTGCTCGGACAGCTCGTCCGGCAGTTCCTCGACCGACTCGATCTCCTTCAGCCGCTGCTTGGCCGCCTTGGCCGCCCGTACCGCCAGCTCCTTCTCGTAGGCCTTCTCCCGTTCGGTGTCCGCCCGCACGCCGAGCCGGCCCACCAGCCAGGGCAGCGTCAGCCCCTGCAGGAGCAGCGTGACCAGGATCACCCCGAAGGCGACGAAGACGATCTCCTCCCGGTTGGGGAAGGCCGCCCCGTCGTCCGTCTCCAGCGGAATCGCCAGGGCCAGCGCCACGGAGGCGACGCCCCGCATCCCCGCCCACCACATGATGACGGTCTCCCGCCAGCTCGTCGGGATGTCCTCGTCGTGGTCCCGCCTGGCGTGCAGCCGTTGGGTCAGCCAGGTGGCCGGCAGCAGCCACAGCAGGCGCACCAGAATGACCACGGCGCTGATCGCCGCCGCCCAGCCGAGCAGCTCCGTCCACCGGCCGGAGGCCGTGCGGATCGCGTTGTGCAGCTCCAGTCCGATCAGCCCGAAGGCGACCCCGGTGACGAGCGTGTCGACGACGTCCCAGACGGTGTGCCCGGCGAGCCGGCTCATCACGTCGTCGGCGTCGGAGGCGTACTCCGCGAGGAACATCGCGGTGGTGAGCACGGCGAGCACCCCGGAGCCGTGCAGTTCGTCGGCCAGGACGTAGCTCACGAACGGCACCAGCAGGGTCAGCCCGATCTGCAGCGTCGGGTCCCCCAGCACCCCCAGGAGCTTGTTGGAGCCCCAGCCCAGCGCGAGCCCCACGGCCACCGCGACGACCGCGGACAGCACCAGGTCGAGCCCTGCCTCCCAGGGCGAGAACGTGCCGCTGACCGCCGCTGCGATGGCCACGTGGTACAGCACGATGGCCGTGACGTCGTTGAACAGCCCCTCGCCCTCCAGGATGGAGACCAGGCGGCGCGGCAGCCCCAGTTGCCCGGCGACGGCGGTCGCCGCGACCGGGTCGGGCGGAGCCACCAGCGCGCCCAGCGCGAAGGCGGCGGCGATCGGCAGTCCCGGCACGATCGCGTGGGCCACGGCGGCCACGCAGGTCATGGTGACGAAGACCAGCGCGACCGCCAGCAGGAAGATCGGGCGCTTGTTGGCCGCGAACTGCCGCCAGGACGTGCGCCGCACGGCCGCGTACAGCAGCGGCGGCAGCAGCGCGGGCAGGATGATCTCGGGCGGGATGTCGACGTTGGGCACGAACTCGAGCAGCGCCAGGACGATCCCGAGGACCGTCATCAGCACCGGCGCCGGCAGCCCGAGCCGGGCACCGAGGGGGACGCTCAGCAGGGCCCCGAGCAGCAGCATGAACAGCAGGGCCAACTGATCCACGGTCAGCGCTCCGGCGGGGTCTAGGGGCTGTCGATCACACGGCGGGCCTCAAGCCTGCCACGTCACCGGCCCCACCAGCCCCTTCGGCACTTTCGCCTACAGGGCGCGCCGCATCGCGCGGTGGGGGATCCCGGCGTCGGGGAACTCGGGCCCGTACGCCTCGTACCCCAGTCGCTCGTAGAAACCCAGGGCGTGGGTCTGCGCGTGCAGGTCCACCGCGGTGAGTCCACGCGCGCGTGCCGCCTCCTCGACGGCCCGCACCAAGGCGGCCCCGACGCCCAGTCCGCGGGCCGACGCGGTCACTGCGAGCCGGCCCAGGGAGCCGACGGCCGGGCCGCCGTCGCCGTTCCTCGCCGCGGCGGCCTCGCCGTGCAGCAGGCGTCCGGTGCCGAGCGGGACACCGTCCGCCCGGACCGCCAGGACGTGCACGGCGTCGGCGTCGTGGGCGTCGTACTCGATGTCCTCGGGGACCTTCTGCTCGACGACGAAGACGTCCTTGCGCACCGCGAAGCACATCTCCCGGTCGCCGGGGCCCTCGGCGACGCGCACCTCGTACGACGGCACCCGCGACGGCGCGGCACTCATCCGTAGGTCTCCTCGCGGACCAGGTCCAGGGCCTGCTGGAGGTCCTCCGGGTAGTCGCTGGCGTACTCGACCCACTGGCCGTCGCCGGGGTGCTCGAAGCCGAGCCGCACGGCGTGCAGCCACTGGCGGGTGAGGCGCAGCCGCTTGGCGAGCGTGGGGTCGGCGCCGTACGTCAGGTCGCCGACGCAGGGGTGGCGGTGGGCGGCCATGTGGACGCGGATCTGGTGGGTGCGGCCGGTCTCCAGCTTCACGTCGAGCAGGGAGGCGGCGCGGAAGGCCTCGATGAGGTCGTAGTGCGTGACGGAGGGCTTGCCCTCGGCGGTGACGGCCCACTTGTAGTCGTGCTGGGGGTGGCGGCCGATGGGGGCGTCGATGGTGCCGCTGGTCGGGTCGGGGTGGCCCTGCACGAGCGTGTGGTAGCGCTTGTCGACCGTGCGCTCCTTGAACTGGCGCTTGAGCGAGGTGTACGCCCGCTCCGACTTGGCCACCGCCATCAGACCGGAGGTGCCCACGTCGAGGCGGTGCACGATGCCCTGCCGCTCGGCGGCACCGGAGGTGGAGACGCGGTACCCGGCGGCGGCCAGTCCGCCGATGACGGTCGGGCCGCTCCAGCCCGGGGACGGGTGCGCGGCGACGCCGACCGGCTTGACGACGACGACCACGTCGTCGTCGTCGTGCACGATCTCCATGCCCTCGACGGGCTCGGCGACCACCTGCACGGGCGCCGGCGCCTGCGGCATCTCGACCTCGAGCCAGGCGCCGCCGTGGACGCGCTCGGACTTGCCGACCACCGATCCGTCGACCTGCACCTTGCCCGCCGCGGCGAGCTCCGCGGCCTTGGTACGGGAGAAGCCGAACATGCGGGAGATGGCGGCGTCGACGCGCTCGCCCTCCAGGCCGTCGGGTACGGGCAGGGTACGGATCTCGGGAATCGTGCTCACCCGTCGAGTATGCCGGACGGGCCGGACACTCCCGACCGCGCGCTCGATCCTTGTGGACGGTCAGCCCTTGTGGACGGTCAGTCCTTGTGGACGGTCAGTCCTTGTGGACGGTCCCGTCCGGGTCCAGGCCCCGGAAGGAGAGGATCACGATCAGGATGCCGCCGCAGACGATCGCCGAGTCGGCGAGGTTGAAGACGGCGAAGTGCTTGGGCGCGATGAAGTCCACGACCGCGCCCTCGAAGACGCCGGGCGAGCGGAAGATCCGGTCGGTGAGGTTGCCGAGGGCACCGCCGAGCAGCATGCCGAGCGCGATCGCCCACGGCAGGCTGTAGAGCTTGCGCGCGAGGCGGGCGATCACGACGATCACGGCCGCCGCGATCACCGTGAAGATCACGGTGAAGGCCTCGCCGAAGCCGAAGGCCGCGCCCGCGTTGCGGATCGCCACGAACCGCAGCCAGTCCCCGACGATCTCGATGGGTTCCTGGTGCTCCAGCTTGGCGACCACGATCATCTTGCTGACCAGGTCGAGGAGGTAAGCGAACGCGGCGACCGCGAACAGCACGGCGATACGCCGCTTGCCCCGGGGACGCTCCGGGGGCTGCTCCTGCTCGGCACCGGGCTGCTCCCGCTCCTGCCCGTCCCCCGCCGCGTCCGGGGTGTCCGGCGTACCGATGATGCGCTCCGCCTCTGCCACGTGAGTCCCTCGACCTAGGTACCTGACTGAGGACGAGGGTACGGCACGCCTTCCACCCCGGCTGCTGATCAGTACCTGATCGGGTACCGATCAGTACCGTCGCTCCTGCTTCTGCTTGCACTCGACGCACAGGGTGGCCCTCGGGAAGGCCTGCATGCGCGCCTTGCCGATGGGGTTCCCGCAGTTCTCGCACAGGCCGTAGGTGCCCGCGTCCAGGCGTTCCAGGGCGCGCTCGGTCTGGGTGAGCATCTCGCGCGCGTTGGCGGCCAGCGCCAGTTCGTGCTCGCGTGTGATGTTCTTGCTGCCGGTGTCCGCCTCGTCGTCGCCGGCGCCGTCCCCGGAGTCCCGCATCATGCCCTGCAGCGACCGCTCGGAGGAGTCGATCTCCGTACGCAGCCGGTCGGCCTCGGACTGCAGTTCCCCGCGCGCCTCCTCGGCCTCTTGCGGAGTCCAGGGTTCCTCGCCGGGGCGTACCGCGAGGTCGCCGGGGTCGGCGGCGCCGCGGGCCTTGGGAACGGCGGTCTTGGCCGCCGTGGCCGTGCCAGGAGTCTTCTTCGCAACCACCGTCGTGGCTCCCGTCTGCTCCGCGGCCTCGGCCGCGCCCACTTTCTTGGCCGTGCTCTTCTTGGCCGCGGTCTTCTTGGCCGGGCCCTTCTCCGCCGCGGTCTTCTTCGCCGGGCCCTTCTCCGCCGCGCTCGCCTCCGCCGCGGTGCTCTTCTCCGCAGCGGCCTCCTTCACCGCGGTGGTCTTCTTCGCGGTGGACGTCTTCCTCGCGGTGGTCTTCTTCGCCGCGGTCGGCTTCTTCGCGGCCGTCGTCTTCTTGGCAGCGGTCTTCTTCGCAGCCGCCTCCGACTGCTGTACGGCGGTCTTCTTCGCCACCATGGCCGCGGCCCCTTCACATATTGTGATCTTGCGCGCGAATCGTGCTGGGACGATAAATCGACTTGAGCCCCGCGGCAACGGGGCACGCCGCCCGATTCGCCCGCCCACCGCGCTCCACGCGGTGAGCATGCATGCGTTGTGCCCAACTCCCCGCCGGGTAATCCGCCGGGCCGGTGCCCCGCCGGGCCTGCCCGCGGCCGGATACCGGGCCGCGGCATTCGGGTCATGCCGGGCCGTGGGGACGTCGCGCCGCACCGCCCTTCCGCCCGGCCCGATAAACCGGTCGGCCGCTGTCCGCGTGGCGCCGTACACTGGGCGCAGCGAAAAGCGTGGATGGGGACGAGTAGCGACGTACGCAGCCCAGAGCGACCCGGGGACGGTGTGAGCCCGGGGGCGAGCGCGACGTGAAGATCACCCCGGAGCCGCCGGAAGAAAGCCGTGACGGGACGGTCACGGCGAGTAGAACCGGCTCGCGGCCCCAATGAGGGGGCTCACCGGCGCACACGACGCACCGGGGAGCCAAGGAGGGTGGTACCGCGGGAGCGCAGCTCTCGTCCCTCCGACGGAAGGCAGCACGTCCGCCGGAGGAAGCTCGTTGAATACGCAGCCGCAGTACCGCCAGGTGCCCGCCCAGGTCGACCTGCCCGCGCTCGAACACGCGGTGCTCGACTTCTGGCGCGAGCAGAAGATCTTCGCCAAGAGCCTGGAGCAGTCCGAGGGACGCCCCGAGTGGGTGTTCTACGAGGGCCCGCCCACCGCCAACGGCATGCCGGGCGCCCACCACATCGAAGCGCGCGTCTTCAAGGACGTCTTCCCCCGCTTCCGCACCATGCGCGGATACCACGTGGGCCGCAAGGCCGGCTGGGACTGCCACGGCCTGCCGGTCGAGCTGGCGGTGGAGAAGGAACTCGGCTTCTCCGGCAAGCAGGACATCGAGGCGTACGGCATCGCCGAGTTCAACGCCAAGTGCCGCGAGTCGGTGACCCGCCACACCGACGCCTTCGCAGAGCTCACCACGCGCATGGGCTACTGGGCCGACCTCCAGGACCCGTACCGCACGATGGACCCCGAGTACATCGAGTCCGTCTGGTGGTCGCTGAAGGAGATCTTCGGCAAGGGCCTGCTGGTCCAGGACCACCGCGTCGCCCCCTGGTGCCCCCGTTGCGGCACCGGCCTGTCCGACCACGAGCTGGCGCAGGGCTACGAGACGGTCGTCGACCCGTCCGTCTTCGTGCGCTTCCCCCTGACCTCCGGCCCGCTCGCCGGCGAGGCCGCGCTCCTGATCTGGACGACCACGCCCTGGACCCTGGTCTCCAACACCGCGGTCGCCGCGCACCCCGAGGTCACCTACGTCGTCGCCACCGACGGCGAGGAGAAGCTCGTCGTCGCCGAGCCGCTGGTCGCCAAGGCTCTCGGCGAGGGCTGGGAGCCCACCGGCCAGACCTTCACCGGCGCCGAGATGGAGCGCTGGACGTACCGGCGGCCCTTCGAGCTCGTCGAGTTCCCCGAGCCGGCGCACTTCGTGGTGAACGCCGACTACGTCACCACCGAGGACGGCACCGGTCTGGTCCACCAGTCCCCCGCCTTCGGTGAGGACGACCTCAAGGTCTGCCGCGCCTACGGCCTGCCCGTGGTCAACCCGGTCCGCCCGGACGGCACCTTCGAGGAGGACGTCCCGCTGGTCGGCGGCGTCTTCTTCAAGAAGGCCGACGAGCAGCTGACGGAGGACCTGGGCGCCCGGGGCCTGCTGTTCAAGCACATCCCCTACGAGCACAGCTACCCGCACTGCTGGCGCTGCCACACCGCGCTGCTGTACTACGCGCAGCCGTCCTGGTACATCCGCACCACGGCCGTCAAGGACCGTCTCCTCCAGGAGAACGAGAAGACGAACTGGTTCCCGGACTCGGTCAAGCACGGCCGGTACGGCGACTGGCTGAACAACAACATCGACTGGGCGCTCTCCCGCAACCGCTACTGGGGCACCCCGCTGCCCGTCTGGCGCTGCGAGGACGACCACCTCACGGTCGCCGGCTCCCGCGCCGAACTGACCGAACTGACCGGCACCGACCAGTCCGCCCTGGACCCGCACCGCCCGTACATCGACGAGGTCACCTTCGCGTGCCCGCAGGACGGGTGCGGCAGGACGGCCACCCGCGTTCCGGAGGTCATCGACGCCTGGTACGACTCGGGCTCGATGCCGTTCGCGCAGTGGGGCTACCCGCACAAGAACAAGGAACTGTTCGAAAGCCGGTACCCGGCGCAGTTCATCTCCGAGGCCATCGACCAGACCCGCGGCTGGTTCTACACGCTGATGGCGGTCGGCACCCTGGTCTTCGACCGGTCGTCGTACGAGAACGTCGTCTGCCTCGGCCACATCCTCGCCGAGGACGGCCGCAAGATGTCCAAGCACCTGGGCAACACCCTGGACCCGGTCCCGCTGATGGACCGGCACGGCGCGGACGCGGTCCGCTGGTTCATGGCGGCCGGCGGCTCCCCGTGGGCGGCCCGCCGCGTCGGCCACGGCACCATCCAGGAGGTCGTCCGCAAGACGCTCCTCACCTACTGGAACACGGTCGCCTTCCAGGCCCTGTACGCCCGCACCACCGGCTGGTCCCCGAGCGAGGCCGACCCGGCCCCCGCCGACCGCCCGGTCCTGGACCGCTGGCTGCTCTCCGAGCTGCACGCGCTCACCGACCAGGTCACCCAGGCGCTGGACGCGTACGACACCCAGCGCGCGGGCAAGCTGCTGTCCGCCTTCGTCGACGACCTGTCCAACTGGTACGTACGCCGCTCCCGCCGCCGCTTCTGGCAGGGCGACAAGGCGGCGCTGCGCACCCTGCACGAGGTCGTCGAGACGGTCACCAAGCTGATGGCGCCGCTGACCCCGTTCATCACCGAGCGGGTCTGGCAGGACCTGGTCGTGCCGGTCACCCCGGGCGCGCCGGAGTCGGTGCACCTGTCGTCGTGGCCGGAGGCCGACCTGTCGGCGATCGACCCCGAGCTGTCCCAGCAGATGGTGCTGGTCCGCCGCCTGGTCGAGCTGGGCCGTGCCACCCGCGCGGAGTCGGGCGTCAAGACCCGCCAGCCGCTCAGCCGCGCGCTGATCGCCGTGTCGGGCTTCGACGCGCTCTCCCCCGAACTGCACACGCAGATCACGGAGGAGCTGAACGTCGAGTCCCTCGCCTCGCTGAGCGAGGTCGGCGGCAGCCTGGTCGACACGACCGCGAAGGCCAACTTCCGTGCTCTCGGCAAGCGGTTCGGCAAGCGCGTCCAGGACGTGGCGAAGGCCGTCGCGGACACGGACGCCGCGGCGCTCTCCCTCGCCCTGCGCGAGGGCACGGCGTCGGTGGAGGTCGACGGCGAGACGATCGCCCTCGCCCCCGACGAAGTGATCATCACGGAGACGCCGCGCGAGGGCTGGTCGGTCGCCTCCGACTCGGGTGCGACGGTGGCGCTGGACCTCGAGATCACGGAGGAACTGCGCCGCGCGGGCCTCGCCCGGGACGCGATCCGCCTGATCCAGGAGGCCCGCAAGAACAGCGGGCTCGACGTCGCCGACCGGATCGCGCTGCGGTGGACGGCCACGGACCCGGCGACCATCGCCGCCCTGACCGGCCACTCGGACCTGATCGCCGACGAGGTCCTCGCCGCGGACTTCGCGCAGGGCGAGGCGGACGACACGTACGGGGAGCCGTTCACGGACGAGGGACTGTCCCTGACGTTCCGGCTGCGAAAGCAGTAACCGCGTAGCGGAAGCAGTAACCGCGTAGACGCGCCTGGGGCCCGGCCTCCCTCTCGCGAGGGGCGCCGGGCCCGGTGCTGTCAGGGGTGGGTGTCGCTCACCGGAGCCGGCCGGATACCGCCGCGCCCGCCCGTGCCGCCTCCGGAGGGTGCCTCCCACGCCGTTCAGGCGCTGGGGAGGCAACGACTGCCCGCGGCTGCGGGCGCACGACGACACGACGAAAGGGCGGGCCCCGGGTCAGAAACCCGGGGCCCGCCCTGAACGCTGCCGACGGCTACGCCGTACTACCGTTCGTCAGTTGTCATCCTCGTCGATCAGGAAGCCGCGCATCGGCGAGGGCGCCTGCCCCATCGGCGACGGCCCCTGCGGACGCACCGGCGCCATCGGCTGGGTCATCGCCGGCGACATCTGCTGCTGACCGCCGTAGGACGGACCGTTCTGGCTCGGCCCGCTGCCCATCGACTGGTTGCCGCCGTAGGACGGGGCGCTCGCGCCGGCCGGTGCCATCGAGGGCGCCGGGGACGGCGGAAGCGAGGCCGTGGCGGGCGTACGCGGCGGGGCGAGCGAGTCGTCCGCCTGGGTCTCCAGCTGACGCAGCTGCGACTCCAGGTACGACTTCAGCCGCGTCCGGTACTCGCGCTCGAAGCCGCGCAGGTCCTCGACCTTGCGCTCCAGCGTGGCGCGGGCGGACTCCAGGGAGCCCATCGCGACGCGGTGCTTCTCCTGCGCGTCCCGCTCCAGGGCGTCGGCCTTGGCACGGGCGTCCCGCTCCAGACCCTCGGCACGCGAACGCGCCTCGCCGACGATCTTGTTGGCCTCGGAACGGGCCTCGGCGATCGCCTGGTCGGCGGTCTGCTGGGCCAGCGAGAGGACACGGGCGGCACTGTCGCCACCGGGGCCGCCCTGACCGGGCATGCCGCCGGGGCCACCCGGACCGCCGTGACCCTGCGGGCCGCCCATGGGGCCGCCCATCGGACCGGGGCCCATCTGGCCCTGCATCGGACCCGGACCGCCCTGGCCCATCGGCCCCGGACCCTGGCCCATCTGGCCGGGACCCTGCGGGCCGCCCTGTCCGCCGGGGCCGGCGGGCAGCTGCGGGGCACCGCTCGGCAGCTGGGGCGGGCCACCCATGGGGCCACCCATCTGCTGCTGCGGCGGGCCCGATATACCGGCGGGCACCGGAGCGCCGGGACCTCGCATGCCCTGCTGGGGCATACCACCCTGCTGCGGCGGACCCTGCTGCTGCTGATGTTGCTGCTGCTGATCCTGCGGCGGTTCCGGAGGCTTGCGCATGTTCTGTTGGTTCTGCGCAGCCGCGCGCGTCGCCGCGGCCAGTTTGGCGCGCAGGTCCTCGTTCTCGCGGAGCAGCCGGGTCAGTTCGGCTTCGACCTCGTCGAGGAAGGCATCGACCTCGTCCTCGTCATAGCCTTCTCGGAGGCGGACGGTCGTGAACTGCTTGTTCCGCACGTCCTCGGGGGTCAACGGCATCTCTTCACCTCAACGTTGTCGTCGGCATTCGGCAAGCCCGTATCTCTCTCATCGATCACAGCCGGCTCACGATCGAGATCAGGATGTAGACGATGATCATCAGTACGAAGAAGGACAGGTCGAGCGCCACGCCCCCGAGACGCAGCGGCGGAATGAACCGCCGCAGAAGCTTCAACGGTGGATCGGTGACAGTGTAGGTGGCCTCCAGAACGACCACCATCGCCTTGCCGGGTTGCCACGAGCGGGCGAACTGGAAGACGTAGTCCATGACCAACCGGAAGATGAGCACGATGAGGAAGCACATCAGCGCGATGTAGACGACATCCAGGACCACGCTCATGACCTGTGCTTCCCTCTCCCCTGAACCATCTCTCGGACCCGGTTTCGGATCCGTGTTCTTGCTCTGTACCGGTGGTGCGTCTCAGCTCTGGTTGAAGAACCCGCCCTCTGCGATGCGGGCCTTGTCCTCCGCCGTGACATCGACGTTAGCAGGAGACAGCAGGAACACCTTCTGCGTCACCCGCTCGATACTGCCGTGAAGACCAAACACCAAACCGGCCGCAAAGTCGACAAGTCGCTTCGCATCTGTGTCATCCATCTCAGTGAGATTCATGATCACCGGCGTGCTCTCACGGAAGTGTTCCCCGATGGTACGGGCCTCGTTGTAGGTCCGGGGGTGAAGCGTGGTGATCCGGTAGGGCTCTCGTTCGGACACGACCTTGGGCATGATGACCGGTGCGCTCTTTTCCAGGCTTGCGCGTTCTTGTGTGATGGATGCCACGGGCGCGATACGCGCGGGACGACCCGATTCCGCCGCGAGCGAAGCGGAACGGGGCACCGGCTCGCGCTGCGCGGGCGGTTGTACGACTCGCGCCTCTTCGTCCCTCAGGGACTGATGAGAACCGTGCGACTGGTGTGCCGGTTCGTGCCGCCGGTGGTCCCGCTCGGGCTCCGGGTCCAGTTCCGGTTCGAAGTCGTCATCGGGGTCGAACCCCCGGCCGTCGTACCCATCGTCCTCCACGAGGCCGAGGTAGACCGCCATCTTGCGCATCGCGCCGGCCATGCTCTGAGTCCTCCGCTCTGTGGTGGATCGGCTGACGACTGCCAAGTGCCTGCGATCCACGAGGTCGTTGCGTCCGCCTTTCGGCGGTAATGACCATATTTTCTGCTGTGGTCCGACTTCTTGGCGACGTTACCCGAGCCTGGGGCGGACTCCGAGTACCGCAGTACCGACGCGCACATGTGTCGCTCCGGCGGCCACGGCCTGTTCGAGGTCCGCACTCATCCCTGCGGAGACCATGTTCGCAGCCGGATGGGCTCGGCGCACGCAGGTCGACAAATCCATGAGGTGCTCGAAAGCCGCCTGTCGGCGTCCGGCGTACTCGCCGGTGAGCGGGGCCACGGTCATCAGTCCGTCGAGCCGCAGCCCCTCGGACCGGGCGACCAGGTCGGCCAACTCTTCGATTCCCGCGGGCGAGACGCCACCGCGGTCACCGCGCGCGTTCTCCCCCGCGTCGAGCGCGACCTGGAGGAGGCAGCCCACCTCGCGTCCGGCCCGCACGGCCTCCTTCGACAGGGCCGTGACGAGCCTGGCCCGGTCGACCGACTGCACGACGTCCGCGTAACCGACGACGGACCGCACCTTGTTGGTCTGCAACTGACCGACGAAATGCCAGGAAAGCGGCAGCTCCGAGCATGCGGCGGCCTTCGGTGCCGCGTCCTGGTCGCGGTTCTCGGCGACATGGCGCACACCGAGTTCGGAGAGAATTCGCACATCGTCCGCCGGGTAGGTCTTGGTGACCACGATCAGGGTCACCTCGTCGCGGCGGCGACCGGCGGCCTCGCACGCCGCGGCGATGCGCTCTTCCACTTTCGCCAGGTTCTCGGCGAGTTCTTGCTTACGGTCCGTCATGCCCCATCAGTCCAGCCAGACATAGCCCGCGAGCCGCCCGGTGGTGCGGTCCCGTCGGTACGAGAAGTGGTCCTTCGACTCCCGGGTACACACCGGCGACTGCGCCCGCTCGCACACCCCGAGGCGTTCGAGCTGCGCGTGTACGCCGGCGCCCACGTCGACCGCCGGTGTGCCCCAGCTCGTCACGGCGTACGCCGCCGGTTCGACGGCGGCCACCTCGGCGCGCATCTCCTCGGGCATCTCATAGCACCGGCCGCACACGGCGGGTCCGGTGCGGGCGACGATCCGGGCGGGGTCCGCGCCGAGCTCGGCCATGGCGCGTACGGCGGCGGGGACGACCCCGGCGACCAGGCCGGGCCGGCCCGCGTGGGCCGCGGCGGCGACTCCGGCGACGGGGTCGGCGAGCAGGACGGGCACGCAGTCGGCGGTGAGGACGGCGAGGGCGAGGCCGCGTTCGGCGGTGACGACCGCATCGACCCGCGGGACCGGGCGGTCCCCCCAGGGTCCGTCGACCACGGCGACGTCGGCCCCGTGCACCTGGTTCATCCAGACCACCCGGGCCGGGTCGACGCCCAGCGACTTGGCCGCCAGCTCCCGGTTGGCCGTCACGGCGCCGGGGTCGTCGCCGACCGCGCCGCCGAGATTGAGCTCCTCGTACGGAACGGCGCTCACTCCGCCCCACCGGTCGGTGAAGCCGAAGTGCGCGCCGTTCACGGTGTCGCGCTGTCCTATCACTTCAGGAAGTCCGGCACGTCCAGTTCCTCGGCCGCGCTGTCCGAGTAGGTCCGCGACGGCGGGACCGGCGGCGGGGAGACCGGCGGCAGGTCGCTCACCGGCTCCGGCGCGGGGGCCGGCTCCGGGTCCTCCTTCGGCTTGACGCTGCCGAGCGAGCCGAAGGACGGACGGCTCTCGGTCTGCCGTGCCGGGGTGGGCTCCTCTCGCTTGCCCGAGGAGGAGGCGCCGAGGACGTTGTCCCGCTGCTTGGACGGCGGCTGGCCCCCGTCGAAGCCGGCCGCGATCACGGTGACGCGGACCTCGTCGCCCAGGGCGTCGTCGATGACCGCGCCGAAGATGATGTTGGCCTCGGGATGGGCGGCCTCGCTGACCAGCTGGGCGGCCTCGTTGATCTCGAACAGGCCGAGGTCGGAGCCGCCGGAGATGGAGAGCAGCACGCCTCGGGCGCCGTCGATGGACGCCTCGAGCAGCGGCGAGGAGATCGCCATCTCGGCCGCGGCCACCGCGCGGTCGTCGCCGCGGGCCGAACCGATGCCCATGAGGGCCGAACCGGCCTCGGACATGACCGACTTCACGTCGGCGAAGTCCAGGTTGATCAGGCCCGGCGTGGTGATGAGGTCGGTGATGCCCTGCACACCGGACAGCAGCACCTGGTCGGCGGACTTGAACGCGTCGAGCACGCTGACCTGGCGGTCCGAGATGGACAGCAGCCGGTCGTTGGGGATGACGATGAGGGTGTCGACCTCTTCGCGGAGCTCGGCGATACCGTCCTCGGCCTGGTTGGCGCGGCGCCGCCCCTCGAAGGTGAACGGGCGGGTGACCACGCCGATGGTGAGGGCGCCCAGCGAGCGGGCGATGTTGGCCACGACGGGCGCGCCGCCGGTGCCGGTGCCGCCGCCTTCTCCGGCTGTCACGAAGACCATGTCGGCCCCCTTGAGGACCTCCTCGATCTCCTCGCGGTGGTCCTCGGCGGCCTTGCGGCCGACGGCCGGGTTGGCTCCGGCGCCGAGTCCGCGGGTGAGTTCGCGGCCGACGTCGAGCTTGACGTCGGCGTCGCTCATCAACAGAGCTTGCGCGTCGGTGTTGATGGCGATGAACTCGACGCCCTTGAGACCGACCTCGATCATCCGGTTGATGGCATTGACACCACCGCCGCCGACACCGATGACTTTGATGACTGCGAGGTAGTTCTGCGGTGCTGCCACGTCGAAGGCCTCTCGCCTCGAGTTACGTGTCGTCGAATCGCCGGAGCTCTGCTGCCCCGCGACCCGGCGACTGATGCCGAATGGGACGGTCCGTAGCGCCGACCCGAACCCTAACGCTCAAGTTTAGGGTTACCAGTGTGTCTGTTCCTTGAAGTCTTCTGAACAGGACACTAAGTCGACAAGTGGCGCACGTTCAACGAACACGCCGAACCTCCCGTTTTTCTTTTCACCCTATGTGATCAGCCGTAGCGCTGCCCAACCAGGGTGCTGGCCTGCACATATACCCGTCAACTCCGCGATGACGCGGGGGCCGTAGGGACACTTACGTCGAAGTGCCGCGCGTCGGGCGCCGCTTTCATCAGCGCGGTGAGCGCACGCGCTTTCCGCACACCCTGCTCACCGCTCCCCCACGCGACGGTCCGGTCACCGCTCAACTCCAGCGAGATGTCGTCGTAGGAACGGACCTTGACGGTCCGTGTGTCGCGGGCGACCGCGTCCGGGAGACGGCCGGCCACCCGGACCGCCTCCCGCACGAGGCGGTCCTCGTCGAAGCGGCGCAGACTCGCCGCCGCGGATCCGGATCGGGCCGGCTCCATTTCGAGCGCGGGAACGCCTTTGGGGGCCCGGGAAACCGTGGCGAAACGGACGCCTTCATCGTCCACTTCCACGAACTTTCGGCCCTTTTGCACAATCAGAACCGGAGTGCGCTCTGTCACTTTCAGCTCGATTCCCCGCGGCCAGGAACGCTCCACACCGACCTCGTCGATCCGGGGCAATTTCCGGCGCAGCCGCGCCTCGACCGCATCGGTGTCCACGGAGACCAGCGGGTCCCCGACGGGCACGTCGGCGGCCTCGCGCACCTGCGCGGGCGTCAGGACACGCGTTCCCGAGACCGACACACCTTCCACGCGCGTCCAGTTCGAGCCGTACAGCACCCAGGCGGTCCCACCCGCGACGAGCACGAGGGCGACGGCAAGAATGATGATCGTACGAAGGCGGGGCGGGCCGAACCGCCGCGCACGGGGCGGGCCGGACGACTCCTGCTGGCGTTCACCGCGCTCGGCGGTGGTCGGTCCGGCCACGCTCCCTGCCTCCCGTCATGCCTGACTAGCGGTGCGCACGGGCGGCGATCGCCTCGTACACCATGCCGACGAGCAGGTCGTCGGCGTCCCGGCGGCCGAACTCGGCGGCGGCGCGGGACATCTCGTACAGCTTGTGCGGGTCGGCGAGTACGGGGAGGACGTTGTGCTGCAGCCACTCGGGCGTCAGTTCCGCGTCGTCGACCAGCAGTCCGCCGCCGGCCTTGACCACCGGTTGGGCGTTGAGCCGCTGTTCGCCGTTGCCGATCGGCAGCGGGACGTACGCGGCCGGGAGCCCGACGGCGGAGAGTTCGGCGACGGTCATCGCGCCCGCGCGGCAGAGCATCATGTCGGCCGCCGCGTACGCGAGGTCCATCCGGTCCAGGTAACTTACCGGGATGTACGGGGGCATCCCCGGCATCTGGTGGACCTGCGGCAGTTCGTTCTTGGGTCCGACCGCGTGCAGGATCTGGATGCCGGCCTGCTGGAGCCAGGGCGCGACCTGCTGGACCACCTCGTTGAGGCGGCGGGCGCCCTGCGAGCCGCCGGTGACCAGCAGCGTGGGCAGGTTGGGGTCGAGCCCGAACATCGCGCGGGCCTCGGGGCGGGCGGCGGCCCGGTCCAGCGTGGCGATGGAGCGGCGCAGCGGGATGCCGATGTAACGGGAGTTGCGCAGCTTGCTGTCGGGGGTGGAGACGGCGACCTGCGCGGCGTACCGCGAGCCGATCTTGTTGGCCAGGCCGGGGCGGGCGTTGGCCTCGTGGACGACGATCGGCACGCCGAGCCGCTTGGCCGCGAGGTAGGCGGGCAGGGCGACGTAGCCGCCGAAGCCGGCCACGGCGTCCGCCTTGGTGCGCTCCAGGATCTGCTCGGCCGCCTTGATGGTGCCGCGCAGCCGCCCCGGCACGGTGATCAGCTCGGGGGTGGGCTTGCGCGGCAGCGGAACGGCCGGGATCAGCGCCAGTTCGTACCCGCGCTCGGGTACGAGGCGGGTCTCGAGGCCGCGTTCCGTGCCCAGGGCCGTGATCCCCACGGTCGGATCCTGCCTGCGCAGGGCGTCCGCGAGGGCGAGCGCGGGCTCGATGTGGCCCGCGGTTCCTCCGCCGGCGAGTACGACATGCACCGAAATTCACCGCTCTCCGGACGAGCGCGCCGCCGAGGCGCGCCGTCGCATCGTGTTCCAACTCCGTGGGCTCCGCTTGGACCCGGTGCCCCCGGTTCCCCGCTTTCTACCAAAGCGAGGTTGCCGCAGCGCGAGCGCCGCCCGCGCACCGGGCTCGTCGCGGGCGAAGGCGATGAGCAGTCCGATGGCGAACATGGTCGGCAACAGGGCGGAACCCCCGTAGGAGAACAGCGGGAGGGGGACACCGGCGATCGGCAGCAGTCCGAGGACCGCACCGATGTTGATCACGGCCTGGGCCGTGATCCAGGTGGTCACGCCTCCCGCGGCATACCTCACGAAGGGGTCCTCCGTGCGTCCGGCCACGCGGATACCCGCATAGCCTAGAGCCGCGAAGAGGGCGAGCACCGACAGCGTCCCCGCCAGGCCCAGTTCCTCACCGGTGACGGCGAAGATGAAGTCGGTGTGTGCTTCGGGGAGTTGGCCCCATTTCTCCACACTGGCGCCGAGCCCGGAACCGAACAGTCCGCCCGAGGCGAGGGCGTAGATGCCGTGCACGGCCTGCCAGCAGGCGTCGCCGGGGCCCGGGTCGGTGGCGCCGATGCAGTTCAGCCGGGCCATGCGGTTGGGGCTGGTCTTGATGAGGATGAAGCCGAGCAGCACGGCGATCGACAGCACCCCGGCGAACAGCCGCGTGGGCGCGCCCGCCAGCCACAGCAGGCCGAACAGGATCGCCGTCAGGATGATCGCCGTACCCATGTCACCGCCGAGCATGATCAGCCCGAGCAGCATGAAGGCGGCCGGCACCAGGGGCACCAGCATGTGCTTCCACTGGGTCAGCAGCTTCTTGTCCTGCTTGCGGGCGAGCAGGTCCGCGCCCCACAGCACCAGGGCCAGCTTGCCGAACTCGCTGGGCTGGATCTGGAAGGAACCGCCCAGTGCGATCCAGTTCTGGTTGCCGTTGACCGCCACCCCTATCCCCGGCACCTGCACCAGGATCATCAGGAAGACGGCACCGGCGAGGATCGGGTAGGCCAGCGCCCGGTGCAGCTTCACCGGCATCTTCATGGCGGCGACCAGGAGGCCGGCGCCGATCAGGGCGGCCAGGGCCTGCTTGCGGAAGAAGTACGACCCGGGCAGCGAGAGCTGGAGCGCGGTGATCTGGGAGGCCGAGTAGACCATCACCAGGCCGAGCACGGTGATCAGGGCGCTGCCGCCGAAGATCAGGTAGTACGCGGTCAGCGGCCGGTCCCAGGCGCGGCGCAGGCGCAGGTACAGGCGGAGCACGGGGTTCTCGTGCGGCGGCCTCGGCGCGGGGGGTCGTTTGGCGGCCCGCTGCACGGGCGGACGTCCGGTACGGCTCTGGGGACTACCGGGCATCGTCGCCTCCGCTGTACGTCGGCATGGACCGTCCCACGCGTCCTCCCGAGGTCGCCCGGCGCAGGAGGCGGCCGGGTCAGGCGCCGAGTTCGCGAACGGCCTGCGCGAACGCGTCGCCGCGCTTGTTGTAGTTGGTGAACATGTCCATGGAGGCACAGGCCGGGGCCAGCAGCACCGTGTCGCCGGGCCGGGCGAGCCGCCGGGCCTCCTGGACGGCCTGGAGCATCGCACCAGTGTCGGTCCGGTCGAGGTCGACCACGGGTACTTCGGGGGCGTGTCGCGCCAGGGCTTCGCGGATCAGGGCGCGGTCCGCGCCGATGAGGACGGCACCGCGCAGGCGCTTCGCCGCTCCCGTGACCAGCTCGTCGAAGGTCGCGCCCTTGGCCAGCCCGCCGGCGATCCAGACGATCGACTCGTACGCCGCCAAGGAGGCCTCGGTGGCGTGGGTGTTGGTGGCCTTGGAGTCGTCCACGTACGCCACCCCGTCGACGTCGGCGACGTGCGCGATGCGGTGGGCGTCGGGGGTGAAGGCGCGCAGCCCGTCCCGTACGGCCGCGGCGGGGACGCCGAAGGCACGGGCGAGGGCGGCGGCGGCAAGGGCGTTGGCGATGTTGTGCGGGGCCGGCGGGTTGACGTCGGAGACCTCGGCGAGTTCCTGGGCGTTCTTCTGCCGGTCCTCGACGAAGGCGCGGTCGACCAGGATGCCCTCCACGACGCCGAGTTGACCCGGCGCCGGAGTGCCGAGGGTGAAGCCGATGGCCCGGCAGCCCTCCTCGACGTCGGCCTCGCGGACCAGGTCCTCGGTGGACGGCTTGTCGGTGGCGTCGGCGTTGTAGACGCAGGCGACGCGGTTGCCCTCGTAGACGCGGCCCTTGTCGGCGGCGTACGCCTCCATGGAGCCGTGCCAGTCGAGGTGGTCGGGGGCGAGGTTGAGGACGGCGGCCGAGTGGGCGCGCAGGGACGGCGCCCAGTGGAGCTGGTAGCTGGACAGCTCCACGGCCAGGACGTCGTACTCGGTCTCGCCGGTGACCGCGTCCAGCAGGGAGACGCCGATGTTGCCGACGGCGGCGGTGCGCAGGCCGGCCGCCTTCAGAATCGACGCCAGCATCTGGACGGTGGTGGTCTTGCCGTTGGTGCCGGTGACCGCCAGCCAGGGGGCTGCTTTTCTCCCGTCGAGGCCGCGCAGGCGCCAGGCCAGTTCGACGTCGCCCCAGACGGGGACGCCTGCCTCGCGCGCCGCCGTGAACAGCGGCTTGTCCGGCTTCCAGCCCGGCGCGGTGACGATCAGCTCGGTTCCCTCGGGCAGGGTCGCCCCGTCGCCGAGGCGCACGGTGACGCCGAGCGGCTCCAGCTCGGCCGCCTGCGCCCGCGCGCGCTCGTCGTCGCCGTCGTTGACGACGGTCACACGCGCGCCGAGGCCGTGCAGGACCTTGGCGGCCGGAACGCCGGAGACACCGAGTCCGGCGACGGTGACGTGCTTGCCCTGGAATGCGAAGGGCACCGAGGAGGAGGTCACTTGTCCGCTGCCCATCCCGCGTAGAAGAGGCCCAGTCCGACGATCACACAGATGCCCTGGATGATCCAGAAACGGACCACGACAAGGACCTCGGACCAGCCTTTGAGTTCGAAGTGGTGCTGGAGTGGCGCCATCCGGAAGACCCGCTTTCCGGTGAGGCGGAAGGAGCCGACCTGGATGACCACCGACATGGTGATCAGGACGAACAGGCCGCCGAGGATGGCCATCAGCAGTTCGGTGCGCGAGCAGATCGCCAGACCCGCGAGCACACCGCCGAGCGCGAGCGAACCGGTGTCGCCCATGAAGATCTTGGCCGGCGAGGTGTTCCACCACAGGAAGCCGAGGCAGGCGCCCATCAGGGCGGAGGCGACCACCGCGAGGTCGAGGGGGTCTCGCACCTCGTAGCAGGCGCCCGGGTTGGTCAGGGTCAGCGCGTTGGCGCAGGACTCCTGGAACTGCCAGACGCCGATGAAGGTGTAGGCGCCGAAGACCAGGACGGAGGCGCCGGTGGCCAGACCGTCCAGACCGTCGGTCAGGTTCACGCCGTTCGACATCGCGAGGATCATGAACAGCGCCCAGATGACGAACAGCACCGGGCCGATCGACCAGCCGAAGTCGGTGATGAACGACAGCTTCGTGGACGCCGGGGTGTTGCCCCGGTTGTCCGCGAACTGGAGTGAGAGCACGGCGAAGCCGATGCCGACGATCAGCTGGCCGGCCATCTTCGCCTTGGCCCGCAGGCCCAGCGAACGCCGTTTGACGATCTTGATGTAGTCGTCGAGGAAGCCGACCAGGCCCATGCCCACCATCAGGCCGAGCACCAGCAGGCCCGAGAAGGTCGGCCCCGCGTCCGCCTCCGGGTCCAGGTAGCTGGTGATCACCTTGGCCAGGAAGTAGGCGGCGACCGTCGCGAAGATGAAGGCGATTCCGCCCATGGTCGGCGTACCGCGCTTGCTGGCGTGCTCGCGCGGGCCGTCGTCGCGGATGTACTGGCCGTAGCCCTTGCGGGCCAGGAGCTTGATCAGCAGCGGGGTGCCGACCAGCGTCAGGAAGAGGCCAATGACTCCCGCGAACAGGATCTGCTTCATCATCGGGCGGCAACCTCACCCTCGGCGCCGGTCTCGAGCAGCGCCGTGGCGACGCTCTCCAGCCCCACCGAACGGGACGCCTTCACGAGCACGACGTCCCCCGGGCGCAGCTCGCTGCGCAACAGGTCGACCGCCGCCTGTGCGTCGGACACGTGCACCGACTCCTCACCCCACGAACCCTCGTTATATGCGCCCAGTTGCAGCCAGCGGGCTTCCCTGCCCCCGACCGCGACGAGCTTGCTGACGTTGAGCCGGACGGCGAGCCGCCCGACCGCGTCGTGCTCGGCGAGCGCCTCGTCCCCGAGCTCGGCCATCTGACCGAGCACCGCCCACGTGCGGCCCCCTTTAGCCTGTGCGGCTTTGCCCATGGCCACGAGCGCGCGCAGGGCGGCTCGCATGGACTCGGGGTTCGCGTTGTAGGCGTCGTTGACGACCGTCACGCCGTCCGGGCGCTCGGTGACCTCCATCCGCCAGCGGGAGAGGGAGCCCGCCTCGGAGAGCGCGGTGGCGATCTCGTCTGCGGACATGCCCAACTCGTGGGCGACGGCGGCCGCGGCGAGCGCGTTCGACACGTGGTGCTCACCGTACAGGCGCATGGTCACATCGCTTGCACCGGAGGGTGTGCGAAGCCTGAAGGAGGGCTGTCCGCTGTCCGTGAGTCGCACGTTCTCGGCACAGACGTCCGCTTCGCCGGACTCTCCGAAAAGGATCACCTTCGCCTTCGTTCGGGAGGACATGGCCCGCACGAGGGCATCGTCCGCGTTGAGGATCGCGGTGCCGCCCTCCTCGGCCGGCGGCAGCGCCTCGACCAGTTCGCCCTTGGCCTGGGCGATCTGCTCCCGGCCGCCGAACTCGCCGATGTGGGCGGAACCGACGTTGAGGACGAGACCGACCCTCGGCGGGGTCAGCTCGCAGAGGTAGCGGATGTGGCCGATGCCGCGGGCGCCCATCTCCAGCACGAGGAACTTCGTCTCCTCGGTGGCGGTGAGCGCGGTGAGCGGGAGCCCGACCTCGTTGTTCATGGAACCGGGCGTGAAGACCGTGGGCGCCTTGCGCCGCAGCACCTGGGCGATGAGGTCCTTGGTGCTGGTCTTGCCGGCGGACCCGGTGAGGGCCACGAGGGTGGTGCCGAGGCGCCGTACGACGTGCCGGGCGAGAGCGCCGAGGGCGGCCTGGACGTCGTCCACGACGATCGCGGGCACGCCGACGGGGCGGGAGCCGAGCACGGCCACCGCACCCGCCTCGACGACCGCCGGTGCGAAGTCGTGCCCGTCCGCCCGCTCGCCCGTGAAGGCGACGAAGAGGCTGCCGGGCCCCGCTTCCCGCGAGTCCCGGACGACCGGCCCGGTGACCTGCGCGGACGCGTCCGGTATGTCGTGCATCCGCCCGCCGACGACTTCTGCGATCTCGGCGAGAGAGAGGGTGATCACAAGTTCGTCCCCTGGATCAGCTGGATCATTCGGGATCTCATCCCTGGGTCTTCTGGATGGCTTCGCGAAGCACCTGGCGGTCGTCGAAGGGACGGACCACCCCGGCGATGTCCTGGCCCTGCTCGTGGCCCTTGCCCGCCACCAGCACGGTGTCGCCGGGCTCGGCCCGGGCGACGGCGGCGGCGATGGCTGCGGCCCGGTCCTCGAAGACCTGGACCTCGCCGCGCTCGTGCGCGGGCACGGACGCCGCGCCCATGAGCATGGTGGCGAGGATCGCGAGGGGGTCCTCGGAGCGGGGGTTGTCGGACGTCAGTACGGCGGTGTCGGCGAACCGGGCCACGGCGGCGCCCATCGGCTCCCGCTTGGTGGTGTCCCGGTCGCCGCCGCAGCCGAGCACGGCGTGCAGCTTGCCCTCGGTGACCTTGCGGAGCGCCCTGAGGACGGATTCGACCGCGTCGGTCTTGTGGGCGTAGTCGACCACCGCGAAGTAGGGCTGGCCCTCGTCCACGCGCTCCAGGCGGCCCGGCACGCCCGGCACCGCGGCGACGCCGTCGGCGGCCGTCTGCGGGTCCAGGCCGGCGGCGGCGAGGGAGACAATCGCGGCGAGGGTGTTCGCCACGTTGAACGGGCCGGCCAGCGGCGACTTGGCGGCGATCCGCTCGCCCTCGGGCCCGAGCACGGTGAACGTCGAGTCCAGCGGGCCGACCTCGACCTCGTCGGCGCGCCAGTCGGCGTCGGGGTGGCCCTCGGCGGAGTAGGTGACGACCGGGACGGTGGCCTCGTTCGCGAGGCGGCGCCCGTACTCGTCGTCGACGTTGACCACGCCGAGTCTGCTGCGTTTCGGCGTGAAGAGCTGCGCCTTGGCCTGGAAGTAGTCCTCCATGCCGGAGTGGAACTCCATGTGCTCCGGGCTGAGGTTGGTGAAGACCGCGATGTCGAAGACGCAGGCGTCGACCCGGCCGAGCACCAGAGCGTGGCTGGAGACCTCCATGGCGACCGCGTCGGTGCCGCGCTCGCGCATCACGCCGAACAGGGCCTGGAGGTCGGTCGCCTCGGGGGTGGTGCGCTCGGACTTGATGCGCTCGTCGCCGATGCGCATCTCGACCGTGCCGATCAGCCCGGTGGACTTCGCCGTGCGCAGACCGCCTTCGACGAGGTAGGCCGTGGTGGTCTTGCCGGAGGTGCCGGTGATGCCGATCTGGAGGAGGTCGCGGCCGGGGTGGCCGTAGATCGTGGCCGCCAGCTCGCCCATCCGCGCGCGCGGGTCGTCGACGACGAGCGCCGGCAGACCGGCGGCGGCGACGCGCTCCGCACCGGCCGGGTCGGTCAGCACGGCGGCGGCGCCGAGGCCGGCGGCCTGGGTGACGAAGTCGGCGCCGTGGGCGCGGGCTCCGGGGAGAGCGGCGTACAGGTCACCTGGGCGGACGGCACGCGAGTCATGGGTGATGCCCGTGACCCCTGCGGTGCTGTCCGGCGCGGTGACACCCAGCTGGTCGGCGAGTTCCGCGAGGGGTGTGGCGGAGAGCTGCGCCGGCCGGGGCGGTCCCGGGTAGGTCACGGGGTGGCCCTTCTGGGTGGTTTGGGACTGATCAGCGTGTGGCACGGCGGTGAGCGTACCGGGCGAACCCGCTTCCGGGCGAAGTGAGGTGCGGGGGGAGACCTGGGGGGTGCTCCGGTTCCCGGGATCGGGGGTGATCGTTGTCACGGGTGGTTCCTGGTGGCTCGGTACTGAATCGGCGCTGGCTCGGTACTGGCTCGCTGCTGGTCGGGGTGTGCTCGTGCCGGTCAGGGTTTGAAGGTGACCGGGAGGTTCGCGGGTTCGGCCCCGGTCGGCGGGACCTGGAGGGTCTTCAGGGCGAACTCCATGACCTGCTTGTGGATGGGGCCGCAGATCTGGCCGCCGAAGTAGCTGCCCGCGGTGGCGTTCTGGATGGCGCAGTAGACGGTGACGCGCGGCTTGTCGGCGGGGGCGAAACCGGCGAACGACGAGGTGTACCCCTTGTACTTGCCGGTGGCCGGATCCACCCGGTTGGCCGTGCCCGTCTTGCCCGCCACCCGGTAGCCGGGGATGCGGGCCTTGGTGCCGGTGCCCTCCTCGTCGTCGACGACGGACTCCAGCATCCGCGAAAGGGTCTGCGCCGTCTTCTCGCTGATCACGCGAGTCTTCTTGGGCTCGGGAGCCGGGGTGAAGCGCCCGTCGTCCTCCTTGGTGCCGCGCACGAGCGTGGGTTCGACGCGGACGCCGCCGTTGGCGATGGTCGAGTACACGGAGGCCGCCTGGAGCGCGTTCACGGAGACGCCCTGGCCGAAAGGAATCGTGTACTGCTGCGAGGTCGACCACTGGTCGGGCGGCGCGAGGATGCCCTTGGTCTCGCCGGGGAAGCCGAGGCCGCTGTAGCCGCCGAGGCCGAACTTGCGCAGGTAGGAGTAGAGCACCTTGTTGGCCTCCTCCTGCGTCTTGCCGAGCTCGCCGGTGGCCATGATGGTGCCGATGTTGCTGGACTTGGCGAGCACGCCGTTGAGCGTGAGGTACCAGGTGGGGTGGTCGACGTCGTCCTTGAACAGCCGGTCGCCGCGCTTGAGCCGGTTCGGGATGGTGAGGTGGGTCATCGGCGTGGCGGCGTTCTCCTCCAGCACGGCCGCCATCGACATCACCTTTGCGGTGGAGCCGGGTTCGAAGGCGTCCTGGAGGGCGGCGTTGCCCAGCGCGTCCGGGTCCGCGTGGGAGAGGTCCCCCGGGTCGAAGCCGGGCGAGTTGGCCATGGCGAGGATCTCGCCGGTGGCCGTGTCCTGGACGATGACGTAGCCGCCGTCCGCCTTCGACTTCTCCACCTGCTCGCTGATGGCGTGCTGGGCGGCCCACTGGATGTCGCGGTCGATGGTGAGTTCGACGTCGCTGCCGGGCACGGCCGGGGTCTCGGTGGAACCGGCGGTGGGTACCTGGCGGCCGCCGGACTGCGCGTAGCGGATCTTGCCGTCCTTGCCGGCCAGCTTCTCGTTCAGCTTCCGTTCCAGACCGCCGCCGCCCTTGCCGTCCGCGCCGACCCAGCCGAGAATGCCGGCGGCGAGGTCGCCGCCCGGGTACACGCGCTTGCTGCTGGGGTCGGCGAAGACGCCCGCGAGGACGTTGACCACGGACTTGTCCGTCTCCGCCTTCTTGGTGAGCGCGGTCTTCAGGTCCTTGATCTGGTTCCAGACCTGTGGGGTCTGCCGGCGGGCGAGGCGGACGTAGCGCAGTTCCTCGTTCTTCGGGCGGAGCACGTCGACCAGGTCCTCCTGGTCCTCGCCGAGGATCGGCGCGAGAAGCGCCGCCGCCTGCTCGGGGCCGTCGCCGACCTTCAGCTGCTCCCGGGTGAACATCGTGGGGTCGGCAGTGATGTCGTAGGCGTCCACGGTGGTCGCGAGGGCCACGCCGTTGCGGTCCGTGATCCCGCCGCGCTCGGCGGGCAGCGTGTGGACGACGTAGCGGTTCCGCTCGGCCTTGGCGGAGTAGGTGCCGGCGTCGACGGCCTGCACCTGGAGGAGCCGTACGACGAAGGCGGACATCACCAGGGTGAGCGCGAGGCCGATCATGCGCAGCCGTGGGCGGGGGCTGCCCAGCCGGATGACGCGGGGTGCGGCGGGCCGGGACGGGCCCGGCCGGCGGGCGGGCCGGGCGCCGGGGCCGGGCTGCCGCCGTCCGCCCTGGCGGACGGGCCTCGCGGGTCCGGGCACGCGGCGGCGCGGCGGTTCCCTGTCGGACACTTCCGTCACCTGCCGGGAGTCGGGGTCTGGGTGGTCGTCGCCGCCGGGGTGGGGGTGGCGGGCGTGGCCGCGGTGCCGGGGGCGGGGGCCGGGTCGGCCGGCCCTGTGCCGGCGGAAGGCTCGGCGCCGGCGGAAGGCTCGGTGCCGGCGGGACGCTCGCTGCCGGGCGGTGCGGTCAGCGCCTCGGGGGCGAGGACCAGCGGGGCGGAGGCGGCGGTGGGCGCGGGGCTGGGCGAGCCCTTGACGGTGCCGTCGGGGGCGAGGAAGGCGGGATCGCCGCCGGGTACCATGCCCAGCTCGCGGGCGCGGCGCTGGAGGGCGCGGGGGGCGGAGTAGGCGTCGATGTCCCGCTGGAGCGCCTGCTCCTCGTCCGTGAGCTCCTTCGTCCGCTGTTTCAGGTCGTCCAGCTGGAAGGAGCCCTCGCTCAGGGCGGAGTTCAGCACCAGGAGGCCGATGAGGCCGCCGCCCAGGAGGACGACCACGAGGAGGACGAACGGCGCCCGGGCCGCCTGACCACGTGCGCCGCCCGGCGGGAGCAGATGGGCGAGCCGGGCCGCCCTCCCCTTCAGTTCGGGTTTCCTACTCACTCGCCCTCCCCTCGGCCCGGGCGGGCCGTCCGCACCCGCGCCTGGCCTGCCTCACTCGCTTCACCCGATGGACTCCCTGATGCGCTGGGCTCCGCGCAGCCGTGCCGGTGCCGCCCGCCGGTTCTCGGCGATCTCCTCCTCGGTGGGAAGTTCGGCACCGCGCGTGAGCAGCTTGAGCCGGGGCGCGTAGCGTTCCGGGACGACCGGGAGTCCGGGGGGCGCGGTGTTGGCCGCGCCGGCCGCGAAGACCTGCTTGACCAGCCGGTCCTCCAGCGAGTGGTACGACAGCACGGCGATCCGCCCGCCCACGTCGAGGGCCTCGACGGCGGCCGGGATCGCCTGCTCCAGGACGGACAGCTCGCCGTTGACCTCGATGCGCAGGGCCTGGAAGGTGCGCTTGGCCGGGTTGCCGCCGGTGCGCTTGGCGGCCTGCGGCAGCGCGGCGCGGATCAGCTCCACGAGGCGCGCGCTGTTGCCGAACGGCTCCTTCTCGCGCTCGCGCACGATCGCGGAGACGATCCGCTTGGCCTGCTTCTCCTCGCCGTACGCCCGCAGGATGCGGACGAGTTCGCCCGGCGGGTACGTGTTGAGGACCTCGGCCGCGCTCATGCCGGCCGTCTGGTCCATGCGCATGTCGAGCGGGGCGTCCTGGGCGTAGGCGAAGCCGCGGTCCGCCTCGTCGAGCTGCATCGAGGAGACGCCGAGGTCGAAGAGGACGCCCTGGACGCGCGGGACGCCGAGCCGGTCCAGTACGTCGGGCAGCTCGTCGTAGACGGCGTGCACCAGGGTGGCGCGCTCGCCGTAGGGAGCGAGTCGCTCGCCGGACAGGCGCAGGGCCTCCTTGTCCCGGTCGAGGGCGACGAGCCGCGCCTCGGGGAAGCGTTCGAGGAACGCCTCGCTGTGGCCGCCGAGTCCGAGCGTGCAGTCGACGGCCACGGCGCCCGGCTCGTCGAGGGCGGGCGCCAGCAGGTCCAGGCACCGCTGGAGCATCACCGGGACGTGTCGACTCTGGCTCAAGTGGGGCGGCCTCTCAGGTCCGGCGCGGCGTCACGCACTGCCGGGTCCCCTCCCGCTCGCTCGTGAAGGGGAGGCCTGCCGGCGCCAAAAGCGTCGGCCGGCCGGGAGCGGGAGGAGGCCGAGCCGTACGTACGCGCCGCGCACGCGGGGAGATCTGGCGGGACGTCGCCCAGGTCTCCGGGGATTTCAGTCCAGCAGGGAGAGCCTCGCCTCCCGCTTCGCGTCACTTTAGTCCACCGTGTCGCCCGGTCAATCAACCGGCCTGCGCGTCGCGGACGCCGGCGTCCCCAAACCGCTGCCGTGCCGCTTTTCACTCGTACGGGCGCGTCCGCCACCCTCTGTGGATTGGCTCACAACAAACACTGATGACGTTCTTTGTCCCGCTTCACGGCGGGCCGCGGAGGGGGACGGCCAGTAACGTCATGGATATGACGACTTCTGCATCGGTACCCGCCGGCTCCGAATCCGCCATAGTCGGCGACCACACCGTCACCGACCGGCTCGTCGAGGCGAACGAGCGCTACGCCGCCGCGTTCGCCGACCCCGGGATGGACGCCCGTCCCGTACAGCGCGTCGCCGTCGTGGCCTGCATGGACGCACGCCTCGACCTGCACGCCGCGCTCGGCCTGCAGCTCGGCGACTGCCACACGATCCGAAACGCGGGCGGTGTCGTCACCGACGACGTGATCCGCTCGCTCACCATCAGCCAGCGGGCGCTCGGCACCCGCAGTGTGGCCCTCATCCACCACACCAACTGCGGCATGGAGTCCATCACCGAGGAGTTCCGCCACGACCTGGAGCTGGAGGTCGGCCAGCGCCCGGCGTGGGCGGTCGAGTCCTTCCGCGACGTCGACCAGGACGTGCGGCAGTCGATCGAGCGGGTGCGTACCTCGCCGTTCCTGCTGCACACCGAGGACGTACGTGGTTTCGTCTTCGACGTGAAGACGGGCCTGCTGCGCGAGGTCGCCCCCGCCTGATCCGGCCGCCCGCCCCGATGACTCGCACCGCGCAAGCGCCACAAAGGCCGTAAGGCCCGACATATCGCGGCCAGTTGTCCACAGGCGAGTGACACGAATCGGTAACGGCAGCAAGAATGCGGGAAGTGGTGTCGCGCGGAACTATTTCCGCGCGGCGTCCGTGATTCGGGGTGGGCCGGTCCGCGTTCGGGGGCCGACCCGGCAAGTTGGGGTACCCCAGCTTCTCAGGAAGCGCGGGGAAAGGCCGAGGAGGGCCGGGTGACGACCTATGACGATCAGGCGAGCCATGGGGGCGCCGCCGCGCGAGCGTATGCGAGCGTGGGGGACGATCTGACCGCTGTGGTCGAGCGGGTGCGCGATTCGGTGGAGGGTGTGATCGAGGGGAAGCCCGAGGTCGTGCGGCTCTCCCTGACCGTGCTGCTCGCCGAGGGCCACCTGCTGATCGAGGACGTCCCGGGAGTCGGCAAGACCATGCTGGCCAAGGCGCTGGCGCGGTCCATCGACTGTTCCGTGCGCCGGATCCAGTTCACGCCGGACCTGCTGCCCTCGGACATCACCGGAGTGTCCATCTGGGACCAGCAGCGCCGGGACTTCGAGTTCAAGCCCGGCGCGATCTTCGCGCAGGTGGTGATCGGCGACGAGATCAACCGCGCCTCGCCGAAGACGCAGTCCGCACTGCTGGAGTCGATGGAGGAACGCCAGGTCACCATCGACGGGCAGACCTACGAGCTGCCCAGCCCCTTCATGGTGGTGGCGACGCAGAACCCGGTCGAGATGGAGGGCACCTATCCGCTGCCGGAGGCCCAGCGCGACCGCTTCATGGCGCGGGTCTCCATCGGCTATCCCAGTCCGGACGCCGAGTTGCAGATGCTCGACGTGCACGGCGGGGTGAACCCGCTGGACGACCTGCAGCCGGTGGCGCACGCGCACGACATCCTGAAGCTGATCGAAGCGGTCCGGGGCGTCCACGTCGCCGACCCGGTCCGGCGGTACGCCGTGGACCTGGTCGCCGCCACCCGCACCCACCCGGACCTCAGACTCGGCGCCTCGCCGCGCGCCACGCTGCATCTGCTGCGTGCGGCGAAGGCGTCGGCCGCCCTGAGCGGCCGGGAGTACGCGCTGCCGGATGACGTGCAGGCCCTCGCGGTCGCCGTCCTGGCCCACCGCCTGCTGCCCACCGCGCAGGCCCAGCTCAACCGCCGCACCGCCGAGCAGGTCGTCCAGGAGATCCTGCAGCGCACACCGGTGCCCGCGGCACCCCAGCAGCAGACGGGCTTCGGCGCCGGCCGCGGCGCGCCGGCGTACGGTCAGCAACCGCCGCGGAGGCTGTGATGGACGCCGGGGGGACGGACCGGCCGGACGACGACCGAGGTGAGGGCGGCGGCATCCGCACCGCCCTGGCCGGTCTGACCACCCGCGGGCGCTCCTTCCTGGCCGCCGGCATCGCCGCCGCGGTCTGCGCCTACGTCCTCGGGCAGAGCGACCTGCTCCGCGTCGGACTGCTGCTGGGCGTGCTGCCGCTGGTCTGCGCGACCGTGCTCTACCGCACGCGCTACCGGGTGGCGGGCAGCCGCCGGCTCTCCCCCGGGCGGGTGCCCGCGGGCAGCGAGGCCCGGGTGCACCTGCGCATCGACAACGTCTCGCGGCTCCCCACCGGTCTGCTGATGCTCCAGGACCGGGTGCCCTACGTGCTCGGGCCGCGCCCCCGCTTCGTACTCGACCGGGTGGAGCCGGGGGGCCGCCGCGAGGTGTCCTACCGGGTCCGCTCCGATCTGCGCGGCCGCTATCCGCTGGGCCCGCTCCAGCTTCGCCTGACCGACCCGTTCGGGCTGTGCGAGCTGACCCGGTCCTTCTCGACGTACGACACCCTGACCGTGATCCCGCGCGTGGAGGCGCTGCCTCCGGTACGGCTGAGCGGGGAGGCGAAGGGGTACGGCGAGGGACGGCAGCGCTCGCTCGCGCTGGCGGGCGACGACGACGTGATCCCGCGCGGGTACCGCTACGGCGACGACCTGCGCCGCGTGCACTGGCGCTCCACCGCGCGCTACGGCGAGCTGATGGTGCGCCGCGAGGAGCAGCCGCAGCGCGCCCGCTGCACGGTGCTTCTGGACACCCGGGGCCTGGCCTTCGAGGGCGCGGGCCCCGACTCGGCCTTCGAGTGGGCGGTGTCGGGCGCGGCGTCCGTGCTCGTGCACATGCTGGAGCGGGGCTTCTCCGTCCGGCTGCTCACCGACACGGGCGATTCGGTGCCCGGTGAGGGCGCCGAGGGCTTCGCGGGCGCGAGCCAGGGCACGGCCGACGCGGCCGGGCTGATGATGGACACGCTCGCGGTGATCGACCACTCCGACGGCACGGGCCTGTCCCGGGCGTACGACGTGCTGCGCGGCGGGAACGAGGGGCTGCTGGTGGCGTTCTTCGGCGACCTGGACGAGGAGCAGGCCACGGTGGCCGCCAAGATACGGCAGCGCAGCGGTGGTGCCGTCGCCTTCGTCCTGGACAGCGAGGCCTGGACGCGGGAACCGGCCGACGTGCCCGGTCCGTTGGACAGGAGCGAGGAGCGGCTGCGGATGCTGCGCGAGGCGGGCTGGACCGCGGTGCACGTGCCGCGGGGCACCACCCTGGAGGAGCTGTGGCGCCTGGCGGACCGGGAACGCACCGGCCTCGCGGCGGCGAGCGGCTGGGAGGGCATGCGATGAGCGGGCGGGCGCGGCTGGCGGTGTGCGCGTGGGCGGCCACTTTGATGGCAGCGTGCGCGCTGCTGCCCCTGGTCGACCCGGCCACCTGGATCCTGCAGGCCGCGTTCCTGCTGGCGGTCCAGTCCGCGGTGGGCGCGGCGGCGCGCCGGGTGCCGCTGGCTCGGCCGCTGACCATCGCCGCGCAGGCCCTGGTCACGCTGTTGCTCCTGACCCTGGTCTTCGCCCGGCAGCAGGCGCTCGCCGGTCTGATTCCCGGCCCGCAGGCCTTCCAGCGCTTCGCCGACCTGCTGCAACAGGGCGGCGACGACATCGCGCGGTACGCGATCCCGGCGCCGCTGGAGTCCGGCGGTATCCGGCTGATGCTGGTCGGCGGTGTCCTGGTGATCGGGCTGCTGGTGGACACCCTCGCGGTGACCTTCCGCAGCGCCGCCCCGGCCGGGCTGCCGCTGCTCGCGCTGTACTCGGTGGCCGCCGGGCTGTCCGAGGGCGGTACCGACTGGCTGTGGTTCCTGATCGCGGCGGCCGGCTATCTGATGCTGCTCCTGGCCGAGGGACGTGACCGGCTCTCGCGGTGGGGCCGGGTCTTCGGCGGCGCGCCACGCCTCCCTGGCGGGGAACAGAACGGCGCGGTCGCCCCCGTCCGCACCGGGCGGCGCATCGGTGCGTTCGCGCTGGGCATCGCCCTGGTGGTGCCGCTGGCCCTGCCCGCGATGAACGGCGGGCTGCTGGACAGTGCCAGGACGGGCGGCGGCTCCGGCACCGGTGGCGGCACGATCTCCGCGGTGAACCCGCTGGTCTCCCTGCGCGACAGCCTCAACGTCGACGAGAACCGGCAGGTCCTCTCCCTCGAGACCGACTCGGAGGACCTGTCGGACCTGTACCTGCGCATCGTGTCCCTGGACGACTTCGACGGCACCACCTGGAAGCCGTCCAAGCGGCACATCACCACCGTGCCGGGCGGCACCTTCCCCACGCCGGCCGGCCTCGGCCCCGACGTCGAACGCGCGGAGATCCGCACCACCGTCACGGCCGCTGACTGGTACGCCCAGGACTGGCTGCCGATGCCGTACCCGCCGAGCGGCGTGCGGGTCGCGGGCAACTGGCGCTACGAACCCGTCGGCATGACCCTGGTCGGCGACCACGGCCAGAGCACCCGCGGGCTCACCTACGAGGTGCGGAGCCTGAACGTACGGCCGACGGCGGACCAGCTCGCCGCCGCACCGCAGCCGTCCACGGCGCTGAAGCGCGAGTACACCGAGTTGCCGGACTCGCTCCCCGATGTGGTCTCCCGGACCGCCCGCGAGGTGACCTCCGGTGCGGCGAACCCCTACGAGCAGGCGGTCAGGCTCCAGGAGTACTTCGCGATCAACGGCGGCTTCGAGTACGACACCCAGGTCAAGGTCGGCAGCGGCTCGCAGGCGATCGCCCGCTTCCTCGAGGACAAGCAGGGCTTCTGCGTCCACTTCTCCTTCGCGATGGCGGCGATGGCCCGCTCGCTGGGCATACCGGCCAGGGTGGCGGTCGGCTTCGCGCCGGGCTCCCCGCAGGCGGACGGCTCGGTGTCGGTGGGGCTGCGGGACGCGCACGCCTGGCCGGAGGTGTACTTCGAGGGGGTGGGGTGGACCCGCTTCGAGCCGACGCCGACGCGTGGCTCGACCCCCTCGTACACGGTGGAGGAGACGCCGGGCAGTTCGGTACCCGACCCCGCCCTGCCGTCCCGGAACCCGCAGACGGAGCCGTCGGCGGCACCTTCGGCCAGCGAGACCTGCACGGCCCAGGACAAGAAGCTGGATGCCTGCGCCGACGAGACCGCGGCGGCCGTGCCGGTCACCGGCGGCAGCGGGCCGAAGTGGTACGCGGTGCTGGCCTGGACCTTGGGCGGGCTCGCGGTGCTGCTGCTCCCGCTGGCACCGATGCTGTGGCGGCTGCGTACCCGGTCGGTACGGCTGGGGGCGCACGGCCGCGGCGAGGCGGACGCGGGGCCGCACACACTGGCGGTCTGGCAGGAGCTGACCGACACGGCGTGGGACTTCGGGATCATGCCGGAGGAGTCGCAGACCCCGCGCAAGGCGGCGGCCCGGATCGTCCGGCTCGGACAGCTCGATCCGACGGCCGCGGCGGCGGTGCACCGGGTGGCGGACGCCGTGGAGCAGGTGCTCTACGCGCCACGGCCCCGTCTGGCGGCGGGTCTCACGGAGGACGTCCACCGTGCGAGCGCCGGTCTGCGGGCCACGGTCAGCCGCGGCACACGGCTGCGCACACAGTTCGCCCCGCGTTCGACCGTACGGGTGGCCTGGACGGTGTCGGCCCGGTGGGCGGCCCTGAAGAAGCGAGCCGCGGCGGCCCGGCCGGCGCTGCGCAAGGCGTCGGGACAGCAGAGCTGAGCCGACGCGTCGGACGGGTGCGGCAGGATCGAGCCGACGGGACAGCGGACTGAGCCGGCGGCACGGAGACACGGCCCGGGCGGGAGCGATCGGGGTTGGTCCGGGCCCGGGCCTGGGCCTGCCAGTCCCTGCACCAGGCGACCGTCCCTTCCCTGACCCACGACAGCCTCGTCGCTCCGGGCTCCGGGCTCCGGGCTCCGGGCTCCGGGCTCCGGGCTCCGGGCTCCGGGCTCCGGGCTCCGGGCTCCGGGCTCCGGGCTCCGGGCTCCGGGTGGGCGAACGACTCGGCGGGCAGACAGGCACGCGTGAGGGGGTGACCACCGGCCGGGTGGTCACCCCCTCACGCGTATGTCCTGGTGAGCGGCGGCTCGGGGCTACTGGCCGCCCTGCTGCTCATCCCTTCGCCGTTGCCAGCGCTCGTCGATGCGGTCCATCATGGAGCGCTTCTGCCGTTGCTGACGGCGCGCCTGAGGTCCGGTACCGGCAGCCGGCTGCTCGCCCGGCTTCGGCGCCTTGCGCCAGCCGGTCACGGCGAGCACCGCGCAGCCCAGCATGACGAGGAAGCCCACCACACTGAGCCAGACCTGCTGGGCGACCATACCGGCCATGAGGAGCGCAATACCTACGAGGAAGCCCGCGACCGCCTGGTAGACCCGTCGCCGGGTGTACGTACGCAGCCCGCTTCCCTCGAGCGCTGTCGCGAACTTGGGATCTTCGGCGTACAGCGCTCGCTCCATCTGCTCGAGCATGCGCTGCTCGTGCTCCGAGAGCGGCACGGAGTCCTCCTCATCGTGCAGTCGCCGGGGCGACCCGGGGGGGTCTCTTCAGGATAGGCAGGGAATCGCCCCCGTGAAACCCGCCCCTCTACGCCAATTGGCCAACCGGTCTCCGTCATGGCCGTGCCGGCTCGCTGAAGTTCCCATTCCCCAGCGGCCGACCCGTCATGCCGGGCGGTCTCCCTCGATCATACGGCGACTGGCCCCCGTTCGGGGGGCCTGTGGCGTACTCCATCTGCAGTCGCGCCCCTGATCAGCGCCTTACCCCACGGGGTAGCTCAAGCCTCCGCGGTCCCTCGCGTCTCACCGAGCACATGGAGCTGTGTGGCCACGGAGTGGAACGCGGCGAGTTCGGCCGCCGCGGCCTCCAGCTTCAGCAGCGCCTCCATGGCCCCGGGCTCGGTGTCCACCAGCACTCCGGGGACGAGGTCGGCGAAGACCCGCACGCCGTGCACGGCACCGATCCGGAGCCCTGCGGCCTCGACCAGTCCGGTGAGCTGTCCGGCGGTGAACCGGCGCGGTACGGGGTCACCCGTACCCCAGCGGCCGTCCGGGTCGTCGAGGGCCTGCCTGGCCTCCGTGAAGTGGCCGGCGAGGGCGCGCGCGAGCACGGCACCGCCGAGCCCCGCGGCGAGCAGGCTCAGGACGCCCTCGGCGCGCAACGCGTCCACCACGTTGCGGATGCCCTCGGCGGGGTCGTCCACGTACTCCAGGACGCCGTGGCACAGCACCACGTCGTAGCCGCCGCGCTCGACCACGTCGAAGAGGCCGTGGGCGTCTCCCTGGACACCGCGCACACGGTCGGCGACGTCGGCCTCGGCGGCGCGGCGCTCCAGGGCGAACAGGGCGTTGGGACTCGGGTCGACGACGGTGACGCGGTGGCCGAGGCGGGCCACGGGCACCGCGAAGTTGCCGCTGCCGCCCCCGGTGTCCAGGACGTCCAGCGCCTGGCGGCCGGTGGCCTTGACCCGGCGGTCGAGGGCGTCCTGGAGGACGTCCCAGACCACGGCGGTACGAAGGGCGGCTCGGGAACGCGAGGGCTCGGAGCGCTGCGACGCCGTTTGCGGGCGGGGTTGGGAGACGGGCGGGCGCATCGGGTCCGACACGGCAGTTGACTCCTCGGCGCGGCACCGCCTCGGCACGGGCGGAGCGAACGGGCTGCCGCCCTCTCCCGGGCAAGGGAAGGGGCAGGCTTCAGGCGCCTCCCACCCTATTGCCTCCGGTGCGCCGACCGGTCACCCCGTGCCACCGGCCCGGGAGGTACTCCGTGGCCCGGTGCGGCGATGCCCGGTGCACCGCCGCGCCGGGCCACGTGCTCATCCCGCGTCCGGCAGGTCGCGGCCCGACCGCTCGCTCCCCGGCCAATCCCTGCCCGACCGCTCGCTGCCCGGCCATTCCCCGCCCGACCGCTCGCTGCCCAGGCGGTTGAAGTCCGGACGGTCGACACCGAGGCGCCCGGAATCGGGACGGCCGGAGTCGAGGTCGGCGGAGCCGGGACGGCCGGGGTCGAGTTGGCCGGGTTCAGGGCGGCCTCGGTCGCTGTGGTCCGGGCTCGGGTGGTCCGGGCTCGGACGGGCCTGGCTCGGACGGGCCTGGCTCGGGTGGTCCGCGTCGGGGCGGGGCTGGGGCAGGACCGGCTGGAGGACCAGCATCCGCTCCACGAGGCGCAGGAACATCGCCACGTCGCGTATCAGGTCGTCGGCGTCCCGGCGGCTCGCCGCGCCCTCGATGCCCGCCTCGGCCCGGGCCCGGCGCCGGGCGCCCGCGGCGAACAGCGCGCTCCAGTCGGAGAGCTCGGGCGCGATCTCGGGGAGCACTTCCCAGGCACTGCGGATCCGTGCCCGGGCCCGTGGTGTCGTCTCGGGGCGTCCCCGCGCGGCGAGCACCGCGGCGGCGGTGCGCAGGGCGGCGAGGTGGGCCGTCGCGTAGCGCTCGTTCGGTGTCTCGAGGACGGTGGCCTCCTCCAGTCCCGCCCGGGCCTGGGCGAGCAGGTCCAGGGCGGCGGGTGGGGCGGTCGCCCGGCGGAGCACGGGGTGCACGTCGCTCGCCGGGCCGGTCAGTGAGGGTGCAGGGCCGGCTGCGCGGCGCCGCCGGGCGGCGGCTGCGGACGAGTGGGCCATGACGATCCTCCTGTCGTCGCCGTGACGGCACGCCCTGTTACGAGGTGCCGTATGCGCCCATAGTGAGCTATGCCACTGACAATCCGTTCTGACCTGGCCTTTTTCTTCGATCGTAGGTTCGGGTCGGCCCCGGGGCGGAGCCGCGGCCCCTGCGGTGACCTGCCCGGGGGAGGGCTGTGACAATCGGGACATGGAACGCAGCAGCACCACCTCGCAGGGCAGCAGCCGCCGAGAGGCCACCCGGCAGAAGCTCTACGAGGCGGCCGTCACCCTCATCGCCGAGCAGGGCTTCTCGGCCACCACCGTGGACGAGATCGCCGAACGCGCCGGCGTCGCGAAGGGCACGGTCTACTACAACTTCGCCAGCAAGTCCGTCCTCTTCGAGGAACTGCTGCGCCATGGTGTCGGGCTCCTCACCGCGTCGCTGCGGGAGGCGGCGGAGCGGACGGCGCGGGAGGGCCGCGGCCGGGTCGACGCCCTGGACGCGATGATCCGCGCGGGGCTGGTGTTCATCGACCGCTACCCGGCCTTCACCCAGCTGTACGTGGCCGAGCTGTGGCGTACCAACCGGGCCTGGCAGTCCACGCTTCTGGTGGTCAGGCAGGAGGCCGTCGCGGTGGTGGAGGGCGTGCTGCGCGAGGGCATGGCCGGCGGTGAGTTCAGCGAGGAGATCGACGTGCCGCTGACGGCCGCCGCGCTGGTGGGCATGGTCCTGGTGGCCGCGCTCGACTGGAAGGCGTTCCAGCCGGAACGCTCCCTCGACGACGTGCACGCGGCCCTGTCGCGGCTGCTTCAGGGACGGGTGAGCGGTCGCCCCTGAGGCACCGCGAAACCGCACTCCGGCGGCCGAGGCCGGTCGGAGCCGGTCGAAGCCGGTCGAAGCCGACCGAGCACGAAGAGCGCCGGTCCGTGGTGGCCGCGTCCCCCGCGGGCCGCCGTCGAACCGGCGCCTTCTCCTGCTCCCCCGTACGTCCCCCCGTCGGAACCCCCGTTCCGGCCGTTCCCCCGGGCTCCCCCGTGCCTCGCTCCCGCCGACCGCGGCCGGCGGAAGGAGCGGATCGCGGGCCCGGCTCCGTTCCGGCGCCCCGTGTCGCCGGTTCCGGAGCCGTGCCCCTCTCCGTGCCTCCACTCTCTCGTTCACACGGGCCGGGCCCCATCCGCGCGCGTACTCATCTGGGCGGCTAGGTACGGGTACTCAGCCGTGCGCACCCCGGCTCACGGCGGCGCCTCCCCGGCCGGTCACGCGCGCGCCCGTCGCGGTACTCAGACCGGCCCCGCAGCCGGCCGTTCCCGCAGGTGTACGGCCCGGCGGTCCCTGCGGCCGGTCTGTCGGTGGCGGCGGATAAAGTCCCTGGCATGGCACGGATTGCGGTGATCGGCGCCGGGATGGGCGCGATGGCGGCCGCCGCCCGGCTGGCCGTCGCGGGCCACCGGGTGGCGGTGTACGAGCGGACCGGGACGTACGGCGGAGCCCTGCGGCGCGTCGAGCGGGACGGCTTCTCCTTCGACACCGGCCCCGGTCTGCTGCCGCTGCCCGCGGTCTGGCGCGACCTGTTCGTCAAGACCGGCAAGGAGCCGCTGGAGTCCTGTGTCGAGCTGGTCCAGGTCGATCCGTCGTCACGGCACGTGTTCGCGGACGGTACGGAGGTCTCCCTGCCGAACGCGTCGCGAGCGGGCGTCGTAGCCGCCCTGGAGGAGGCACTCGGCCCGACCGCCGCGCAGCGCTGGGGCGACTTCCTGGTGCGGGCCCGGGAGACCTGGGACCGGACGCGCCGCCCGCTCCTCGAGGAGCCGCTGTGGCCGAACTGGGAGGTGCTGGCCGAGCGCGAGCCCTATCCCGCGGTCCCGCACAAGCGCCTCCTGCGCACCCGCCGGGCCGGCACGCTCGCCGAGGCCGGTGCCTGGGAGCTGCGGGACGCCCGGCTCGCCGCCCTCCTGGAGAGCCACGCGCTCGCGTACGGCCTGGACCCCCGAACCGCCCCGGCGAACGCCGCCGTCCTGCCGTACATGGAGTACGCCTTCGGCGTGTGGTACGTGCGCGGCGGTCTGCGGGAGCTGGCGCGGGCGGTGTACGAGCGGTGCCTGGCCCGGCGGGTCGAGTTCCACTTCGGCACCGAGGTCACGGGCGTCGTCGAGAAGGACGGCCGGGTGGCGGGCGTGGAGCTGGCCGAGGACGGGGTCGCGGAGGCGGAGTTCGTCGTCGCCGGTGTGGCGCCCGGCGTGCTGGACCGACTCTGCGACGGGCCGGCGGTGCGGGGCGACGGCGAGGTGCCGCCACAGCGCGGCGGGGCGAGCCGGACGACGGTGCTGCTGGCGCTGCGGGGCGGCCGTCCGGAGGGCACCGCGCACCGCACGGTGGTGCACGCGCCCGACCGCGAGGCCGAGTTGGAGGCACTGTTCGGCCGGGCACCCGGCCTTCCCGCGCGCCCGACCGTCACGGTCCTGCGGCCCGACGATGCCGCACTGGTCCCGGACGCGGACCACGAGGCGGTCACCCTCTCCTCGGTGGTGCCCGCAGGAAGCGGGGCGGACGGTGAGGACCGCGTCGAGCGCATCGTCGAGGCCGCCGAGCGTGCGGTACCGGGTCTGCGCGACCGTCTTCTGTGGCACGAGGTGCGCACCCCGGCCGACGTCGCGGCGGCGACCGGCGTGGCGGGCGGCGCGGTTCCGGTGCCGGCGCTGGCGGGGGCCGGCGGACGACTGCTGCACCCGGCGAACGTCACGCGCACGGCCGGGCTGTTCACGGTCGGCGGGTGGTCGCACCCCGGCGGGGGGCTGCCGCACGCGGGCATGTCGGGCGCGCTGGTGGCCGGACTGGTCGTGGAGGGGCCCGAGTTCCGTGGCTCCCAGTGAGCGGTCGGGGACCGGCGTGCGGTCACGGGCCGGCGTGCGGTCAGGGGCCGGTGTGGGCGGTCAGGGGCCGGTCACCGAGCCGCTGAGGCATCGTCAGAAGCGGTATTGCTCGTCGTAGTCGTACCCCTGCCCCTGACTCCGGCCCTGCGTCTGGCCGTTGTCCGGGTACGGGTACGTCTGCTCCGGCGGGAGCTCGCCGCCGTAGGGGTCGTCCGTGCTGCGCTGCTGCGGCACCCACACCCCGCCGGCCGGGGTCTCGCCGCCGTAGCCGCCGTGCGTGCCTGCGGGGTACTGGTCCTGCCCGTAGCCCTGCTGGCCGTACTGCTGTCCGCCGCTCGTGTCGTAAGTCCCGGTCTCGTACGCCGCCCCGCCGTAGGTGTGGGTGCCGATGTACGGGTCGGAGTAGGCGGCGTACTGCTGCTGGTCACCGCTGTCGTAGCCGTAATTCTGCTGACCGTAGCCCGAGTAGTCGTAGGCGTAGGACTGGTCGGCGCCCTGGGGGGCCGCGGCCGGTGCCTGCTGGTCGCTGCCGTATCCGGCGTCGGCGTACACGCCGTACGAGCCGGTGTCGTCCGGCATGGGCTGCGGATCGTAGACGGCGGTGGTCTCCGCGTCCGTGGGGCCGGCGGGGCGGGCCGGGGTGAAGACGTCGTCGCGGTCGTAGTCGTCGCGACCGTAGCCGTCGCGGCCGTAGGACGGGCCGTCCTGGCCAGGTGCGTGGCCCTGCGCGCGGTCGTCGTAGCCGTCGTGGTCGCCCCGGCCGCCCTCGGCCGCCTCGAGACCGGAGACCTCCAGCGTCGGCTCCTGGCGGCCACGTTCGGGACGGCCGCGCCTGCCGACGAGACTCACCGGTGCGTTGACCGCCCAGCCGGCCTCGAAGCCGCGGCGGAACGACAGCGTGACGTAGGTCTGGCCGACCGCGAAGGCGGCCGCGCCCAGCCCGATGACGATCACGTTCGACATGAGCACACCGGCCACGACGCCGACGAAGCCGCCGAAGGCGAGCAGCCGCCAGCGCAGCCGTGCCTTGTACTGCAGCAGCACCTCACCGAGCAGCCACAGCGCGACGACGCCGAACGCGATGTAGAGGACCGTCCAGCCCATGTACGCCCCTCTCCCAGTGGCCGTTACGCAGTGTGTCGCAAATACGTGCGGCCGGTCTAGGCCCGCGGTGGGTGGTGCAGGCCCAGGTTCTCGTAGATTTCCAGGGTCGCCGTGGAGTTGTTGAGCGTGATGAAGTGCAGTCCGGGCACACCCTCGGCCAGTAGCCGCGCGCAGAACTCCGTGGCGAACTCGATGCCAATGGAGCGTACAGCGGTCGGATCGTCCTTTGCTGTGAGGATCCGCTCTTTCAGCTCGGCCGGGAACGAGGCGTTGCTGAGCTTTGGCAACCTCTCCAGCATCTTCACACTGGTCACCGGCATGACCTCGGGAATCACCGGGGTCTCGCAGCCGGCCGCGGCGACCCGGTCGCGCAGACGCAGGTAGGACTCGGGCTGGAAGAACATCTGCGTGATCGCGTAGTCGGCGCCGGCCCGGCACTTGTCGACGAAGTGCGCCACGTCCGTGTCCCAGTCGGCGGAGCGCGGGTGCATCTCGGGGAAGGCCGCGACGCCGACGCAGAAGTCGCCCGACTCCTTGATGAGCCGGACGAGTTCGGCGGCGTAGGTCAGACCCTGTGGGTGCGGGACCCAGTCGGCCGTGGGGTCGCCGGGCGGGTCGCCGCGCACGGCCAGCATGTTGCGGATCCCGGCGTCGGCGTACTGGCCGATGATGTTGCGCAGCTCGGCGACGGAGTGGTCGACGGCGGTGAGGTGGGCCACGGGGGTCAGCGTCGTGTCGGCGACGATCTGCTGGGTCTCCTTGACCGTCCCGGCGCGGGTGGAACCGCCGGCGCCGTAGGTCACGGAGACGAAGTCCGGAGCCACCGCCTCCACCCGCCGAAGTGCGCTCCACAGGTTCTTCTCGCCCTTGGCCGTCTTCGGCGCGGAGAACTCGAACGAGTACGTCGTCTTGCCGGACGCGAGCATGTCGCGCACGGTGCGTGCGCGATCAGTCCTGGTGGATGCGGTTCCGAGGGCCATACGGGCAGGTTAGCCAGGGGGCGGCGGTCACCCAACCGGATGCGTGATATTTGTCCGCATTGTCGAGTTGTTGTCCACCCCTTGGACACATGCCTCCGGCACCCGCCTACGCCTGCCGCAGCCGCTTGGCGAACTCGGCCGCGGCCGCCGCCGGGTCGTCCGCCGCGGTGATCGCCCGGACGACCACGACGCGCCGGGCACCGGCCTCCAGCACCTCGTCGAGGTTGCCGAGGTCGATGCCGCCGATGGCGAACCAGGGGCGGTCGGTGCCCAGGGACGCCGTGTGACGGACCAGGTCGAGGCCGGGGGCGTGGCGGCCGGGCTTGGTGGGGGTCGGCCAGCACGGGCCCGTGCAGAAGTAGTCGACGCCGTCCTGGGCGGCGGCAGCGACGGCCTCGGAGCCGGCGTGCGTGGAGCGGCCGACGAGGACGTCGTCGCCGAGGATCGCGCGGGCTGCGGGCACCGGGAGGTCGCCCTGCCCGAGGTGCAGCACGTCGGCGCGGGCGGCGTGGGCGACGTCCGCCCGGTCGTTCACCGCGAGGAGCTTGCCGTGGCGGGCGCAGGCGTCGGCGAAGACCTCGAGGTACTCCAGCTCCTCTCCCGCCTCCATGCCCTTGTCGCGCAGCTGCACGATGTCGACGCCGCCCGCCAGCACCGCGTCCAGGAACTCGGGCAGGTCGCCCTGGCTGCGGCGGGCGTCCGTGCACAGGTAGAGCCGGGCGTCGGCGAGCCGGGCGCGGGCGGTCGTGGCGGTGTCGGGCATACGGATCTCCCCCAGGTCGGTGGCGTGGCCGGCGGTACAGCGCGGCCTTGGCTCATGGGCCGCGGTGGCGACGCGGCCCTCGGATACGGGCCGCGGTGCCGATGCGGCCCTCGGGATACGGGCCCGCGACGGGCCGCTGCCCGGCGTCACGGGCGGCTGCCGCGGGCGCGGGCCATGGGGCGGGTCGACCCGCACGACGGGCCAGCCGTCGGCCGGTCGTCGGGCGGTCGTCGGCCGGTCGTCGGCGGGTCGCCGCCGTGGCGTACGGAACCGCAGACCGTCGGCCCCGTGGGACCGTGGGTCGGTCGCGGCCCGTACGCCGGTCGGTGGGTGTCAGGTCAGACGGCGAGCGCCTGGGCGCGGCGCTTCACCTCCGTGCCGCGATTCTCGCTCAGCGCCTGGGCGGGGGTGCCGGGCAGGGTCTCGTCGGGCGTGAAGAGCCACTCCAGCATCTCCTCGGCCGAGAAGCCGTCGTCCCGCAGCAGTGTCAGGGTCCCGACCAGGCCCTTGACGACCTTGTCCTCGTCGATGAAGGCCGCGGGGATGTGCAGCGCGCGGTTCTCACCGCGCCGTACGGCGATGAGCTGGCCTTCCTTGATCAGCTGGCGTACGCGGGTCACCTCGACGCCGAGCATCTCGGCGATGTCGGGGACGGTGAGCCAGGCAGGCACGAGAGCATCGATCTTTGCGTCAATCTCGGTCACGTCTCAAGCCTGCCATCTGGCACTGACAGTCGGAAGCCGGACCCGTCCCGCCCGGGCCGCCGCACCCGGGCGGCGGGCTACGCAGTCGCCGCCTTCAGCGGCCTCGCCGGGTCGGCCAGCAGCCGCGGGTCCATCGTCGTGGCCGACTGGATCAGGCGTTTGCCCTGCGCCAGGTCCCGGGGGCGGCCCACCGCCAGCAGGGCGACCAGGCGGCCCTCGCGCAGCCAGCAGACCGTCCACGCGGGCCCCGAGGGATCACCGCGCCACAGGGTCGTGTCGGCGGACGTGTGGTGACCGGCGTACTGGACGAAGCGGCCGAACTGCTCGGACCAGAAGTACGGCACCGGATCGTAGGTGGCCGGGGCCTCGCCGGTGGCGGCGCCGATGATGTTGGCGGCGACCGTGCGCGGGCCCTGGAGGGCGTTGTCCCAGTGGTGCACGAGCAGCCGCTCCCCGTACCGGCCGGACGGGAAGGAGGCGCAGTCGCCGACCGCGTAGACGTCCGGGACGCAGGTGCGCAGGCGGTCGTCGGCCAGGACGTCGCCGTGCGGGCCGAGGCCGATCCCGGAGCCGGCGAGCCATGCGGTGGCGGGCCGGGCGCCGATGCCGACGACGACCGCGCCGGCGGGCAGCCGGGAGCCGTCGTCGAGGACCACGTGCCCGGGTTCCCCGGCACCGCCGGGCTCGACGCGTTCCACGCGCGCGTGGGTGCGCAGTACGGCGCCCGCGTCGGCGTACCAGCTGGTCATCGGCGCGGCGATCTCGTCGGGCAGGGCACCGGCGAGGGGCCGGCCGGCGGCCTCCACGACGGTCACGGCGCAGCCCGCCTCCCGCGCGGCGGTGGCGAACTCGGCGCCGATCCAGCCCGCGCCGACGACCACGATGTCGTGCTGCCGGGCGAGCACCGGGCGCAGTCGTTCGGCGTCGTCCAGGGTGCGCAGCAGGTGGACGCCGGGCACCCCCTCGGCGCCGGGGAGCCGGATCGGCTCGGCGCCGGTCGCGAGGACGAGGACGTCGTACGGCACGGGCCCCGCGGAGGTGTCCAGGACGTGTGCGCCGGGGCGGACGCCCAGGGCCTCGCAGCCGAGCCGCAGGGTGATGCCGAGTGCCTCGAAGTCGACGTCGAAGGCGGAGCCCTCGGCCGTGCCGAGCAGGACGGCCTTGGACAGCGGCGGGCGGTCGTACGGCTGGTGCGGCTCCGCGCCGATCAGTGTGACGGTGCCGGTGAAGCCCTGCTCCCGCAGGGCGACGGCGGTCTGCACCCCCGCCATGCCCGCGCCCACGACCACCACGCGGCGCTCCGCGTCCGCTCCCCGGTCCCGGGGCTGCTCCTGCGTCTGCTCGCTCACCTGATCACCTTAGACACCCGCCGTTTCGCCAGTCAGTGCCCGTGCACGGTGACCTGCTCCACAACGCTCGTACCACTGCCCCGCCGCGACTCCCACTCCCATGTCTCCTCCAGGCGCACCCGCCCGTCCGGCAGGTCGACGACGGTCGACACGCAGTGTCCCGACGACGTGCTGCCGCCGGTCTCGAGCTGCACGTACCGGAAGTCGAGCCGGTCGCCTTCCCGGGTGCCCACCAGACGGCCGCGGACGACGTCGCCGCCCGCGTACTCGGCCCATACGGCGCCGTCCTGTTCGTGGTAGGTGAAGCGGGTGCGCCTGCCCACCTGGCCGGGCGCCTGGTCGGCGACGGGGGCGAGGACGAGACCGTCGAGTGAACGCGCCACCTGTGGAGGCTCCCTTACGAGTGCGATGCGCTGCGGGCTAGGCTGGCCAACGTAAAGCACTCGCGGGAGCCCGGACGCACCGGGCTGAGAGGGAGGCTGGCGGCCTCCGACCGTACGAACCTGATCCGGGTCATGCCGGCGAAGGGAGGGGCTGGACGCCCATGTCGTCTCCGCCACACACGTCCGCACGCACGTCGTCACACACACCCGACGTCCTCGTCGTCGGGGGCGGGATCATCGGCCTGGTCACGGCCTGGCGGGCCGCGCAGCGCGGACTCGTCACGGCCCTCGTGGACCCCGAACCGGGCGGTGGGGCCGCCCAGGTGGCCGCCGGGATGCTGGCCGCCGTCACGGAGCTGCACTACGGCGAGCAGACGCTGCTCGCGCTGAACCTTGCCTCGGCCCGCCGCTATCCGGAATTCGCGGCCGAGCTGACCGACCTCACCGGCCACGACCTCGGTTACCGCCGGTGTGGCACCCTCGCCGTCGCACTGGACGCCGACGACCGAGCCCACCTGCGGGAGCTGCACACGCTCCAGCACCGCTCGGGCCTGGAGTCCGAGTGGCTGTCGGGGCGCGAGTGCCGGCGCCTGGAGCCGATGCTCGCGCCGGGCGTGCGCGGGGGGCTCCGGGTGGACGGCGACCATCAGATCGACCCCCGGCGCCTGGCCGGCGCACTCGTGACCGCCTGCGAACGCTCGGGGGTGGTCTTCCACCGGGTGTGGGCCGAACGCCTCACCGTCGGACGCGGCGAGCGGGCCACGGGCGTCGTCACCGTCGACGGCACGGCGCTGGAGGCCGGGCAGGTGGTGCTGGCCGGGGGCAGCCTGAGCGGACGGCTCGCGGGCGTCCCGGACGACGTGCTGCCGCCCGTGCGGCCCGTGAAGGGGCAGGTACTGCGGCTGACGATGCCGCGGGCGCACGGGCCGCTGCTGAACCGGACGGTGCGGGCCGTGGTGCGCGGCAACCACGTCTACCTGGTGCCCCGGGAGAGCGGCGAGCTCGTCGTCGGCGCCACCAGCGAGGAGCTGGGCTGGGACACGACGGTGACCGCGGGTGGCGTCTACGAGCTGCTGCGCGACGCCCACGAGCTGGTCCCCGGCATCACGGAGCTGCCCCTGACGGAGACCCGGGCGGGTCTGCGCCCCGGCTCCCCGGACAACGCCCCGCTGCTCGGTCCGACCGGGCTGGAGGGCCTGCTGCTGGCCACCGGGCACTACCGCAACGGCGTGCTGCTCACCCCGGTCACCGGCGACGCCATGGCGCAGGCCCTGGCCACCGGGGAACTGCCGGCCGAGGCCCGCCCCTTCACCCCCCGGCGCTTCAGCGCCGTCCCCGCACTCTCGGAGCAGCCAGCATGAACATCTCCGTCAACGGCGAGCCGCGCGAGGTGACTCCCGGTACGGCCCTGGACGCACTGGTGGGCACGCTCACCGCGGCACCGTCCGGCGTCGCCGCCGCCCTCAACGAAACCGTCGTCCCGCGCGCGCAGTGGCCCGCCACCGCCCTCGCCGACGGCGACCGCGTCGAAGTCCTCACCGCCGTCCAAGGAGGCTGACCATGGCCGACGACCCCTTCGTCCTCGGCGGTACGGCGTACGGCTCCCGCCTGATCATGGGTACCGGCGGGGCGCCCAGCCTCGACGTGCTGGAGCGCGCGCTCGTGGCCTCCGGCACGGAGCTGACGACCGTCGCGATGCGGCGCGTGAACACCTCCGTGCACGGGTCCGTGCTGTCGGTGCTGGAGAAGCTCGGCATCCGGGTGCTGCCGAACACGGCCGGCTGCTTCACCGCCGGGGAGGCCGTCCTCACCGCCCGGCTCGCGCGTGAGGCCCTCGGTACCGACCTGGTCAAGCTGGAGGTCATCGCCGACGAACGCACCCTGCTGCCGGACCCGATCGAGCTGCTGGACGCGGCGGAGACGCTGGTCGACGACGGGTTCACGGTGCTGCCGTACACGAACGACGACCCGGTCCTCGCGCGGAAGCTGGAGGACGTCGGGTGCGCGGCGATCATGCCGCTCGGTTCGCCGATCGGCTCGGGGCTCGGTATCCGCAACCCGCACAACTTCGAGTTGATCGTGGAGCACGCGCGCGTGCCGGTGATCCTGGACGCGGGTGCCGGTACGGCCTCGGACGTGGCGTTGGCGATGGAGCTGGGGTGTGCGGGTGTGATGCTCGCCTCGGCGGTCACGCGGGCGCAGGAGCCGGTGCTGATGGCCGCCGCCATGCGCGCCGCGGTGGAGGCGGGACGGCTGGCCCGGCTGGCGGGGCGGATTCCGCGGCGGCACTTCGCGGAGGCGTCTTCTCCCGCGGAGGGCCAGGCGGTGCTGGATCCGGAGCGGCCCGCTTTTCAGTGACCGTGGACCGTCCCGCCGCCTCGCTCTCTCCCCCGCCCGCAGCACCCGTCTCCGGCCGGACGAGCGGTGGACCTTCCCGTGGGGGTTCCTCGCGTCGCCGGCCGGGCGGCCGTGCGGCGGTGGAGGCCCTGCCGTGCGTGGGAAGCGTCACAGGTCCGCTGCAGTAGAGCCCCCGTTCGCCGGCGGCGGCGCCGGGTGTCCGTGGCGGCTCGTAGACTCGCTGCGTGGACACGACCCTCCAGGACCCTCTCGTCGGGCAGGTGCTCGACGGCCGGTACCGCGTCGAGGCGCGGATCGCGGTCGGCGGGATGGCCACGGTCTACCGGGCCGTGGACACCCGCCTGGACCGCGTGCTCGCGCTGAAGGTGATGCACCCGACGCTCGCCACCGACGCCACCTTCGTGGAGCGGTTCATCCGCGAGGCGAAGTCGGTGGCCCGGCTCGACCACCCCAATGTCGTGCAGGTGTTCGACCAAGGGGCCGAGGGCGCGTATGTCTACCTGGCCATGGAGTACATCGCCGGCTGCACCCTGCGCGACGTGCTGCGCGAGCGCGGGGCGCTCCGGCCGAGGGCCGCACTGGACATCCTGGAGCCGGTGCTGGCCGCGCTCGGCGCCGCGCACCGGGCCGGGTTCGTGCACCGGGACATGAAGCCGGAGAACGTCCTGATAGGCGACGACGGCCGGGTCAAGGTCGCCGACTTCGGCCTGGTCCGGGCCGTGGACACGGTCACCAGCACCACCGGGGCCGTCCTCGGCACCGTCTCCTACCTGGCGCCCGAGCAGATCGAGCACGGCGCCGCCGACCCGAGGGTCGACGTGTACGCGTGCGGCGTCGTCCTGTACGAGATGCTGACCGGCGGCAAGCCGCACGACGGGGACTCCCCCGCCCAGGTGCTCTACAAGCACCTGCACGAGGATGTGCCGCCGCCGTCGGCCGCCGTTCCCGGCATGGCGTACGAGCTGGACGAGCTGGTCGCCTCGGCGACCGCGCGCAACCCGGAGATCCGGCCGCACGACGCCGTGGCGCTGCTCGGGCAGGCCCGGGAGGCACGCGCGGCGCTGAGCGCGGACCAACTGGACGCGGTACCGCCGCAGGCCCTGGCCGCGGAGCACGACAACGCCGAGGACCGCACGAGCGTGATCCCGCGCGCCCTGACCACCCCCACGCCCGGCTCCGCTCGCGCGGGGGGAGCCCGGCCGCTGCCCGTGAACGAGGGCGACGGCGACGGCACGGCGGACGCGTTCCCCGCGAACGGCTTCCCCGCGAACGGCTTTCCCGCGGACGGGGTGAACCGCACCAGCCGGCTGGCGGCACCTCCGTCGGCACCGCCGCGGCGCCGGCGGCCGGAGCTGCGGCGCGGCCCGCTGACGATCGTCGTGGCCGTCCTGCTGGTACTCGGCGTCGGCACGGGCGTCTGGTACATCAACTCCGGCCAGTTCACCAAGGTGCCGCCGGTGCTGTCCAAGACCGAGGCGCAGGCCCGGGACCGGCTCGAGGACTCCGGACTGGACGTCGGCAAGGTCCGGCACGCGTACAGCGACACCGTGGAGCGCGGCAAGGTCATCAGCACCGACCCCGGGGTGGGCACCCGCATCCGCAAGAACGACTCCGTGTCGTTCACGGTCTCCGACGGCCCCGACACCGTGAAGCTGCCGGACGTCCAGGGCTACAAGCTGGACCGGGCGCGGACCCTGCTGAAGGACGAGGGGCTGGAGCCGGGCATGGTGACCCGGGCGTTCAGCGAGGAGGTCCCCAAGGGGTTCGTGATCTCCACGAAGCCGAAGACGGGCACCACGGTGCGCGCGGGCTCGGCGGTCGCCCTGGTCGTCAGCAAGGGCAGTCCGGTCGACGTCCCGGACGTCACCGGTGACGACCTGGCCGACGCGCGGGCCGAGCTGACGGAGGCCGGTCTGAAGGTGGAGGTCGCCGCCGAGCAGGTGAACTCCGAGTACGACAGGGGCCGGGTCGCCCGGCAGACGCCGGACCCGGGCAGCCGCGCCGCCGAGGGCGACACGGTGACGCTCACGGTGTCCAAGGGCCCCGAGATGATCGAGGTCCCGGACGTGGTCGGCGACAGCGTGGACGACGCCAAGCGGAAGCTGGAGGACGCCGGCTTCCAGGTGGACGAGGACCGCGGTCTGCTCGGGCTGTTCGGCGACACCGTGAAGGAACAGTCCGTGGACGGTGGAAAGACGGCTCCCAAGGGGTCGACCGTCACCATCACGATCCGCTGAGCCGGTACCAAGGGCTCTTGCCCTGCCCCGCCGGGAACCCGGCCGGCGGAGGGGTCATCGTCCCGCCCCGCTACGTTCTGACCTGCGCCCACGTGGTGACGTCGGCCATGGGCGGACGGCTCGGGGACGACCCGCACGCCACCGTCACGGTGACCCTCGGCAGCGGACCGAAGCTGACGGGCTCCCCGGGCGGCGGGCACCGCTACACCGGCGGCACCGGTGCGCTGGTGCGGTCGTACCCTGATCCGGGGTCCGCCCACACGTCCTGGCATCCTTGGTCCGGACATGAACACCACACCTTCCCCCCGTATGCCGCGCAACCCCGTCGGCGGCCACGTCCCGGTGGCCGGCGGCCTGCACTCCGTGGGCCTGTCCTATGCCCGTGAGCTGAAGGCGGAGGCCGTGCAGGTCTTCGTCGCCAACCCGCGCGGCTGGGCCACGCCGGCCGGCAGCCCGAAGCAGGACGAGGCCTTCCGGGAGGCCTGCGCGGCCGGGTCCCTCCCCGCGTACGTGCACGCTCCGTATCTGATCAACTTCGGCTCGCACACCGAGGCGACGGTGGAGCGGTCGGTGGACTCGCTGCGGCACTCGCTGCGGCGCGGGCGGGCGATCGGGGCCCTCGGCGTGGTCGTGCACACCGGCAGCGCGACCGGCGGCCGGGAGCGGGCGGTGGCGCTGAAGCAGGTACGGGAGTACATGCTTCCGCTGCTCGACGAGCTCACCCACGACGACGACCCGTACCTGCTGCTGGAGTCGACCGCCGGCCAGGGCTCCTCCCTGTGCTCGCGGACCTGGGACTTCGGGCCGTACTTCGAGGCGCTGGACGCCCACCCGAAGCTCGGCGTCTGCCTGGACACCTGCCACATCTTCGCGGCGGGGCACGACCTGACCGGCCCGTCGGGCATGCACCGGACGCTGGATCTGCTGGTGGACACGGTCGGCGAGGGCCGGCTGAGGCTGATCCACGCCAACGACTCCAAGGACGTGGCCGGGGCGCACAAGGACCGGCACGAGAACATCGGCGCCGGTCACATCGGCGAGGACCCGTTCCGGGCGCTGATGACGCACCCCGCGACCGAGGGCGTGCCGCTGGTGATCGAGACGCCTGGCGGCAAGGAGGGGCACGCGGCGGACGTGGAGCGGCTGAAGAAGCTGCGCGACGGCTGACCCCGAGGGGCCGTACGGCGGGTCAGAGCCCGGGGCCGTCCCCGGGCTCCTCCTGGTAGGAGTAGCGCTGCTCCTGCCACGGGTCGCCGATGTTGTGGTAGCCGCGCTCCTCCCAGAAGCCGCGGCGGTCGGCGGTCATGTACTCGATGCCGCGGACCCACTTCGGGCCCTTCCAGGCGTACAGGTGCGGGACGACCAGCCGGAGCGGGAAGCCGTGTTCCGCGGTGAGCAGCTCGCCGTCCTTGTGGGTGGCGAAGAGGGTGCGCTCGGCGGCGAAGTCGGACAGCCGCAGGTTGGAGCTGAATCCGTACTCCGCCCACACCATCACATGGGTGACGGCCGGCGCGGGCGGGGCGAGGTCCAGGATCGTGGCGGCCGGAACGCCGCCCCACTCGGAGCCGAGCATGCTGAACTTCGTGACGCAGTGCAGGTCGGCGACGACCGTGGTGTACGGCAGAGCGGTGAACTCGCCGTGGGTCCAGCCGTGCTTCTCGCCGTCGGCGGTGGCGCCGAAGACCCGGAACTCCCAGCGCTCGGGGCGGAACTTGGGGACCGGCCCGTAGTGCGTGACCGGCCAGCCGCGCTGTAGTCGCTGCCCCGGTGGGAGCTCGGACCGCGACGCTCCTTCCGAACCGCCTTCTCCCGATTCGTGTCCCGCCGGCTGACCCATGCCTCCATCCTGACAGACCCGGACCGATGCCCCTGACCCGCCCCACTTACAATCGGGCAAACAGGGGCGAACCTTACAAGCTCGACTAAGCCTGCACTTACTTACTAAGTCGAGACTTACTGGACGATCTTCGATGCCGGTGCAATCATGCGGCGCAACACGCCAGTTCCCGTTCGAAGGAGCGTCAAGCGATGCAGGGCGACCCCGAGGTCATCGAGTTCCTCAATGAGCAGCTGACCGCCGAGCTCACGGCGATCAACCAGTACTTCCTGCACGCGAAGCTGCAGGACCACAAGGGCTGGACCAAGCTCGCGAAGTACACGCGCGCGGAGTCCTTCGACGAGATGCGCCACGCCGAGGTGCTCACCGACCGCATCCTGCTCCTGGACGGCCTGCCGAACTACCAGCGGCTCTTCCACGTGCGGGTCGGCCAGAGCGTGACCGAGATGTTCCAGGCGGACCGGGAGGTCGAGGTCGAGGCGATCGACCGGCTGCGCCGGGGCGTCGAGGTGATGCGGGCCAAGAACGACATCACGTCGGCCAACGTCTTCGAGGCGATCCTCGCCGACGAGGAGCACCACATCGACTACCTGGACACCCAGCTCGAGCTGATCGAGAAGCTGGGCGAGTCGCTCTACCTGTCCACGGTCATCGAGCAGTCCCAGCCGGACGCGTCCGGCCCCGGCTCGCTGTAGTCAGGCCGCTTCCGGGAACTCGGCGAGGACCGGTTCACCCTGGTCGGCCAGTTGCCGGCGGGGGCAGGCGCCGCGGCCGAGCAGGGCCTGGATGCGGCGTACGCAGCCGCCGCAGTCGGTGCCGGCCTTGCAGGCGGAGGCGATCTGCCGGGGCGTGCAGGCACCGGCTTCCGCGTGGCTCTTCACCTGTTCCTCGGTGACACCGAAGCAGCTGCAGACGAACACGCGGTTCACCTCCCGAGGGGGTACAAGGTCGTGCCGTACCGACGACCGGAGGGCCCGACTGGTCGGTGAGGCAAACCTAACCTTACCCATCGCGCGAGGTCGGCAAAAGTGGAGGGGGCGCGGATCGTGTGTGACCCGCGCCCCATTCCGTGCCCCTGCCGCCCGTCCGACGCCGTCCGACGGGCGGGCCGTCACTGGTCCCGGTACATCTCCGCGACCAGGAACGCCAGGTCGAGCGACTGGCTGCGGTTGAGCCGCGGGTCGCAGGCCGTCTCATAGCGCTGGTGCAGGTCGTCGACGAAGATCTCGTCACCGCCGCCCACGCACTCGGTGACGTCGTCACCGGTCAGCTCCACGTGGATGCCGCCCGGGTGGGTGCCCAGCGACTTGTGGACCTCGAAGAAGCCCTTGACCTCGTCGAGCACGTCGTCGAAGCGCCGGGTCTTGTGGCCGGAGGCCGCCTCGTAGGTGTTGCCGTGCATCGGGTCGGTGATCCAGGCGACGGTGGCGCCGGAGGCGGTGACCTTCTCGACCAGCTCGGGGAGCTTGTCGCGGACCTTGTCCGCGCCCATGCGGACGATGAAGGTCAGCCGGCCGGGCTCGCGCTCGGGGTCCAGGCGCTCGATGTACTGGAGCGCCTCCTCGGCCGTCGTCGTCGGGCCGAGCTTGATGCCGATCGGGTTGCGGATCCGCGAGGCGAACTCGATGTGCGCGTGGTCCAGCTGCCGGGTGCGCTCACCGATCCACACCATGTGACCGGAGACGTCGTACAGCTGCCCGGTGCGCGAGTCGACGCGGGTGAGCGCCGACTCGTAGTCGAGCAGCAGCGCCTCGTGCGAGGAGAAGAACTCGACGGTCTTGAACTCCTCCGGGTCCGTGCCGCAGGCGTGCATGAAGTTCAGCGCCTGGTCGATCTCCCGGGCGAGCTGCTCGTAGCGCTGGCCGGAGGGCGACGACTTCACGAAGTCCTGGTTCCAGGCGTGCACCTGGCGCAGGTCGGCGTAGCCGCCGGTGGTGAAGGCGCGCACCAGGTTCAGCGTGGACGCCGACGCGTGGTACATGCGCTTGAGCCGCTCGGGGTCCGGGATCCGGGCCGCTTCGGTGAAGTCGAAGCCGTTGACGGAGTCGCCGCGGTAGGTCGGCAGCGTCACGCCGTCGCGGGTCTCGGTGGGCTTGGAGCGCGGCTTGGAGTACTGGCCGGCGATCCGGCCGACCTTCACCACGGGCACGGAGGCGGCGTACGTGAGCACGGCGCCCATCTGGAGCAGCGTCTTCAGCTTGTTGCGGATGTGGTCCGCGGACACCGCGTCGAAGGCTTCGGCGCAGTCGCCGCCCTGGAGGAGGAACGCCTCTCCCTTGGCGACGGCCGCCATCCGGGCGCGCAGCTGGTCGCACTCGCCCGCGAAGACGAGCGGCGGATACGACTCGAGGTCCGCGATCACTGCGCGCAGAGCCTCGGTGTCGGGGTACTCGGGCTGCTGCGCCGCGGGCAGGTCTCGCCAGGTGTTGCCGGCGCTCGGGCCGGTCTTAGCGTTCACGGTCACCCCTTAACACTACGGGGTCGTGTCACGCGGTTTTCGCGTGGTTCGACAGGTGAGACGGCACCCCCCGTGCGGACCACGGGACCGGCGTTGGTAGCCTCACGCCCCTTTGCAGTTTGAATCACGGACATCTCACATACACACCGAGCGCATACCAGGGGTGGGACTTGAGCGCGGATCATCGCAGAGACCGCAAGAAGAAGAGACTGCTCGTCTACGGTGTCGCCTCGGTGGTGGCCGCCGCCACCACGGCCGGCACGCTGGCCCTGGCCTCGCCGGGGCTGCTCGGCTCGGAGGACGCCAAGGCTTCCGCCGCCCCGGACGTCCGGCTGCAGGCCGAGTTCGAGGAGGCCGCGGAGGAGTTCGACGTCCCGCAGAGCGTGCTGATGGCGGTCTCCTACCGGCAGACGCGCTGGGAGGACCACGACGGACTGCCGAGTACCACCGGCGCGTACAACGTCATGGGGCTCACGGACGTCGACCCGGAGAACCTCGGGGACGGCGACGCCGACGAGCGCGAGCACCAGCTCGAGCACATGAACCGCAGCGGTGACCCGGCCATCGAGAAGAACTTCGACGCCGAGAAGGCGCTCGCGAGTCTGCGCGGGAAGCCCGTCGACACGAGCGACCCGCGGCTGCACACCCTGGACGAGGCGGCCGAGCTGATCGACGCCTCCTCCGAGGAGGTGCGGAGCGACGCCGGGGAGAGCATCCGGGCGGGCGCCGCCCTGCTCGCCAAGTACCAGGAGGACGCCACCGGCTCGCTGCCGGAGGACCCCGGCGCCTGGTATCCGGCCGTGGCCCGGGCCAGCCAGGCCACCGACCACAAGGGCGCGGAGCTCTTCGCCAAGCGCGTGTTCGAGTCGATCAAGACCGGTGAGCGCCGCCTCACCGTCGACGGCCAGTACCTCACGCTGCCGGCCGACCCGGCGGTGAAGCCCGACCGGGGCACCGACTTCGACCTCGCGGGGGCCTACACCGCCGAGGCCGCCGCGACCCCCGACTGCCCGACCGGCCTGAACTGCGACTTCCGCCCCGCCGCGTTCAAGCAGAACAGCGGCAGCCTGGACGACTGGGGCAACTACAGCATCGCGAGCCGCCCCGAGGCCGGCCACGAGATCAACTCCATCCTGCTGCACGACACCGAGGGCAGCTACGAGAGCGCCCTGGGCGTCTTCCAGAACTCCCGCACGTACGCCAGCGCGCACTACCTGATCCGCGCCTCCGACGGCCTGGTCACCCAGATGGTCGAGAACAAGAACGAGGCGTGGCACGCGGGCAACAAGAGCCTCAACATGCACTCGATCGGTATCGAGCACGAGGGCTACGCGATCAAGGACGGCAGCTGGTACACCGAGCCGCAGTACGAGTCCTCGGCCGCCCTGGTCAAGCACCTGGCCGGCAAGTACGACATCCCGCTGGACCGTGAGCACATCATCGGCCACGACGAGGTGCCGGGCGTCCTGGACTCCAAGGTCAGGGCCCAGCACTGGGACCCGGGTCCGTTCTGGGACTGGAACCACTACATGGACCTGCTGGGCGCCCCCACCGGCGCCGAGGGCCCCGGCGGCCCGTACAAGGCCGGTCAGGTCGTCCGGGTCGTGCCGCCGTTCACCACGGCGAACCAGCCGAAGCTCACCAACGGCGGGTCCGCGGTCGCCAAGCAGCCCGCGAACTTCACGTACCTGTACTCCTCGCCGACCACCGGCTCGGCCACCCTCACCGACCCGTACCTGGGCAGCCAGACCTGGACCGAGGGCTGGAACTGGGCCAACAAGGTCGTCGCGGGCGGCGAGTACGTGGTCGCCGAGGCGCGGCAGGACTGGACCGCCATCTGGTACGGCGGCAAGAAGGCCTGGTTCTACAACCGGGGCGGCCAGTTCGCCACCGCCGTCGGCACCCCGGACGTGATCACGCCCAAGTCGGGCGCCGGCACGGTCCCGGTGTACGGGCGCACCTACCCCGAGGACAGCGCCTACGCGGGCACCGGAGTGGACGTCCAGGACGAGAACACCGCGTCGCTGACCAAGTACGGCGTCCTCGCCGGGCAGAAGTACGCGCTGGCCGGGTCGGCCATCAACGGCTCGTACTACAACAGCGGCAACATCGACGGCTCGGGCGAGGGCTCCCGCACGGTGGTCGTGGGTGACACGGTCTTCCACCCGATCCGCTACAACCACCGGCTGGCCTGGGTCCGCGCCTCGGACGTCCAGGTGGTCCAGGGCACCGCGCCGGACCCGGGCACCGACCGCTACGACATCCTCGGCCGGGACTCCTCGGGTGTGCTGTGGCAGTACCAGGGGACCGGCAGCGCGTCCGCCCCGTTCTTCGGCCGCTTCCGCATCGGCGGCGGCTGGAACACCTACAACGCGGTGACCACGCTGACGGCGCTGCGCGCGGACGGCACCGGCGACGCGGTGGCCCGCGACAAGAGCGGGGTGCTCTGGTACTACAAGGGCAGCGGCGACCTGACGGAGCCGTTCCGCAAGCGCACCCGGGTCGGCGGCGGCTGGTACGTCTACGACACCATCACCGGCGCCCGGGACCTCACGGGTGACGGCAGGCCGGACCTGGTCGCCCGCGACAAGAGCGGCGTCCTGTGGCTCTACAAGGGCACCGGCGACTCCTCCGCGCCCTTCGAGAGCCGGAGCAGGATCGGCGGCGGCTGGTACGTGTACAACGCGCTTGCCGACACCGGCGACCTCACGGGTGACGGCAGGCCGGACCTGGTCGCCCGCGACAAGAGCGGCGTCCTGTGGCTCTACAAGGGCACCGGCGACTCCTCCGCGCCGTTCGAGAGCCGGAGCAGGATCGGCGGCGGCTGGTACGTCTACGACGAGCTGAACGGCCCGAGCGACCTGAACCGCGACGGGGTGCCGGACCTGGTCGCCCGCGACAAGGACGGCGTGCTCTGGTACTACCAGGGCACCGGCAGCGCCTCGGCGCCCTTCAAGGGCCGCACCCGGATCGGCGGCGGCTGGAACACGTACGGCATGATCGTCTGACGCCGTCCGGCGCCGGCCCTTCGTGACGCTCCACCCCGCCCGCGGGGCCGCGGCCGTCCCTCATCCAGGGATGTGCTGCGGTGCCGCGGGCGGATGCGTTAAGGTCGGCGGCATGTTCGCGCACTCGATCCAGAACTGGTGGTGGACCGCTCATCCGGCGGCCCACTGACTGCGCGTAACGAAATACTTCGCGAAGGCCGCCCGAGGGGCGGCCTTCGGTGTTTTCGCGACCGGGACCGTTCCTCCCACCGAGAGTCTCGACGAGAGACCGAGAGGGACACGACCCATGACAACGCTCGACGGCCTCCTGGCCGACCCCCGCCCGTTCGCCCTGCTCCGCCGCCGCACCCCGGGCCGCGCTCACGACACCGTGGAACTGCTGCTCGGCCCGGTGACCGAGCACGACAGACTCGCCGGCCTGCCCGACGAGGGGCTGGCACTCGTCCCCTTCCGGCAGATCCGCGAGCGCGGCTTCGACGTCCGCGACGACGGCACACCGCTGCTGGTGCTGACCCCCGAGGAGCGGTACGACATCCCGCTCACCGAGGCCCTCGACCGGCTCCCCGCGCACGACGTCCGCGTCGAGGACGGCGGCTTCGACGTGGACGACGACGAGTACGCCAAGATCGTCGGACGCGTGCTGGACGAGGAGATCGGGGGCGGCGAGGGCGCCAACTTCGTGATCCGGCGGACGTACGAGGGGCGGATCCCCGGGTTCGGGAGGGCCGACGCGCTGGCGCTGTTCCGGCGGCTGCTGGAGGGCGAGCGGGGCGCGTACTGGACGTTCGTGGTGCACACCGGGGACCGCACCCTGGTCGGGGCCAGCCCCGAGGTGCACGTGCGGATGTCCGGCGGGAGGAGCGGGCGCGAAGCGCTCTCGGCTGCGGGCGGTGGCGGGAGACGGGCGGGCGGCACGGTCGTCATGAACCCGATCAGCGGGACGTACCGCTACCCCGCCGGCGGACCGACCCCCGAGCACCTGCTCAGCTTCCTCGCCGACGGCAAGGAGATCGAGGAGCTGTCGATGGTGGTCGACGAGGAGCTCAAGATGATGTGCACCGTCGGCGACATGGGCGGCGTGGTCGTCGGGCCGCGGCTGAAGGAGATGGCGCACCTCGCGCACACCGAGTACGAACTGCGCGGCCGTTCCTCGCTGGACGTGCGGGAGGTACTGAAGGAGACGATGTTCGCGGCGACGGTCACCGGCTCGCCGGTGCAGAACGCCTGCCGGGTGATCGAGCGGCACGAGGCCGGGGGGCGCGGCTACTACGCGGGGGCACTGGCCCTGCTCGGCAGGGACTCCGGCGGCGCCCAGACCCTCGACTCCCCCATCCTCATCCGCACCGCCGACATCGACGCCGCCGGGCGGCTGCGGGTGCCGGTCGGCGCCACGCTGGTGCGGGGCTCGGACCCGGCGGGCGAGGTCGCGGAGACCCACGCCAAGGCGGCCGGGGTACTGGCGGCGCTGGGCGTACGTCCGTCCCGGCCGCGCGCGGAGACCGGGCGGCCGAACCTGGCCGCCGATCCGCGGGTGCGGGCGGCGCTGGACGGGCGCCGGGCCTCGCTGGCGCCGTTCTGGCTGCGGATGCAGGAGCCGTCGGACGCGCTCGCGGGCCACGCCCTGGTCGTCGACGCGGAGGACACCTTCACGGCGATGCTCGCGCACGTGCTGCGCTCGTCGGGGCTCACCGTGAGCGTGCGGCGGTACGACGAGCCGGGGCTGCGGGAGACGGTGCTCGGACACGAGGGTCCGGTGGTGCTGGGGCCCGGTCCCGGTGATCCGTCCGACCCCGCCGATCCCAAGATGCGCTTCCTGCGCGCCCTGACCGCCGAGGTGATCCTCCCCCACACTCGGCCTCGCTCGCACGGGGAGACCCCCGTGAACCGGCACGGCGTCCTCGGCGTCTGCCTCGGACACGAGCTGATCTCGGCGGAGCTGGGACTGGACATCGTCCGCAAGGAGGTGCCGTACCAGGGGGCGCAGACGGAGATCGACCTGTTCGGGCGGCGCGAGACCGTCGGCTTCTACAACAGCTTCACCGCGCGCTGCGACGACGAGACGGCCGGTGAACTGGCCGCGCACGGCGTCGAGGTGAGCCGCTCGGCGGGCGGCGAGGTGCACGCCCTGCGGGGGCCGGGCTTCGCCGGCATCCAGTTCCACCCCGAGTCCGTGCTGTCGCTGAACGGCGCGGCGATCGTGCGGGAGCTGGTCGGTCAGCTGCGCGGTACGAGCACGTTCTCCGAGCGGCGGCCCTCGAGGTAGTCGAGGACGTTGCGTGCCGTGGCGTCGACGATCTGGCCGACGGCGTCCTCGGTGTAGTACGCCTGGTGCGAGGTGACCAGGACGTTCGGGAAGGTGACGAGGCGGGCCAGGGTGTCGTCGGCGATGGCCTCCAGGGACTTGTCGAGGAAGAACAGGCCCGCCTCCGCCTCGTACACGTCCAGGCCCACACCGCTGAAGCGTCCCGCGCGCAGCTCGCCGACGAGCGCGGCGGTGTCGATCAGCCCGCCGCGGCTGGAGTTGACCAGGATGGCGTCGCCCCGCATCGACTTCAGGGCGGCCGCGTCGATCAGGTGCCGGGTCTCGGCCATCAGCGGGAGGTGCAGGGTGACCAGGTCGGACTGGGCGAGCAGTTCGTCCTTGGGGACGTAGCGCATGCCGAGTTCCATGCAGGCGGGGTTCTCGGCGACGTCCCAGCCGAGCAGCCGCATGCCGAAGCCGTGGGCGATGCGGGTGAACGCCTCGCCGATCTTGCCGGTGCCGAGGACGCCGGCGGTGCGGCCGTGCATGTCCCGGCCCATCAGTCCGTGCAGGCGGAAGTCGAAGTCCCGGGTGCGGGTGGAGGCGCGCACGACCCGCCGGTTGACGGCCATGGCGAGGGTCCACGCGAACTCGGCGACCGAGTAGGGCGAGTAGTACGAGACCCGGGCGACGGTCAGTCCGAGCCGCTCGGCGGTGTCGAGGTCGATGTTGTTGAAGCCGGTGGAGCGCTGGGCCACCATCCGGGTGCCGCCGGCCGCGAGGATCTCCAGGACGCCGGCGCCGAGGTCGGCGTTGACGGAGGTGGAGACGATCTCGTGGCCGGCCGCGATGGGGGCGGTGTCCTCGTTGAGGAAGACGTCGAGGCAGCGGATCTCGTCGTGGCCGTGGAAGGCCTGCTCGATCAGGGGCTTCTCGTCGGCCTGGACGCCGAAGGCCAGGATCTCCATGACCGCTCCCGTTCTGCTGGGCTCCGGGGCCGAATATACGGCGCCGGAGCCGGAGCCGCCGGTCAGCGGCGCCCGCGGACCAGGAGTCAGGAGCCCGCGGCCACGGATCAGGGGGTTCAGAGGGGCAGGGGTCAGGGGCCAGGGTCAGGGGTCAGGGCCAGGGGTCAGGGGTCAGGGGTCAGGGGTCAGCCGAAGAAGACTCCGACCTCCTCGTACAGCTTCGGGTCGACCGTCTTCAGCCGGGCCGTGGCGTCGGCGATGGGGACGCGGACGATGTCCGTACCGCGCAGTGCGACCATCTTGCCGAAGTCGCCGTCGCGGACGCAGTCGACGGCGTGCAGGCCGAAGCGGGTGGCGAGCCAGCGGTCGAAGGCGCTGGGCGTGCCCCCGCGCTGGACGTGGCCGAGGACGGTGGTGCGGGCCTCATTGCCGGTGCGCTTCTCGATCTCCTTCGCCAGCCACTCGCCCACCCCGGACAGCCGGACGTGCCCGTACGAGTCCAGCGACCGGTCCTTGAGCACCATGTCGCCGTCGCGCGGCATCGCCCCCTCGGCGACCACCACGATCGGGGCGTACGACGCCCGGAACCGCGAGGTCACCCAGGCGCAGACCTGCTCGGTGTCGAAGCGCTGCTCGGGGATGAGGATGACGTTGGCGCCGCCGGCCAGGCCGGAGTGGAGGGCGATCCAGCCGGCGTGCCGGCCCATGACCTCGACGACCAGCACGCGCATGTGCGACTCGGCGGTGGTGTGCAGCCGGTCGATGGCCTCGGTGGCGATGCCCACCGCCGTGTCGAAGCCGAAGGTGTAGTCGGTGGCGGACAGGTCGTTGTCGATGGTCTTGGGCACGCCGACGCACGGCACGCCGTACTCGTCCGCGAGCCGGGTGGCGACTCCGAGCGTGTCCTCGCCGCCGATGGTGATGAGCGCCTCGACGTCGAGTCCCGCGAGGTTCTCCTTGATGCGCCGGATGCCGTGCTCGTGCTGGAGCGGATTGGTGCGCGAGGAGCCGAGGATGGTGCCGCCGCGGGGCAGGATGCCGCGGACGGCCGGGATGTCGAGACGGACGGTGTCGCCCTCCAGCGGACCGCGCCAGCCGTCCCGGAAGCCGGTGAAGTCGTAGCCGTACTCCTGCACGCCCTTGCGGACGATGGCCCGGATGACGGCGTTGAGCCCGGGGCAGTCGCCGCCTCCGGTCAGTACTCCGACGCGCATGGAACATCCCTTCGCCGCGGATACCCGACGAAGGGTCAGTGTCGCGCGTCACTCACTCGTCGTCGAGGCCGCGTTCTATCGCGTACCGCACGAGTTCCACGCGGTTGTGCAACTGGAGCTTGCCCAGGGTGTTCTGGACGTGGTTCTGCACGGTGCGGTGGGAGATGACGAGGCGTTCGGCGATCTGCTTGTAGCTGAGGCCCTTGGCGACCAGGCGGAGCACCTCGGTCTCGCGGTCGGTGAGCCGGGGCGCCCCGGGCTCACCGGTCTCCGCGGCCGGGGCCGGTTCGGAGGCGAGGCGGCGGTACTCGCCGAGGACCAGCCCGGCCAGTCCCGGGGTGAAGACCGGGTCGCCGAGGGCCGTGCGGCGCACCGCGTCCTGCAACTCCTCGGTGGAGGCCGACTTCAGCAGGTATCCGGTCGCGCCGGACTTCACCGCCTCCAGCACGTCGGCGTGCTCCCCGCTCGCGGAGAGGACGAGGACGCGCAGCTTCGGGTCGGCGCCGACGACCTCCTTGCAGACCTGGACGCCGGGCTTGCCGGGCAGGTTGAGGTCGAGCACGAGGACGTCGGGCGCGGCGGCCCGGGCGCGGCGTACCGCCTGGTCGCCGTCGCCGGCGGTGGCGACCACGTCGAAGCCGGACTCGGCCAGGTCCCGGGCGACGGCGTCGCGCCACATCGGGTGGTCGTCGACCACCATGACCCTGATCGGTCCCCGTCGTTCGGTCATCGCTCCGCTGCCTTCCGCCGTGCGGTGGTGCTGCCGGTCTTCTTCGGTGCCTTCAGTTCGACCTCCGTGCCCTGACCGGGCACCGAGATCAGCTCGGCCGTGCCGCCGAGCTCGCGCAGCCGGCCCCGGATCGACAGGGCCACGCCGAGGCGTCCCTCGCCCTCGGCCTCGGCGAGCCGTCCCTCCGGGATGCCGGGCCCCTCGTCGCGGACGGTGACGATCACCTCGTCCGGCTCGTCCTCGACCAGGATCCACGCGCGCGCGTGCTCACCGGCGTGCTTGCGTACGTTGTCCAGGGCGGCTCCCACGGCCGCCGCGAGTTCCCGGGCCGCGAGGGGGGCCAGCAGGACCGGCGCGCCCGGCTCGGCGAGGTTCACCAGGGAGCCGGCGTACGGGGCGAGCAGGGCGCGCAGGTCGACGGGACCGTCCGGATCGTCCCGCTCCGGCTCCTCCACCGCCCGTACGACCGCGCCTTCGGCGGCGTCCTCCGACACGCGGGAGACGGGCACCAGGCCCCCGGAGACCAGGGTGCGCAGCGCGACCTCCTGCTCGCCGGCCATCCGGCCCAGTTCGGCCGCCTCGCCGCCGATGACGGCGCCGCGCCGCTGCACCATCGCCAGTACCTGGAGCACGCTGTCGTGGATGTCCCGGGCGAGCCGCTCCCGCTCCCTGGTCGCCGCCTCGATCTCCAGGGCGCGGGCGAGGGTGCGCTCGGAGGCGCGGGCGACCTCGACGACGTAGCCGATGGCGATGGAGGCGACCCAGACGAGGATGACGTTGTGGACGGTGTCGCGGGCGGGGCTGCCGCGTTCGACCAGGTTGGCGACGGCGACGAGGGTGGAGGCGACGGCCGCCCAGCGCCAGCCGCCCTTGATGGCGAAGGCCAGGACGGAACCGGCGGTCCATATCGACGGCAGGGTCGGGCCGCCGTCCATGACCCGTTCGTGCGCGTCGGCGAACGGCGTGAGCAGGATGCCGGTCAGCGCGATGGTGAGGTCGGCGGCGAGGAACCGCTTGGTGCAGCTCGCCGCGCCCGAGACCTTGGGCAGGGTCGCCAGCGTCCAGACGAAGAGGACGGCGTAGTAGGCGACGGCGAGCCAGGGGCGGTGGAAGCCGGAGTAGGCGGTGGTGAAGAAGCCGATCGCGTACAGCATGGTGAGCACGCGGTAGCCGGCGAGCGCGCGCCACAGCGGCTGCTCGACCGACATCCTCATGACTCTCTCGCGCCTGGCCATGTCCCCCCGTCCCCGGCCGCCCGTACGTTCCGCTGTCCGTCCGGCGGCTAGCGGTCGCCGGCTGACCGGTCCTGCTCGGCCGCCGCCTTCTCCTTGGCCGCCTGTTCCCTCTCCGCCTGGGCGAGCGCGGCCTTCGCGGCCTTGCCCGCCTCCTTCTCGGCCTTCGCCGCCTCCGCCAGCTGCCGCTTCATGGCGGTCGCGTACATGTCGACGTACTCCTGGCCGGAGAGCTTCATGATCTCGTACATGACCTCGTCGGTCACCGCGCGGAGCACGAAGCGGTCGTGCTCCATGCCCTGGTAGCGGGTGAAGTCGAGGGGCTTGCCGATGCGGATGCCGGGCCGCATCAGCTTCGGCATCACCTTGCCGGGCGGCTGGATCTTCTCGGTGTCGATCATGGCGACCGGGACGACGGGCGCGCCGGTGGCGAGCGCCACGCGTGCGAGGCCGCCCGGCTTGCCCCGGTAGAGCCGTCCGTCCGGGGAGCGGGTGCCTTCCGGGTAGATACCGAACAGCTCGCCGCGCTCCAGTACCTCTATGCCGCTCTTGATGGCGGCCTCGCCGGCGCCGCGTGCCCCGGAGCGGTCCACCGGCAGCTGGCCGACCCCTTTGAAGAAGGCGGCGGTCAGCCGGCCCTTGACCCCCGGCGTGTTGAAGTACTCGGCCTTGGCGATGAAGGTCACCTTGCGGTCGAGGACGGCGGGCAGGAAGAACGAGTCGGAGAACGACAGGTGGTTGCTCGCCAGAATGGCCGGGCCGTCGGCCGGGATGTGCTCCAGGCCTTCCACCCAGGGCCGGAAGGCGAGCTTCAGCGAACCCCCGACGGTGACCTTCATCGCGCCGTACAACAAGCGAGTGCCTCCTGTGTCTGTGGGTCAGACCCTATCCCGGGGCACCGTCAATGGTCCCGACGGCCCTGGTCGGTGTCAGTGCGGTCGCGTACGGTGAAGTACCCGCAAGTACCGCACCCGCAAGTACCGCACCCGCAAGTACCGCACCCGCAAGTACCGCACCCGCATGTACCGCACCCGACGTGCCGGCTGTGCCGGCCCCCTGACGACAGGAGACCGAGACGTGCCGGTCCTGCCCGGAGCCGAGCCGTTCCGCCACGAGGGCGGTGAGGTCGGCGTCCTGCTCTGCCACGGCTTCACCGGTTCCCCGCAGTCGCTGCGCCCCTGGGCCCAGCACCTCGCCGAGCGCGGTCTGACCGTCGCGCTGCCGTTGCTGCCCGGGCACGGCACACGCTGGCAGGACATGCAGGTCACCGGCTGGCAGGACTGGTACGCGGAGGTGGACCGCGAGCTGCGCGCCCTGCGCGAGCGCTGCACGCGTGTCTTCGTGGCCGGGCTGTCGATGGGCGGCGCCCTGGCCCTGCGGCTCGCCGCCAAGCACGGGGACGCGGTGTCGGGTGTCATGGTCGTCAACCCGGCGAACCGCATGCACGGCGTGGCCCAGCACGCCCTGCCGGTCCTGCGCCATCTGCTGCCCGCGACGAAGGGCATCGCCAGCGACATCGCCAAGCCGCTGAGCACGGAGCTGGGGTACGACAAGGTGCCGCTGCACGCGGCGCACTCGCTGCGCACGTTCTTCCGTCTCGCCGACGGCGACCTGCCGCAGGTGACGCAGCCGCTGCTGTTGCTGCGCAGTCCACAGGACCACGTGGTGCCGCCGGCCGACTCGGTGCGCGTCCTCGGCCGGGTGTCGTCGACGGATGTGACGGAGATCCTGCTGGAACAGAGCTACCACGTGGCGACGTTGGACCACGATGCGGACCGGATCTTCGCGGAGAGCGTCGCGTTCATCGGCCGGCTCGCGCCCGGTTCCGTGGGGGAGCCGGAGCCCGGTCTCGGCAAGGAAGGGACGGCCGCAGGTGGCTGAGCACGACTCCGACCGTGAGGATCGCGAGGGGCGCGAGGAGCGGGAGCTGGACCGAGACTTGGAGCGGGAGCACCGCGAAGGACGGGAGCACCTCGGGGGACGGGAGCACGCGGCCGACCGCGGGCCCGAGGAAGAGGGCGTGCGCCTCGACGAGGACGCCGCCTGGGCGGCGATCGTCGCCGGGTACGGGGACGAGCCGCCGGACCCGCCGGGCGCGAAGCCGTTCAAGTCGGTGGAGGATCTGGCGCTCCTGGAGCCGGAAACCAACGACGACAAGCCCGACGCGGACCGGACGGCCTCGGCCCGGCCCCTGGGCGGCTCCGTGGCGTTCGCCCCCGGCGTCGGCCCGCGCGACCACACCCTCGCCGAACCCTCGGACGGCGATCTCGGCGAGGACGGCGATCTCGGCGAGGACGACGAGGGCCACTTCGTGCCGCCCGAGCCGCCCCCGGTCCCCGAGAGCGACACCACCGCGAAGTTCGCCTGGCTGGGCGTGCTCGGCGGTCCGGTGCTGCTCCTGCTGGCGGTGGTGCTCGGCTGGGACATGACCTGGTGGCTGCAGACCCTCAGCGTCGGCGGCTTCCTCGGCGGCTTCGCCACGCTGGTCATGCGGATGCGGACGGGCGACGAGGACGACGACGACCCGGGGCGGGGCGCGGTGGTCTAGGGCCCGTCCGGCAGTCCGGATCAGCTCGCGGACGCGGGTACGCGCAGGGCGGTCAGGACCGGCAGGTGGTCCGTGGCCGCCCGCAGGTCGTCCTCGGCCACGCCGGGGAGCCCCAGCGGCACCCCGCAGCCCAGTACCTCGATGCCCTCCGTGACGAAGACCCCGTCGATGCGCCGGTCGGGGCGGGTGGCGGGGAAGGTGTACTCGCCGCCCCAGGGCGTGGCCGTCCAGCAGTCCCGCAGTCCGTCGCCGAGCCGTCGGAAGGTGCGGCCGCCGGGGCGCTCGTTCAGGTCCCCGCCGGCCACCGCGTGGGTCACGCCCAGGCCGGCGAGCCGGTCGACGAGCAGGCCGGCCTGCTCGTACCGCTCTTCCGCCTCCAGTGACAGGTGGCAGCTCAGGACGCCGAGGCGGGCCCCGCCGATACGGACGACGGCGGTGGCGAGGCCCCGGCGGTGGCGGCCGGGGGTGAGCGGGAGCAGCACGTCCTCGGTGCGCTCGACGGTGGCGCGCAGGGAGCACAGCAGCGCGGGCCCGGCGGCGGTGCCGCCCCCGGAGAGGAGGACCAGCCCGGACGCGGCGGCGAGACGGGTGAGCTTCTTGCGCCAGCGGAAGAACCGGGGCGCCTCCTGCACGAGGACGAGGTCCGGGGCGCAGGCCGCGATCACGCGGGAGAGGGCGTCGGTGTCGTCGCGCATCGAGCGGATGTTGTAGCTGAGGACCCGGATGACGGCGGAACCATCGGGCTCGGTGCGGGAGTTGGGGAGCGGTTGGAGCGACGTTGCCATGCCGTCAATTTACGGGACCTGAGGTTGGGCGCCTGACCGCTCGGGGCGCGGGGTGCGTGGGCGACCGCCGGTGGTACGTGGCTTGTCGCGCCCGCGGGGCGGAGCCGTGTATCGGCTCCGCCCCGCGCCCCTTCAGGGAATCCGAGCGCCGTACGCCTACATGATCGGGTCGGGCTCCCGGGCCAGGTCGGCCGCGCCGACCAGGCCGGCCTTGTTGCCGAGCCGGGCGGCGATCACGTCGGCGACCGGGCGCCAGTTGCCGCCGACCAGCCACCGCTTGTACGACTTGCGGATCGGGTCGAGGACCAGGTCGCCCTCGTCGGAGAGGCCGCCGCCGACGATGAAGGCGGACGGGTCGAAGAGGGAGGCCAGGTCGGCGAGGCCGGCGCCGGCCCAGCGGGCCAGCTCGCGGTAGGAGTCGACGGCGACCGGGCAGCCCTGGCGGGCGGCGACCGAGATGTGCTTGCCCTCGATGCCGTCGGGCGTGCCGTCGCCGAGCGCGAGCAGCACCTCGGCGCGCTCGGGGGTGGCGTTGGCGCGCTGCTTGGCGTAGCGCACGAGGGCGCGGCCGGAGGCGTACTGCTCCCAGCAGCCCTGCGAGCCGCAGCCGCACAGCAGGCCGTCCGGCACCATGCGGATGTGTCCGAACTCGGCGGCCACGCCGAAGTGGCCGCGGCGCAGCTTGTTGCCGATGATGATGCCGCCGCCGAGGCCGGTGCCGAGGGTGATGCAGATGACGTTGCGGTGGCCCTTGCCGCCACCGAACTTGTACTCGCCCCAGGCGGCGGCGTTGGCGTCGTTCTCCACGACGACCGGGAGGCCGACGCGGGCCTCGACCTTCTCCTTGAGCGGCTCCTGGCGCCAGTCGATGTTGGGCGCGAAGTAGACCGTGGAGCGCTGGCGGTTGACGTATCCGGCGGCGCCGATGCCGACGCCGACGATCTCGTGCCCCACGCGTGCGCCCTCCACCGCGGAGGCGATGGCGTCCACGATGGCCTCGGGCGTGCCCGGGGTCGGCACCTTGTGGGTCGAGAGGATGTTGCCTTCCTCGTCGACCACGCCCGCCGCGATCTTCGTGCCGCCGATATCGACGCCGATGGTGAGTCCCATGAATCCCTCAGTTTCGGTCGAGCCCCGCTATGGCCAACCGTACCCGAGGGCGGTGTCAGTCCAAGTCGATGCGCTGGCCCGGGCCGGTGCCCTCGTCGCCGTCGTCGCGTCCGCCGCCGCTTCCGTCGTCGCGCGCTTCGTCCAGGTCTCGGGGGTCCTTGGGGTCCCGGCGCGCGTCTGCCCCGGAGGTGCCGGCGGTCCAGCGGCGCTCCTGGTTCTGGACGGCGGAGCGGTAGGCGGCGAGGAGTTCGCCGCCGGCGGCCGCGAGGTGGTCGAAGACGTCGGGATTGCGCTCGAGAACCGGTTCGACGGCGGCCTTGGCCTGCTGGACGACCTGCCGGACCACCTGCTGGGCGGCCGGTCCGGCGACCTGGCCGAGCAGCGGGGACTGGAGGCCGGACAGCTTGTCCGCGACGGTGTCGACGAGCCGGCGCAGCTCCTCGGCGGCCGATCCGGGCGGCGGGCCGTACTCGGCCCGGCGGCGGGCCTTCTCGGCTTCCAGGTCCTCGGCGCACGCCGTCGCCCAGGCGTCGGTGTCGGCCGGTCGCGCTTCGTCGACCGCGTCGGCCTCGTCGGGGCGGGGGGCCTCGGACGGGGGGAGCTCTTCGCTCATGACGGCCTCCTGACTACGGTTCGTCCCTACGACGTTACCCGAACGGGTGCGGCGCGTTCAGCGGCTCCGCGGCCACAGCCTCGGGTCCGGCGCGAACCGGACGGCGAGCGTGCCCTCCCGCAGGGCGGCCCCGTCGACCGTGCAGCGGCGCAGCGCGGACGGCAGCGGGACGATCCGTCGGAACGGCCCGGCGGTGACGACCAGTTCGTCACCGCGGCGGATCAGGTCGAGTGCGTCGCGTACGGCGCCGGGCAGCGGGATGTGCCAGACCAGCACGCCGTCGTCGGCCAGCCGGTCGGTGACGGGCCACTCGGCCGGGGAGACGTCCGGGTCGACCGCCGGGGTGTCGCCCGGCGCGTCGAGCGCCGCGAGGTCGTCCGCGCCGCGCGGGTCGCGTCCGAGGTGGGCGACGGTACGGACGTCGTACGTGCCCTGCCACTCCTCCAGTGTCTTGCGCTGCTGAGTGAGAGGGCCGGTGAGCCAGCTGTCCGCCGGGGTGTCCTCGGGCAGGACCCGGTTGGCGACCAGCAGGTCGGTGCGCAGACCGCGCAGGGCGAGGCCGAGGGCGGCGGTGCGGACGGCGTCGGCACCGGCCGGTCCCGGCTCGGCGACCAGCCGTACGACGGTGTTCCGGTCGGCGAGGACGGCCTCGGCGGCGGCGAGTTCCAGGTCCCAGCGGGCGGCGGCCTCGTACAGCGCCTCGGCGGGCATGGGAACGCCGGCGAGCCGGCCGAGGACGGGGCGCAGTGCGCGGGCCGCCTGCCGCTCGGGCGGGAGGAGGCGGCGCAGGTAGCGGCGCAGCTCCTCCGGAAGGGCGAGCAGAGCGAGGGCGCGGGGCGCGGGCGGGAGGTCGACGACGAGGAGTTCGTGGTGATCAGGGCCGTCGGCGAGGGCGGCGTCGCGCAGGGCGCGCAGCAGGGCGAGTTCGTCCGCGCCGGGCAGGGGGGTGAGTTCCTCGGGGTCGAGGCGGCCGGCGCCGAGGAGGTCGAGCGCGGAGGCGGCGCGGTCCTGGAGGGCGGCGAGGCCGTCCCGGAACCCCTGCGCGGCGTCGGGCCGCCAGGCGGTGAGACGGGGCTCGACGGTGATCGGTGCGGGACCGCCCGTGGGCGTTGCGAGTACGGAGCCGAGGGTGTCGTCGGGGTCGGCGCCGAGGAGGAGGGTGCGGGTGCCCTGCCGGGCGGCGGCGAGCGCGGTGGCGGCGGCGACGGTGGTACGGCCGCTGCCGCCGGGGCCTGTGATCAGGATGGTGCGCATGATGCTGAACGGTACCTGCGTGGGCGGGGGCCGAGGCGCGGTGATCCTTCGGGGGGCGCGGTTCTCCGGGGCGGCGTGCTTGCCCGTGCTCCGGAGCCGCCCGGCGGCCTGGGCACCGCACGGCGTGGCACGGCGTGGCACGGCCCGGCGTCACGGGGCGCCTTCCCCGGAGGGGGTGCCTCCGGCGCCCGCCCGTGCCGCCCCCCGGGGGTGCCTCCCAGGCGGTTCAGCACGGGGAGGGGGAGGCACGACCGCCCGCAGCCGCGCCGCTACTTCGCTCCCGACTCCACGCGCTTCTTCAGGCCCGCCAGCGCGCGGTCGATGATGACCTTCTCGGCCTTGCGCTTGATCATGCCGAGCATCGGGATCTTGACGTCGACCGTGAGCCGGTAGGTGACCTCCGTGCCCGTGCCGACCGGGCGGAGCAGGTAGGAGCCGTCGAGGGAGCGCAGCATCTGGGACTTCACCAGCGTCCAGGACACCTCGTGCTCGCCGGTCCAGGTGTACCCCAGCGTCTGGTCGTCCTTGATCGCCCCGGCGTCCATGACGAGCCGGACCTGCTCGGCACGCCCCTGCGCGTCGGTCGCGAGGACCTCGGCCTCCTTCACCTCGCCGGTCCAGTCCGGATAGCGGGCGAAGTCGGCGATCACCGCCATGACGTCGGCCGGTGCCGCCTCGATGGTGATGCTCGAGCTGGTGTGTTCCGCCATCGCTGTGGCTCCTCCAGATGCGGGCCGGTACTGAGGGGTCGTCGTGCGCCCGTGGCGCGCACGTGTGTGCCGCGTGAAGGCTATCGCGCACGGGCGGGGCGAACGGCACCACCTGCCGCGCAGGTCCGGCGGCGGGCGGTCACCACTCCATCGCCCACGGCCGCCCGGTCGCCGCGAAGTGCCCGACGTTCACGCACTCGGTCGCCCCGATCCGCATCCGCCGCACCAGCGGCTGGTGCACGTGCCCGAACAGGGCGTAACGGGGACGGGTGCGGCGGATCGCGGCCAGCAGCGCGCGGCTGCCCCGCTCGAAGCGCCGCGCCACCGTGTCGTAGACCAGCTCCGGCACCTCCGGCGGGATGTGTGTGCACAGCACGTCCACCTCGCCGACGGCCTCGATCTTCGCGGCGTACTCCTCGTCACCTATCTCGTACGGCGTGCGCATCGGCGTGCGCAGGCCGCCGCCGACGAAGCCGAAGACCCGGCCGCCGATCTCCACCCGCTCGCCGTCGAGGACGGTGGTGCCGGGGCCGGCGTACTCGCGCCACAGGGGCGGCATGTCGACGTTCCCGTAGGTGGCGTACGTCGGGGTGGGGAAGGCGGCGAACAGCTCGGCGTACTGCTTGCGCACCGCCTCCTCGATCAGCGCCACCCGGTCGCCGCCGGCGTCCGCCCACAGCCGCGCCCCGAACTCGCGTGCCTCGGCGAAGCGGCGGGCGGTGCGCAGCTCGACGATGCGGCCGGCGTTCGCGGCGCCGAACAGGTCGGGGAAGATGCCGCGCGTGTGGTCGGCGTAGTCGAGGAAGAGGACCAGGTCCCCGAGGCAGACCAGGGCGTCGGCGCCCTCGCCGGCCCTGGCCAGTTCGCGGGCGTTGCCGTGGACGTCGCTGATCACATGGACGCGCGTCCTCGTGTTACCGGGCGGTGTGGGTGCCATGGCGATCAAGCGTAAGCAGCGCGCGCCTCTTGTGAACAGTGGCGGTCGGACCTGCGGTTACTGGCTGGTCGGTTGATCCGTCGACTACTGTGCGCAAAGGAAACCCCATCCGTGTGACGCAGCGAACATCTCGCGGGGACCCCCTGTCGGAGAAGGCATACCGGCGGGTAACGTCCGGGCAGTCCAGTCGTGCTCTGGATTTCAACATGTGAATCGCCATGTGATCCAACATGTGATCAGCATGTGATTCCCCGAGCACTTGCCCGAGCCTTGGACCGCACCGTCGCATCGCACAACGTCGTGGCGCCGGCGCCTTATGAGGAGCAGCAGTCTTGCGCGAGTTCAGCCTTCCGGCTTTGTACGAGGTCCCTGCGGACGGAAACCTGACCGACATCGTCCGCAGAAACGCCGCGCAGCACCCGGACGTCGCCGTCATCTCCCGCAAGGTGGCCGGCGCGTGGCAGGACGTGACCGCCCGCGACTTCCTCGCCGAGGTGCAGGCCGCCGCCAAGGGCCTGATCGCCTCCGGCGTCCAGCCGGGCGACCGGGTCGGCCTGATGTCCCGTACGCGCTACGAGTGGACGCTGCTGGACTTCGCGATCTGGTGCGCGGGCGCGATCACCGTGCCGGTGTACGAGACCAGCTCGCCGGAGCAGGTGCAGTGGATCCTCGGCGACTCGGGTGCCACGGCGTGCGTCGTGGAGTCGGCCGGGCACGCCGCCTCGGTCGAGTCGGTGCGCGAGGGGCTGCCCGCCCTCAAGCACGTCTGGCAGTTCGACTCCGGGGCGGTGGAGGAGCTGGGGCGCCTGGGCCAGGACGTCACGGACCAGGCGGTCGAGGAGCGCGGCTCGATCGCGAAGGCCGACGACCCGGCGACCATCGTCTACACCTCCGGCACCACCGGCCGCCCCAAGGGCTGTGTGCTCACCCACCGCAGCTTCTTCGCCGAGTGCGGCAACGTCGTCGAGCGGCTGCGCCCGCTGTTCCGCACGGGCGAGTGCTCCGTCCTCCTCTTCCTCCCCCTCGCCCACGTCTTCGGCCGCCTGGTCCAGGTCGCGCCGATGATCGCGCCGATCAAGCTGGGCTGCGTCCCGGACATCAAGAACCTCACCGACGAGCTGGCCGCGTTCCGGCCGACGCTGATCCTCGGTGTGCCGCGCGTCTTCGAGAAGGTCTACAACTCGGCGCGCGCCAAGGCGCAGGCCGACGGCAAGGGCAAGATCTTCGACAAGGCCGCCGACACGGCGATCGCGTACAGCAAGGCCCTTGACACCCCGTCGGGCCCGTCCGTCGGCCTGAAGATCAGGCACAAGGTCTTCGACAAGCTCGTCTACGGCAAGCTCCGCACGGTCCTGGGCGGCCGCGGCGAGTACGCCATCTCCGGCGGCGCCCCGCTCGGCGAACGCCTCGGACACTTCTTCCGCGGCATCGGATTCACCGTCCTGGAGGGCTACGGCCTGACCGAGTCCTGCGCGGCCACCGCCTTCAACCCCTGGGACCGGCAGAAGATCGGCACGGTCGGCCAGCCGCTGCCCGGCTCCGTGGTGCGCATCGCGGACGACGGCGAGGTGCTGCTGCACGGCGAGCACCTGTTCAAGGAGTACTGGAACAACCCGGGCGCGACCGCCGAGGCGCTGGCCGACGGCTGGTTCCACACCGGCGACATCGGCACCCTCGACGAGGACGGCTATCTGCGGATCACCGGCCGCAAGAAGGAGATCATCGTCACCGCGGGCGGCAAGAACGTCGCCCCGGCCGTGATCGAGGACCGCATCCGCGCGCACGCGCTGGTCGCGGAGTGCATGGTGGTCGGCGACGGGCGGCCGTTCGTGGGCGCGCTGGTCACCCTCGACGAGGAGTTCCTCGGCCGCTGGTGCGCGGATCACGGCAAGCCGGCCGGTTCGACGGCTGCGTCGCTGCGGGACGATCCGGATCTGCTCGCCGCGATCCAGTCGGCGGTCGACGACGGCAACTCGGCGGTCTCCAAGGCGGAGTCGGTGCGGAAGTTCCGGGTGCTGGAGGCTCAGTTCACGGAGGAATCCGGGCACTTGACTCCGTCGCTGAAGCTGAAGCGGAGTGTTGTCGCCAAGGATTACGTGGACGAGATCGAGGCGATCTACTCCAAGTAGGGGCGCCTGTTGGAGTGCGGCGCCTATTGGAGTACGGGGTACGGTTCGTCGGCGGCTTTCCGTCCGCCGTGGCTGGTCGCGCAGTTCCCCGCGCCCCCATAGCCCGGTTCGCTACAGCAGAGCCTTCAGGTGCTCCGCCAGCAGGTCCCAGCGCCACTTCTCCTCGACCCAGGCCCGGCCGCGTTCGCCCATCCTGCGGCGCAGCTCCGCGTCGCCGAGGAGGGTGACGACCCGGTCGGCGGTCTGCTCCTCGGAGTCACCGCGCACCACCCACCCCGTCTCGCCGTCGAGCACCGCGTCCGGCGCGCCGCCCGAGTCGCCCGCGACCACGGGCAGGCCGGTCGCGGAGGCCTCCAGGTAGACGATGCCGAGACCCTCGACGTCGAGTCCGCCCCGGCGGGTACGGCACGGCATGGCGAAGACGTCCCCGGCGCCGTAGTGGGCGGGCAGCTCGGCCCAGGGGACGGCGCCGGTGAAACGGACGGAGGCGGCGACGCCGGTATCGGCGGCGAGGCGGCGCAGGTCCTTCTCGTAGGGGCCGCCGCCGACGATCAGCAGTACGGCGTCCGGCTCGGCGGCCAGGACGCGCGGCATCGCCCGGATCAGCGTGTCCTGGCCCTTGCGCGGCACCAGCCGCGAGACGCACACCACCACGGGCCGCTCGGTCAGTCCCAGCCGGGCCCGCACCTCCTCGCCGCCGCTGCCCGGGTGGAAGGTCTTCTCGTCGACGCCGGGCGGCAGCTGTACCATCCGCGCGGCGGCATCCGGGGTGAGCGCGCCCGCGATCCGGGAGCGCGTGTACTCGCCGAGGTAGGTGACCGTGTCCGTCGACTCCCCGATCCGGCGCAGCAGTTGCCGGGCGGCGGGCAGCTGGGCCCACCCGGCCTCGTGACCGTGGGTGGTGGCGACGATCCGCTCGGCCCCCGCCTTCCGGAGTGCCGGCGCCATCAGCCCGAGGGGCGCCGCCGCCCCGAACCACACCGACGTGCACCCGTGCTCGCGCAGCAGCCCGACGGCCCGCCGGGTCGCGCCCGGCGTCGGCAGCAGCATCGTCGTACGGTCCCGTACGACGGTGAAGGGCTGCTCGGCGTCGAAGGCGGCGGTGGCCTCGATGCCCTCCCGGCTCCGCTTCCAGGTGGAGGCGTAGACGACGAGCCGCTCGGGGTCCAGCCGTAGCGCCATGTTGTGCAGGAAGGCCTGGATGCCGCCCGGGCGGGGCGGGAAGTCGTTCGTCACGATCAAGGTCTTGCGCACGCCGCCGACCCTACCGAACCCGCCGCGCGGGCCGGGGGCCCGGCCGCCCCCCGGTGGCAGACGCACAGGTGTCCGGGTCATCATGGCCGCGAAGCACGGCACGCGGACGGGCAGGGAGCACGTGGAGACGACGGACGCGAGGCGGCCCGCGGTGTGGCTGCCGACGGCCTGGGGCGCCACGCGGCTGGTGCTGCTGCTGTTCGTGCTGAAGGTGTGGGTCTTCCCGGGCCCGGACGTCACCAGCGACGTGTCCGTCATCTACCGCGACTGGTACGACGTCCTGCGCACCGGAGCGTTTCCGCTGGACGACGTCACCTGGCAGTACCCGCCCGCGGCGGCCTTCGCGGTCCTCTCCCCCGCGCTGCTGCCCTTCCTGGAGTACGCGACGGCCTTCTTCGTCCTGGCCTGTGCCGCGGACCTGGCCGTCCTCGCCCTGCTGTGGCACGCGGGCCGGGGTTCCGGCCGCTCGTCGCGCGGTGCGTGGGTGTGGGTGGCGGGCGTACCGCTGCTCGGTCCGACGGTGTACGCGCGCTACGACGTGATGGTCACCGCCGTGGCGGTGGCGGCGCTGCTCGCCGCGGGCAGGCATCCGCGCGTGGCGGGGGCTCTGGCGGCGCTCGGGGCGCTGCTGAAGGTGTGGCCGGCGCTGGTGCTCATCGGGATGCGCGGGCGCGCGCCGTGGGCCGCGGCGGCGCTGAGCGGGGCCGGGCTGGCGGCGCTGTTCGCCGCGGCGATGCCGGGGGCGTTCGCCTTCCTGACGTTCCAGCGCGAGCGGGGCACCGAGGTGGAGTCGCTGGGCTCGCTGGTCTTCCATGTCGCCCGGCACTTCGGTTGGGACGGCGAGGTGCTGCTCAACTACGGCTCGGTCGAGTTCCTCGGCCCGTACGTGGGCGCGGTGAGCACGGTCGCCCTCGCGCTGACCGCCCTGGCGTTCGGCTGGCTGCTGCTGTGGCGGCTGGCGGCCTCGCGCTTCGCGGCGCACACGGCGGCGGACGCGGCCTTCGTGGCGGTGCTGATGTTCACGGTCACCAGCCGGGTGATCAGCCCGCAGTACGTGGTGTGGCTGATCGGCCTCGCCGCGGTCTGCCGGTGCTTTCGCGCGAGCCGGATGCGGGTGCCGGTCGCCCTGGTGCTGGCGGCGAGCCTGGTGACGGTGCTGGAGTTCCCGGTCTACTTCGCCGAGGTCGTCGCGAGCGATCCGCTCGGCATCGCGCTGCTAGTCGTCCGCAACGGCCTGCTGGTCGCCGCGGCGCTCCTCGCGGCCCGCGCCCTGTGGCGCGACACGGCGCCGCGCAGGACACCCGTAGCGACGCCGCCGTCCCGCACCGCCCGCACCGCCCGCACCGCCCGCACCGCCCGCACCGCCCGCACCGGCAAGGCACCGGCCTCCTCCTGAGCGGACGGCGCCCGGACGAACCCGTCAGGCCACGAGAGCGAGCTCAGTCGAACTCCGCCCGCAGGTACTCCCGCCACCGCGCCGTGAACTCCTCCGGCGTCGTCCCGAGCACCTCGTTCATCGCGTCCTCGACCGCGCCGGCGCGCCCCTCGTGCGCGCCCACGGAGCGGTAGAAGGCGTCCAGGCCGTCCTCGCCCCACTGCTCGGCGATCATGCGGCAGGCCAGCCAGCCGCCCTCGTAGGCGCGGGCCAGTCGGTCCGCGTCGGCGGTGAAGCCGAAGTCCTCGTCGGTGGGGAGCTCCGCGGGCACCCGGCCCCGGGAGACCGCGTCGGCCGTCTCGGGGGCGGCCTGGGCGGGGGCGCGGCCGCTGCCGCGGTAGCCGGCCCAGTCGGCGTAGCCCTCGGACAGCCACAGCGGGGTGGCGGCGGTGGTGTCGGCACGGGTGGCGACGTGGGCGGTCTCGTGGGTGAGCACGACCTGCTTGCCCAGGGTGCCGAGCAGCCCGTAGGCGTCGGGGTTGACGATGATCCGGTCCGCGGGGGCCCGCTCCCGGCCGCCGGTCTTGCCGGTGGTGACCGCCGCGATGCCCCGGTAGGACGAGGCGGGGGAGCCGAGCAGGCCCGCCATCCCCTCCAGTGACTTCGGGACGAGTACGACGACGCTGCGGGCCCAGTCGCCGTCCCAGGCGTCCGACACGGCCGGCACCGCCCGGTCGGCCAGGTCCGCGTAGCCGCGCAGCGCCCCGGTGGACTGCCCGACGCCGAGCACGAGGCTGTGCGTCCCCCGGACGACCCTGACCGCGCCCTGGTCCCACGGCTGCTGGCCGGACCGCTTCGCGGGCCGGTCGGAGACGACGGACCACCGCCCGTCCGCTCCGTCCCTGCTCAGCCGCACGGTGCGGCCGGCGGTGACCGGGCCCCGGTCGTGGCCCTCGAGGCGGTAGCGCAGCTCGACGTCGGCGGTGGCGGTGTCGCCGGTGCGGTCCACGCCGGTCACGCGGTACGACCACGCTGCCAGCGGCACCTCGCTCAGGTTGCCGAAGCCCGCCCCGGTGCCCGTGCGCGTGTAGGCGGCCCGGTCGTGGTCGAGGACGGCCGCCGCACGCCGGTCCAGTACCCGCTGCACCTCGGCCCGGACGGGGTCGGCGGTGGTCCGGCCGCCACAGGCCACCAGGGAGACCAGCAGCAGGCACAGCGCCACCACCGAGGAACCCGACACCCGCCTTCGACCCGCCACCTTCCCGATCGTACGGGCGGCGGGCCGAAGGGGGCAGCGGGCGGTGGGGGCGCAACGGCCGCGGAGGTCAGACCCGGGTGACCGAGGAGACCGGCATCATGCCGACCGGGTCGTAGCGCACGGGGGCGCCGGGGTAGGGCGCGTGGATCACCTGGCCGTTGCCGACGTACATGCCGATGTGGCTGGCGTCGTCCCGGTAGGCCACCAGGTCGCCGGGCCGCGCCTGGGCCAGGGACACCCGCTGCCCGGCACCGGACTGCGCCTGCGAGGTGCGCGGCAGGCCGACGCCGGCCTGGGCGTACGACCACTGGGTCAGGCCCGAGCAGTCGAAACCGCTCGGCCCGTTGGCGCCCCAGACGTAGGGCTTGCCGAGGGCGGAGCGGGCGGCGGCGACGGCGGCCGCCGCCCGGCCGGAGACGGGGCCGGCGGCGCCCGGGACGGGCAGGTCGGTGCGGCCGGAGCGGGAGCCTCGGTCGTAGGCGGCGCGTTCCTCGTCCGGGAGGGAGTTGAGCAGTTCGCGGGCCTTGGCGAGCTTGCGCTCCACGGTCTTCTTGTGGGCGGCGACGGCCTTGCGGCCCTTCTCCAGCTCGGCGAGTTTCCGGCCGGTCTCGGCGCGGTCCTGGGCGAGGTCGCGCATGGCCCCCTGGAGTTCCCTCAGCTCACCGGCCTGGTGGGTGGTGATCCGGTCGAGCACGGAGGCCTTGTCCAGGTAGTCGTCCGGATCGGCGGCGAGCAGCAGCGCCAGCGACGGGTCGATGCCGCCGGAGCGGTACTGGGCGCCGGCCAGCGAACCGAGCGATTCCCGCAAGGTGTTGACCCGCTCCTGCTGCCGGGCGATCGCGTCCCGCGCGGTGCCGACCTCCTCGCGCAGGGCGTCGGTGCGCGCGGAGGCCTTGTTGTAGGCCTCGGTCGCCTGCTCCGCCTCCGTGTGGAGCCGGTCCACCTCCGCCCGCCGGTCGTCTTGCGGAGCGGCCGTGGCCGGTACGGCGCCCAGGACCGCGGCGGCGACGGAAAGCAGGCCGACGGCGACGGTGGCGCCGCGGTCGAACCCGGTTGGTGCAAGGCGGCGATGGGACCCCACGGGAAGCCGCACTCCTTCCGCTGGCGGACAGGGAAACGCGGCAGACAGTAACCCCGCGGCGGGGCACCGGCCAACGACCGGCCGGGGGCGCGCAGCACGACGCCCCGCCGCTGACGCAGGTCACCGGCGGGGCGGGGGGTCAGACGGCCCTGCCGTGATTCGCCCGAACGGGCGGCACGGCGAGGGCGGCCGAAGGGTCGACGAGGGGCGTCGGGTCAGACGCGCACGCCGAACATGAACGGGCCGCCGATGGTGTTCATCGACTCGTAGCGGACGACCGTGCCGGTGCGCGGCGCGTGCAGGACCTGGCCGTTGCCGGCGTAGAGGCCGACGTGGTGCAGGTCGTTGAAGAAGAAGACCAGGTCGCCGACCTGGAGGTCGCTCATCGAGGAGATGCGCGTGCCCGCGCCGGTCTGCGCCTCGGAGGTGCGCGGGATGCCGACGCCGGCCTGGGCGTAGGCCCAGGACGTCAGGCCCGAGCAGTCGAAGGAGGACGGCCCGGTGGCGCCGTAGACGTAGGGCGTGCCGATCTTGCTCTGGGCGGCGGCGAAGGCGGCGGCGGCCCGGCCGGAGGCGGGGGTGCCGGAGGGGGTCCCGGAGCCGGACAGGACCTGGCGCTCGCTGCTGCGGGTGGAGCGCTGTTCCTCTTCCTCGAGGGCGGCCTTCTCCTGCGCGGTGAGCGTGTTGAGCAGCTTCTGCGCGGAGGAGAGCTTGCCCTGGACTTCCTTCTTCTTCTTGCCCAGTTCGGTGCGGGTGGAGGCGAGGTCCTCGAGCTTCTCGGTGGCCTCGGAGCGCTGCTGGGCGAGGTCGCGCTGCTTGTCCTGGATCTTCTTCAGCGCCTCGACCTGCTGACCGCTCAGCTGGTCGAGGGTGGAGGCCTTGTCCAGGTAGTTGTCCGGGTCGGCGGACAGGAACAGCTGGAGGGACGGGTCTATCCCGCCGGAGCGGTACTGGGCGCTGGCCATCGAACCGAGGCCGTCGCGCAGCTCGTTGAGCTCCTCCTGGCCGCGGGCGACGTTGTCCTGGATCGTGGAGATCTCCTTCTGGAGCTTCTCCTGCTTCTCCTTGGCGCCGTTGTACTTCTCGGTGGCCTGCTCGGCCTCTTCGTAGAGCTTGTCGACCTTGGCCTTGACCTCGTCCTTGCTCGGCTTCTCACTCGGGGCGGCGTTGGCGGCCTGCGAGCTGAGAGCGACAGCGGCGGCGGCAGCGGTGGTGAGCACGGTCACGCGCGTGCGGCTCGGCTGCTTGGGACGACGGTGGGACGCCACGGAGACGAGCTCCTTCTTGAGAGGGATCACCCGTGCGAGGGTTCGAGGGCTGACCCTAGTGACCCACTCGTGATCAGTTCAAATCCTCCGCCGAAAAATCCCGGTTACGCACCGCGTTCTTTGCCACAACTCACCTGCAGTAACCCTCACTTGACGCTACGTTGCGTAACGGTTCCGTCAATTCGGGCATAGAGCCCCTACGTTACGGTTGCCACGAAAGTGAAGCGGGGGACTAGGAAAGCCGCTTGAGGAGCACCGCGGACGCCACCGGTCGTGCGCCCGCGCGAGCCACGCCGTCGGCGACCTCGCGGTCGGTGGAGACGACGATGACCGGCCGGCCCGGCGGCTCGGCCCGCACCAGCTGGCGGATCAGCTCGTCGGCCGTGACCCCCGGCTTGGAGAACAGCACCCGCACCCCGCGCGGCGGCGCGAGCAGCACCGGCGCCACCAGCTCGGCCCCGTCGAAGACACAGGTCATCTCGGCGCCGGTCTGCGCGGCGAGCTGGGAGAGCTGGCCGAGCAGCCGCAGCCGCTGCTTCTCCAGCGGCATCTGCGGATAGCCGGTCTTGGTGACGTTGTAGCCGTCGACGACCAGGTGCGCCTGGGGCAGCGCGAGCAGCTGGTCGAGGATGGCGGGGTCGTTCTCGGACAGGGCACGGGCGGCGATGTCCTTGGGCGTCATCCGGCCGGGCTCGACCGCGTCCACCGTCTCCGCGGGCCGCACCGACACCGGGGGCAGCGCGAGTTCCCGGCGCAGTCCCTGCGTGGCGTCCAGCAGGGTGTCCAGCAGCAGCCGCACCCGCATGTCCTCGACGCTGCGCCCCTCCCGGGCCGCCTTGCGGGTGGCCTCCAGGGCCGCCTCCGCCTCCCCCAGCCGGGTCTTGAGCCGCCGGGTCTCGCTCTCGGCGGCGGACACCTGGGCGTGCCCCTCGGCACGGACGGCGTCGGTCTCGGCCCGGAGCTTGCGCAGCGCCGCCTCGCCGCGCTTGACGTCGCTGAGGGCCGAGCGCAGCTTGCGGTGCAGCGACTCGGTCTCCTTCTTCGCCGCGTCCAGCTCGGCACGCAACCGCTCGGTCTCGGTCCTGGTGTGCTCCCGGGCCCGGGCCAGTTCCTCGTGCAGCCGCTCCAGCTCCGCGCGGCTCTCCTCGTCGGCGCGCTCGGCGTCCGCGCGCTGCGCCTCCTCGCCGGCGGCGGCCACCAGCTTCACCCAGCCGTGCGGGCGCAGCACGTAGGCCGCGGCCGCCACGTCGAGCGGGTCCGCGGCCGGGGGCGGGGAGCCGGCCTCCAGGGCCCCGGCCAGTTCCGGCTGGGCCTCCCTGAACTTCTCGCCGATGCGCTGGCGGAACAGCGGGTCGGTCTCCACTGCGGCGGCCATGGCGTTGCCGGCGAACTTGGCCCTGCGGTTCGGGGCGAACCGGGCGTACTGTCTCAGCTGCGCCGGCAGTTCACCGAGGGTGAGACCACCGAAGCCGTCGGACACGATCTGCACGACCCTGCGGCGCACGCCGTCGGGCAGCGGCCGGTCGAGCACCTCAGCGGCGCCGTCGCCCGGCCCCCCGCCATGTGTCTCCACCATCCGTCACCCCAATGCCTCTGCGTGACCCCGCGCGGGATCACCTCATGCGGGGGCCGCTCCGGTCAGGAGGCGGCACCCGGCCTGTCCACGAGTTCCACCTGGTCCACGGCGTTGCACCAGCGACACCGCACCGACTCGATGGTCTCACTGAGCACCTCGCGCTCCTCGACGTTCGGCTCACCGGCCAGATCGAGGTGCACGTACTCGACGACCTTCGAGGCCCGGGTCACGTCGAAGCGGGTGAGGTTGCCGCAGAGGGTGCAGCGCCACCGCGTCGTGTCGGTCGGCAGGGGAACCGTCATCGTGGCTGTTCGCTCTCTTCCGGTGTCGGTGGCGCGCCGGGCTCCCCCGGCGCGTTTGGCTCGTAACCCTACGGCCTGGCGGGTACCCGACGCCCGCGTGTCCACGGCGGCGAGGCGCTCCGGGCGGTTGCGTCCCGTTACGTCATGCTCTGTGTCCATGATCCGCAACTGGAGCACGGCGGCCCTCAGGACGGCCGGGACGGTCAGGTCACTCGGCACGACCCGTACGGCCCGGGGCCGGACCGCGCCGGTGACGTACGGGCTGATCATCCTGTGCTGCCTGCTCTTCCTGATCAGTCCGGCGGCGGGCCTGAATCCGGTGTACGGCACCGGGGAGGAGCTGCTCGCCGCGCAGCGCGCCTACTTCCGGCGCTGGGGCGTGATCCCCGCAGAACTGTTCGAGGACTCCCCCGGGTCCGCACTCACCCCCGCGACGGCGCTGTTCGTCCACGGCAGCTGGGTGCACCTGCTGGGCAACATGCTCTTCCTCTACGTCTTCGGGGCGATGACGGAGGAACGGATGGGCAGGCTCCAGTTCGCCCTGTTCTACGTCGGCTGCGGCTACCTGGCCCTGCTCGGCTACGCGGGGGCCAACGCCCACTCCCAGCAGTCCCTGGTCGGCGCCTCGGGGGCGATCTCCGCGATCCTCGGCGCCTTCCTCTTCCTCTTCCCGCGCGCGCGGGTGACCAGCCTGCTGCCCTTCCTCTTCTTCCTGCCGCTGCGCTTCCCGGCCTGGGTCGTCCTGCCCTTCTGGGCCGGTCTCCAGTGGATGGCGGCGGGCCGGGCCGGCGACGGGCCGGGGGTGGCCTACCTCGCGCACCTGGTCGGCTTCGGGCTGGGCTTCGTCTACGCCTGGGTGCGGTTCGGGCGTACGACTAGAGTGAAGAGCGTTCCAGTGACGGCCCCCGAGGGAGAGAAACAGCCGTGATCAGCGCGATCGTCCTCATCAAGACCAGCGTGGACCGGATCCCCGAGATCGCGGAGCAGATCGCCGCGCTGGAGAGCGTCAGCGAGGTCTTCTCCGTCACCGGCACCTACGACCTGATCGCCATGGTCCGGGTGACGGAGCACGAGGACCTGGCAGAGGTCATTCCCGGCCGGATCAGCAAGATCCCGGGCGTGGAGGGCACGGACACGCACGTGGCGTTCCGGACGTACTCGCAGCACGACCTGGAGGCGGCGTTCGCCATCGGGCTGGACAACTGAGCCCACCGGACCCCGGCACCTCGGATCCCGGCACCTGATGAAGAGTTCTTCATCAGGTGCTCATCCGGGACGACGGGTACCGGGCGCAGGATCGTGGACATGGTCTTCTCTCGCCGGATGGCGGCCCTGGCGGCCGTCGTCCTGATCCCGCTCGGCATCGCCGCGACCAGTTTCGCCCTCACCGACAATCCGCAGGAACCCAAGGTCCCGGCCAGGGTGGAGCTGGAGAGCGGCTCCCCGACGCCGACACCCACCTCCTCCCCGCCGGAGCCGACGCCCAGCGACCAGGTGGTGACCCGGCCACCGGTGACCGACAGCCCTCCGGATGACGACGATGACGACGACCGAGGCCAGGACACCGGCGGCACCGGAGACGACTCGGGCGGCGACGACGGAGCCGGCGACGACGGCTGACCGCGAGCGCCGCCGGATCTCGGCCCGGGTCCGCATCCTCCTGTGGCTGCTGCTCGTGATGGCGGTCGCCCTCGCCTCGGTGGCCACGACCACCCGCTCGATCCTGCTGCGCGACACCGACCAGCGGATCAACGGCCTGCTCGCGCAGGAGGCCGGCGAGTTCGCCAACTTCGAGGAGCAGGGCTTCGACCCGGAGACCGGGCGCCCGTTCACCGACCCGGGCCGGCTGCTGCGGGTCTTCCTGGAACGGCAGTACGCCGACCTGGACGAGGAACTGATCGGCCTGGTGGGCGAGAAGGGCAGCAGGCCCACGCAGATCATCCAGCAGCGCGAGATCCCGGTCGCCCTGCCCCTGCACGAGGACGGGGAGGCCAGGCGCCGCATCTACGCCTCGCCCGACTCCTCCGGCACCCTGCACCGGCCCCAGGGCGACATCCGCTGGGCCAAGGTCACCGTCGCCCGGTACGGCGGCGAACCGGCCGCCGCCTTCGTGGTCGCCTTCCATCCCGGGCGGGAACAGGCCCGCGCGGACGAGGTGTTCCGCGTCCTGCTCGCCATCTCCGGCGTCGCGCTGCTGATGACGACCGGCATCGCCTGGGTGGTCGCGGGCCGGATCCTCAAACCGGTACGGCTGGTGCGCACCACGGCCGCACAGCTCACCGAGCAGGACCTGACCCGGCGCATCCCGGTGCACGGACACGACGACGTGGCCGCGCTCGCCGAGACCTTCAACGCCATGCTCGACCGGCTGGAGCGCGCCTTCGCCACCCAGCGCCGGTTCGTCGACGACGCGAGCCACGAACTGCGCACCCCGATCACCATCGTGCGCGGCCACCTGGAACTGATGGGCGACGACCCGGCCGAACGCGAGGAGACCGTCCGCCTCGTCACCGACGAACTGGACCGGATGAGCCGCATCGTCGAGGACCTGCTGCTGCTCGCCAAGGCCGAACGCCCCGACTTCGTCACCCCCGAGCCGGTCCAGCTCGCCGAGCTCACCGCCGACGTCTACGTCAAGGCCCGCACCCTCGGCGACCGGGAGTGGGTACTGGACGGGGTCGCCGACCGCGAGGCCCGGCTCGACCCCCAGCGCATCACCCAGGCCATGGTGCAGCTCGCCCAGAACGCCGTGCAGCACACCACCGCCGGCCAGACCATCCGCATCGGCTCCCGCGCCGACGGCACCCGCGTCGAGCTCTACGTCGCCGACTCCGGACCCGGGGTCCAGCCGCAGGACGCCGAGGTCGTCTTCGAGCGCTTCCGGCGCGGCACGGCCCGGCGCGGGGCGCGCGGGAGCGGCGCCGGGCTCGGGCTGTCGATCGTCAAGGCCATCGCCGAGGGCCACGGCGGCCGGGTCGGCCTGCACGCCACCGAGGGCGGCGGAGCCACCTTCGTACTCACTCTGGAAGAGGCACGTCCATGAACCGCATCCTCATCGTCGAGGACGAGGAGCGCATCGCCTCCTTCGTCGAGAAGGGCCTGCGCGCCAACGGCTTCACCACCACCGCCGTCACCGACGGCGACGCCGCCTACGAGTACGCCCTCACCGGCGGCTTCGACCTGGTCGTCCTGGACATCGGGCTGCCCGGCCGGGACGGCTTCACGGTCCTGCGCGAACTGCGCGAGTCCCGGGTGACGACCCCGGTGATCGTGCTGACCGCGCGGGACTCCGTACGGGACACGGTGGCCGGCCTGGAGGGCGGCGCCGACGACTGGATGACCAAGCCGTTCCGCTTCGAGGAACTGCTCGCCCGGGTGCGGCTGCGGCTGCGTACGGCGGCCAGGGCGCCGGAGGTGACGGTGCTGAGGTCCGGCGACCTCTCCCTGGACCTGCGCACCCGCCGGGCGCGTGCCGGGGAGCGGACGGTGGACCTGACGGCCCGTGAATTCGTCCTGCTGGAGCTGTTCCTGCGGCATCCGGGACAGGTCCTGTCCCGGGAGCAGATCCTGTCCCACGTGTGGGGCTACGACTTCGACCCGGGCTCCAACATCGTGGACGTGTACGTGCGGGCACTGCGCAAGAAGCTGGGGGCGCAGCGGGTGGAGACGGTACGGGGCATGGGGTACCGGCTGCCGGGCTGACGTACCCGGCCCGGGGACGGACCGGCCGCCGGTGGACCGACCGGCTTTCGTGTGAAGTTTCCTTCATGTCGGACTCATTGAGGACTCACCGCCCGGGAGAACCCTCGGTGACGTGACGTTGAACCTCCGCCTGGCGGCGGCCCTCTGCGCGGCGCTGTCCCTGTGCGCGCTGCTGGCGGTACCCGGCAACTTCCCCGCCCTCGGCGGCGACGCGCGCCTCACCCTCGCCGTGTTCGCGCTGGCCACCTGCGCGTGGATCGGTACGCCGATCGACGACACGTACATCGCGCTGGGCGCCGGACTCGCGCTGACCGCGACCGGCGTGATCAGCAGCGACACCCTCTTCGGCACCCTCGGCGACGACACGGTGTGGCTGCTGATCTGCGCCTTCGTGCTGGCGGCCGCGGTGGCCCGGACCGGGCTCGCGGGGCGGGCCGCGGCCTTTCTGGTCGGCGGGGCGCGCAGCGTACGGCAGTTGGTGCACCTGACGACGGCCGCGCTGGTGGTGACGGCGTTCGCGGTGCCTGCCACGTCGGGCCGGGCGGCGCTCGCACTGCCGGTGTTCCTCGCCCTCGCCAAGGCCCTCGCCGACCGGAAGCGACTGGTCGTGATGCTGGCTCTGCTGTTCCCGACCGTCATCCTGCTGTCGGCGGTGGCGACCCTGATCGGCGCGGGCGCGCATCTGATCACGGTGTCGGTGCTGTGGGAGGCGACCGGCGACCGGATCGGCTTCACCCAGTGGCTGCTGCTCGGCCTGCCGCTGGCGGTGACCTCCTCCCATCTGGCCGCCGAGACGGTCCTCCTGACGACGACTCGGCGCGCGGACCGCAAGGGCCCGGTCCGTATCACCGCCGAGGAGATACAGCGGCACACCGAGAGCCCGGTCACCGGACCCTGGACGCAGGAGGAGAAGCGCTGCGCCCTGCTGCTGGCCACGGTGGTGGCCCTGTGGTGCAGCGAGCCCCTGCACCACGTGTCGCCCGCGGTGGTGGCGCTGATCGGGGCGGTCGTCGCCTCCTCCCCCGCGCTCGGCACCGTACGGCTCAAGGACGCGCTGAAGACCGTGCCCTGGTCGCTGCTGCTGTTCATGGCGGCGACCATGGCGATGGGCGTCGCGCTCGCCGACTCCGGTGCGGCGAAGTGGCTGGTGTCGGGGCTGCCCGCGCACGTCGCGCCGGCCGTCTTCCTCGGGGTCGTGGTGGCGGTGAGCACGGCGGCCCACCTGGTCCTCCAGTCCCGCTCGGCCCGCTCCTCGGTCCTGGTCCCGCTGGTGATCGCCGCGGCCTTGGGCGCCGGGGTCAACCCGGTCGCCGCCGCGCTCGCGTCCACCGCCGCGGCCGGCTTCTGCCACACGCTCCCGGCCTCCGCCAAGCCGGTCACGCTCTTCTCCGACATCCCCGGCACCCCCACCTACACCCCGCGCGACCTGCTGCGGCTGTCCGCCGTCCTGGCACCGCTGACCGCCGCGCTCGTGCTGTTCTTCGCCGCCGCCGTCTGGCCGCTGCTCGGCGTACCCGTGACCCGTTGAAGGAGCCCTCCATGTCCTCCATGTCCTCCATCCCCGCCGTGCCCGCCATGCCTCCCGTGCCCGCAGTGCCCTCCCTGCTCAACCGTGTCGTCGTCGCCCCCAGCGGCTTCAAGGAGTCCCTGTCCGCCCAGGCCGCCGCCGATGCCATCGCGGCGGGCGTCCGCCGGGTCCTGCCGGACGCCGAGATCGACCGGATCCCGCTGGTGGACGGCGGCGAGGGCACGGCCGTCGCGCTGGCGTCCGCGACCGGCGGGCGGCTGGTCGCGCTGGCCGCCACCGGTCCGGTCGGCGAACCCGTCGGCACCCACTTCGCGCTGCTCGGCGCCCGGGACACGGCGGTGGTGGAGATGGCGGCCGTCGCGGGCCTGTCCCTGGTCCCCCGCGCCCTGCGCGACCCGGGCGCCACGACGACCTACGGCGTCGGCGAGCTGATCGGCGCCGCGCTCGACACCGGGGTGCGGCGCGTGCTGGTCGGCTGCGGCGACTCGGGCACGTCGGACGGGGGCGCGGGCGCGCTCCAGGCGCTGGGGGCCCGGCTGCTGGACGCCGACGGATTCGAACTCCCGTACGGCGGGCGGGAGCTGAACCGACTCGCCCGCATCGACCCGTCCGGCCTGGACGCCCGGCTGAAGGACACCGAGCTGCTCGTCGCCTGCAACCCGTTCAACGTGCTGTGCGGAGAGCGCGGCGTGGCCCGGGTGTTCGGCCCGCAGAAGGGCGCCACGCCCGCGCAGGCAGAGGAGTTGTCGGCCGGACTGGAGAACTGGGCGCGGGTCCTCGTCCGCGACCTCGGTGTCGTCGGCACCGACCTGCGCCACGGCCCCGGCACCGGCGCCTCCGGCGGGCTGGGCGCGGGCCTCGCCGCCGTCGGGGCCCGGCTGCTGCCCCGCTTCGACGTGCTCCTCGACCATCTCGACCTCGACGCCCGCCTCGCCCGCGCCGACCTGGTGCTCACCGCCGAGGGCGCCCTGGACCACCAGACGCCGCGCGGCAAGGTCCCGGCCGAGGTGGCCCGCCGCGCCAAGCTCTACGGCCGCCCCGTCCTCGCCCTGGCCGGCACCCTCGGCGAGGGCGCGCACGAGGTGCCGGGGGTGGACGCCTGCCACGGCATCATGCCGGCGCCGATGGCCCTGGCGGACGCGCTGCTGCACGCCGCCGAACTCCTCACGGACGCCACGGAGCGGGCGCTGCGGATGATCCTGCTGGGGTCGCGGCTGCCGGGTCAGGCGGCGGTGCCGGTGCCGGTGCCCGCGGCACCGGAGATGCCGGCCGCGGGGGCCGCGGCAACGGAGGCGCCGGCAGCGGAGGTGTCGGGCACGCAACGGCCGTCCTCCGTACGGTAGTTCCAGCGGGCGCCGTCGCTCACCAGCTCCCTCACGGCGGTCACGAACCGCTCGACGTGCTCGTCCGGGGTGCCCGCGCCGAAGCTCACGCGGATGGCGTTGAGGGACTTCTCCCCGGGCGCCGCCTCGGGGGCGCCGCACTCGCCCTGCGCCTGCGGGTCGCTGCCGAGCAGCGTGCGCACCAGCGGGTGGGCGCAGAACAGGCCGTCGCGCACACCGATGCCGTACTCGGCGGAGAGGGCCGCGGCGAAGTGGGAGCTGTTCCAGCCCTCGACGACGAAGGAGAGCACGCCGACGCGGGGGGCGTCGTCACCGAAGAGGGAGAGGATCCGCACCTGGGGCACCTCGGCGAGCCCGTCCCGCACTTTCCCGATCAGGTATTCCTCGCGGGCGACCAGCGTGTCGAACCCGGCCTCGGTGAGGGCCTTGCAGGCGGAGGCGACGGCGTAGGCGCCGATGACGTTGGGCGACCCGGCCTCGTGCCGCGCGGCGCTGTCGTGCCACTCCACGTCCACGCCGCCGTCCGCGCGCCGGGTGACCCTGCGGCTGGCGCCGCCGCCCGCGAGGTACGGCTCCGCCTCGCGCAGCCAGTCGGCCCGTCCGGCCAGCACGCCGGCGCCGAAGGGGGCGTACAGCTTGTGCCCGGAGAAGGCGACCCAGTCGACGTCCAGGCCGGCCACGGAGACGGGGTGGTGCGGGGCGAGCTGGGCGGCGTCCAGCACGATCCGGGCACCGTGCGCGTGTGCGGCGGCGGCCAGTTCACGCACCGGCCACAGCTCGCCGGTGACGTTGGAGGCGCCGGTGACGCAGACCAGGGCCGGACCGTGGGGCTCGCGGGCGGCGAGGGCGCGCTCCAGGGTCTCGACGGCCTGCGCCGGGGTGCGCGGGGCGTCCAGGCAGGTCACGTCCGCGTCCCTCCACGGCAGCAGCGAGGCGTGGTGCTCGGTCTCGAAGACGAAGACCCGGCAGCCGGCCGGCAGCGTGGCGGCGAGCAGGTTCAGGGAGTCGGTGGTGGACCGGGTGAACACGACCTGGTCCCCGTCCCGGCAGCCGAGGAACTCGGCGACGGTCTTCCGGGCGTTCTCGAACAGGTCGGTCGACAACTGCGACAGGTACCCGGCCCCGCGGTGCACGCTGCCGTAGTAGGGGGCGTAGGCCGCCACGTCGTCCCAGACCCGCTGGAGCGCGGGCGCGCTGGCGGCGTAGTCGAGAGCGGCGTAGGTGACCTCCCCGCCGGTGACGAGCGGCACGGTGACGTCACGGCCGAGTACCGGCAGCGGGGTACGGACGGACGGGTCGGCGGCGAGGCTGGAGACGGACATGGGGGTACTCCCGTGAGGTGAAGGCAGGCGGCATCACACGCGAACCCCGACGGCTCAAGCGTGGAATGGAGGCAAAGGACAGGAAACGCGGTGGCGGGGCTCTGCGGCCCTATCGCATTCGCTGATTCACGGGAGACTCCCTCGGACGACCCAGGACCCCTGGTTTCGCGAGGGGTCCGCGCTTGCCGTGAACCTTGCTGTCCACGACCTGGTCTTCACCCGGGGCACCCCGCCACGGACGGAGGGTTGCCGGACAGTCGGCCGGGGCCTGATGACTGTCACTCATGACCTGGACAAGAACCTAAGGGAAATGAACGACGTCCCGCAACCCGGGTCCGGATCGCGGGACGCGCGTCATACGAAGAGGCGGCTAGGCGTTGCTCACGGCCACCCAGCGCTCCAGGACGCGCCTGGCCGCGCCCGAGTCGATCGACTCCGCGGCCCGGTCCATGCCGGCCCGGATCCGCTCCGCCAGCGTCCCCGTGCCCGGCTCCAGGGCCACCAGGGCCGCCGCCGAGTTCAGCAGCACCGCGTCCCGCACGGGGCCCGTCTCGCCGGCCAGCAGGCGGCGGGCGACGTCGGCGTTGTAGGAGGCGTCGGCGCCGCGCAGCGCCTGAACCGGCACCAGGTCGAGTCCGACGTCCCGCGGGTCGAAGGTCTCCTCGGTCACCCGGCCGTCGCGCACCACCCAGACCCGGGAGGTGGACGTCGTGGTCAGTTCGTCGAGCCCGTCGTCGCCCCGGAACACCAGGGACGAGTGGCCGCGCTCGGCGAAGACGCCGGCGACGATCGGCGCCATCCGGGCATGGGCGACCCCGACCGCCTGGGCCCTCACCTTCGCGGGATTGGTCAGCGGGCCCAGGAAGTTGAACACGGTGCGGATGCCCAGCTGGCCGCGTGCCGCCGCCACATGGCGCAGCGCCGGGTGGAACTTCACCGCGAAGCAGAAGGTGATGCCGGCCTCCTCGGCGACCTCGGCCACCCGCTTCGGCGTCAGCTCCAGGTTGACCCCGAGCTTCTCCAGGACGTCGGAGGCCCCGGATGCCGAGGAGGCGGCCCGGTTGCCGTGCTTGACGACCTTCGCGCCCGTGCCGGCCACGACGATCGCCGACATGGTGGAGATATTGACCGTCTTGGCCCCGTCGCCGCCGGTGCCGACGATGTCGACCGTCTCCCCCGGCACCTCGATCACGTTGGCGTGGGCGTACATGGTGCGGACCAGGCCGGAGATCTCCTCGACCGTCTCCCCCTTGAACCGCAGCCCCACCGCGAAGCCGGCGATCTGCGCGTCGGTCGCCTCGCCGCGCATGATCACGTCCAGCGCCCAGGCCGTGTCGTCCGCGGACAGGTCGTGTCCGTCCAGCAGTCCGTTCAGCAGGGCGGGCCAGGAGCGGCCCGCCGCGGTGTCGCCTCCAGCGGGGGTCACAGCGCTCATGAGCCGCTCCTGAATCGTGTGTATGACGGAAAGGGAGTGTGGTCCCACCCTATCCAGCCCCGGGCACGGCGAAGGGCCCCGTCCGCGGAACGGACGGGGCCCTTCGACCGTGGTGTGGCGACGCTGGAGGGTCAGTGGTGGCCGTGGCCGCTCGTGATCTCCTTGTACTCCTCGACGGTCGGCTTCGGAATCTGCGACTCCTCGCCGTAGTAGCCCTTGCTCAGCTTGGCACGGAGCTTCTCCGTCCGCTTCACCTTGCGCCGGACGCCGTTCTCGTCGACCGTCGGGCCGATCTCGGCCGGCTCGTACTGCTCGTGTGCCGTGAGCGTGTGCAGCTGCTCCTGGCTGAGCGGCTCGTGCACCTCGATGAACTCACCGTGCGGCAGGCGCTTGATGATGCCCGACTCGCGGCCGTGCAGCACCTTGTCCCTGTCCCGGCGCTGGAGGCCGAGGCAGATCCGCTTGGTGACGATGAACGCGACGACCGGGCCGACGAAGAACGCGATGCGGACGAACCAGGTGATCGCGTTGATCGACAGGTGGAAGTGCGTGGCCCAGATGTCGTTGCCGCCACCGATCAGCAGGATGAAGTACTCGGTGATCCAGGCGACACCGAACGCGGTCCGCGTCGGAGCGTTGCGCGGGCGGTCCAGGATGTGGTGCTCGCGCTTGTCGCCGGTGACCCAGGACTCGATGAACGGGTAGACCGCGATCGCCGCGAGGACCAGCGGGAAGATCAGCAGCGGGACGAACACGCCCAGGACGAGCGTGTGGCCCCAGAAGTTGACCTCCCAGCCCGGCATCACACGGATCAGGCCCTCGGAGAAGCCCATGTACCAGTCGGGCTGGGCGCCGGTGGAGACCATGTCCGGCCGGTAGGGACCGATGGACCAGATCGGGTTGATCGTGGCGATGGCCGAGATGGCGGCGATCACGCCGAAGACCAGGAAGAAGAAGCCTCCGGCCTTCGCCATGTACACCGGCAGCAGCGGCATGCCGACGACGTTCTTGTTGGTCTTGCCGGGACCCGCGAACTGCGTGTGCTTGTGGTAGAAGACCAGGATCAGGTGGCCGACCACCAGGCCGAGCATGATGCCCGGCAGCAGCAGGATGTGGATCGAGTAGAACCGGGCCACGAAGTCGTGGCCGGGGAACTCCCCGCCGAACAGGAAGAACGAGATGTACGTGCCGACGATCGGCACGGACAGGATCGCGCCCTCCATGAAGCGGATACCGGTGCCCGACAGCAGGTCGTCCGGGAGCGAGTAACCGGTGAAGCCGGTGAACATGCCGAGGACGAGCAGCAGGAAGCCGAACAGCCAGTTGATCTCACGCGGCTTGCGGAACGCGCCGGTGAAGAAGACGCGCATCATGTGCACGAACATGCCGGCGAGGAAGATCAGCGCGGCCCAGTGGTGGATCTGCCGGATGAGCAGACCACCGCGGACGTCGAAGCTGATGTCCAGCGTCGAGGCGTAGGCCTCACTCATCAGCTGGCCCTGAAGCGGCACGTACGAGCCGTGGTACGTGACCTCGTTCATCGACGGGTGGAAGAACAGCGTCAGGTACACACCCGTGAGGATGATGATGATGAAGCTGTAGAGGCAGACCTCACCCAGCATGAACGACCAGTGGTCGGGGAAGATCTTGCGCATGTTGGCCTTGGCCAGGGAGTAGATCCCCAGCCGGCCGTCGGCCCAGTCGGCGACGCGCTCGCCGGCCGGCGCCTTCCCGCGAGAGCGGGGGGCTTCGTTGGCTGTAGTGCTCATCCGCGCTCCCAGAAGGCAGGACCGACGGGCTCTTCGAAGTCGCCGAGCGCTTCGAGGTAACCCTCGTCGTTCACGCCGATGCGCAGCTGCGGCAGGGCGTGACCGGCGGGACCGAAGATCACCCGGGCGCCGTCGGCAAGGTCGAAGGTGGACTGGTGGCAGGGGCAGAGCGCGTGGTGCGTCTGCTGCTCGTACAGGGAGATCGGGCAACCGACGTGGGTGCAGATCTTCGAGTACGCCACGATGCCCTCGTGCGACCACTCGAGTTCGCGCTTGTCCTTGATGGCCTCCGGCTCCAGCCGGACGATCATCAGGGCCGCCTTGGCGATCTCGGTCATGAACTCCTCGTCGTGCTCGTCCAGGCCCTCGGGCATGGCGAAGGTGAGCGAGCCCACCGCGACGTCGGAGGGACGCAGCGGCTCGTGGGTGTTCATGTTGACGAGCAGCTTGCCCTTGGACCACAGGGTGTGACGGAGCTTGGTCCCGGGCAGCGGACCGAGGTCGCGCAGCAGGACGACACCGGAGAGCGGCACCAGCGTGAGCGCGCCCAGCATCGTGTTGCGGATCAGCTTGCGGCGCCCGATCACCGACTCCTTGGCACCCTGCTTGAAGTCCGCGTGGACCTTGGCACGGGTCTCGGGGTCGGCCTCGATCGGGTGGCGCTCGTCGGCGACCTCCTCGTCGGACATCAGGGTGCGGGCCCAGTGGACCGCGCCCGCGCCGATCGCGAACAGCGCGACGCCGAGCGTCATGCCGAGCGCGAAGTTCAGCGCACTGATGTGACCGAGCGGGAAGATGTAGACCGACTTGTCGACCGGGATCGTCACGAACGAGGCGATGAAGCCGATGGTGGCCAGCATCGAGAGCGTGAACAGCAGGGCGACCGTGCGCTCGGACCGCTTGGCGGCCCGCTCGTCGACGTCCTGGATCCGGTGCTCGTGGGGCGGCAGTCCCGGGTCGGCGAACGGGTTCTTGTCGTCCGCGGGCCGCATCGAGCCGTGCCCGTGCGCTTCCTGCTCAGCGGGCAGGTTCTCTTCTGGAATGTCTTGGCTACTCATGACTTCTTGGCCTTTGCGGTCCGAGCGGCGACCCAGACGGCGACCGCGATCAGCGCGCCCAGTCCGAAGACCCACGCGAACAGACCCTCGCTGACCGGGCCCAGTCCGCCGAGGCTGAGGCCACCGGGGTTCTCGGTCTCGTCGCTGTTGACCGCGTGCAGGTAGGCGATGATGTCCTTCTTGTTCTGCTCCGACAGCGTGGTGTCGGGGAAGGAGGGCATGTTCTGCGGGCCGGTCTGCATGGCCTCGTAGATGTGCTTGGGGTCGACATCCTCGAGGCTCGGCGCGTACTTGCCGTGCGTGAGCGCGCCGCCCTTGCCGGTGAAGTTGTGGCACTGCGCGCAGTTGTTGCGGAACAGCTCACCGCCCTTGGCGATGTCCGCGCCCTGAGGTCCGTACTTCTCCTCGGACGGGATCGCCGGGCCGGCGCCCAGCGACGCGACGTAGGCGGCCAGCTGGTCGATCTCGGCCTGGGAGTAGATCACCTTCTTGCGCGGGACCTGCGCGCCGGGCTGCTGGGCCGGCATACGGCCGGTGCCCACCTGGAAGTCGACGGCCGCGGCGCCCACGCCGACCAGGCTGGGACCGTCGGTGGTGCCCTGACCTCCGGTGCCGTGGCAGCTGGCACAGCCGACGGCGTAGAGCTTCTTGCCCTCGTCGATGGCGAGGGACTGGGCGGTTTCATCGGCCTGCGCCTTGTCCGCAGGTGCGAACGCGGCGTACAGCCCCCCTGTGCATGCCAGCGCGAGGAGTAGGACGACGAGCGCCGCCAGCGGGTGGCGTCGTCGTGCGGAGAGCTTTTTCACGGATTACCCCGGTGTCAGGATCTTCTGCGTCGATGCTTCTGGTATTGCGCGGGTGCGTGCCGCGACTACTTGATCATGTAGATCGTGGCGAAGAGGCCGATCCAGACGACATCGACGAAGTGCCAGTAATAGGACACGACGATGGCGGCGGTCGCCTGCTCGTGGGTGAACCTCCGGGCCGCGTAGGTGCGGCCGAGGACCAGCAGGAAGGCGATGAGGCCGCCCGTCACGTGCAGTCCGTGGAAGCCGGTGGTCAGGTAGAACACCGAGCCGTACGGATCCGACGAGAGCGAGAGGCCCTCGTGCTTGACCAGCTCGGTGTACTCGAACACCTGACCGCCGATGAAGATCGCACCCATCACGAAGGTGACGATGAACCACATCCGGAGCTTCTTCACGTCACCGCGCTCGGCCGCGAACACGCCGAGCTGGCAGGTGAGGGAGGAGAGCACCAGGATCGTGGTGTTCGTCGCGGAGAACGGGAAGTTCAGCGCGTCGGCCTTCTCGGACCAGAAGTCCGGGCCGGTCACCGATCGCAGGGTGAAGTACATCGCGAAGAGGGCCGCGAAGAACATCAGCTCGGAACTCAACCAGATGATGGTTCCGACGCTGGTGAGGTTCGGCCGATTGACCGACGGGTGCGCGTGCCCGGTTTCTACTGTCGTTGCTGTCGCCACGACCGACATTATGTCGGTCGCTTATCCCGCCCTCACCCCGGGGGGTGCCGTTCGGAGTGTTCCCCCTGTCTGTACTGCCCGTATGGCCCATCGAACGGCCCGTCGAAGCCGTGTCCGAACCAGTGTTGACGAGGAGTTCGAAGGAGTAGCATCCGGCGCGACGGGCTACGACTGTTTCACTGCGTATCGGAGGAAGCATGCAGCCGACCGCCACGGTGCTGGTCTACAGCGACGACTCCAACACCCGCGAGCAGGTGCGGCTGGCGACCGGTCGCCGGCCGGCTCCGGACGTGCCCGTGGTCGAGTTCGTGGAGTGCGCCACTCCGGCCGCCGCGATCAAGGAGCTGGACAAGGGCGGGATCGACGTCTGCGTCCTGGACGGTGAGGCGGTGCCCATGGGTGGCATGGGGCTGTGCCGGCAGATCAAGGACGAGGTCTTCCAGTGCCCGCCGGTGCTGCTGCTCATCGCCCGGCCGCAGGACGCGTGGCTGGCGACGTGGAGCCGCGCGGAGGCGGCTGTGACGCTGCCGGTGGAGCCGGTGGAGTTCGCGTCCGCGCTGGCCGCGCTGCTGCGGGAGAAGAGGCTGCAGGGCGTCTGAGGGCACCTCGGAAGCCGGGGCCGCGCCGGCCTGGCGGGTGCGGCGCCATCGGGGTCTGACGCGCCCGCGCGGCGGTGCCGCGCACCGGCACCGGCCCGCGTCTTGGGGGACGCTGCCCTCGGGGGCGTCTTCACACGCTCTCCGGACGCAGCCGAGCCTGCTCCGCCGTGCCGGGAGCGTTCGGGGTACCGGCCGTCAGGGCGCTGCCCGTGCGCCACTTGGTCCAGTCCAGGTTCCAGTCGCCGAAGCCGTTGCCGAAAGGCTCCATCGTCTCGCCCCCGGAGTTGACCACCTCGACGAGGTCGCCCTCCTGGAAGGCGCCGAAGAACCACTCCGCGTTGGCGGTGCTCATGCCGACGCAGCCGTGGCTGACGTTGGCCATGCCCTGGGAGCCGACCGACCAGGGTGCGGCGTGCACGTACTCGCCGCTCCAGGTCACCCGGGTGGCGAAGTACACGGGCAGATCGTAGGACTCCGAGGAGCCCTCGGCGATGCCGACCGTGCTGCTGCGCATGCGTACGAAGGGTTCCTTGCCCAGGACGACCTTGACGCCGTTGCGGGTCTCGAAGCCCGGCTTGCCAGTGGTGACGGGGATCTTCCTGACCTCCCGGCCGTCCTGGAAGACCGTGAGCGTGTGCGCGGCGGCGTCGGTGACGGCCACGACACGGTCGTCCGTGGTGATCGTCAGGGGCTTGGCGGTGCCGCCCCACATCCGGTCGCCGATCTTGATGCCGTCGAGGGTGCTGCGGACCTGGACGGTGGCGTGGGCGGGCCAGTACTCCTTGGGCCGGTAGTGGAGCTTCTTGTCGTCCACCCAGTGCCAGGCGCCCTCCACGGCGGGCGTGGAGTCCACCTTCAGGGCGCGCTCCACTATGGCCCGCTGGGCGCCGTCCCGGACCGGCTGGCTCAGTTCCGCCGTGACGGGCTGGCCGACGCCGTACGCGCCCGCCTTGGGCCCGAAGGAGACGTCCAGGGTCTTCTTGGCGCTGGGCAGGCCGGTCTCGAAGGTGAGGACCTTGCGGCCGGGCGCGCCGTCGCCGTCCTCGGTGCTCACCCGGACCGTGTAGCTCGCGCCCGCGGCCAGCGGTGAAGTGCTGTGCCAGCGGGCCCCGTCGGCGGAGAGCTCGCCCGCGACGTGGCGGCCCGTCGCGTCCACGGCCGTGACGTCCGTGATGCGCCCGTCGGCGCCCTCGGCGACGACCTCCAGGGGTTTGTCCGGGTCGGCCTTCTCGCCGGCGTCCGTGGGGCCGTTGAAGGAGATCTGGCCGGCCGCGTCGTACGGCGCGGCGGACAGCGGGTTGTCGTCGCCGCCGCTGCACGCGGTGACGCTCGCGCCGAGGGCGATCACCAGCAGAGTGCAGCCGACGACCGTACGCCCCCGCGCCTGGAAGTGAACCGGGTTGCTCATGACCTCACGCTAGGGAGCGACGTCAATGGCGGCACGGCGGGTAACCCGGACGAGTGAGGGGACTGCGGCAGACGAAGGGGCCCGGACGCTCCTGACGGAGTGTCCGGGCCCCTTTGCGCTCGGCGCGTGCTACTGGGTGCGGTTCTCACCGCGGTAGTACTCGAAGACCCAGCCGAACAGGCCGACCAGGAGGAGCGGCGCCGAGAAGTACAGGAGCCACCAGCCGACCGCCACGCCCAGGAAGGCGAACGCTCCGCCGACCCCGAGCGCCAGCGGCTGCCAGCTGTGCGGGCTGAAGAACCCGACCTCGCCGGCGTCGTCGGCGACGTCCGCTTCCTTGTTGTCCTGGGCACCGGCGTCGACCCGCCTGGCCGTGAAGGCCAGGTAGAAGCCGATCATGATGGACAGGCCGAAGGCGAGGAAGAGGGCCGTGGTGCCGGCCGGCTCCATCGACCAGTAGCCGTAGACGATCGCGACGGCCAGGATGAAGACGCTCAGCCAGATGAAGAGCTGTCCCTGGATCTTCACTTCCCGGCCTCCTTGCCGCCGGCGAGGGCCTTCTCACCGTGACCGACGTTCTCGAGCTGGTCGATCGCCGAGATCTCCGGGTGGTGCAGGTCGAAGGCGGGGGATTCACTGCGGATGCGCGGCAGCGTGAGGAAGTTGTGCCGCGGCGGCGGGCAGGAGGTCGCCCACTCCAGCGAACGGCCGTAGCCCCACGGGTCGTCCACGTTGACCGGCTTGCCGTACTTGGCCGTCTTCCAGACGTTGTAGAAGAAGGGCAGCAGCGACATGCCGAGCAGGAACGAGCTGATCGTCGAGATCGTGTTCAGGGCGGTGAAGCCGTCGGCGTCCAGGTAGTCGGCGTACCGGCGCGGCATGCCCTCGGCGCCCAGCCAGTGCTGGACCAGGAAGGTGCCGTGGAAGCCGATGAACAGCGTCCAGAAGGTGATCTTGCCGAGGCGCTCGTCCAGCAGCTTGCCGGTGAACTTCGGCCACCAGAAGTGGAAGCCCGCGAACATCGCGAACACCACGGTGCCGAACACCACGTAGTGGAAGTGCGCCACCACGAAGTACGAGTCGGACACGTGGAAGTCCAGCGGCGGCGAGGCCAGGATGACACCGGTCAGACCACCGAAGAGGAAGGTGATCAGGAAGCCGGTGGACCACAGCATCGGTGTCTCGAAGCTGAGTGATCCCTTCCACATGGTGCCGATCCAGTTGAAGAACTTCACTCCGGTCGGGACCGCGATCAGGAAGGTCATGAAGGAGAAGAACGGCAACAGCACGCCGCCCGTGACGTACATGTGGTGGGCCCACACCGTCACCGA
>NZ_JBVHVP010000004.1:184646-519173 GCF_055564775.1 Streptomyces sp. NPDC028991 | reverse complement strand
CCTCGAAGAAGCCGACGAACTCGCCCACCGCATCGCCGTCCTCCACAACGGCCGCATCGCCGCCGAAGGCACCCCCGAAGAACTCAAACGCCTCACCCCCGGCGGACACGTCCGGCTCCGCTTCACCGACCCGGCCGCCTACCAGAGCGCCGCAGCCGCTCTCGGCGAAACCACCCGGGACGACGAGGCGCTGGCCCTCCAGATCCCAGGCGACGGCAGCCAACACGCACTGCGCACCCTCCTCGACCGGCTCGACTCCGCCGGCGTCCAGGCCGACGAACTCACCCTCCACACCCCCGACCTCGACGACGTCTTCTTCACCCTGACCGGACCCGACACCCCCCACCAGCCCAAGGAGAACCTCCGATGAGCACCCTCTCCCCCACCCTGCGCGACTCGACCACCATGCTGCGCCGCAACCTCCTGCACGCCCGGCGCTACCCCTCCCTCACCCTGAACCTGCTGCTCACACCCATCATGCTGCTCCTGCTCTTCGTCTACATCTTCGGCGACACGATGAGCACCGGCATCAGCGGCGGCGACCGCTCCGACTACATCGCCTACCTCGTCCCCGGCCTGCTCCTGATGACCATCGGCTCCACCACCATCGGCACCGCCGTCTCCGTATCCATGGACATGACCGAAGGCATCATCGCCCGCTTCCGCACCATGGCCATCCACCGCGGATCCATCCTCATCGGCCACGTCATCGGCAGCGTCCTCCAGTCGGTCGCCAGCGTCATCCTCGTCGCCGCCGTCGCCACCGCCATCGGCTTCCGCTCCACCGACGCCACCCCCCTGGAGTGGCTCGCCGCACTCGGACTCCTCGTCCTCTTCGCCCTCGCCCTCACCTGGACCGCCGTCGGCATGGGCCTGATCAGCCCCAACGCCGAAGCCGCCAGCAACAACGCCATGCCCCTGATCTTCCTCCCCCTCATCTCCAGCGCCTTCGTCCCCATCGACGCCATGCCCGGCTGGTTCCAGCCGATCGCCGAATACCAGCCCTTCACCCCCGCCATCGAGACCCTGCGCGGACTGCTCCTCGGCACCGAGATCGGCCACAACGGCTGGCTCGCCACCGCCTGGTGCCTGGGACTGGCGGTACTCGGCTACCTCTGGTCGGCGTCGAACTTCAACCGCGACCCGAAGTAACCACCTCGGCAGCGCCGACCGGGCGCGGCTCGCCTCCCATCCAGTCGCGCCCAGTCCCGTCTCGTCCAGTCCCGTCCCGTCCAGTTTTACTGGAGTTCGCTGAAGCGCTCGGTCGCTCGGGTGCGTCCGGCCACGATGATGGTGTCGTCTGCTTCCACCACGGTTTCGGCAGTGGCGTAGGTGAAGCCTTCGCCAGGGCGCTTGATGGCGACGACGGTGATGCCGTAACGGGTACGGACGGCGCTGTTGGACAGGGGAAGGCCGATGATGTCGGTGGGCGGGTTGGTCTTGACCATGGCGAAGTCGTCCTCGAATTCGATGTAGTCGAGCATGCGGCCCCGTACGAGGTGGGCGACGCGCTGGCCCATGTCGTGCTCGGGGTAGACGACGTGGTGGACACCGAGCTGGTCGAGGATGCGGCCGTGGGCCTCGCTGGTGGCCTTGGCCCAGACGTTCTCGATGCCGAAGGAGATCAGCAGCGAGGCGGTGAGGATGCTGGCTTCCAGGTCGGTGCCGATGGCGACGACTGCGCGCTCGAACTCGTGGACGCCGAGCTGGCGCAGGGCGTCCTCCTTGGTGGAGTCGGCCCGCACGACGTGCGTGAGGGATCCGGAGAGGGCCTGGACGACTTCGGCGTTTTCGTCGATGCCCAGGACTTCGGTGTCCTCGTCGGCGAGTTCCAGGGCCAGGGCGCGGCCGAAGCGGCCCAGGCCGATCACGACGACGGAGCTCTCCGGGCCGGTGCGCCGCTTCTTGGTGCTGGGTTTCCTAGCCAATGACGGGTCGCTCCTCGGGAAGGTCGTACAGGCGGACGCGGCTGCGCAGGGCAAGCGCGGAGGCGACGGTGATGGGGCCGAGCCGGCCGATGAACATCAGCGCGACCAGCAGCAGTTGCATACCGGACGGCAGCCCCCCGGTGATGCCGGTGGACAGTCCCACGGTGGCGAAGGCGGAGGTGGTCTCGAACAACGACTGGTCCAGGCTGTAGTCGGTGAAGACGACGAAGGCCAGGGTGGAGACGGCGACGGCGGCCACGGACAGCAGCACCACGGTCAGAGCCTGACGCTGGAGGTCACCGTGCAGGCGGCGGTGGAAGATGTTGACCGCGCCCTCGCCACGGATCTCGGCGTATATGACGAAGAACAGCACAGCGAAGGTGGTGACCTTGATACCGCCGGCGGTGCCGGCGCTGGCACCGCCGACGAACATCAGCACGTCCGTGCCCAGCCAGCTCGCGGGATTCATCTGGGAGGTGTCCAGGCTGTTGAACCCGGCGGTACGCGGCATGACGCCCTGGAAGAAGCCGGCCAGCAGCTTGCCGGGTGCGTGCAGGGGGCCCAGCGTGGCCGGGTTGGACCATTCGATCACGGTGACGAAGGCGCTGCCGCCGACCAGGAAGATCCCGGACGCCCAAATCACGATCTTGGTGTGCAGGGACCAGGACCGCGGCCGGTGCCAACGGCGGCGCAGCTCGAACAGGACCGGAAAGCCCAGTCCGCCGGCGATGACCGCCAGCGCGACGGGCAGGCAGATCCATGGATCTGTGGCGAAGCCCATCAGGCTGTCGGAGTACAGGGCGAAGCCGGCGTTGTTGAACGCCGAGACGGCATGGAAGACGCCCAGCCACAGCGCACGCGGCCAAGGCTCGTCATAGGCGGTGGCGAACCGCAGGGTCAGCACCAGCGCGGTGACCGCCTCCAGCAGAAGGCTGACCTTGACCACACCGGTCACGACCGAGCGGACATCGCCCAGCCCCAGGGTCTTGGTCTCCGCGGCGGCCGTCATGCGTGCTTTCAGGCCGATGCGATGGGACACCAGCAGGACCAGCAGGGAGGCGAAGGTCATGATGCCGAAGCCACCCACCTGGATGAGCGCCAGGATCACCGCCTGCCCGAAACCGCTCCAGTAGCCGGCGGTGTCCACCACGGCCAGACCGGTCACACACACCGCGGAGGTGGAAGTGAACAACGCCTCCATCGCACTCGCACCGCCGGGGCCGGCCTTGGCCACCGGCAGCATGAGCAGGCCGGTCCCACCCGCGATCGCCATGGCGAATCCGGTCACGACGATCTGCGCCGGATGCCGCAGACGCGGCCATCGCCGCGTCATCACGACAAACCTTCCGCTCCGCGGGCAGGAACCACAATTGTTCGCACTGGGAGACGATAAACAACACACACCCCGTTTCCAGCATCAGGCTTTGGCGCGTGCCCCGCCCCCCGCACCCTGGCGTGCGACGTGCGACGTGCGACGTGCGGGCGTGCGGCGTGTGACGTGCGGCGTGTGACGTGCGGTGTGCGGTGTGCGGTGTGCGGTGTGAAAGGTTGACCTCAAGTTAGGTAGAGGTCGCAGAGTGGGGGTTCTTCGGCAGACCCACCGGAAGGAACGACCATGCGCGCCATCGTGCTGCACGAGTTCGGTTCGGCTGAGAACCTCCGTTACGAGACGGTGCCCGACCCCGTGCCGGGACCTGGCCAGGTCCGGGTATCGGTCAGGGCCGCGGGTGTCCACCAGATCGAGACGGCGATGCGGGAAGGGCTGGAGATCGGCCCGCCGCTCCCCGCGCTTCCGGCCATCTTCGGGGGTGAGGTGGCCGGCGTCGTCGAGTCGGTCGGGCCGGACGTGGACGGGGCCTGGATCGGCGCCGAGGTGGTGACCTCGCACGGCAGTCCGGGAGGTTACGCCGAACTCGCCGTCGCCGAAGTCGCGTCCCTGCACCGGATCCCCGTCGGGCTCAGCTACGAGGCCGCCGTCACCATGGTCGTCACCGGCACCACCACCATCGGTCTGCTCGACATCGCGGAGCTCACCTCCGACGACGTGGTCCTGGTCACGTCCGCGGCCGGCGGGGTCGGCCGTCTGGTCGTCCAGTTCGCCCGCCGCCTCGGCGCCACGGTCATCGGCGCGGCAGGCGGACCGGCCAAGACTGCGGCCGTGCGGGAGCTCGGGGCCGACGTCGCGGTCGACTACGACCTGGCGGACTGGGCGGGCACCGTCCGGGACGCCTTGGGCGGGCGCGGTGTCACGGCCGTCGTGGACGGTGTCGAGGGCGACAAGGGGCGGGCCGCGTTCGGGCTACTGGCCGAGGGCGGGCGCTACGTCACCATCGGCGCGGCCTCCCGGGAGGAGTTCCGGCCCGATGAGACGGAGTTGAAGGAGCGCGGCGTCCGCTTCACCGACGCGCTGGCCCTGCTGCTGGAGGGCCAGGACACGTCGGCCGACGAGTCGCGCGCGCTCGCGGAGGCGGCGGCCGGGAACCTGGTACCCGCCTTCCAGACCTTCCCCCTGTCGCAGACCGCCGCGGCACACGCCGCCCTGGAGTCGCGGGCAACGACAGGAAAGGTCGTTCTCGTACCCGACGCCCGAGGGTGACATCCCGGGCGCCCTGGATGACGTACGGCCCGGCTCGACGTGTAGACGTGCGGGAGCAGCACCGCGGTGGTGCGTCACCCCGTCAGTCGGTGTACGACTCGAGCGTGCCGCGGCGCCGTACGTCGAGGGTCGCGCAGTGGAACGAGCCGCCGAACGGCGCATAGTGCAGCAGGTCGCACGGGATCGGCTCGAAGCCCCAGCTCTCCAGCGCGCGCAGCATGCCGGTGTGGTGCCGTTCCGCGATCACCCGCCCGTCGCCGATGGCGAGGAGGTTCATGCTGAGCCACTTGCCGCACATCGAGGTGACCTTGAGCATGCGGTCGTCGATCGGGTCGGGTTCGGGCGCGGTCAGGATCTCCCACGAGCGCAGGACGTCCGGGAGGCGGTCGACGTCGACGTACTCCGGGTTGACCAGTGCCCTGCCCGGCGCGAGGGGAACGAACGTGGTGTCGATGTGCATGGGCGTGCGGCAGCGGCTCTCGATCTCGTGGACGCGGTAACCGGGGCCGAGGTGACGGCGCAGCCATTCGATACCCATGCGGTTGGTGACGTTGCTGCGGGTGACGAAGATGTCGCGTCCCGCGCGGACGAAGTCCGCCGCGTCGAAGACCGGCTCGAACTCGGTGAGGATGTGGCGCATCGGCTCGCCCGCCGCGGGGACGCGGAAGTCCGTCTCGAAGAGCTCGTCGGTGAGCTGGGGCTTCGGGGCGGCCGTCCAGCGCGCGCCGCGCCGGAAGTAGTCCTTGAGGATCGGCCGGTAGGAGTGGGTCTCGAAGTAGCGGCAGGGCCAGGCCATCGGGGTCTCGATGATCTCGTCGCCGATCACGAGCAGGCAGTCGCGCGGGCAGGTGTTGCAGAAACCGCGTGACGACCAGTCCGGGGTGCTGAAGCGCTGCCGGTGGTCGACCGCTTCGGGCCGTGTGACCGTGATGCCGAGGGACTGGAGGAGGGCGACGAACCCGTCGAGCTCGCGCTGCGCCCGTTCGACCAGGACGCGCGGATACCTGAAGCCCGCGGCGAGTCCCTGAAACCGGGCCGCCCACGGTGGGACGTTGCAGGTCACGACCGGGTGGTCGGAGGGGATCGTCGCGCCCTCCAGCCGCCCGACGACGACCTCCTCCAACGGGTCCCACTCGTTGTGGGAACCGACCGGCGAAACGGCCGGTTCCGCCGCTTCCGCGACACCGGGTTCCTGCGCCACCGCCATGACTGACCGCTCCCGACCGCTCCCGACCGCTCCCGACCGCTCTCGACCGCTGCCGACCGCTGCCGACCGCTGGCTCTCCGTAAGCTCACCACGAGCCCTCTGCGTACTCTCCGTGATACCCCAGTGAGCTCGCTGTGACTACGGGTGTGCCCCGAACCGGGCTATTGATACCCACCCCGCCATGCCAGACCTTGCCGAGTCTATCGACTTTCGATAGATTTCCATCGTAGAACGATTGAAGGAGGGGGTCATGGGATTGAAGGAGGGGCAATGGGAAGGCTGACGGTGCTCGCGCTGCGCGGTGTGATCGGGATGCTGCTCGCCGGCTCGGTTTTCGTTCAGGCGGTGCTGGTCTGGCTGCTGGCGGCCGGATCGGGCGACCCCGACGCCGCTCTCGCGGCAGTACGCACACCGGTGTTCCTGATCGTGGTCCTGGGGGCGGCTGCGGCCCAGACCGTACTGGTCTGCGTCTGGCGGCTGGTGACGATGGTGCGGCGGGGCACCGTGTTCTCCCTCGGTGCCTTCCGGTACGTCCATGTCGTGATCGGTGCCTTCGTCGCGGCCGCGCTCCTGGTGTTCGCGCTCGCGGTCGTCCTGGCACCCGGCGAGGCCGTCGCGCCCGGCATCGTGCTCCTGCTGGGCGGGGTCGTCCTGGCGATCCTCGGCGTCGCGCTGGTCGTGCTCGTACTGCGGATGCTGCTCGCCCAGGCCGTCGCGCGCGACATCGAGGCGGCGCGGATGCGGGCCGAGCTGGCAGAGGTGATCTGATGCCGATCGTCGTCGACATCGACGTGCTGCTGGCGAAGCGCAAGATGTCCGTGGGCGAGCTCGCGGAGCGCGTCGGGATCACCCCCGCCAACCTGGCCGTGCTCAAGAACGGCCGCGCCAAGGCGGTGCGCTTCACGACGCTCGCCGCGCTCTGCGACGTACTCGAGTGCCAGCCGGGAGACCTGCTGCGCTGGGAGACCGGGGGCGCGGACCTCGAGGAGTGAAGCCGGCCGTCCGGCGTCGTCCGACGGCGTCCGACGACGGCCGACGGCGTCCGACGACGGCCGACGGCGTCCGACGGCGTCCGACGACGGCCGCGGGTGGCTTCCGGAGCCCGTCCGGGCGCAATCTGGGAGAAGATCTGCGTGCCCTGCGCGCCGCGGGCACCGACCCGGAAGGACCGCCTCGTGATCATCTTCGGCACCAAGGGATACCTCTACCAACTCGCGATACTGACGCTGGTGTGCGGCCAGTGCGGCAACCCCTCCGCGCACACGCTCAGGAAGCGCGTCACGAAGTTCACGCTGTTCTTCGTGCCACTGTTCCCGTTCTCCACGAAGTACCTGACGCAGTGCACCTTCTGCGGCGCCGAGCAGCAGGTGACCAAGGAGCAGGCGGACCAGCTCCAGACCCAGGCCGTGAGCGGCCAGGGCGGCCCCGGCGGCCCGGGCGGCCAGACGTACGGGCAGGCGCAGCAGCATCCCTACCAGCGGCCGTGAGGGCGGCGGGACGGTAGCCCCTGCCCTGGCCCGCCCGCGTTTCCGGTTTCCGGCAGTCTTGACTACCCTCACGTTGCCGGACACCGCGCACCGGGCGTGAACGGCAGGGGAGGCGCGGGGTGACGGACCAGGGGACCGATCAGCAGGAGACGTATCTGAACGGATACGCCGAGATCCTGGCCGGAGTGGCGGCCACCGGGCGCCGGCTGACCCGCGACGAGCTGGAGGAACGGCGGCTCCTCGGTGAGCAGGCCGCGGAGGCGGGGCAGAGTCTGCGCAGTCTCGTGCGGCTGCACCTGGACGCCACGCGAGCCTCCTGGCCTGGCGCCGGCACCGGCTCCGGTACCGCCTACGGCTCCGGCTCCGGCTCCGGTTCCGGTTCCGCCTACGGCTCCGGCACCGGCACCGGCACCGGCACCGGCGTCACGGACAGTGTGCTCGCCGCCGTCGCCCAGGCCGTCGACGCCTTCGCCGAGGGATACGAACGCGCCCAGCACCTCGCCGTACGGCAGGAGGAGGCCGCACGGCGGGAGTTCATCGACGACCTGCTCTACGGGCGCAGCGACCTGGGCCGGCTCGCCGAGCGGGCCGAGCGTTTCGGGCTGGTCCTCTCCCACGCCCACGCCGTCGCGGTGGCCGAGGCGCCCGAGTCGTACGACGACACCGCCCCGGTCACCCGGCTCGTGGAGACGGCGCTCATCTCCCGCTTCGGCGACCGGCGCGTCCTGATCACCACGAAGAACGGGCAGCTCATCTGCATCGCGCCCGGCGACCAGGAGGACGTTCTCGCCTTCTTCGCCAAGCAGGCGTACGCGGCCACGGACGGCAGCCGGGTCGCCATCGGGCGCCCCCAGAACGGCGCCGGCGGCGTGGTGCAAAGCTACGAGGAGGCGCTGAGCACCCTCGAACTGGCCGAACGGCTGGAGCTCGACGAGCCCGTGCTGCGCGCCGCCGACCTGCTCGTCTACCCGGTACTCACCCGCGACCGGCAGGCGATGGCCGACCTGGTGCTGAGCGTGCTGGGTCCGCTGCGCGGGGCCCGGGGCGGCCCCGAGCCGCTGTTGCGGACGCTGGAGGCGTACTTCGACGCCGGCTGCACCGCGGCCGAGGCCGCCCGGCGGCTGTCACTCAGTGTGCGGGCCCTCACCTACCGGCTGGACCGCATCCACCAGCTGACCGGGGCCAACCCCGCCGACCCGGTGCACCGCTACACCCTGCAGACCGCGGTCATCGGAGCGCGGCTGCTGAGCTGGCCCGCCCAGGAGATCTGAGCTGTCCCTTCCCCCAGGAGGCCTGAGCTGTCCCTCCCCCCTCAGGAGGTCTGAGCTGTCTCTCGCCTCCCAGGAGATCTGAGCGTGCCCGCCCACGAGGTCTGAACGGGCCCGCCCACAAGATCTGAACGGGCCCGCCCACGAGGTCTGAGCGGGCCGGCCCGGCCGGTGGGCGGCTGTCAGCCGGTGATCTCCACCTTGCCGTTGCGCAGCGGGTCCGGCACTTCCGGTCGGTCCGGCACTTCCGGTCGGTCCGGCACTTCCGGTCGGTCCGGTTCTTCCTGCTGTTCCGACCGGACCGGCGCGTCCGACCGGCCAGGCGCGTCCGCCGTCTTCGCGGCCTGCCCGGCGAAGACGGCCCGGTCCCGGATGACGTCCTCCTCGGACATCCGGCCCACGAACGCGCGCAGCGCGCCGGACAGCACTTCCCGGGTGAAGCAGACGATGCCGTCCTGCTGCATCAGGAACCGCTGCGCGGCGGCGCGGCGCTACGTCAGCCAGCCGGCCCCCCAGCCGGCCCCCACCCCGGTGACCGCGCCGGCCCCTGCGGCGCCCTCGGGACCGGCCAAGCCGGTGCCGAGGGCGATGGCGCCACCGAAGCCGGTCATCGCGGTGAACCCGGCGACGACCGGCAACGACAGCCACCCCTCCAGGACTCCGTCCAGCACTCCCCCGAAGGCGCCTTCCAGCAGTCCGTCGAAGACCAGCGACAGGGCGAGCAGCACGACCCCCGTGATGCCCGGTCCGAGAAACCAGGCCATCGTGCCGTCCCCCTCTCGCCCGTCGCTGAGCTTCGGTGCAACGAATCGTCACACGCGGCGCAGGAGCGCGTCATTTCCGTGTTCCGGCAATCTTTACGCTCCTTTGATGCCGCTCTCCCTCTCCCCGCGCTTCTCCCCCGCGCTTCTCCTCCGTCTCTGCTCCGTCTCTTCGCGCGCGCGGGGAACCGCATCTGCCGCGGGTACTGTCTTCTCCCAAATGGGCACTCAAACGGGGAGCGTTCCGAGTCAGGTTCAACAAGGCGACGCGTACGCGCACATGGTGGTGTGCGGCGACGACGGGCTGGCCCACCGGCTGGCCGCGGAACTGCGCGGCGTGTACCGCGAGCAGGTCACTCTTGTCGTACCGCCTTCCGGGCGCCGGGTGCGACAGCCGATGGTCGGGCGGGCCCGCGCCGCCTCGGCGGCGCTGCTGGACATGGTCAACGCGGCCGTCAACCGCTCGGGCGGCGGCGAGCCGAGCGGCACCGGCCGCGAACTGGAGGCCGCCGAGCCGACCGAGGACGTGCTGGCGGAGGCCGGCGTGGACCGGGCAGCCGCGCTGGCCCTCGTGTACGACGACGACGAGACCAACATCCGCGCCGCCCTGACCGCCCGCCGGCTCAACCCCCGGCTGCGCCTGGTCCTGCGCCTGTACAACCGGCGTCTCGGCCGGCACATCGAGGAACTCCTCGATCAGAGTGCGGCGTTGGCGACCGGCGACACACGGGAGTCGGGGCTCGACGGCGCGGGGACCTCCACGACCGTGCTGTCCGACGCCGACACCGCCGCGCCCGCGCTGGCCGCGACCGCCCTCGTCGGCACCAGCAAGGTCGTCGAGACGGACGGGCTGCTGCTGCGCGCGGTGGAACGGCAGCCGCCCCGCCCCGGCGAGGTGGCCGACCCCGGGCTGTGCACCCTCGCGCTGCTGTCCGCGACGAGCAACGACCCGGCGGGCGCGGACGGTTCCGAGGAGAGCGGCGAGCAGGGGCCGCAACTGCTGCCCGACGCCGCGGCGGTGGAGGCGGCCACCGGACGCGGCACCGTAGCCCTGGAACAGGTGTCGTACTCCGGCCCGCCACTGCCCGCGGCACGCACCGGTGTGCCCCCGTTCGGGGAGCTGTTCTCACGGCGGCTGCGCTGGTCGCTGGCGGGTCTGGGCGCCTGTGTGGTCGCGCTCGCCGTGGCGCTGATGGTGATCACCGACGACCACCCGCTGCACGCCACGTACGTGACGCTGCTCGACCTGTTCTCCATCAACGAACCCGCGCACAACAAGGACACCGGACGGCAGGTGCTCCAACTGCTGTCCGGGTTCGTCGGCCTGCTGCTGCTGCCGGTGCTGCTGGCCGCCGTACTCGAAGCCCTCGGGACCTTCCGCAGCGCCTCGACGCTACGCAAGCCGCCGCGCGGGCTGGGCGGCCACGTCGTCCTGCTCGGTCTCGGCAAGATCGGTACGCGCGTGCTGACCCGGCTGCGGGAGATGGACATCCCCGTGGTGTGCGTCGAGGCCGACCCAGAGGCGCGCGGCATGGCGACCGCGCGGCGGCTGCGGGTACCGGTGGTGCTCGGGGACGTCACCCAGGAGGGCGTCCTGGAGGCCGCCAAGATCCACCGCGCGCACTCGCTGCTCGCCCTGACCAGCGTGGACACCACCAACCTGGAGGCAGCGCTCTACGCCCGCTCCGTACGGTCCCGCCTGCGGGTGGTGCTGCGCCTGTACGACGACGACTTCGCGACCGCCGTGTACCGCACCCTGCGCGCCGCGCACCCGGGCGCGCTCACCCGGAGCCGCAGTGTGACCCACCTGTCCGCGCCGGCCTTCGCCGGGGCGATGATGGGCCGCCAGGTACTCGGGGCGATCCCCGTCGAGCGGCGGGTGCTGCTGTTCGCGGCGGTGAAGGTGGCCGGGCACCCGCAGTTGGAGGGGAAGACGGTCGGCGAGGCGTTCCGGGCGGGGGCGTGGCGGGTGCTGGCGCTCGAGGTCTCCGACGGGGAGCGGGATGAGGCCGCGGGAGCCGACGGCGAGGGTGATCAGGGGTCCAGGCTGGTGTGGGAGCTGCCCGACACGTATGTCATGCGGAGCGAGGACCGCGTGGTGCTGGCGGCCACGCGGCGGGGGTTGGCCGAGTTGCTGGGGCGGCGGACGGGGCAGCGGACGGGGTCGTAGGGGCGCCGCCCGGACGGGGTCGTAAGGGCGCCGCCCCTACGACCCTGCCAGGGGGCTGCGGGCTCCCCCCTGGGGGCCGGCCTGTGGCTCCGCACCCGCCCCGCGCACCCACCCCCTGCCGCCTGCCGCCCGCCACGTCCGGTCAAGAAGCCGCCCTCGAACCGGCTCGAACCGGCTCGAACCGGCTCGGGCCGGCCACCGAGCTGTCAGCTCCGTGGCAAGTGGCGTTCCGCGAAGTCCAGTTCCAGTCGGACCTGCTTGATGCGCTCGTCCACGACCAGTGATCCGTGCCCCGCGTCGTAGCGGTACACCTCGTGGACCGCGCCCCTCGCCTCCAGGCGTTCGACGTAGTTCTCGACCTGGCGGATCGGGCAGCGCGGGTCGTTGACTCCGGCGGAGATGTAGACCGGGGCCTTGACCTGGTCGACGTAGGTCAGTGGCGAGGACGCCTCGAAGCGGTCGGGGACCTCTTCGGGGGTGCCGCCCAGGAGGGTGCGGTCGAGGGCCTTCAGGCCCTCCATCTCGTCGTGGTACGCGGTGACGTAGTCGGCGACCGGGACGGCGGCGATGCCCAGCGTCCACGCCTCGGGCCGGGTGCCGATGCCGAGGAGGGTGAGGTAGCCGCCCCAGGAGCCGCCGGTGAGGATCAGCCGCTCGGGGTCCGCGAGGCCGGAGGTGACCGCCCACTCGCGCACCGCCTCGATGTCCTCCAGCTCGATGAGACCGACCCGGTGCTTGAGGGCGTCGGTCCAGGCACGCCCGTACCCGGTGGAGCCGCGGTAGTTGACGCGGACCACCGCGTATCCGTGGTCGACCCAGGCGGCCGGGCCGGCGGCGAAGGCGTCACTGTCGTGCCAGGTCGGGCCGCCGTGGATGTCGAAAACCGTCGGGAGCGGGCCGCTCGCGCCGGCCGGCTTCTGGACCAGGGCGTGGATGCGGCCGCCCGGGCCCTCCACCCAGACGTCCTCCACCGGGACCGATCCCGGCGACTTCATGCCGGGTGGGTCCAGGACGACCCGGCCGGTCGTCGAGCGGACCGCCGACGGCTCGGCGGCCGACGACCACAGGTACTCCACGCTGCCGTCCGGGCGGGCCGTCGCCCCGGAGACCGTGCCGGCCGGGGTCTCGATCTCCACCAGCTCGCGCTCGGCGAAGTCATAGCGGAACAGCTCGCTGCGGGCCTCGAAGCCGTGCACGATCAGCAGGCCGCTGCCGTCCGGATACCACTCGGCGCTGACGTCACCGGGCAGCTCCAGGGCGAGGTCGGTCTGCTCACCCGTCGCCACGTCCCACACCAGGGGCTCCCAGCGGCCCCGGCGCTGGTGGCCGATGAGCAGGCGGGTGTCGCCGGCGACCGGCGCGAAGCCGAGGACCTCCAGGCCCAGCTCCTCCTCGCCGCCCTTCGTGTCGTCGAGCTCGGCGACCGTCGAACCGTCGGTGCGCAGGACGCGCAGCGCCGAGTGCATGGCGTCGCCGTGCTCGGTGTGCTCGATGGCGATCAGCGTGCCGTCGTGGGAGAGGTCGCCGACGCCCGCGGACTCCCGGTGCCGGTAGATCTCCGCCGGTGCCCCGCCCGCGGACGCGACGTGGATCGTCGTGCCGTCCTCGTCGGTCGAGCGGCCGATCACCGCCGTACGCCCGTCGCGGCCGAGGGCGAGCCCCGCCGGGTAGGAGGGGTCGAGGCCCGGCACCGCGAGCTCGTCCTCGCCGCCCGGGAAGGGCTGGCGGCGCCAGACGCCGAACTCGTCGCCGTCCTTGTCGTCGAACCACCAGATCCAGTCGCCGTCCGGCGAGAGCACCCCGTCCGTCGTGCCGTTGGGCCGGTCGGTGACCTGGCGCTGCTCGCCGGTCGAGCGGTCCCAGGCGTACAGCTCGTACGTCCCCGTCGCGTTCGACACGAACAGGGAGCGGTCCGGTGCGTCCTCGGCCCAGTCGGGCAGCGACACCCGCGGCGCCCGGAACCGCTTCTCCCAGTCGGGCATCTCCGCGCCCTGCGGGCCGTCCCCCGCGCTGCCCTGTCCCCGCCGCTGGTCCGGTGACACGGACCCGTTGCTCTCAGTCATGGCCCCATACTGCCCCGTCCCGGGGACAAAGCGCAGATCAGATCCCCAGCCTGTGGACAACTCCGCCCGCACCGGCTCTGTCCGACGCTTTTCCACAGCCCCGCGGACGGGCGGCGGGGCGCGCACCGTACCGTGGAGGGCGTGTACCGGTTTCTGCTGACGCCCCGATGGTGGGGGATCAACGTCTTCGTCGTCCTGGCCATCCCCTTCTGCATCTTCATGGGTTCCTGGCAGCTCGGCCGGTTCGAGGACCGGGTGCAGGACCACGAGACCGCGACCACGCAGGGCGAGTCGGGCCACCCGGAGGCGGCCCGCCCCCTGGCGGAGCTGCTGCCCGTGGACAAGGCGACGGTCGGCGACCAGACCACCGTGAGCGGCCGGTACGACGACCAGCTGCTCGTCCCGGAGCGGGAGCTGGACGGCCGGGAGGGCTACTACGTCCTCACCCTGCTGCGCACCGACGCGGGCAAGGCGCTGCCCGTCGTACGCGGCTGGCTGCCCGGCGAGCCCGACCCGGCGAAGGCCCCGGCCCCGCCCACCGGCGAGGTCACCGTCACCGGAGCGCTCCAGGCGGCCGAGTCGGTCGGCGCCAACGGCGTCAGTGGCCGCACCGGATGGCCGGCCGGACAGACCGGAGCGATCAGCGCGGCGACCCTGCTCAACCTGGTGCCGTACGACGTGTACGACGCGTGGGTCACGCTCAACGAGGGCGACTCCGGGATGCGTGCCGTACCCGTGAGCGCGCCGCAGAACACGGGGCTGGACCTCAAGGCGTTCCAGAACCTCGGCTACACCGCCGAGTGGTTCGCCTTCGTGGGATTCGTGATCTTCATGTGGTTCCGGCTGCTGCGCCGCGAGGTCGAACTCGCCCGGGACGCGGAGCTGGGCCTGGTCACGGAGGACGAGCCCGAGCCGCAGCCCACGCCGTCCGGCGTCTGACACCGGACACCAGACGCCGGATGGGCTGACGACACCGGACGCCGGACGCCTGACGCCGGATGGGCGGACGTCGGACGCCGGATGCCTGACGTCGGACGCCTGACGCGCGACAGCGCTCGGAGACGCCCGCCGACGACGGCTACATTCCCGTCCCCGCCAGCACTCCCGTCCAGTACACCGTCCCCGCGCACGCGTCGGACACCGTGACCGTCGCCGAACCGGCGCCGCCCTCCGGGGTGTACGTCACCGCCACGCTCCCGTCGGCCGGGCCGTCCTCGGTGACGAGCTGGGTCGTGGGGCCGGTGTCGCCGCCGCCGGTGGAGGTGCCGCCCGCGGCGGCCGTCGTGTCCTCGGTGGGCGAGGGAGCGGGCGAGGGTGCGCCCGTGCTGCCCCCCGTGGTGCCGCCGGTGGTGGGACAGGTCTCCGAGGGCACCCAGGCGAACCGCACCTCGTAGGCGGAGCTCGGCGCCAGCGTCAGCGTGGTGGTCTCCAGGGACGGGTCGGGCAGGCCGGCCGCGGCGTCTCCGGCCGCGTGCCGTGCCGTGCCGATCTTCGCGGCGTCCGCCGCACCCTGCGGAGTGGCGACCACGTTGCCGGGGCCGACGACGGTGCAGCCGTCCGAGGAGACGTTGGTGACGTGGAAGGAGCCGTAGACCACGCCCGTGGAATCGGGTGCGGCACTGCTCGCCACGGCCGGACCGAGCTGCTTCGCCGAACACGCGGGGATGTCGGCGGCGGTGCTGGCGGACGGGTCGGCGCCGGGGGCGGTACCCGTCGCGGCGCCGCTCTCCCTGCCCTTGTCCGGCGTCTCCTTGGGATCGGCCTTGTCGCTGCCCTCGGTCGTGCCCGCGGAGCCGGCGACGCCACTCTGGCCGCCGGCCGGGTCCTTGCCCTGGGAGGCGCCGCCCTGGGCCTGCGAGGCGTGGCCCGCGACGGACGGGTCGGCCCCCGGGCCGGTGGCGCCGGACACGTGCAAGAGGGCCGGGACCGCGGTGCCGAGGAAGAGGGCGGCGGCCGCCACGCCGACGGCGGCCTGACGCTTGCGGGCCCGCCGGGCGGGCACCGCGCGGCGCAGGTGGTCCAGGGTGCCCTCGCTCGGCTCCACCTCCTGGACGGCCTGGTGCAGCATTCTGCGCAGGACCAGCTCGTCGGAGTCGAGCCCGCCGGTCCCGTGAGAGTCCGTCCCGTGAGAGTCCGTCCCGTGAGGGTCGGGGCCCTTGGCGTCGGAGCCCTGGGCGTTGGGACCCTGGGCGTCGGGGCCCTGTTCGGCGGGGCCGTGGTTCACAGTTCCGTTCCCAGCGTGCGTGTGCTTCGGCTGCTCTTGCCCGATCAGCCCGGCCGGTCGGGTCGGCTCGGTCGGCGCGTCCCCCTGCCGGGGTGTGTCCCCCTGCCGAGGTGTGTCCCCCTTCCGGGGTGCGCGCTCGTCGCGGGCGTCGCGGCGCGCATCGTTGCCGTCGCTCATACCGGTGCCTCCATGGCCACCCTGAGCGCAGCGATACCGCGCGACCCGTACGCCTTGACCGAGCCCAGGGATATGCCGAGCGTCTCGGCGACCTGTGCCTCGGTCATGTCGGCGAAGTAACGCAGGACCAGGACCTCGCGCTGGCGGCGCTGGAGCCCCTTCATCGCCTTGATCAGCGAGTCGCGCTCCAACTGGTCGTAGGCGCCCTCCTCCGCGCTCGCCATGTCCGGCATGGGCTTGGAGAGCAGCTTGAGGCCGAGGATGCGGCGGCGCAGCGCCGAGCGCGAGAGATTGACGACGGTCTGGCGCAGGTACGCCAGGGTCTTGTCCGGGTCACGGACGCGTTTGCGAGCCGAGTGGACGCGGATGAAGGCCTCCTGGACGACGTCCTCGCAGGAGGCGGTGTCGTCGAGGAGGAGGGCGGCGAGGCCGAGCAGCGACCGGTAGTGCGCCCGGTACGTCTCGGTGAGGTGGTCGACGGTGGTACCCGCCGCCACCGCGTCCTCGTCCGCGCCGTCGCGCTGGTTCGATATGCGGGCCGGCCGCGCTGCGGGCATGGGCGCGATCACCGGCATGCCACCGGCCGGACCGGCCACACGGGGACGGACGGACCGGCTGGGCGGGCGCAGAGCCGCGCCCCGCGTTCCCGCGGTGAATTCGAGTACCTCTGCCACGCCAGTTGGACACGCGCACCCCCGTGAGGGTTGTACGTGCCAGGCGTCACGTTCCCGCGTCTGTCGGGCAGCCACCCGGCTGATGGTGCGTCATAGGCCCTCATCGTCCCGCTCTTCCCCTATGTCCCATGTGAACGAGCGTCCCCACGCCCGTCCTCGGCGTCCCCACGCCGACTCACGCGTCCCCGCGCCCTGAATGGGTGACCGCAAAGACGCTCCCCGCCCTCCGCACGGTTGCGGAGGGCGGGGAGGAAATCCTCTGATGCCACAGGTGCCGGGTACAAGTAGTCCGGACCAACTTCCGGATCACATCTCGTCCATAACTGCTACGAACGAACCCCACAGCGGCCAGGGCCTTCAGCCCTCTGATCCCCGCTCAGCCGAACTCGGCCGCCACCAGCTCCGCGATCTGCGCGGTGTTCAGCGCGGCCCCCTTGCGCAGGTTGTCTCCGCAAACGAAGAGCTCGAGCGCCGTCGGGTCGTCCAGGGCCCGCCGCACCCGGCCGACCCAGGTCGGGTCGGTGCCGACCACGTCGGCGGGGGTCGGGAACTCGCCCGCGGCCGGGTTGTCGAAGAGGACGACGCCCGGCGCGGTGGCCAGGATCTCCCGGGCCCCCTCGACGGTGACCTCACCCTCGAAGCGGGCGTGCACGGTCAGCGAGTGCGTCGTGACCACCGGCACCCGTACGCACGTCACGGCGACGGGAAGGTTCGGCAGACCGAGGATCTTGCGGGACTCGTCCCGCACCTTCATCTCCTCCGACGACCAGCCGTCCTCGCGCGGCGACCCGGCCCACGGTACGACGTTCAGCGCGACCGGCTCCGGGAACGGACCGGTGTCGTCGCCGACGGCCCGCCGCACGTCACCGGGGCTGGTCCCCAGCTCGGTGCCGGCCACCAGGGACAGCTGCCGGCGCAGCGTCTCCACACCGTCCCGTCCGGCCCCGCTCACCGCCTGGTACGAGGAGACGACCAGCTCGCGCAGCCCGAACTCGGCGTGCAGCGCGCCCAGCGCCACGATCATGGACAGCGTCGTGCAGTCGGGGTTGGCGATGATGCCGCGCGGCCGCATCCGCACCGCGTGCGGATTGACCTCGGGCACGACGAGCGGCACGTCCGGGTCCATCCGGAACGCGCCGGAGTTGTCGACCACCACGACACCCTTGGCGGCGGCGACCGGCGCCCATTGCGCGGCGACCTCGTCGGGTACGTCGAACATGGCGACGTCGACTCCGTCGAAGGCCTCCTCGGCGAGCGCCACGACCTCGACCTCCTCACCGCGCACCGCCAGCTTGCGGCCGGCCGAGCGCGGCGAGGCGATCAGACGGATGTCGCCCCAGACGTCCGCGTGCTGCGACAGGATCTGGAGCATGACCGAGCCGACGGCGCCGGTCGCGCCCACGACGGCCAGGGCCGGCCGCCCGGTGCGCCCGGCGCCTTGGATGTCGGACATCAGCGCCCGGTGCCTCCGTAGACGACGGCCTCGTCGCTGTCGGAGTCCAGCCCGAAGGCGGTGTGCACGGCGCGCACGGCCTCGTTCACGTCGTCCTTGCGGGTGACGACCGAGATGCGGATCTCGGAGGTCGAGATGAGCTCGATGTTCACCCCGGCGTCGGACAGCGCGGTGAAGAAGTCGGCGGTGACGCCCGGGTTGCTCTTCATCCCCGCGCCGACCAGGGAGATCTTGCCGATCTGGTCGTCGTAGCGCAGCGAGTCGAAGCCGATCCCCGCGCGGTTCTTCTCCAGCGCGTCGATGGCCTTGCGGCCCTCGGTCTTCGGCAGGGTGAAGGAGATGTCCGTCAGGCCCGTGGAGGCGGCGGACACGTTCTGCACGACCATGTCGATGTTGACCTGGGCGTCGGCGATCGCGCGGAAGATCGCGGCCGCCTCGCCCGGCTTGTCCGGGACACCGACGACCGTGACCTTGGCCTCGGAGGTGTCGTGCGCGACACCGGAGATCATGGCCTGCTCCACGTGCTTTTCCCCTTGCTTGATCGGCTCGCTGCTGACCCACGTGCCCTGGAGCCCGCTGAAGCTGGACCGGACGTGGATCGGGATGTTGTACCGGCGGGCGTACTCCACGCAGCGGTGGAGCAGCACCTTGGAACCGGAGGCCGCGAGCTCCAGCATGTCCTCGAAGGAGATCCAGTCGATCTTCTTCGCCTTCTTCACCACGCGCGGGTCGGCGGTGAACACGCCGTCGACGTCGGTGTAGATCTCACAGACGTCCGCGTCGAGCGCGGCGGCGAGAGCGACGGCCGTGGTGTCGGACCCGCCGCGCCCCAGCGTGGTGATGTCCTTGCTGTCCTGGCTGACGCCCTGGAAGCCGGCCACGATGGCGACGTTGCCCTCGTCCACCGAGGTCTTGATGCGACCCGGCGTCACGTCGATGATCCGGGCCTTGTTGTGGACCGAGTCGGTGATGACTCCGGCCTGGCTGCCGGTGAACGACTGGGCCTCGTGGCCCAGGTTTTTGATCGCCATGGCCAGCAGCGCCATGGAGATGCGCTCTCCGGCGGTCAGCAGCATGTCGAGTTCCCGCCCGGCAGGGATCGGGGACACCTGCTCGGCGAGATCGATCAGCTCGTCCGTCGTGTCGCCCATCGCGGAAACGACGGCGACCACCTGGTTGCCGTTCTTCTTCGCTTCCACGATCCGCTTGGCGACGCGCTTGATGCCTTCGGCATCGGCTACGGAGGAGCCTCCGTACTTCTGCACGACAAGGCCCACGTGCGCTCCTCGCTCAATCCGTCTCTTTCCGCACGTACGTATATGTACTGCGGTCGGCTCATTTTACCGAGCGTCCGGGTTTCCCCCCTGCGGTATCGCATGGTGAGATCCGGGTACTCGCTCAGGCTGGCTCATGCCCAGGAGGGCGCGGGTCACTCGGGAAAGTGCGGTGTGTCACACGTTCACAAGTGGCTTCCTGCCACGTGGAGGAGTGCACGCGGCCCGTGGAGGCTCTGCTCGCGGACGGTGCCGGGGGAATCGGCCGACGGGGAGCCGGCCCACGGCGGTGGGACCGGCTCCGGCCGTTCTACAGTTCGTCGAGAAGACTCGTCACCGAGCCGTTCTCGAAGATCTCCTGGATCGCGCGGGCGACGACCGGGGCGATGGAGAGCACCTCGACCTTGTCCAGGCCGGTCGCCGCGGCCGTGGGAAGCGTGTCGGTGAACACGAAGCGGCTGACCCGCGAGTTCTTCAGCCGGTCCACCGCCGGCCCCGAGAGGATGCCGTGGGTGGCCGCCACGATGACCTCCTCGGCACCGCCGTCGTACAGCGCCTCGGCGGCCGCGCAGATGGTGCCCGCCGTGTCGACCATGTCGTCGACCAGCACGCACACCCGGCCCGCGACGTCACCGACCACCTCGTGGACGCTGACCCGGTGCGCCACGTCCTTGTCGCGCTTCTTGTGGACGATCGCCAGTGGCGTGCCGAGGCGGTCGCACCACCGGTCGGCGACCCGCACCCGGCCCGCGTCCGGCGACACCACGGTCAGCCGGTCGTGGTCGGTGTGCGCCGCGATGTGGTCCGCGAGCGTGGGCAGGGCGAACAGGTGGTCCATCGGACCGTCGAAGAAGCCCGCGATCTGGTCCGTGTGCAGGTCGACGGTGATGATCCGGTCCGCGCCCGCGGCCGTCAGCAGGTCCGCGAGCAGGCGTGCCGAGATCGGTTCGCGGCCCCTGTGCTTCTTGTCCTGCCGCGAGTAGCCGTAGAACGGCGCCACGACGGTGATGCTCCGGGCCGACGCCCGCTTCAACGCGTCGATCATGAGGAGCTGTTCCATGATCCACGTGTTGATCGGCTCGGTGTGCGACTGGATCACGAAGCAGTCCGCTCCGCGCACGGACTGCTCGTGACGGACGTAGATCTCGCCGTTCGCGAAGTCCCTGGCCTGCGTGGGCACGAGTCCCGTGCCGAGCGTCGCCGCGATCCGCCGGGCCAGGTCCGGATGGGCCCGGCCCGAGAAGAGCAGCAGGGACCGTTCGGGTCTGCTGGTCGCGCTCACCGGTCGAGGGCGGGGTAGTCGGTGTAGCCGCGGTGGTCGCCGCCGTAGTACGTCGACTCGTCGGGCGTGTTGAACGGACCGCCGGCCCGTACCCGGGCGGGCAGGTCGGGGTTGGCGAGGAACAGCGCGCCGAGCGAGACGGCGTCGGCCAGGCCCTCGTCCAGCACCTCCTGCGCGACCGTCGCCGTGGCCGGGAAGGAGTCCGGGGTGGCGTGCGGGTTCACCACCAGGTTGCCCCGCCACAGGTCGCGCACCGCTCGCGTCACCGGGCGGGCGACGATCTCGCAGACCTCCAGGAAGGCGAGGTCCGGAAGGGCCGGCAGCAGAGCCGCGTACAGGGCCTCGGTGTCGCCCTCGGCGATGTCGTTGTAGGGGTTGCCGGGCGAGAGGCGCACCGAGGTGCGCTCGTTGCCGATCGCGGTGGCGACGGCCTCGGTGACCTCGGCGGTCAGGCGGATGCGGTTCGCGAGCGAGCCGCCGTAGGCGTCGGTCCGCCGGTTGGTGTTCTCGGCGAGGAACTGGTGCAGCAGGAAACCGTTGCCCGCGTGGACCTGGACGCCGTCGAATCCGGCCTCGACGGCGTTCCGGGCGGCGGACGCGAAGTCCGCGACCGTGGTGGCGATCTCCTCGGTGGTCAGCTCGTGGGGCACCTCGTAGTCCCGCATGCCGTCCGGAGTGAAGCACTGGCCGGCCGCCGCGACCGGCGAGGGGGCCACGGACCGGTGGGCGCTCTCGTACAGCGACGGGTGGCCGATACGGCCGGAGTGCATGAGCTGGACGACGATACGGCCGCCCTTCTCGTGCACGGCGTCGGTGACGGCCCGCCACGCCCCGATCTGCTCGGGGTGGTGCAGGCCGGGCGTGTTGAGGAAGCCCTGGCCGACCTGGGACGGCTGCACACCCTCGGTGATGATGAGCCCGGCGGAGGCCCGCTGGGCGTAGTACTCGGCCATCAGGCCGGTGGCGCCGCCGCACGGCTTGGCCCGGTTGCGGGTCATCGGCGCCATCACAAAGCGGTTGTCCAGCGGGATCTTGCCGAAGGTGGCGGAGTCGAACAGGGAGGTCATGTCGGGTCCTTCCGTGAACCGGTTGACGACGGTGCGAGTGGTCAGGAGTGCTCGGCCCGGTGCCGGGCGTAGGCGGCGGCCATGCGTCCGCCCACTTCGGCCGTGGAGATCAGGACGGCCATGTTGGCCTGCGCGGTACGGCCCCCGGTGGCGCGGTCGACCGCGTGCATCAGGTATTTGGTCAGGCCCTGACCGGCGACCCCGTCCCGCTCCGCCCGGACGAGTGCGTCCGCGATGGCCGCCTCGGCCTCGGCTGGGGCCACGGCGTCCGCCGCCCGGGGCGGGGTGGTGATCACGACTCCGCCGGGGTGGCCCGCGGCCCAGTGCAGGGCGACGGTCTTCGCGATCAGGTCCTCGTCGTCGATGCGGTGCGGGGACCTGACGCCGCTGGAGGCGCAGTAGAAGGCGGGGAAGTCGTCGGAGCCGTGGGAGACGACCGGGACGCACTGCGTCTCCAGATACTCCATGGTCAACTTCAGGTCGAGGATCATCTTGGCCCCGGCGCAGACCACCGCCACCTTGGAGCGGGTCAGCTGGATCAGGTCGGAGGAGACGTCCATGGTGGTCTCGGCGCCGCGGTGCACTCCGCCGAGCCCAGCGGAGGCGAAGAACGCGATCCCGGCCAGTTCGGCGGCCACCAGCGAGGACGCGACGGTGGTCGCGCCCCGGCCGCCCCGGGCCAGCACGACCGGCAGGTCGCGGCTGGAGACCTTCGGGATGCCGGACTCCGACGCGAACCGTTCGATGTCCCGCTCGGTCATACCGACCCGGATCGCGCCGTCCTCGACACAGATCGTCGCCGGCACCGAGCCGCCCTTGCGGACGGCGGCCTCCACCTTGTGGGCGGTCTCGGCGTTGTGCGGGTGGGCCAGGCCGTGCGTGATGACGTTGGACTCCAGCGCGACGACCGGGCGACCCTCGTGCAGGGCCTCGGCGACCTCTTCGGTGAAAACGAGGGGGATGGCGGCGCTCATCGGCTTTCGGTTCCTTCGGTCGGGACGGGCTGGGCGTAGTCCGGGTGCTTCCACAGCAGGTGGGAGCGTTCTTCGAGTTCGGGTACGTGGACGCGGTCCATCCAGCGGGACTGCTCGACGCTCTCCACGGCGATCGACACCGACCCGGCGGGGCAGCCGAAGGCGGCGGTGATCGTCCGGGTCAGCGCGTCGACGAGGCCGGCCCTGTCGGCGTCGGTGAAGGTGCGCGGCCAGTGTTTGATGCTGACGTGCGGCACGGTTCGGATCCTTTCTCTGCCGGACCCCGGTGCGGCACCGGGCCGGGGCCTCGCCCCCGTGGCGGGGGATCACACGGGGGCGAGGGGCTGTGGGTTCGGGCTCGTGCGCGCTTACGGGCGCTCCGTCACCCGCTGGACGGCCGCGGCGAGTTCCCTGATGCCGCCCTCCTTCAGGACGCCGTAGTGGTCGCCCGTCAGCTCGACGGTCTCCGGCGGTGCGGCCGAGTAGCCGGAACTGTCCTCGACGAAGGAGTAGTCGTCACCGCGCGCCTTGAAGATCGTGACCGGGGCCTCAATCCGGCGTTCGCGCAGCTCCCGGAAGCTGTACTCGAACTCGTAGGTGCCGGCGACGATGCGGACGATCCGACGGATCGTTTCTTCATCGAGCTGGGGCAGCAGCCCGCACACGTACTCCACGAACGTGTCCTCGTCGGTCGTACGGCGCAGGCACTCGGCCGCCTCCGGGCCGCGGATGGTGCCCGTGAACACGGAGAAGAGGATCGTCACGTAGGCGGGGTCGGCGTAGGAGGCCTCGCGGCCCCGCCGACGGCCGCCCGCGGTGGCCACCCGCGGGCTGCCGGGGCAGATCAGCAGCAGCCGGTCCACCTGCTCGCCGAGCTGCTCCAGTTGCCACGCCGCCTCGAAGGCCACCCGCGCGCCGAAGGAGTAGCCCCACAGGGTGTAGGGGCCGGCGGGCTGGACACGGCGGATCTCCGCCACGTCGGCCCTCGCCATCTCACGGATCGAGCCGTACGGCTCCTCGTCCGGGTTGATGCCATGGGCCTGGACCCCGTAGAAGGCGCGTCCGCCCGCCGCCTCCCGGCTCAGCAGCCGCAGGTTCATCGGGTAGCCGCCCAGCCCGGGCCAGCAGAAGACGGGCTGGTCCTGCCCTCCCGGGTGCAGTGGGACCAGACGGGAGAGCCGCGGCGGGGCGCCCGCGTCGATGCGGGCCGCGAGGTCGGTGAGCCTCGGCGACTCGAAGACCACCTGGAGCGGCAGCGTGCTGCCGAAGTGCCGGTTGATCCGGTTCACCAGGGCCACCGCGTGCAGGGAGTTGCCGCCGGAGGCGAAGAACTCGTCCTTCGCGGAGACGTCGTCGTACTTCAGGGCCCGGCCCCACTCCGCGGCCAGCCAGCGCTCCGTCTCCGTCCCGGGCGCCACGTACTCGGCCGACGTGCGGGCCTGCGCGACCTCCGGCAGCCGGGCGGCGGCCTTGGTGTCGATCTTGCCGTTCGCGGTCAGCGGCAGCTCCTTCACCACCACCGCCCGGGCCGGGATCATGTAGTCCGGCAGGAAGCCGGCGAGGTCGTCGCGGACCATCTCGGCCGGCCCCTTGGTGTGCACCGCGTCCTCGTTCATGCCCTCGTGCTCGGCCTGCTCCCTGCTGACACGGCCGCCGACGAAGAAGTACGAGGCGTGGGCGGACGGTTCGCCGGCCGCGGCCAGCAGGTCGTCCAGCCGGCGGGCGGCGGGCAGCGGGTTGCCGGACTTGGAGGAGTAACCGGAGGACATCAGGCCCATCGCGGGGGTGCGCTGGAGGTGGTGCAGTTTCCTGCCCAGCAGGAGATAGCGCAGCCACTCCGCGTCGGTACGGGACACCGCGCTGACACCGAAGGCGGACCGCTCGTACACGCCCTGGTTGATGGCGATGACGTGGTGTCTGTCCACGACCTCGGGGCCGATCCGGTCCAGCGCACCGTGCCGGTACCGGTACAGGCCGGCCGGCAGGCCCTCCACCCGGTCGCCGTGGGCCTGCACGTACAGCTCCGCCCCGTCCGCACGCGGCCCGCCGCGGTTCCCACCGATCGTGAAGGTGCCCAGGTAGAGGTCCTCGTCCGCGACGTCGAGCCGGTCCTTCACGGACGCGTCGAAGCCGTGCGGGTCGATGGTCAGGCCGTACCCGGGAAGCACGTCCTCGAACAGCCCGACCATGTGCCCGGCCTCGAACTCCAGCACCTCGGCGACGTTGTTCTTGTACACCGGCTCGATGGCCCGCACCTTGCCGAGGAAGTGCACCCGGAGGCCCTCGGCCGGCAAGTCCTCGGACGCTCCTCCGACACGGACGAGGGTGTGGTCGACCGGGTGGTGGTAGTAGAGGCCCGCCGGAATCCCGGCCAGGCCCCGCGTCTCCAGGTAGAGCTGGGTGGCGTAGAGGGCTCCCGGGGAGGCGTAGGCGTACTTGGGCAGGAGCCGCTCCTCGCTGCGGAACGGTCCGAACCAGCGCAGCAGACCGCCGAGTTCCGCGAGTGACAGCTCGGTCAGGGGCCGGGCGTACGACGCTGCCGGGCGCGGGGCGAGCATGCCGAGGAGGTCCTCGGCGGTGACGCGGCCTCCGTCGTAGAAGCGGTAGGTCTTGCGGGCGAACGCCTCCCGGCGCTGGTCCGCGGTCGCCTCCCCGCCCGGCAGCCGTACGACGCGGCGCCCGGCCAGCTCCGTCGGCTCGCGCAGTCCCGGGTTGGCGAGCTGGGCCCGGACCTGGAGCTTGGACGCCTTCGACCGGTGGTGGGCGGCGTCCTCCCGGCCCTGGTCCATGACGGCGGCGGTGCGCTCGTTCAGCTCGAGGGCGGCCACCAGCGCCTGGCTGCCGGTACGGGGGTCGTCGGTGACGACGGCGGCGGCGCGCCGCACCCAGGGGTGCTCCTCGATCCGGGAGGCCACCTCCTCCAGCTCGATGCGGTAACCGCGCAGCTTGACCTGGTTGTCGGTGCGGCCCATGAACTGGATCGTGCCGTCCGCGTTCCACTGGCACAGGTCGCCCGTGCGGTACAGCCGCTCGGTCGGGTTGAACGGAGAGGTGAGGAACCGCTGCGCGGTCTGCTCGGGCAGGCCGATGTAACCGCGCGCCACCTGGGCGCCCCCGAGGAACAGTTCGCCGCTTTCGCCGATGTCGACCGGCTGCCGGTTCTCGTCGAGGATGTAGCAGGTGACGTTGTCGGCCGGCGTGCCGATCGGCACGATGGTGAAGGAGGCGTCCGCGAGCGCCTCGGGGTCGATCCAGTACGAGGTGGCGTTGATCGTGGTCTCGGTCGGTCCGTAGAGGTTGACGACGGACACGCCGGGCAGGGCCGCGAACAGGTTGGTGGCGAGGGCGCGGGTGAGTGCCTCACCGCCGGAGAAGACCCGGGTCAACGAGGTGCAGGAGCTCAGCTTCTCGGTGTCCACGAGCGCCTGCAGCAGGGTCGGCACCGCCTGCAGGGCGGTGACGCGGTGCTCACGGATCGCGGCGACGACGGCCTCGGGGTCTCGGAAGATGCCGGGAGCGCCCAGGACGACCCGGGCTCCGGTGACCGGTGCCAGGATCTCCCACTGGGCGGCGTCGAAACTCATCGGCGTCTTCTGCAGCACCGACACCTCGGGCCCCAGATGGCCGTAGCCGGCCAGCCACCGCATCTGGGAGACGATGCTGCGCTGGTCGATCATCACCCCCTTGGGCCGGCCGGTGCTGCCCGAGGTGTAGATGACGTAGGCGAGGTGGTCGCCGCGGCTCTCGGGCAGCGGTGCCGACGGCGGGCCGCCGGTCACGTCGGAGGCGGTGACGACCGTCGTCCCCTCCGGCACCAGGCGCAGCGCGCGGTCGAGCAGGTGGTCCTGGGTGACGACGACCCGGGTCCCGGAGTCCTCCAGCATGTACCGGAGCCGGTCCACCGGGTAGTCGGGAGAGAGCGGCAGGTAGGCGGCGCCGGCGCTCAGGATGCCCCAGACACCGGTGATCAGCTCGGTGGACGGTTCGGTGAACAGTCCGACGCTGGTGTCCGGTTCCACGCCGAGTCGCGCGAGGTGGCCGCCCAGGCGGCGGGCCTCCTCGGCGAGCCGGCGGAAGGTGAGACCGCCCTCGGCACCGGTGACGGCGGTCTCGTCGGGACGCAGGCGGGCCTGGCGGTCGAGCAGGGAAGGCAGCGATGCCTCCTTGTGGAACACCCCGGATCTGGACGCACGGGTGCTCATATGGTGTTTCCCCCCGGTGAAAAAGTCCTCTTCTGCAGAGGACGTCGACTGCGGATGCTCGGTCGCGCACGGCACTGCTCGGGCCGACTGCGCTGTCGGCCGGCGGGGTCCCGTACGCGGGTGGTGCGTGCGGAGACACGGCCCGCGGGCCGCTGTCCCTGGTGGGTGCGACGCGGTCGCCGCCCGTCGTCAGACGCGGCCGGCGACCCGCTCGACCGGTGCCGGCGCGGATTTCCTCGCGCGGGGCTGGGCCAGGACGACGGCCCCGACGACGGCGGCGGCGCCGAGGAGTTGCAGCGGACGCAGCGACTGGTCGAGGAAGAGATACCCCAGGACCGTCGCGCACAGCGGTGAGGCGAACGACAGGAAGGACGCCGCCAGCGCGGGCAGACGGGCCAGTCCGCGGAACCACAGGACGTACGCGATGAGGGCGCCGATGACGCTCAGGTAGGCGAAGCCCCCCACGTTGCCCCACGTGACGTCTTCGGGCAGCGGCTCACTGGTCAGGGTGACCGGCAGCAGGAGCAGGCCGCCGACGGTGAGCTGCCAGCCCGTGAATGTCAGCAGGCTGACGCCCTCGGGACGGCCCCACCGCTTGGTGAGCACGATCCCGCCGGCCATGCTCAGCGCGCCCAGCAGACCGGCCAGGACACCGATGCCGTCCAGGTCGGCACCCGGCTGGAGGACCAGCAGCGCGACACCACCGGTCGCGACCAGGCAGGCCACGACGTGCACCCGTTGGATCCTCTCGCCCAGCAGGCCCACGCCGAGCAGGAGCACGATCATCGGCTGCACCGACATGACCAGGGCCGCCACGCCGCCGGGCAGGTGGTAGGCAGCCAGGAACAGGAGGTAGAAGAAGGCGCCGATGTTCAGCACCCCGAGAACCAGTGCCCGCCACCACCACACGCCCGTGGGCAGGACCCTGGAGACCAGCAGCAGGGCCAGGCCCGCCGGCAGCGCCCGCAGGGTGGACGCCAGCAGCGGCCGGTCGGGCGGCAGGAACTCGGTGGTGACGAGGTAGGTGGAGCCCCATACGGCGGGGGCGAGCGCGGTGATCGCGGACGTGCTCGCGAGTCGCCGGCCGCTCACTTCCCGGCTCCGGAGTCGGTGGTGCCGAAGAACCGGTCACCGAAGTCACCGATTCCGGGAATCATGAAGGCGTGTTCGTTGAGCCGGTCCTCGATGGCGCTCGTGACCACGCGTACCTGCGGCCGCTCGGCGGCGACGCGGCGCAGCCCCTCCGGCGAGGACAGGACGTTGACCATGATGATGCGGTCCTGCGCGACGCCCGCCCGAAGCAGTACATCGATCGCGGCGAGCGCGGAGCCCGCGGTGGCCAGCATTGGTTCCAGCAGCAGCACAGGGCGATCGGCGATGTCGTCGGGAAGGTGCTGGTAGTACAGGTGAGGCTGCTTGGTCTGCTTGTCCCGCTGGATGAGAATCTTCCCGATGCGGACGCCGGGCAGGACGTCGCGCAGTTCGCCCTCGATGGCTTCGCCGGCCCGGATCACCGATACGGCGACGGGTGCGGTGGCAAGCTCCACTCCCTGATAGGTGGCACCGACCGGGGTGGTGACCTCCTTCTTCGTGAAGGGCAGCAGGTCGGCCGCCGCCTCCAGCAGGAGGCGGATGACCCGACGGGAGTGGAAGACGAAGTCCTCGCGGGTGCAGTCCCGGTCGCGGATCACCGTGTGCATCGCGCGGAGCTGGTCGGTCTGTGGAAGGGAAAGGACGTTGTGGCCGGTGGTCACGGCGGGATCTCCTGGGTGGTTCCTCGGTGGTTCCTCGGTGCGCCGGGGCGTCCCGGGGCATGCCTCGCCGTCGGGCGGAGGCCCGACGGGCACCCGGCACGGAGACCGGGCGGCAGAGGAAGGGAAAGAAGTGAGGAACGGGCGGGGCGACCGGTGCCGTTGACGGGCGGCCGCCCCGCCCGGGGATCAGCCGATCTCGTCGAAGGCCCGGCGCGCCTCGGCCACGAACGTGGCGACCTTCGACCGGTCCTTTCGCCCGTCGGGCCCCTCGAGGCCCGTGTGGGCGTCCACCGCGGCGGGCCGTACGGCACGAATCGCGTCGCCCACGTTCTCCGGGTTCAGGCCGCCGGCCATCATCAGCGGCTTCGGGGAGCGACGCACCAGCTCCGCGGAGACGTTCCAGTCGTGGGTGAGGCCGGTGGCTCCCTTGGCACCCGTCCTGGGGTCGAACGTGTCGGTGATGTACATGTCGACGAAGGAGTGGGTCTCGTCCACGAGCCGCAGCAGTTCGCCGGCGTTGTCCTGCTTGACCACGAGGGACTTCAGAACGAACAGGTCGGGGCGCAGTTCCTTGAGCCGGCGCAGTTGGCCGGTCGCCACGTCGCCGTGCAGCTGGACGGCGACGACGCCGAGTTCGCTGCAGAACCGGCTGATCTCCTCCGCCTCGGTGAGGTAGCTGATGAGGACACCCGCGTGCGGGGGTTCGAGCCCCTTGATGACGGCCGCGGCGTCCTGCTCGGCGATGTCGTCCTTGCCGGACGGCAGACGCAGAGCGAAGCCCAGCCAGTCCGCCCCCTCCTCGACGATCATGTCGGCTTCAGCGGCGTCGATGACACCGGCGACCTGGACGAGCTTGTTCACAGTGGTCATTGAGACCATCCCCCCTGTATGAAAACGCTTGTTGATTGAATGACGTACATGTATCCGGCAGACGGAAGCGGTCCCCCTCGACCGCGAGCAGTCGTGCCCGGCCCGGCGCGGCCGGCGTCAGCGCCCGTACACCTCGCTGAAGCAGGTCAGCGCGCGGTCCCGGCGGCCCGGGTGAAGCCGGGTCTCGGCGGGGTGACCCAGCGGCATGAGCAGGGCGATGTGCAGGTCCTCGCGCCCATCGGCGCCGATGGCCTTCTTGACCTCGTCCTCGTCCCAGCCGTTCATCGGGCTGGTGGCCAGGCCCGCCGCCTGTGCGGCGACCATCAGGAACGAGGCGGTGATCATCGCGTCCTTGACCGCGTACTCGCGCTCCAGGCCGTTCCGGGCGAGACCCTCGTGGAAGAGCCGGACGTCGTCGGGAGACGCGGCGGCGAACCTCTCCGTCCAGGCGCCGCGGTCACGCGCCGTCTGCCAGATGTCGCCGCGGTCCTCGCGCCAGGCGGCGGACTCGGCGACGAAGACGAGCATGACCGGTGCCTCCTGCGGGTGCGGCTGGCCACCGGTGGCCCGGGTGAGGGCCTGACGCCCCTCCTCGCTCTCCACCACGACGATGGAACGGCCCTGCAGGTTGAAGCTGGACGGCGCTTCCAGGGCCAGGGCCGTGAGCTCGCTCAGGAGCTGAGCGGGAACCGGGTCCGGGCGGTAGTGGCGGACACTGCGACGCGCGCGGATGACCCGCGCCACGGTGGCGTGATCGGGCGCTGCGATGGGCACGAATCCAAGCCAATCTATTCGACGTCAAACTTTCCGACACCGAGAAGATAAGCGTCGCAGTAGAATGAAGTCAAACATTTCGTTGTCAAACTAAAGAAGGGGAGGTGGCGGCATGCGCGACTCCGTCGATGGTTTCCTCGATCAGTGGGCGGCCCTGCGCACCGACTTGGATCTGGATGCCATGGGAACAGTGGGCCGAATCATGCGACTCTCACGCCTTGTCGGCGCCGGCCTCAAGGACTACTTCGCCGAACACGACATGGAGACCTGGGAGTTCGACGTTCTGGCCACGCTGCGGCGGAACGACCGGCCACTCACCGCCAAGCAGCTCGCGTCCAGCGTCATGATCGGCTCGGCGGCTCTCACCAACCGCGTGGACCGCATGGTGGCCCGTGGCCTCGTCACCCGCGAGGCCGTCCCCGGTGACCGCCGCAGCCTGCACATCGCCCTCACCGAGGAGGGCCGCACCCGGGTCGACGCGGTGGTGGAGGGGCACGTCCTGAACCAACGCAAACTGCTGTCCGGCCTCGACCACGACGGCCGTCAGGAACTCGACCGGCTTCTGCGCACCCTGCTGGTGTCACTGGAAGGCACGCGCTGACCCGGAGCGGAACCGGTGCGTACGCACCCTGCGCGCCGCCGGTGCCGGGACGGCCGCTACTTCACCGGGCGCAGGCCCAGCGGTCCCGCGAGCTCCTCCACCATGACCCGGCCGGCCTCGGTCTCCAGGGTGTCGTCGCCGAGGCCCTGGTCGGTGTCGAGGCCGTCCAGTTCCGCCAGGGGCTGGTTCAGGCGGACATGGGCGACGACCGACTGGAGGGCGCGCAGGGCCGCGGAGGCCGTGGAGCCCCAGTTGGAGAAGTAGGAGAACTGCCACCACCACAGGGCCTCCGTGGTGCGGCCCGCCTTGTAGTGGACCATGCCGTGGCGCAGGTCGGTGATGACGTCGGTGAGGTCGTCGGAGATACGGGCCGGGACCGGGGCCTTGCGCGGCTCGTAGGGGTCGAAGACCTCGGAGTAGACGTCGATCGGGTCGAGCAGGCGGGCCAGGTTCTCGCGGAGCTCGTCCACGTCGAGTTCCGGGCCCGGATCGGGCTCGTAGCGCTCGTCGGGGACGATGTCCTCGTGGGCGCCCAGGCGGCCGCCGGCCAGCATGAGCTGGGAGACCTCCAGGAGGAGGAAGGGGACGGCGGAGTCCGGCTCGTCGCCCTTGGCCACCTCGGTGACGGCGACCAGGAAGCTCTCGATCTGGTCGGCGATCTGGACGGCGAAGTCGTCGGGGTTCTGGTTGGTCGCGTGCAGCGTGGCGTCAGACATCTAGGAGTCGTCTCCCCTCGAAGGCGCGGCCGAGGGTCACCTCGTCCGCGTATTCCAGGTCGCCGCCCACCGGGAGGCCGCTGGCCAGGCGGGTGACCTTGAGGCCCATGGGCTTGATCATGCGAGCGAGGTACGTGGCCGTGGCCTCGCCCTCCAGATTCGGGTCCGTGGCCAGGATCAGTTCCGTGACGGTGCCGTCCGCGAGGCGGGCGAGCAGTTCACGGATGCGGAGGTCGTCGGGGCCGACTCCGTCGATCGGGCTGATCGCGCCGCCGAGCACGTGGTAGCGCCCGCGGAACTCGCGGGTGCGCTCGATGGCCACGACGTCCTTCGGTTCCTCCACCACGCAGATGACGGAGGGGTCGCGCCGGGTGTCGCGGCAGATGTTGCACTGCTCCTCCTGCGCGACGTTCCCGCAGGTCGCGCAGAAGCGGACTTTGGCCTTCACTTCCATGAGGGTCTGGGCGAGCCGCCGTACGTCGGTCGGTTCCGCCTGGAGGATGTGGAAGGCGATCCGCTGCGCGCTCTTGGGACCGACGCCGGGCAGCCGCCCCAGTTCGTCGATGAGGTCCTGGACCACGCCTTCGTACAACGGACTGCCGTCCTTCCTTGAGGTTCCTGCACTACGTACGGTAGAGGGCTTCGGCCGGTCTGAGGAAGGCGAACTCAGAAAGGCAGGCCGGGGATGCCGGTGCCGCCGCCCATGCCCTGGGCGAGCGGGCCGAGCTTCTGCTGCTGGAGGGCCTGCGCGTTCTCGTTTGCCGCCTGGACGGCCGCGACGACCAGGTCGGCGAGGGTCTCGGTGTCCTCCGGGTCCACCGCCTTCGGGTCGATCACGAGGCCGCGCAGCTCGCCGGAGCCGGTGACGGTGGCCTTCACCAGGCCGCCTCCCGCCTGCCCGTCGACCTCGGTCCTCGCCAGTTCCTCCTGCGCCTGGGCGAGGTCCTGCTGCATCTTCTGGGCCTGCTGAAGCAGCTGCTGCATGTTGGGCTGGCCACCACCGGGGATCACGTTCAGCTCCTGTCGCCGCTGTCGCCGCGGGGTCGCCGCGGGTTTTTGCCGTTCGGCACGAGCCTACGTGGTCCGCGCGGCCCTCGCCCCAGCACTCTTTCGAGTGATGTGGAGGTGGCCCTGTACCTGATCAACGCCCTCTTCCGGACGGAAAAGTGACGGAACCCAGGGTTCCGCCACCCGTTGGGCGGTAGGAAGGGCTGGCGCATGAGGTCTTCAGGTCTTCAGGTCTCAGGTCTTCACGGACGGTGAGCAGTAGGGAGTGCCGGGTGGGTCAGCCGGAGATGCAGCCCGAGGGGCCGCCGCACGACGGACGGGGCGGTGAGGGCCCGGCCGGGCCGCGGCCGGGCGACCTCACCGGCCGGGCGTTTCCGCTCGGGGACTGGGCTCTGCCCGCTGAGCGGCTGGACGAGCTGTACCGGTGGGTGGAGCGGGGTGCGCTGGACACGGCGGCCTGGTATCTGGCGGACCGGGTGTGGAAGCGGCGGGGCGCCATGATGCTGCGGGGCGGGGCCGCGGTGGGAGCGGTCGCCGGGGCGGCGCTGCCGCTGCTGGACATGTCCGGGGTGGTGGGCGGGGTTGCCCCCTGGGGGTATCTGGCGTTGCTGTTCGGGGTGGCGTGCGTGGCCGGAGACCGGTACTTCGGGGTCACGTCCGGGTGGATGCGGGACGTCGCCACGGCGCAGGCGGTGCAGCGGCGGCTCCAGGTGCTCCAGTTCGACTGGGCGTCGGAGAGCGTGCGGGAGGTGCTGGGACCGGCGGACGGGACGGCGAGCGAGGCCGCCGAGCGGTGTCTGCTGGTGCTGCGGCGGTTCTCCGAGGACGTGACGGAGCTGGTCCGGGCGGAGACGGCGGACTGGATGGTGGATTTCCGGACCGGGACGGCGCCGTTGGGATTGCAGGCGGGGGCCTCGGGCGGGGGGCGGCTGGAGGCGGGGGCCGGGGGGCCGGGGCGGTTCTCCGTGGCGCCGAACGGGGCTCGGCCCAATATGCCTCGGCAGCGGCCGCCGGAGCCGCGGTGAGCCGGCCGCCGGCGCGGTGAGCAGCGCCCCTGGTGGGTGGCCCGGCGTTCGTTCGTGACCGGCGTGAGTGCGGGCCGGGGCAACGCGGCGGTACGACTCCCGCCGCTGGGCCGATACGGCCTACTGGCGTCGGTAGGCCAGTCTTTCGCCCGTGCCCGTGTTGGTGCGTTCCAGGGTGCCGTTCGGCAGGAGGGCGACCTGAGTGGACTCGCCCGGGGTGCAGGTCGCGGCGGGGCCCACCGTCACCGTGGACGGCCCGAGGTCCAGGGGGCCGTCGGAGTCCGGGGCGCGGGAGAGGTCGGCCTCGAAGACGCAGTGGTAGGTGCCGTTTCCGGTGGGGCCGTCGGCGACGAGGGACAGGACCGTGTCGCCCACGTCGCCCTGCTGGATGGTCAGCTGCCTGGTGTGGACGCCGGAGGCGTTGTCGATGGTCGTGGCCCACGTGCCCAGGTACGCCGTCGGGATCGTGCCGTCCTGGGGCGGCGGAGAGGTGGTCGGCCGATCGACGCCGGTCGTCGGAGCCGAGCCGCCCGTACTGGGGCCCTGGTTTTGGGACGCGCCTGCCGTCGGGGTGTTCGTGGGGGCGTCGCCGGCCCGGTTGCCGCCGTCGTCCCCGCTCATCAGGGCGTACACCGAGCCTCCGGCGCCCAGCGCCACGACCAGGGCGACCACGATCAGCAGCGCGGTGGAGCGGCCTCTTCGGGGCGGCTCGTGCGGCGGGCCGTACTGCGGCGGGGGCCCGTAGGGCGGGGTCGGGCCCAGGCCGCCGCCGTACGGGTGGTAGCCGGGCGGCGCTCCGTAGGCGGGCGGGGCGTAGCCGTGGACGGGCGGCTGGGGGTGGGGCTGGGGCTGGGGCTGCTGAGGGTGGTTGCCGTAGGCGGGTGGGGGCGTCGGAGGGCCCTGGCCCGCGACCAGTGTGGGCAGGTGGTTCAGCGGGCCGCCGCCGCTGCCCGGCTCGCGCGGTGCCGGCGGGCCGTCCGGCGTCGCGGGGGACTGGGCGGACGGGGACGGGGCGGACGGGGACGGGGCGGCCCGGTTCGGGTCCGCGTCCGGCGTCGGGGTGTCCGGCGCCGGGGTGTCCGGCGTCGCGGCGGCGCCCGCGGCGGCCCTGGCCGCTCCCGGCGCCTCCGAATTCTCCGGGTTCTCCGTGTCCAGGAGCCGTACCGCGTGCCGGCCCAGTTGGGCCACCAGCGCGCCGGGCAGCCACGGGTCGCGGGAGCGGCCCTCGGTGACCGTGTCCTGCGCGCCCGTGCGCTCCAGGACCTCGGCGAGCGCGGGGCGTGCGGCGGGGTCCTTCTTCAGGCAGTCGCGCACGAGGTCGGCGATGCCCTCGGGCACGCCGTCCAGGTCGGGTTCCTCCTGCGCGATGCGGAACATCAGGGCGTGCACGCCGCTGTTGGCGGTGCCGAAGGGAAGCTCGCCGGTGGCGGCGTAGGCGAGGATGGAACCGAGGCAGAAGACGTCGCACGCGGGCGTGATGCGGTCGCCGCGGACCTGCTCGGGCGCCATGAAACCGGGCGAGCCGACGAGCGCGCCGGTACGGGTGAGTCCGCCGTCGGTCACCGTCTGCAGGGCCCGCGCGATGCCGAAGTCGATGACCCGGGGGCCGTCGATGGTGACGAGCACGTTGGACGGCTTGAGGTCGCGGTGCACGATCCCGGCGGCGTGGATGTCCTGGAGCGCGTGGGCGAGCCCGGCCGCCAGGGTCTGCACCGAGCGTTCCGGCAGGGCGCCGTGGTCGTGGCCGACGACCTGCTGGAGGCTGGGGCCCGCGACGTACCCGGTGGCGACCCACGGCACGGCGGCCTCGGTGTCGGCGTCCAGCACGGGCGCCGTCCAGTACCCGCCGACCCGCCGCGCGGACTCGACCTCCTGCCGGAACCGCTCCCGGAACTCCTCCTGCGCCGCCAGCTCCTCGCGCACCAGCTTGACGGCGACCGTGCGTCCGCGGTCCGAGCGGGCCAGGTAGACGTGGCCCATACCGCCCGCACCGAGCCGCCCCAGCAGCCGGTAAGCGCCGATTCGCCGCGGGTCCCCGTCCCCGAGCTTCTGCATGTGTCGCGCCGCCTTCCCCCGCACGTGAGCCCACGTGAGCAACAGATCGAGGATAGTGCGGGGCGGCCGTGCGGTGAGCCGGTCCGGCTCTACGGTTCCGTAACGGCCGGGTCGTCCGCGGTGGACGCCCCGCCGAGCCCGCCCAGTACCTTCGACAGGCGTTCGAGGGCCTCGACCGCCTCCGCCAGCTCCGCCTCGGACCCGTACGCCTCGGCCAGCCGGTCGGCGAAGGCGGCGTGCCCGGGGCCGATGCGGGAGACGGCGGCGAGGCCCGCCTCGGTCGGCGCGAGGAGCTTGGCGCGGCGGTGGGCGGGGTTGGGCCGGTACTCGGCGAGACCGCGCTCCACCAGCAGGTCGGCGATGCGCTGCACGCTCTGCCGGGTGATGCCCATGGTGCGGGCGATGCCGGAGACGGACAGCGGCTCGCGCAGCACCGCGCCGAGCACCTGCCACCGGGCGGCGGTGAGTCCGGCGGGGCGGGCCAGTTCCTCGGCGACCGCGAGGAACTGGCCGTTGAGCCTGAAGACGCCGAGGGCGCCGCGGCTGAGCAGGTCCTGCCGGTCCCGGCCGCTCACGCGGCACCCGCCTTCTCCAGTACGGCGTACGCCTGCGGGTCCGAGTCGTGGAACAGCCGGTACCAGGCGTCCAGCACCTCGCCCTCGTACACGCCGAGCAGGCCGAGGACCTCGCGGGCGAAGGCGACCGGCTCGGTGGGCCCCGCGGTGATCAGACCGCCGTCGGTGACCGCGTCGGACTCCACGTACCGCTCGCCGCCCGCGTAGCCGGTGGCCGCCAGGTAGAACGAGACGGCGCCGGTGTGCGCGCGGTCGTCGAGCAGGCCTTCGCGGGCCAGTCCGGCGGTGGCACCGCAGATGGCGGCGACCGGCACGCCGGCGTCCAGGAAGGCGCGTGCGGTGCGGGCGAAGGGGGCCAGGTCGCCGCCGGTGTCCCAGAGGTCGGCGCCCGGGAGGATCAGCAGGGAGCTGTCCTCGGGGCGCAGGCCGGCCAGGGCGAGATCGGGCTGGACGCGCAGGCCGCCGATGCTCGTGACGGGGGCGGTGGTGGCACCGACGGTGCGGACCGGGTATCCGGCGCGGGCGAGGTGGGCCGTCGTGTGGCCGGTCTCCCAGTCGGCCAGGGTGTCGTACACGGCGAGATGGACGGGCTTGCGGACGCCGTTCATGGCTCCTCCAGCGGTTGCGCATGGACCGTATGCGTATGTCAGCAGGCTGTCATTATGGCAGCCTGCTGTCAATACCTGGGGCGGCCGGTGCCGCCCGACGCGTCGACAACCTGTCGTGGAAAGCCCCCGACCACAGACAGGACGCCGATTCCGTTTCCGCATCGCGGACATCTACCCTCGGCCGCATGACCCCTCAGCCCCACCCCCAGGCCGGCGCCGCCGTGAAGGCCGCGGACCGTGCGCACGTCTTCCACTCCTGGTCCGCACAGGAGCTCATCGACCCGCTCGCCGTCGCCGGCGCCGAGGGGTCGTACTTCTGGGACTACGAAGGCAAGCGCTACCTCGACCTCGCCAGCGGGCTCGTCTACACCAACATCGGCTACCAGCACCCCAAGGTCGTCGCCGCGATCCAGGAGCAGGCGGCGCGGATGACGACCTTCGCGCCCGCGTTCGCCGTCGAGGCGCGCTCGGAGGCGGCGCGGCTGATCGCCGAGCGGACGCCCGGCGATCTGGACAAGATCTTCTTCACCAACGGCGGCGCGGACGCCGTGGAGCACGCCGTGCGCATGGCGCGGCTGCACACCGGGCGGCCGAAGGTGCTGTCGGCGTACCGCTCGTACCACGGCGGCACCCAGCAGGCGGTCAACCTCACCGGCGACCCGCGCCGCTGGGCCTCGGACAGCGGCACCGCCGGTGCCGTGCACTTCTGGGCGCCCTTCCTGTACCGCTCGCGCTTCTACGCGGAGACCGAGGAGCAGGAGTGCGCGCGGGCGCTGGAGCACCTGGAGACGACGATCGCCTTCGAGGGCCCGGGGACCGTCGCCGCGATCATCCTGGAGACGATCCCGGGCACGGCGGGGATCATGATGCCGCCGACCGGTTACCTGGCCGGGGTCCGCGAGATCTGCGACAAGTACGGGATCGTCTTCGTACTCGACGAGGTCATGGCCGGTTTCGGGCGGACCGGCACGTGGTTCGCCGCGGACCTGTACGACGTGGTGCCCGATCTGATGACCTTCGCCAAGGGGGTGAACTCGGGCTACGTCCCGCTGGGCGGCGTCGCGATCTCCGGAAGGATCGCCGAGACGTTCGCCGAGCGCCCCTACCCGGGCGGGCTGACCTACTCCGGGCATCCGCTGGCCTGCGCCGCCGCCGTCGCCACGATCAACGTGATGGCGGAAGAGGGCATCGTCGAGCACGCCGCCCGGCTCGGTGCCGAGGTCGTCGAGCCGGCGCTGCGGGAACTGGCCGAGCGCCACCCGAGCGTGGGCGACGTGCGCGGCACCGGCATGTTCTGGGCGCTGGAGCTGGTGAAGAACCGGGAGACCCGGGAGCCGCTGGTGCCGTACAACGCGACCGGGCAGGCGGCCACCCCGATGTCCGCCTTCGCCGCCTCCGCCAAGGCCCACGGCGTGTGGCCGTTCGTGAACATGAACCGCACCCACGTGGTGCCGCCGTGCAACGTCTCCGAGGCCGAGCTGAAGGAGGGCCTGGCGGCCCTGGACACGGCACTGTCCGTGGCGGACGAGTACACCGGGTAGGACCCTGCCCGCATACGGGCAGAGCAGGGAGCCGAGCGCGTAAGGTGGCGTGCTCGTACACGGTAGACATGTGTACGAGCACGCCACAGACAGGGGTGCGAGGAGTACGCCCCTCCGGACGCGACGAGGAGACCGCCCGACCATGCCCGGCCCCAGCGGCACCGGTGCCGTCACGCGCAGCACCCTGCGGCAGCAGATCGCCGACGCGCTCCGCGACGAGGTGCTGGCCGGGCGGCTCCAGCCGGGGCAGGAGTTCACGGTCAAGGAGATCGCCGAGCAGTACGGGGTCTCCGCGACGCCCGTGCGCGAGGCCCTGGTCGACCTTTCCGCGCAGGGGCTCCTCGACGCCGACCACCATCGCGGCTTCCGCGTGCACGAGTACTCGGTCGACGACTTCCGCGGCATGATCGAGGCCCGCAGCCTCGTCACCGACGGGATGTTCCTCGCCCTCGTCGACGACCGCCGCGGCGGCCCGGTCCCCGACGACCCGCGGATCGCCGCCGCCCTCGCCGGGGTCCGCCGGCGCGGCGAGGAGGCGCAGCGTGCCGCCGCGGCCGGCGACCTGACCATACTCATCGGCTACGACCTGCGGTACTGGCGTGAGCTGGCCACCCTGTTCGGCAATCCGTACCTCTCCGACTTCCTGCACCGGCTGCGCGTGCAGAGCTGGGTGTGCACGGTGCAGCACCTGCGCCGGCTCAGCGATCTGCGCGGCGCGCTGTGGTCCGGGCACACCGAACTGGTCGACGCCCTCGCCCGCCGCGACGCCCACGGTGCGCGGTCGCTGGTCGAGGCGTACAACGCACACTCGCTCGCCCTCATCGAGCGGCTCGCGCGGCAGTGACCGGGGATGACCAACGGCCGACATGTCGTGGTCCGGCCCCAGGTGGGTATGGGACCTGCACGCGACACACACCGACGACGCACCCGTACCCACCGACTACGCTTCCCTTCGCTGACCACCGTGCTGTGTGAGGAGCCCTCCTTTGGCCTGTGACCTGTGGCTGGTACCGCTCGTCGACGTCTTGTGCCACACGCCGGACAACCCGTTCGCCGAGGAACTCGCGCAATACGACAAGGTGCTGGCCGAGGCCGGGCTGCCGCCGGTGCCGGTGTACCAGTACATGCCGGGACTCTCCGGCGAGGTCGCCCCGGTGGCCGGTTTCGACTACGACGCGCTGCACTTCCTGCGCCGGGCGTACCTGCTCCAGGTGTGCGGGCTGCCGGTGACACCGGTGGACGAACTCGGCGGTGACTACGAGCAGTTGCTGGAGATGTTCGAGACGACGGCCCAGCAGTCGCACCTCGTCTGGCACTACGACCACGCGGGCGCCTACGTCCCCGTCGACTTCCCGCACCCCCTCTCCAGCGACGAACTCCTCGCGGGCGGCGGCCCGTTGGGGTCCTCGCACACCCTCCTGCGGGAACTGGAGGCCGTCGCCCCGGCTCTCGGCATCGATCCGGCCAACCCCCCGGCACCGCCGCAGCCCCCGCTCGCACCGACGGAGCTGGAGGAGCCGGCCGTGCCCGCGCCGTACGACTCCAGCCCCTTCGCCCGGGAGCGCCACGTGTGGCTGGGCCTGCACGCGGCGGCCACCCGGAGCCTGGCACAGGGATCGATGATCGTCTTCAGCTGACCGGCCGGCCGGCCGGTCACGTGGGCCCGGACCGATCAGCGGAGCTGGGAGAGTCCCTTCCGCAGGTCGTCCGCGTTCATGATCGGGGAGACCTCGACCTCCGCGTTCAGCTGGGTGAAGAACGGCTCACCGGTGGGCGGCAGATCCGAGCTGTCCTGCATGTCGAAGACCATGAGGGCCGTCCGACGTCCGCCGAGGGGCCCGAAGTAGGCGGCCTCCGGCTTGAGATGGTCGATCGTCTGGCCGATCAGCTCGGGCAACTTCCCGCTGCGGATGGCCTCGTTCGCCTTCTCCGTGTCCAGCGTGGCCTTGAGCAGCACGCGCATCGCACTCACCTTCTTCTGCCGACGCGACGTGTACAGCCTCAGCTTATGCCCGTGATGTCCAGTTTGCTCAGCTGTTCCGGCTCCGCGATCACATCGATACCGGTGATGAGACCGTCGTCCGCGAAGGTGAAGCGGAGCACCACGCGCAGCCGGCCGTTCTCGGCCATCGCCATGCCTGCCCGGCCGTCGACCAGGACGACACCGGCGGACCCGGCCCGGCCCATGGAGGCCATCGCTCCCCTGGCCACCCGCTCCACGCCGGCGACGGCGATGGGCTCGGGCGTCGGCACGACCGCCGCGTCGGCGCTCAGGACGACATCCGGGTGGAGCAGCGAGACCAGCGCGTCGAAGTCGCCGCCGCGGGTGGCCGCCAGATACGCGTCGACCGCGCGGCGCCTGCGGGGCAGGTCCGCGTCGGGCGCGGGGACGCCCCGGACCCGGCGGCGGGCGCGGCTGGCCAGCTGGCGGGTGGCCGCGGGCGTCTTGGCGAGCATCGCGGCGATGTCGTCGAAGGGCACGTCGAACATGTCGTGCAGGACGAACGCGAGCCGCTCGGCGGGGCCCAGCGTGTCCAGGACGATCAGCAGCGCGACGCCGACCTCGTCGGCGAGCTGTGCCTCCTCGGCCGGATCGGCCGCCGGCCCGCCGGACGGCGGTGCGACGGCGGCCGGTCCGCGGTCCGCCCCGTCGTCCAGCGGCTCCTCGCGGCGCGTGTCCCGGGCGCGGAGCAGGTTCAGGCAGACCCGGGCCACGACCGTGGTGAGCCAGCCCGAGGGGTTCTCCACCTCGGCGGTGTCCGCGCGGTCGGCGCGCAGCCAGGCGTCCTGGAGGGCATCGTCGGCCTCGCCGAGGGAGCCGAGGATCCGGTACGCGACCGCCCGCAGACGGGGCCGGTCCAGCTCGAACTGGCGTGCCACCGCGTCGGATCGGCCACGCGGCCGGTCATGGGATCGTCCGGGCACCGTACGGGTCCTTCCGCGTCCTCGGGCCCACGGGCCGGGAGCCGCCCGGGGCCACCCAAGTGAACCACCCCGGCGGCTCGGCGCTCCCGCCGGGCGCTCACCGGATGAGGCGGATCCCCGGCGGCCACAGCACCCCGTCGGCCAGCAGCAGGGACGGCCCCAGATGTACGGGGCACACCCGCAGCGGCGTCCTCAGATGCCGGGCGACCTCGAAGCGGGCCGGGTCGCCGCAGTCGCCCGGTCCGGCCCCGCCGCCGTACGGGCCCCCGCAGGCAGCGGCGCGGTCACGGTCGGCCATGCCCCCGCTCTCACGGTCGGTCATGTCTCCGATCCGACAGCACTCCCCGCGCCGGCGCCCGGCGGAGGGGGCCGAACGGCGGCAGGACGTCGGCTGTGAGTCGGTCACAGGACGTCGGCGTCCTCGAGGCCGACGCACTTCCTCTCCTGCGGAATCCACTTCACCGCGGGATCCAGCGCGGCGAGGACGCCGCCCACTTCCTCGCGCGGGCCCGAGTAGGTGAGCTCCACGGCCGGTGAGCGGCCGTACGTCCGCAGGACGCTCACGCCGTCGCGCCGGAGCCGCTCCTCGTCCAGCACCCAGTCGACGCCGTCGGCCGTGACGCAGAGGTTGATGTTCGGCGGCAGTTCCTCGGCGCCGCAGCGGAACACCGCCTTCTGGCCGCCCCAGGAGGCGACGCCGTCGCCGAGGGCCCAGTCGCGCGACGCGCCGGGTATGTCGTCCGGGAGGCGGGAGACCACCTTGTCGCACCCGGGGTCGCCGGCGTGCGGGGCGGCGGAGACGCGGTGGCCGTCGACGTAGAGGAGGCCGCCGGTCACGGCGACGACCGCCACGGTCAGCCAGATCCACATCCGGGCGGTGGGCTTTCCGCGCGGACCGACGGGCAAGGGGTTACCGATCCGCATGTTCCGCTCGCTCCGCGCTGTCCGACCACTGCTGGCACCCGCCAGCGTATCCGCCGGCCCAACGCCGGCGGCCGGGACCCCGAGCGGGTCCCGGACGCCGGCGTTCGCCGGTGTTCCGAGCGGTCGGCCCTACAGGAACGAGTTGATCTCGATCGTCTCGTCCCGGCCCGGACCCACGCCGATCGCGGAGATCGGGGCGCCGGACATCTCCTCGAGCGCCTTGACGTACGCCTGGGCGTTCTTCGGCAGCTCGGAGAAGGACTTCGCCTTGCTGATGTCCTCGCTCCAGCCCGGCAGCATCTCGTAGACCGGCTTCGCGTGGTGGAAGTCGGACTGCGAGTACGGCAGCTCCTCGACGCGCTTGCCGTCGATCTCGTACGCCACGCAGACCGGGATCTGCTCCCAGCCGGTGAGGACGTCGAGCTTGGTGAGGAAGAAGTCGGTGAGGCCGTTGACCCGGGTCGCGTAGCGGGCGATCACCGCGTCGAACCAGCCGCAGCGGCGGTCGCGGCCCGTGGTCACACCCCGCTCGCCACCGATGCGGCGCAGCGCCTCGCCGTCCTCGTCGAACAGCTCGGTGGGGAAGGGACCGGCGCCGACACGGGTCGTGTACGCCTTGAGGATGCCGATGACCCGGCTGATCTTCGTCGGGCCCACGCCGGCGCCGGTGCAGGCGCCGCCCGCGGTCGGGTTCGACGAGGTGACGAAGGGGTACGTGCCGTGGTCGATGTCGAGCAGCGTGCCCTGGCCGCCCTCGAAGAGGACCACCTTGTCGTCGTCGAGCGCCTGGTTGAGGACCAGGACGGTGTCGGCGACGTACGGCGCGAGCTTGTCCGCGTAGCCCAGCAGCTCCTCGACCACCTGGCCGACGGCGATCGCGCGCCGGTTGTAGAGCTTGGTGAGCATCTGGTTCTTGGCGTCGAGCGCCGCCTCGACCTTCTGGGTGAGGATCGACTCGTCGTAGAGGTCCTGGACGCGGATGCCCACGCGGTTGATCTTGTCGGCGTAGGTCGGGCCGATGCCGCGCCCGGTGGTGCCGATCTTGCGCTTGCCGAGGAAGCGCTCCGTCACCTTGTCGACGGTCACGTTGTACGGCGTGATGACGTGCGCGTTTCCGCTGATCAGGAGCTTGGACGTGTCGACGCCGCGCTCGTTCAGCCCGCTCAGCTCGGAGAACAGGACCGACGGGTCGACAACGACGCCGTTACCGATGACCGGCGTACAGCCGGGAGACAGGATTCCGGAAGGGAGCAGGTGGAGGGCGTACTTCTGATCGCCCACGACTACCGTGTGGCCGGCGTTGTTGCCGCCCTGGTAGCGCACCACATAGTCGACGGAACCACCGAGCAGGTCCGTCGCCTTTCCCTTGCCTTCGTCACCCCACTGAGCACCGAGCAGCACAAGTGCGGGCACGCGCGTACACCCCTTCCGGGCGGGGCATGTCCATGGTCGAGGGCATACGCGGTGGGTTTCCGCCACGTACACCGCGACCGTCGTTGGCCGCCAACCGTCGGACCGGATGCCCCGGAATAGACGAAGCCCCTGGCGCAAAGGCGCAAGGGGCTCTTGCACAAAGATGCTACCCGAGGAAGCGAGGCATGGCCGAGGTGGCGACTTCCGCGAGGTCTTCCGCGAGGCCCGATCAGCTTCTGGTGGTCATCGATCCGGTCGCCCGGCGGGCGGACGGAGAGTCCGTCCGGATCGCGAAGGACGTGCTCAGCGCGGGTGCGGCGAGTACGAAGGTGTGCCTGCCGGACGGTCCGGAGGAATTCGCCCGAGCGCTGCGGCGAAGGGGTTCGCGGCGGCCCGTCGTGGTCGGCGACGACCGCGCGCTGCTGCGGGCCGTCGGCCTGCTGCACCGGCAGCGGGAGCTGGCGGGCTGCGCGCTGGCGATGGTGCCGGTGGGCCCGGTGCTGGGCCTGACCCGGGCGCTCGGGCTGCCCTCGGGCGCGGTGGCGGCGGCGCGGGCGGTGCTGGACGGGTCGGAACACCGCCTCGACCTGCTCGTCGACGACAGTGACGGGGTGGTGCTGGGGACGGTGGGGATCCCGCCGGCCGCGGCGCACGAGGGCGCGGGCCCGAGGGCGGACGCGCCGGCTTCGGGCCACGCCTGGCTGCGGACCTGCCAGTCCCTCGTACGGACGCTGGCGTCCTCGCGGCCGGCCCGGGTCACGACGGCTGTGGGGGCGGCCGGTCCGGCCCGGCTGCGGGTGGAGGTCGACGGGGTGACGCTGGTGGACCTGGACCAGCCGGTCGAGGGGGTCTCGGTGACACCGGGCGCCGGCGGGCTGGCCGTGGTGGAGGTGCGGCCGCTGTCGGTGGGCGCCGAGGCGTCGCCGCTCACGGCGAGCGGACGGACGGTGACGGTGTCGGGGGCGCACTTCCGGTACCGGGCCGACGCGGTGGTGTCGGGGCCGGTGGGGACACGGACGTGGACGGTGCGGGAGGGGGCCTGGGGGCTGACGCTCCCGGCGGGGTAGGGGCCAGGCGGCCTTGGGCTGACGCTCCCGGCGAGGGATGCGGGGCCAGACGGCCCTGAACCGACGCTCCCGGCGAGGGATGCGGGGGCCAGACGGCCCCGGACTGACGCTCCCGGCGAGGGATGCGGGGGCCAGACGGCCCCGGACCGACGCTCCCGGCGAGGGATGCGGGGGCCAGACGGCCCTGAACCGACGCTCCCGGCGAGGGATGCGGGGGCCAGACGGCCCTGGACCGACGCTCCCGGCGAGGTGGGGGCCAGGCGGCCTTGGGCACGGCTGTCTTGGCGCGGTCTCGCCCGTTGGCGCGGACCGGTCACGCCCCGGCGCCGCCGACCGCTTACGTCTCCGTGGCCGTTTCCGCGATCACCCTCAGCCCCGCCCGAACCGCTCCTCCCGATGCACGCGCCAGCGCTCCATCATGGCGGCGATCTCCCCGTCGATGAACTCGAAGAAGGCGAGCGTCTCGGCCATGCGGTTACCCGCCGGGGTGTCGGCGCCGAGGCTGGTGACGCCCTCGCGCAGCGCCTCCTCCCAGCGTTTGAGGACGGCTTCGCGGTTGGTGAGCGCCTCGTACCACTGGTTGCTGTGCACCCGGTACCGCTCCCGTCGCGAGCCGGGTTCGCGCTCGCGCGAGACCATGTGCTGCTGCGAAAGGTAGCGCACGGCACCGGAGACGGCGGCCGGACTGACCCGGAGCTGCCGGCCCAGTTCGGCGGAGGTCAGTGAACCCGAGTCGGAGGCCAGCAGAGCGGCGAAGACCCGGGACGGCATCCGCTGCATCCCGGCCTCGACGAGCTGGGCCGCGAAGCCCTCCACGAACCTCGACACGGCCTCGGGATCACGCTCTGATGTCGTTGCTTCCGTCATCTTTCGATCATCCCTCACCATCCTGACGCTTTCTTAACTTCACAATTTTCTGAAGGAAGCGTACGTTCGGGATCATGACGAAGGCAATCAGCGTCTCCGGACTCCACAAGTCGTTCGGACGCACGCACGCGCTGGACGGCCTCGACCTGGACGTCGAGGCCGGTGAGGTCCACGGCTTCCTCGGCCCCAACGGCGCCGGCAAGTCCACCACCATCCGCGTCCTGCTCGGCCTGCTACGGGCCGATTCCGGCGCTTCCCAGGTGCTGGGCATGGACCCGTGGGCGCAGGCGGTCGAACTGCACCGCCGTCTCGCCTACGTCCCCGGCGACGTCGAGCTGTGGCCGAACCTCACCGGCGGTGAGGCCATCGATCTGCTGGGGCGGCTCCGGGGCGGGCTGGACAAGCGGCGCCGGGCCGAACTCGTCGAGCGGTTCGGCCTGGACCCGACCAAGAAGGGCCGGGCGTACTCCAAGGGCAACCGGCAGAAGGTCGCCATCGTCGCCGCGCTCGCCTCCGACGCCGAGCTGCTGCTCCTCGACGAGCCGACCGCGGGCCTGGACCCGCTCATGGAGGTCGTGTTCCAGGACGTCATCGCCGAGGCCAAGGCCGCGGGCAAGACCGTCCTGCTCTCCAGCCACATCCTGGCCCAGGTGGAGAAGCTCGCGGACCGGGTGAGCATCATCCGCCTCGGCCGGATCGTCCAGTCCGGCACGCTCGGCGAGCTGCGGCACCTGACCCGTACCACCATCGAGGCGGAGACCGAACGCCCCGCGGCGAGCCTGGAGGAACTCCCCGGCGTCCACGATCTGCGGGTCTCCGACGGCCGGGTCCGCTTCGCCGTCGACGGCGGCGAGGTCGACGGCGCGGTCCGCAAGCTCACCGAGTTCGGCATCCGCAGCCTCATCAGCCATCCACCGACCCTGGAGGAGCTCATGCTCCGCCACTACGACGACGCCCTGCCCGCCGCCGACCGGGACGGCGCGAACGGCACGCCGAGCACGGACAGCACGCCGAGCACGGACAGCACGCGGAGCACGGACAGTACGCGGAGCACGGACAGCACGAACGGCACGAACGGTCCTCGCGGAGCCGCGCGATGACCTCCGCGACGACCACCACCGCCACCGCCCCGGCGCGCCCCGGACCCGCCGCGGACGGCTCGGCCGCGCTGGCCGGCACCGGCACCCTGATCCGCTTCGCCCTGCGCCGCGACCGCGTCCGGCTCCCGGTATGGATCCTGGCGCTGGTCCTCGGCACCCTGTCGACGGCCAACAGCTACCAGGAGCTGTACGGCGGGCCCGAGGACCGGGCCAACGCCGTGGAGTCCATGGGCAGCCCGGCCGGCCTCGCCATGTCGGGGCCCCGCCACTACCTCGACGACTACACCTCCGGCGCCATGCTCGGTCACCAGATGCTCGGCTTCATGGCCGTCCTCGTCGGCCTGATGAGCGTCCTGATCGTCACCCGGCACACCCGCGCCGAGGAGGAGACCGGCCGGGCCGAGCTGCTGCGCTCGACGGTCGTCGGCCGGCACGCCCACCTCGCCGCCGCCCTCTCGGTCGCGGTCCTCGCCAACCTGGTCCTCGCCGCGCTGCTGGCCCTGGGCCTGTCCGGCCTCGGCATCGAGGGCATCGACACGGCCGGGTCGCTGCTGTACGGCGCCGACCACGCCGCCGCCGGTCTCGTCTTCGCCGCCGTGGCCGCGATCACCGCGCAGATCACCGCGCACGCCCGCGGCGCCTCCGGAATGGCACTCGCGGTCATCGGCGTCGCCTACGTGCTGCGCGCCGCCGGCGACAGCGGCGAGAGCGGCGCCCTGTCCTGGCTCTCCCCGATCGGCTGGGTGCAGCGCACCTACGTCTACGTCGACAACGACTGGCGGCCGCTGCTGCTCTGCCTCGCGCTGGCCGTGGCCTGCGCGGCGACGGGGTTCGTGCTCTCCACCCGGCGCGACGTCGGCGCGGGGCTGCGCCCGGAGAAGCTGGGCAGCCCGGTCGCCTCCGGCGCGCTGGGCACCCCCCTCGGCTTCGCCCTGCGGCTGCACCGCGGCATGCTCGTCGGTTTCGGCGCGGGCCTGTTCCTGATGGGCGCGATGTACGGCTCCATCCTGGGACAGGCCGAGGACATGCTGAAGGACATCGACGAGATCCAGGAGGCCCTGGAGCGCATCGGCGGCTCCAGCATGGCCGAGTCCTTCGCCTCCATGGTCATGGTGGTGATCACGGTGGTCGCCGCCGTCTACGTGGTGATGGCCGCGCTGCGGCCCCGCTCCGAGGAGACCGCAGGCCGCGCCGAGCCGCTGCTCGCCACCGGACTGTCACGCGGCCGCTGGGTCGGCGGCCACCTGGCCGTGGCCATGGGATGCGGCACGCTCGTCCTGCTGGTGGCCGGTCTGGGCTTCGGCATCGCGGGCGCCGCCTCCACCGGCGACGGTGTCCTGCTGCCCAAGCTGGTGGGCGCCGCCCTCGCCTACGCACCGGCCCTGTGGGTCACGGTCGGGGTGGCCGTGGTGCTCTTCGGCTGGTTCCCGCGGGCGAGTGCCGCGGCCTGGACCGTGCCGGTGTACGCCTTCGTCGTCGGCTACCTCGGCCAGATCCTCCAGTTCCCCGACTGGATGAACAACCTCTCCCCCTTCGGCCACGTGCCCCGGCTCCCCGCCGCGGACATGAACTGGACGCCGCTGCTGGTGCTGACCCTGGTCGCGGCCGGGCTGGTGTGGCTGGGGCTGGCCGGGTTCCGCCGCCGGGACCTGGAGACCAAGTAGGCCTGCCCGGCGGGGCGGTACCGGTGACTACACCTCCACCGCCAGCCCCTCCAGTCCCCGGATGACGAAGTTGGGCTTGCGCTCCGGCTCGGCGGCGAGCCGGAGCGCGGGTGCCCGCTCCAGCAAGGACGTCATGGACGCCGCCAGTTCGATGCGGGCCAGTGGGGCGCCGATGCAGTAGTGGATCCCGGCGCTGAAGGAGATGTGCGGGTTGTCCGCGCGGGTGAGGTCGAGGCGGTCCGGAGCGGTGAAGACCGCCGGGTCGTGGTTGGCGGAGCCGAACAGCAGCGCCACCTCCGCGCCCCGCGGCAGCACCGTGCCGTCGATCTCGACCTCGTCCAGTACCCAGCGCTCGAAGAGCTGGAGCGGGGTGTCGTACCGCATCAGCTCCTCCACGGCGGAGGGGACCAGGGAGTGGTCCGCGCGCAGGGCGGCGAGCTGTCGTGGATCGCGGAACAGCGCCCACCAGCCGTTGACCGTGGCGTTCACCGTGGCCTCGTGACCGGCGTTCAGGAGCAGGACGCAGGTCGAGATCATCTCCTGCTCGGTGAGACGGTCGTCCTCGTCGTGGGCCGCGATCAGTCCGGAGACCAGGTCGTCGCCGGGCTCCTTGCGGCGGGCCGCGATCAGCCCGCGCAGGTACTCCGAGAACTCGACCGACGCGCGGACGGCCTGCGCCGCCGTCTCCTCGGACGGGTTGAGCTCGTACATCCCGCAGATGTCCGCCGACCAGGGACGCAACGGGGCACGGTCGGACTCCGGGATGCCCAGCATCTCGGCGATGACGGCGACCGGGAGCGGTTCGGCCACGTCCCGCAGCAGGTCGCCGCCGCCCGCCGCCACCAGCCGGGACACCAGGTCGTCCGCCAGCCCGTGCACGTACGGCCTCAGCCGCTCCACCGTGCGCGGCGTGAACGCCTTGGACACCAGACGCCGGATACGGGTGTGGTCCGGCGGCTCCAGGTCGAGCATCCCGTGGTCGTTGAGCGTGTGGAAGGGCTCCCGCTCCGGCGGGGGCGGGGTGCGGCCGAAGTCCTCGTGCGTGAAACGGTGCTGATAGGTCCGGCCCAGGCGGCGGTCGCGCAGCAGCGCCGAGACGTCCGCGTGGTGCGGGACCAGCCACTGATCGGTCGGCTCGTAGTAGAGCACGCGCCCCCGGGCCCGCAGATCGGCGAAGGCGGGGTACGGGTCGGCGACGAACGCCGGGTCCCACGGGTCGAAGCTGTCGAAGGCGGCCATGGACGGACGCTAGCCGGTGGTGCCGACCCTGGCCAGAGGCCCGGGACGTCTCTCAGCCCGGTGTCACCAGGCGGGCCTCGTAGGCGAAGACCGCGGCCTGGGTGCGGTCGCGCAGGCCCAGCTTCACCAGGATCCGGCTGACGTGCGTCTTGATCGTCGACTCGGCGACCACCAGGCGCTCGGCGATCTCCGAGTTGGACAGGCCCTGTGCGATCAGGACCAGCACCTCCGTCTCCCGCTCGGTCAGGTCGCCGTACGCCGCCTGCGCCGAGGACATCAGCCGCGGGCCGTCGGAGAGCTTGGAGAACTCGGTGATCAGGCGCTTGGTGACCGAGGGGGCGAGGAGGGCCTCGCCGGCGGCCACCACCCGGACGCCGTCGGCGAGCTGACGGGCCGAGGCGTCCTTGAGGAGGAACCCGGAGGCGCCCGCGCGCAGCGCTTGGTACACGTACTCGTCGAGGTCGAAGGTGGTGAGGACGAGGACCTTCGCCGCGCCGTCGGCGGCGACGATCTCCCGCGTCGCCTCGATGCCGTTCAGCTCGGGCATGCGGATGTCCATCAGGACGATGTCCGGGGCCAGTTCGCGGACCTTCGCCACGGCCTCCCGGCCGTTGACCGCCTCGCCGACGACCTCGATGTCCCGCATCGCGTTCAGCAGGACGGAGAAGCCCTCGCGGACCATCATCTGGTCGTCGGCGATCAGTACCCGGATCGTGCGGTCGTTCATGCTTCACCCTCGGTCGGTGCCGTGACCGGCAGGAACACCGCCACCTCGTAGCCTCCGTCGTCGGTGGGGCCGGCCGTCATCTCGCCGTTCAGCATCGAGACGCGCTCGCGCATGCCGGTGATGCCGTGCCCGGCGCCCATCGACGGGTGCGGGTGATGTCCTCCCTCGGGGACGGTGGCCGGGTGTTCAGGGGCGGTAGCCGGGTGACGGGCGGGCTTGGCCGGCAAGGGCCCCGGCACCGAGCCGTTGACGACTCTCAGGCCCAGGCCGCCGAGGACGTAGGAGACCTCGACGCGGGCGGTCGCGCCGGGCGCGTGCCGCAGGGAGTTGCTCAGCGCCTCCTGCACGATCCGGTACGCCGACAGCTCCACGCCGGGCGGCAGCTCGCGCACCGCTCCGGTCACCGCCTTCTCCACGCTCAGGCCGGCCTCGCGCACGTTGGCGAGCAGGGCGTCCAGGTCGGCGAGCGTGGGCTGCGGGGCGTCCGGGGCCTCGTAGTCCTCGGCGCGGACGACCCCCAGGACACGGCGCAGCTCGGTGAGGGCGGCCACCGCGTTCTCCCGGATGGTGGCGAAGGCGCGCTCCAGCTCCTCCGGCGGGTTCTCCACCCGGTAGGGCGCGGCCTCCGCCTGGATGGCGACCACGGACATGTGGTGGGCGACCACGTCGTGCAGCTCGCGGGCGATGGTGGTGCGCTCCTCCAGGAGGGTGCGCCGGGACCGCTCGTGCGCGGTGACCGTCTGCTGCGCGCTCACCTGCTGACGGGCGTCGCGCCGGATGTGCCAGACGGAGACCACCAGGAGGGCGAAGGCGGAGACGGTCAGCAGCGGTGCCGAGTTGGTGCTGAAGTGGCCGGCGCCGAACAGCGTCTCGACGACGAAGCCGTAGGCCGCGGTCAGGGCCCACATCCAGGCTGCCGTACGGGGCCGGGTGCGTATGGCCACGATCACCAGCACCGCCTGATGGCACATGAACGTGCCGGGCAGCCACGGCCAGTCGCCCCAGCTGCTGCCGAGCAACGACACCACCGGGGTCGCCGCCATGGACATCCAGAAGGCACCGACCGGCCGGACCAGCGTGGCCAGCACCGGGAGCGCGCAGATCACCCCGGACAGCAGGGCCGGAAGACCGTCGGACGTGCCGCTGCCCACCGATCCGCCCCAGAAGCACAGCAGCGCGGCGGCGGCCACCACCGCGTACGGGAGGCGGGCCGCGTGGGGCCGCATCCGGGCCGGGAGGCGGCGGATCACCGGCCCGTACGCGGCCGTGCGAGGCAGCGGACGGTAGGCGAAGGCGTCGTGGAACAGGTCCTCGCGCAGCCCGCTCAGGGCATTCACGGCCAGCCGGTACTCGGGGCTGCGCGATCCGCTTCCGTCTCCGGCAGGCGTGGTCGTCTGGGTCGTCTCGGTCACGTTCGCAACGGTAGGCGGTGCCGGTGGGCACCGTCGTCACCAGTGAGAGGGGTCCTTCGGCATCCGCCTCAGGTACTACGCGCCCGCCCCGCTCGGCACCCCGGACATCAGTACCCGGACGGTCGCACCAGGCCCGACTCGTAGGCGAACACCGCCGCCTGCGTGCGGTCCCTGAGGCCCAGCTTCACCAGGATCCGGCCCACGTGGGTCTTCACCGTCTGCTCGGCGACCACCAGTCGCTGGGCGATCTCCGCGTTCGACAGGCCCTGTGCGATCAGGGCGAGCACCTCGGTCTCCCGCTCGGTCAGCTCGCCGACGCGGGTCTTCAACGGGCCGCGCGGCCGGTCGTCCAGCCGGGAGAACTCGGCGATCAGCCGCCGGGTGATGCCCGGCGCGAGCAGCGCGTCGCCGGCCGCCACCACCCGGACCGCGTCGGCGAGCTGGTCGGCGGAGGCGTCCTTGAGCAGGAACCCGGACGCGCCGGCCCGCAGCGCCTCGTACACGTACTCGTCGAGGTCGAAGGTGGTCAGCACCAGCACCCTGATCTTCTCGGTCGCCCCGGTGATGCGGCGGGTGGCCTCGATGCCGCCCAGCTCCGGCATGCGGATGTCCATCAGGACCACGTCCGGTGCCGTCTCGGCGACCTTGGCCACGGCGTCCAGGCCGTCCACCGCCTGCCCGATCACCTCGATGTCGGGCTGGGTGTTGAGCAGCACGGTGAAACCCTGCCGGACCATCTGCTGGTCGTCGGCGATCAGCACGCGGATCACGCGGCCGTTGCTGCTGGTCGTCATGGGGTGTGGTCCTCGGTGGGGTGGTGAGCGGAGGGGTGGGCCGAAGGGTGGGAGGGAGGGTCGGGGCCGTCGGCCGGCAGGAACGCGGCCACCTGGTAGCCACCGCCCGGCAGTGTCTGCGCCGTCAGGGTGCCGTCGAGCATCGCCACCCGTTCCCGCATGCCGAGCAGCCCGTGTCCCGCCCCCTGAGAGGGTGCCGGGGAACGCGTCGGCCGCGTGTTGGAGACCTCCACGCGCAGCCCGATCGGAAGGTGTGTGAGGTGGACCCGGGCGGTCGCGCCGGGCGCGTGCCGCAGGACGTTGCTGAGCGCCTCCTGCACGATCCGGTACGCCGACAGCTCCACACCGGGCGGCAGGGGTCTGCGTGTCCCGCTCGTCTCGGTGGTGACGGTCAGACCGGCGGCCCGGATGTTTTCCACCAGCGCGTCGAGCCGGTCGAGGGTGGGCTGCGGGGCGTGCGGGGCGGCGTCCGTCCCGTCGGGCGCCTCCAGAGCGTCGGGGTGCTCGGAGCGCAGCACGCCCAGCACCCGGCGCAGTTCGGTGAGGGCCTCCAGCGCGTTCTGTCGGATGCCCGCGAGGTTCTCCTTCAGCTCGTCCGGCGGATTCTCGACGAGGAGGGGGGCGACCTGGGCCTGGATGGAGATCACCGACATGTGGTGGGCGACCACGTCGTGCAGCTCGCGGGCGATGCGGCCGCGCTCCTCCAGCAGGGTGCGCCGGGCTCTCTCCTCGGCGGTGAGCGAGGTCTGCTGCGCGAGTTCCGTGCGGGCCTCGCGGCGGCCGCGCAGGGCGGTGCCGAGCAGAACGACGACCGCGAACAGGATGACGGCGAGCTGGCCGGTCGGCTGGTAGTTCCGCCCGCCCACCAGGCCCTGCACGACGTAGGTGACGAGGGCGGTCAGGGCCAGCGCCTCCGCGGACACCCGGGTGCGGACCCGCAGCGCGAGCAGCAGCAGCACGAACAGGTGCCCGATGATCCCGGCGGCCGTCCAGGGCCAGGTGAACTCGTAGTCCTCCGCGACCATCTCGGCCCGCAGGGCGAAGGCCCCCACCAGCATGGCCGCCGTCGACAGCCACCACCCCGCGACCGGCCGCCACAGTGCCAGCACCATCGCGCCGGCCTGGGCGAGGGCGATCACGAAGGCGAACCCGGCGTCGATCCCGCCGTTGTCGTCGAGCTGGGCCGCGTCACCGAGCAGCACGCCCAGGGCGGCCAGACAGACGACCCCGTGCGGGAACCAGCGCAGCCACACCGACGGCGGCAGCGGATCCGCCCGCCAGGTCCACAGGTCGTCGTGCAGCACCCGCAGCACCCGCTCGACCCGGCCGCCCTTGGTCATCAGCCGGCTCCCCCTTCGCATCACACGGCCCACCCTAGACATGACGTGCCCCCTCCGCCCTCGTCCGGCCCGGCGGGCGATGGGAGCGCACGACCCGGGTGCGGCGCCGGCCGCCACCGCGCTCGAAGGAGCGAAAGGCGGCCCAGCAGCCTCCCAGGACGAGCGCGAACACCGGCAGCCAGACGAGCCGGGCCGCGACCCAGTCCAGGCCGCCGGGGAGCGTGTGCAGGCCTGGCAGGCGGCCCGCCAGGAGGCCGGTGGCCGTGGTCGCCATCAACGCGGTCTGGTGCCACAGGAAGATCGTCATCGCGGAGAGGTTGACCAGTGCGACCGCGGCCCATGCCATGGGCCGCCGCATCGCGCGACGCAGCCGCTCGCGCAGCAGCAGGGCGAGGCCGCACTGCGCCAGGCCGAAGGTGACGGCGGCCAGCGTCGGCGGGTTGAGGTTCGACACCTCGGCGCCGGGGACGCCGACCATCGACGCCGGGTAGCCCGCCCAGGCGACGAGCGCGGCGGTCGCCGCCGTACCACCGGTGAGCAGGATCCAGCCCGCTCGGCGGTCCAGTTCGCCGCGGGTCCAGGCGGCGCCGAGGGAGTAGGGGACCAGCCAGCCGGCCGCGAGGTTGATCCAGCCGATCCAGGACGGGGCGCCGAATCCGAAGCGCAGCAGGTCGACGTGGAGGACGACGACCAGCGGCCACAGCGGATGCAGACGAGTCAGCAGCGGGGTCGCCGCCGTCAGCACGGCGAAGACCAGCAGGAACCACAGCGGGGACAGGGCCAGCTTCACCAGGGTGTGGACGGTCACGAACTCCGCGCCCGTCAGGAGGAGCAGCGCCGCCGTCACCGTCCACAGGGTGAGGACGGCCGCGACCGGGCGGAACAGCCGGGACAACCGGGCGGACAGCCAAGGGCCGTAGGACGTGCCGCGGGCTCGGGCCGACGCGTGGCCGCGGGTGGCGACATGGCCGCCGACCAGGAAGAACACGGCGAGGGTCTGGAAGACCCAGGAGATCGGGGACAGCCAGGGCATGTCCCGCAGCGGGCTGGCCGCGCGCAGGCTGTTGCCGTCGGCGACCAGGGCCGTCACCAGCCAGTGGCCGAGGACCACGCCGAGGATGGCGAAGGCGCGCAGGGCGTCGACGGCCCGGTCACGCGAGGCGGGCGTGGCGGCGTCGATCCGGGCGGCGGCCCGGCGCAGCCCCTGCCGGACGGCGGTGCGACACGGATTCTGCCGGGCGGCGGTGCGACACGGACCCTGCCGGGCGGCTTCAGCGCGCCACCGGCCGGGCGCCTCGCGCGGAGGACTCGGCCGCGTCGCTCGGGGCACGTCAGGCATGGGTCACCTCCGTGGTCTCGCCCAGGGCGATCCGGGCCAGGTTGGTCAGGGAGACGGAGCCGGTGTCGAAGTAGTCGCTGTGGCCGCCCCCGCCGGCCGCGAAGACCCGCGCGCCGAAATCCGGGGAGACCGGGTCGGTGCCGAAGCCGACGGTGGTGCCGAAGAGGCCGGCGCTGAGGTGCGGAACGTGCTCCACCCAGTCGTCGGCCCCGCGTGCCGCCCAGACCCGGGCACCGGTGCCGAGGCCCGCGGCGGTGTCCGCGCCGGTGCCGGGGCTGCCGACCAGGGCGATGTCGGCGACGTCCAGGCCGTCGGCGGCGCGGGCGCAGACCACCGAGCCGTAGGAGTGGCACAGGAGGGCGAGACGGGCGCCGGGGGCGGTGATCCCGCGCAGGGTGTCGACCAGGGCGCGCAGCTTCGGGGCGGCACGGTCGGCACGGTCGGTCGTGGCGACCGCGGTGCTCACGGTGCCCGGTGTCTCGTAGCCCAGCCAGGCCACGACCGCGGTGCCACCGCCCTCGGGCGTCTGGGCGGCGAGCTGCCGGTGCAGGGCCAGGGCGGCGGCACGGAACCGGCCGTACGTGTCGAGGCTCGTGTCGGAGCCCGGGACCAGGACGGCGACGCGGTCGGCGTGGGACAGGTCGCCGAAGACCTCCGTGGCCAGTCCGGCCCCCCGGCCGTCGAAGGCGAGCAGCCGCCGGGACGGGTCGGCCATCGAGCGGTCCGCCGCCGCGCGGTGCCGGTCCCCGTGGGCGGCCGCCATCCGGGCCGCCTCGGCGGCGTTGGCCCGGTTGGCGGCGTACGCCTCCTCCAGCGTGTCCGCCGTCGGGGCCGCGAGTGCGGCGGGAGCCGGAGCGGGGATCTGGGGGCGCGCGGCACCGGAGAGGGGAAGGACCACGGCACCACAGATGAGCGCGGCGAGGACAGTGCGACGCCATCTGTTCACGCGCCGCCGCCAACGTACCGTCGTCCCGGGCCCCATGGCCTCTCCCCTCCAGCTCGCCCGACCATCGGGCTTGTCTGTAAGGGAAGTTATGAATCGCGCCGGGTAACCCGCGTCCCGCCAGGGAACTCACCTGCCGGGTAGCTCTCAGGTACTACGGGTACGACCGGGCCCGCCCAACAGGTACGGCCCCGGCCTCACCAGGCCAGTTGTGCGATCTCCTCCGCCACCACCGCGCACGCGTCCGCCGCCGGATCGATCAGCGGGTAGTGGCCGACGTCCTCCAGCAGCGTCACGCCCACCACCTCCCCCGCCTTGGCCGCCGCGTCGGCATACGCCTCGGCGACCGCCTGCGGGACGTCCACGTCGGCACGGCCCTGGACGAGGGTCGTCGCGATGCCGGTGGGCAGCAGCAGGGCCGGATCGGCGTAGGGCCGGCGTTCGGCGAACCGCTCCGCGCCGCCGAGGAGTTGCCGGGCCGCCCCGCCGCACACGTCGAGCTTGTCGGCGATCTCGAAGTCCGCGATCGGCGCGAGGGCGACCACGCCGCGCAGGGGTGCCGGGCGGTCGGTGCGCCAAGGTGCGTCTGCGGGCAGCAGATGCCGGGCGGCCGCCCACAGGGCGAGGTGACCGCCGGCGGAGTGGCCGGTGAGCACGATCCGGCGCGCGTCGGCCTGCGGAAGGTGCTGCCGCACCAGAGCGGGCAGCGCGTCCAGCGCGGCGGCGACATCGTCGAAGGTGTCGGGCCACCGCCCCGCGACCAGACCGTCCCCGCCCTCCGTACCGCGCCGGTACTCCACGCTGGCGACGGCGATGCCCCGGTGGGCCAGGAAGCCGGCGAACGGGCTGACATGGCGCCGGTCGTACGGCGCCCGCCACGAACCTCCGTGCAGGACCACCACGACGGGGGCGGCACCGCCCAAGCCCCCCGCGCCGCCCAAGCCCCCCGCGCCGCCCGGAGCCCCCGAGCCGCCCAAAACCCCCACGCCGCGCGGGACGTAGAAGTCGATCACCTGGTCCGGGTGGTCGCCGTACACGGCGGTGCTGTCGGGGTCGACGACCGGGTGCGAGAAGGCCGATTTCTGCTCGGCGGCCTCCGCGGCGGCCCTCGCGGCAGCGGTGCCCGGTTCTGCGGCGGCGTCCGGCATGCTCAACCTCTCAGCGGCAAAACGGTGTTGGCGGCTCGGGGGGAATGAAATCGGCCGTTGGCGGGACGCTATCAGGCCGGTGACGTGCGCGGACATGGGGATGTAACGCTGGGTGAGGACCGAGCGGAGCGCCCGGCCCTCACCCGCCCGTCACACCGGCGTATCGGCCGGCGTCTCCGTCGGCGTATCGGCCGACGTCTCCGCCAGCACCCGCGCCGCCCGCTCCACGTCCGCGAAGCCGACGTACAGCGGGGTGAAGCCGAAGCGCAGGACGTCCGGGGCGCGGAAGTCACCGACCACCCCGCGCTCGATCAGCCGCTTCATCACGTCCCCGGCATCGGCACAGCGCAGCGCGACCTGGCTGCCCCGCTCGGCGTGCGCCGCCGGTGTCAGCGACTCCAACCGGCCGTCCGGCACGTACTCCCCGACGCAGCGCAGGAAGAAGTCGGTCAGCGCCAGGGACTTGGCCCGTACCGCTTCCACCGACACCCCGTCCCACACCTCCAGCGCCGCCTCCAGGGCGAGCATGGAGAGGATGTCCGGCGTACCGACCCGGCCGCGCACCGCGCCGGACGCCGGGGCGTACCCGGGCCGCATACCGAAGGGCTCGGCGTGCGAGTTCCAGCCCGGCAGCGGGGAGTCGAAGCGGTCCTGGAGGTCGCGGCGCACGTACAGGTAGGCGGGCGAACCGGGTCCGCCGTTGAGGTACTTGTAGGTGCAGCCGACCGCCAGGTCGACGCCGTGCTCGTCGAGGCCGACCGGCAGCGCGCCCGCGCTGTGGCACAGGTCCCAGACGGCGTACGCCCCCGCCGCGTGCGCCGCGGCCGTGAGCGCGGGCAGGTCGTGCAGCCGGCCCGTGCGGTAGTCGACGTGGTTGAGCAGGACCGCGGCGGTACGGTCCCCGAGCGCCGACGGAACCTCGGACGGGGTGACCGGGCGCAGGGTCCGGCCCGTCATCCGGGCCGCCGACTCGGCGATGTAGCCGTCCGTGGGGAAGGTGGTGGCGTCGACGAGGATCTCGTCCCGGTCCGCACCCGCCATCCGTACCGCCGCGACGAGCGCCTTGAACACGTTGACGCTCGTCGAGTCGCCCACGACGATCTGCCCGTCCGCCGCCCCGACCAGCGGGGCGATCCGGTCGCCGATCCGCTCGGGCGCGGTCCACCAGCCGCTCTCCTCCCACGACCGGATGCGCAGCTCGCCCCACTGGCGGCGTACGACGTCCTCCACGCGCGCGGGGACGCCGGCCGGGAGGGCGCCGAGCGAGTTGCCGTCCAGGTAGACGACGTCGTCCAGGACGAACCGCTCGCGCAGTGCCGCCAGCTCGTCGGCGGCGTCCAGCTTCTCGGCCTCAGTCACCGGTTCGAGAAGTTCAGACATACGACCGCGCCGTCCACAGCTCGGGGAACACGTTGCCGCGGGCCCGCTTCTCCAGCCAGGCCACCCCGGCGGAGCCGCCCGTGCCGGTCTTGGAGCCCATCGCGCGGCGGGTGGCGACCAGGTGGTCGTTGCGCCAGCGCCACACCAGCTCGGCGACGTCGGTGAGCGCCTCGCCGAGGCGGGCCAGCTCGCCGTTCTGGTCACCGGAGTAGACGGCCGTCCAGGCGGCCTCCACCTCCGGGGCCGGCTCGTACTTCCGGGTGACGTCGCGCCGGAGCACGGCGTCCGGGATGTCGTACCCGCGCCGGGACAGCAGCCGGACCACCTCGTCGTACAGGCTCGGCTCGTGCAGCGCCTTCTCCAGCTCCGCGTGGACGCGCGGGGCGCCGCGGTGCGGAACGAGCATGGACGCGGACTTGTCGCCGAGCAGGAACTCCAGGCGGCGGTACATCGCCGACTGGAAGCCGGAGCCCTCGCCGAGGGCACTCCGGTAGGAGTTGAACTGGGCGGGCGTCAGGCCCGCGAGCGGCGTCCAGGAGGCGTTCAGCGCCTCCAGCTCCCGCACCGAGCGCTTGAGCGCGTCGGTCGCCACCTGGATCCGGTCCTCGCGCAGGGCGCGGGCCGCGGTCTCCCACTCGTGGACGATGACGGTGAACCACAGCTCCATGACCTGGGTCGTGACCAGGAAGACCATCTCTCCGGGATCGTCGGAGAGGGTGTGCTGGAGATGGGTGAGCACGTCCGCCTTGACATAGTCCTCGTACGGCGTGCTGCCCTCGAAGTCGAGATTCGGGGCGTCGTGGGACATCGCTGTCTCCTGATGTGCACTCCGGGTAGCGGTCCGCCCTGCCGTTACCGACACGGGGCCCCGGTCCCCACACGGCATCTTCCGCAATCGTCGCAGGAAACCGCAAGGCCCGCCCGCGCGAGGCGGACGGGCCGGGACGTGTCCGGTCCCCGGGTCAGCCGAGTACGTCGGCCGCCGTCGGCGAGGAGTCCTTCAGGAACTGGCTGCAGCGCTCGTACTCCTCCTTCTCGCCGATCGCCTGGGCGGCGCGGGCGAGGGCGTGCAGGGCGCGCAGGAAGCCGCGGTTCGGCTCGTGCTCCCAGGGCACCGGACCGTGCCCCTTCCAGCCGCTGCGGCGCAGGGAGTCCAGGCCGCGGTGGTAGCCCGTGCGGGCGTACGCGTACGACTCGACGGTGCTGCCCCGCTCGAACGCCTCGTCGGCCAGCCGGGCCCAGGCCAGGGAGGACGTCGGGTACTTCGCGGCGACGTCGGCGGCGGTCGCCCCGCCCGCCAGCAGTTCGCGCGGCCCGGGGTCGTCGGGGAGGTGGGTCGGGGGCGGTCCCCCGAGGAGGTTCTCGTGAATGGCCATGGCACAAGTCTGCGCCATGCCGCCGGCATACGTACGAGGGCCCGGCAACCCGGGCGAATCCCGGGGTGCCGAGCCCGTCGCGGGCGGCGCGGACGACCGCGCCACCCGCCGCTACTTGATCTTCTGACCCGCCGAGCGCAGGTGCCCGCAGGCCTCGACGACACGCGCGGCCATGCCGGCCTCGGCCAGCTTGCCCCAGGTGCGCGGGTCGTAGGTCTTCTTGTCGCCGACCTCGCCGTCGACCTTCAGGACGCCGTCGTAGTTGCGGAACATGTGGTCGGCGACCGGACGCGTGAAGGCGTACTGGGTGTCCGTGTCGATGTTCATCTTGACCACGCCGTTCTCCAGCGCGGTCGCGATCTCCTCGGCGGAGGAGCCGGAGCCGCCGTGGAAGACGAAGTTGAACGGCTTGCTGCCGGCCGGCTGACCGTACTTGGCGGCGACGCCCTCGTTCAGCTCCTTGAGCAGCTCGGGGCGGAGCACGACGTTGCCCGGCTTGTACACGCCGTGCACATTGCCGAAGGACGCGGCGAGCAGGTAGCGGCCCTTCTCGCCCAGGCCCAGCGCCTCGACGGTGCGGACCGCGTCGTCGACCGTGGTGTAGAGGGAGTCGTTGATCTCGTGGGAGACGCCGTCCTCCTCGCCGCCGGTCGGGGTGATCTCGACCTCGAGGATGATCTTGGCGGCGCGGGCGCGCTCCAGCAGCTCCGTGGCGATGGAGAGGTTGTCGGAGAGCGTCTCCGCGGAGCCGTCCCACATGTGGGACTGGAACAGCGGGTTGCGGCCGGCCTTGACGCGCTCCTCGGAGACCGCCAGCAGCGGCCGCACGTAGGCGTCGAGCTTGTCCTTCGGGCAGTGGTCCGTGTGCAGGGCGACGGTGACGTCGTACTTCTCGGCCACGATGTGCGCGAACTCGGCGAGGGCGACGGCGCCGGTCACCATGTCCTTGTTGTGCTGGCCGCCCAGGAACTCGGCGCCGCCGGTGGACATCTGGATGATGCCGTCGCTCTCCGCCTCCGCGAAACCGCGCAGGGCCGCGTGCAGCGTCTGGGAAGAGGTCACGTTGATGGCCGGGTAGGCGAACTTTCCTGCCTTCGCCCGGTCCAGCATCTCGTTGTAGACCTCGGGAGTTGCGATGGGCATCTGTCCGCTCCTTGTATGTGCGGGGGGCGTGAAACGTGCTTACGGCCCTGACCTAGACCTGGGGGGCGACGTCATCGTCGGCCCCATCTTTCCAGACGAAGCGGGATACTCCGAGTGGACGTCCGCCGGACGTCCGGCCGACCACCGTCCGAGGCTCAGTCCAGGCCCAGCTCGTCCTTGTCGTACGCGTACCGGTACGGCACCCCGGCGCCCTCCTGGATCTTCTCGGCGGCGCCCGTGGCCCGGTCGACGATCGTCGCCACGGCCACGACCTCGGCACCGGCCTCGCGCACGGCCTCGACGGCGGTGAGCGGGGAGCCGCCGGTGGTGGAGGTGTCCTCGACGACCAGGACGCGGCGGCCCCTGATGTCCGGACCCTCGACGCGGCGCTGCAGCCCGTGCGCCTTGGCGGCCTTGCGGACGACGAAGGCGTCCAGTCGCCTCCCGCGCGCGGCGGCCGCGTGCAGCATGCTCGCGGCGACCGGGTCGGCGCCCATGGTCAGCCCGCCCACCGCGTCGAAGTCCAGGTCGGCGGTCAGGTCCAGCAGCACCTGCCCGACCAGCGGCGCGGCCTCGCCGTCCAGGGTGATCCGGCGCAGGTCGACGTAGTAGTCGGCCTCGAGACCCGAGGAGAGGGTCACCTTGCCGTGCACCACGGCCTTGTCCTTGATCTGCTGCAGCAGCGCGCCGCGTACGTCCGTCATGTACGCCAGCTTAAAGGCGGCGCCAGCTCCAGGTCGTGGTGGCCTCCAGCGGCTCCAGGGGTGTGACCAGGCGCGGGAGGGTGTTCAGACCGTTGGGCGGGCCGGTCTGCGGCTCCACGCAGACGGCGGCCTCCTGCTCGTCGTAGACCACGGCCCACTGCTCCGGGCTGGTCACCCTCAGCTCCAGCCGCTCCGGCCAGGTGAGGGTGACGTCGACGCCGTCCGGCATGCCGAAACAGTCGTCCCATGGGCCCGGCTTCGGGTCGACGCGGTTGCCGGTGGGCAGGTGGTCGTCGCCGCGCTCCTCCTGCCAGGCGGCGTCGAAGGCGATCGTGACACCCGCGCCGTCCGCGCCGTCCGCGCCGTCCGCGCCGCCGAGGGTGCGGTTGAACCAGGGGTGCCAGCCGATCTGCGCCGGGAACGACGACTCGTACGTCTCGACCGACATCGTCAGCGTCAGCGCGTCCCCGGTGAGGGCGATCACCTGGGTGACGCGGCCGGAGTAGGGCCAGGGGTCGGTGAGGTCGTACGTGATGACGGCCTCGTCGCCGGTGACGCGGGCGGTGCGCCAGGCGGCGTCGCGGGCGGTGCCGTGGATGGCGTGCGGCGGGGAGTTGAGCGGCATCCGGTGGACGACGGCGCCGTCCCGGAAGCGGCCCTCGCGGATCCGGCCGCACCAGGGGACCATCGGGAAGCAGCCGTAGCGCTCGCCCTGGCGGAGCAGTTCCGTGCCGCCGACGCGCAGCCCGCCGATCCGGCCGCCGTTGCCCGGCAGCACGGTCGCCTCCGCGTCACCCGCGGTCAGCGTGATGGGTTCGTTACTCACGTCATGACCCTACTGGGGCGATCAAGGGGACCCGGGCACGGCCGCCCGGCCGGCGGGGACCGGTGACGGTTCGGCGGCAACCGGTCACGGTTCAGTGGGAAACGGTGACGGTTCAACGGCAGCCGGTGACGGTTCAGCGACGCCTGCGCAGGGCGCGGCCCACCACGATCGCCGACGCCACGACCAGCGCCGCCGCCGGAGCGGCCCAGCGCAGGGGAGCACCGGCCGCGCCCGCCTGGGGGGCGGGGACGGGGGCGTACCGGCCGCGCGGCGGGGCGTGGTCCACTTCCTCGGCGCTGCGGCCGATCATCGTGCGGCGCGCGTGCGCGGCCTCGGCAGGGGGCGGCTCCGCGGCCTCGGGAGTGCCGGGGGCGCTGGGGGCGGCGCTGGGGGTGGCGGGGGCGGCAGGCGCTCCGGGAGCCGCGGGAGCTCCAGGGGTATCCGGCCCCGGCCCCTCGTGCTCCTCCGGCCCGCCTTCCCTGTCCGGCCCGTCCGACTCGCCCTGCTTGTCCCGCTTACCCTGTTCCTCCTGGTCATCCGGATCACCCTGCTCGCCCGGATCACCCTCGTCCGTGTCCGTGTCCGTGTCCGTGAGGGAGGGCGGGGGCACCTGGGTGTCGAAGACGGAGGTGCGCTGCGGCTCCGTCCGCGCCGCGGACTGCCCCGGCTCCCGCTCCGCCGCCGCGCCCAGGTTCTCCGCGAACCGGGTCAGCAGCCGGATCGTGGCCGAGGCCACCGACTCCTCGGGCAGTTCCGTCACGCGCCCGTCCGCGGTGGCCGTCCCGGCGAACGTGAGAGTGGAGCCGCCGTCGGCGTCCGCCACGCGGAGGGTGAGCGCGAGCGTGACCGTGCCGGTGCCGCGCGACTCGCCGGCGTCGCCCTCGACGACGTACGCACCGTCCTCCCGCGCGGACAGGCGCAGGGAGCCCCGGTAGGTGATGGAGTGACTGCCGATGCGCACCTTCAGCCGACCCGCGACGGGCTCGGCACCGGCGTCCTGCTGGAGCCCCGGGACGGCCCGGGCGACCCGGGCGGGGTCGGCCAGTACGTCCCTGAGCCGCTCGGCCGGAACCGGAACGAACACCTCATGCTCCATGTCACGCCACCCTACCCAGCGGGCGCCCGATACACCCCCCGGCTGCGCAAAGTCACCCGTGATCTCCCGTGCCCCCCGGCGTCACCAGTCCCGCCTCGTACGCCACCACCACCGCCTGCGCCCTGCTGGTCAGGCCCAGCTTGGTCATCGTGCGGTTGAGGTGGGTCTTCACCGTGGCCTCGCTGATGAACAGGCGGTCGGCGGCCTCGGCGTTGTTCAGGCCACGGGCCACCAGTTTCAGGACCTCGGCCTCGCGGGTGGTCAGCGCCGTCAGCTCGGGCGGCGGGCCCGGGTCCGAGGGGCCCGGCCGGCCCGTGTCCGACATCCGTGTGAACGCCTCGACCAGGCGCCGGGTGACCGTGGGGGCGAACAGCGCGTCGCCGCCGTGCACCGCGCCGACCGCGGCCAGCAGCCGTTCGGGTCCCGCGTCCTTGAGCAGGAACCCGGAGGCGCCGGCCCGCAGGGCGCCGTACACGTACTCGTCCAGGTCGAAGGTGGTCAGGACGAGGACGCGGGGGGCGGGGTCGACCGCCTCGGCGAGGATCCGCCGGGTGGCCTCGATGCCGGTCATGCCGGGCATGCGGATGTCCATGAGGACGACGTCCGGCCGGGTCCGCGCGGCCAGCGCCACCGCCTCGGCGCCGTCGGACGCCTCACCGACGACCTCCATGCCCGGGGCGGCGCGCAGCAGCGCGGCCAGTCCGCTGCGGACGAGGAACTGGTCGTCGACGACGAGCAGCCTGATCGGGGCGTCCGGTGGTCGGGCCGTGGAGCCGTCTGCGTCGGTCATTCTCTGGGGGCGTCTCCCCGGCGTGCGGTGTGTACCGGCGTCGGCAGGGTCAGGCGCACGCCGAATCCCCCCTCGCTGCGCGGGCCGACGACGATCGTCCCGCCGTAGAGCTTGGCCCGCTCCCGCATCCCGATCAACCCGTGGCCGCCGCGCTCGGGGATTGTGGCCGATTCCGTCCCCTCCCGGCCTGCCCCGCCCCGGCCGTCGTCCGTCACGGACACCGTCACCTCGCCCGCACGGTAGGCGAGTTGGACGGCGGCGTTCGCTCCGGGGGCGTGCTTGAGCACGTTGGTGAGGGCCTCCTGCACCACCCGGTAGACGCAGAGCTGGACGCCGGGCGGCAGAGGACGCGGTGCGCCCGTCACGCGCAGTTCCACGCCCACGCCGCCGGAGCGCACCCGCGACACCATCTCGTCCAGTTGGCCGAGGCCGGGAGCGGGGGCGCCGACCGCGCCCTGGACGCCGTCGGCACGCAGCAGCCCGAGCATGCGGCGCAGTTCGGCGAGGGCCTCGCCGCTGGCGTCCTCGACGGTGTCCAGGGCGCCGCGCGCGGTGCGGGCGTCGGAGTGGAAGACGAAGCGGGCCAGTCCGGCCTGGACGTTGATGACCGCGATGTGGTGGGCGACCACGTCGTGCAGCTCACGGGCGATCCGGACGCGTTCCTCGGCCACCTCGCGCCTGGCCCGGTCCGCCTGTTCGGCGCGCAGCTGCCGGGTGAGTTCGCCGGTCCGGCGGGCGACGTAGCCGAACCGCCAGAGCACCAGCGGGAAGCCCACCGCCTGCCCCACGACCGACGCCATCGCCTCGGCGTCGCTGACCACTCCGGCGTGGATCCAGACGCCGGCGAGCAGGGCGGCGCAGGCGGCCGCGGTGCGGGTGGGGCGCAGGGAGGCGACGGTGTAGACGGCGAGCATGGGGCCGAAGGAGCCGACCACGGGCCAGTAGCCGAGGGTGACGTAGACCGTCCAGCAGGCGTGGACGACGATACAGACGGTGACGGGGGCGCGGGTGCGCAGGGCGAGCGGAAGGTTCAGCAGGGCGACGAGCGTCCAGGCGAGCGGGTCGAGCGCGGGCCACCCCTGGGCGACGGCCTCGGTGCCGAGCAGAACGGCCACGGTCGTCAGCGCCGCGGCGATCAGGCCGTCGGCCGCCAGGGGGTGCAGGCGCATTGCGGCAGCGTAATTCCGCCCGTTCGGCGGCGGCGTCATCCTTCCGCCGTACCGCGCAAGTTGCAGGAACCGGGCGCCTACCTCACTGGGTTGAGCCCGGTATCCACCCCCTGCGGAATTCGGGACGAGCGGGACGGCCATAGGTTCTCGGTGCGAACGATCCGCAGGGACAGGGGGGTGCGGCGGTCCGTCCCGTACCCGGGGGAGGGTCGGGCCGCCACATGTAACGCGCTCGTTCGTACGGAGGGCGGGGGGGGACGGGGCACCGGCACCGGCACCATCACCGGCACCGGGCACCGGGCACCGGGCACCGGGCACCGGGCACCGGGGGCCGGGGGGGGCGGGCTTCAGTGCCGCGGATGCACCAGCGTCGACGGTGGCAGGCCGGGGATCCGGGTCCGGGATGCGGCGCGGGCGTCCTGGGCCAGGGACCGGGGCGTGAGGGTGCGGGGACGGAGGGCCGTCGGTGCGAGGCGCAGGACGGGGGGCTTGCGGGCGGCCAGGAGGAAGCCCCAGTCACGGGGGGCGTTCGGGGCGGCGGCGGCGCGGTCGGGGCCCGGTGCGAAGCCGGTGTCCCGGGCGGCGACGCGGTAGGGGGCGGTCCGCAGTCCGGCCGCGCGGAGCGTCGCGTCCACCGTCCAGAAGGCCCGCGGGCGTGCGGAGACCGGGCCGGCGTGCACGACCAGCCGGCCGTCGGGGGCGAGCACCCGCCGCAGCAGGCCGTAGAACTCCTGCGAGTACAGCTTCGTGCTGGCCGTGATGCCCGGGTCGGGCAGGTCCGAGATCACCACGTCGTACGTCGCGGTGGGCGTCGAGCGCAGCCGGCGGAAGGCGTCCGCCGTGGTGACGCGGATGCGCGGATCGCCGTAGGCGTGCTCGTTCAGTGCGGACAGGCCGGGGTCGTGCCGGGCCAGCCGGGCGAGTCCGGGGTCGAGTTCGGCGACGTCGACGCGGCGCACGCCCGGGTGGCGCAGCACCTCCCGCGCGGCGAGGCCGTCGCCGCCGCCGAGGATCAGTACGCGCGCGTGCGGGCCGCTCATGACGGGGTGCACCAGGGCCTCGTGATACCGCCGCTCGTCACTGCCGCTGACCCGCAGCCGGCCGTCCAGGAACAGGCCGAGGGGCCGGCCGTCGGTGTCGCCGGTGAGGACCACTTCCTGTACGTCGGTCCGGACGGCCACGCGGACGTCCTGGCCGTACACGGCGTGCCGGGCGGCCCGTTCGAAGTCGTCGGCGAGGACGGTCGCCGTGGCGAGGAGGGCGAGTACGACGGCGTTGGCGGTCAGCAGCAGCCAGCGGGCCCGCCGGGTCATGTCCCGCCGGAACAGGCCGAGGACCAGGGCAGCGCCCACCACGGCGTTGACGGTACCGGTCAGCAGCGCGCCGGTGAGCTGGCCGAGGAAGGGCAGCAGTACGAAGGGGAAGGCGAGGCCGCCGACGAGCGCGCCGACGTAGTCCGCGGCGAACAGGTCGGCGACGGCACCGCCGGCGTCCTGGCGGCGGACGCGCTGGATCAGCTCCATGAGCAGCGGTACCTCGGCACCGATCAGCACGCCGATGGTGAGCGAGAAGGCGACCAGCAGGAAGCGCGGGCCGTCGGCCCACAGGCCGCCCCAGCCGCCGGTCCAGGCGAAGACGGCGTACAGCACCATCGCGCTGGAACCGCCGACGAGGGCGAGGACGGCCTCGACCGCACCGAAGCCCGCCGCCGCGAACCTGCGCAGCCGTTTGGCGGCGAGTGAGCCGAGGCCCATGGCGAAGACCATGACGGACAGGACGACGGACGCCTGGGTGACCGAGTCGCCGATCAGGTACGAGGCGAGGGCGACGAGTTCGAGTTCGTACACGAGCCCGCAGGCCGCGCAGACGAACACGCCGGCCAGCACCAGGAACCGCCCGACGGCCGGGCGTACGGGCAGTCGCGCCGGCCCACCGGGGCCGGAGGAGCCGGAGGAACCCGAGGAACCGTACGGGCCGGAGGAGCCGGACAGGCCGGATGAACCAGGCGAACCGGATGAACCGGGCGGGCCGGACGACGTGCCGCCCGCGGAGCCGGAAGAGCCGCCGGGGCCACCCCAGGACGGCGGAGAGCCGGGCGGGGCGGGCGCGTGCGGTTCGATCACGGGGTGACGTTACGTCACTACCACACTGCGGTTCGTCACCCACACGTGTGAAACTGACGTCCCATTGGGCAGCCCAGGTTTATCCCGCCCGGACCCGCACCGCACCCGCTCACACCCCGGACGGGCTGAGCTGCGACGTCGGCACTCGGACACCCACCCGGGTCCGGGTCGCCACCAAGTGGCCGTCCTGCGGGTAGGCGTGCCAGGTCCGCCAGTGCACCTGCCCCTCGTGACGATGCGCCAGCAGCGCGGTGAAGGCGTGCGGGCTGCCGGGGAAGACGCCGGCCAGCCCGTGCGGATGGTCGGCGACCAGGGCCAGCAGCTCCTGGGCACGTCCGGCGAAGGAGCCCGGCGTCAGCACCTCCACGCGGGCGGCGAACTCGTACTCCCAGTCGCCCTTCCGCTTGGCGACGCCCAGCGGAAGGGGGGTGCTGCTGCCCGGGATGCACGCCACCGTCTCGGAACAGTTGCCCCGCTCCTCCTCGAGCAGGACTTGATGGGACGCCCCCAGGAGTCTCAACTGCATTTTCGCGCCCGTGAGTTCGAGGTCCAGACTGGCGAGCGCGGGCAGCGGCTCGCGTCCCAGGGCCCAGGCGAGGTCGGCTGCGCGCGTGTCGGTGTAGGCGGTTTTCAGGGTCGTGAGCATGGATCGGCTCCGCAAGCACACAAGGAGAGGAAGGTGTGGGGCCTGCGCATCCCGGTCATTGCCGGGGATGCGGCCCGCTCAGCCCAGTCGGCCGGTCAGGAGGGGGGTCAACAGGTCGTCCGAGGAGCTGCGTTGGTGTGGAGAGGGAATCATGAACTGTGGCGCCGCCACAGCGTTTTTACCCAACTTCGTGGGGTTTCCATCCCTCAGGGGGCTCCACAGCTCAACTGTTCAACCAGGGCGCACACCCCGCCCGCACCGGCGCGCGCCGGTGCGTGGGAGCGCCCGCCGGGAGTCTTTCCCGGCGGGCGCTCGTGATGGGCGAGGGGCCCGCTCCCAGGTGCGGGCCCCGTGACGGGGATGCGGTTCCCCCTGCGGGAGCTCAGCTGCCCCGTGTCAGCTGCCTCCACCGCATCCGCCGCCGCCCCCTCCCCCGCAGGACGACGACCCGCCTCCGCAGGACGAGCCACCGTCGCCGGAGTGGTCCGAGTGGTGCCCGCCGAAGGACGAGTCGCCGGCCCACCAGCTGCTGCGGCTGCCGCGGCCGCCGTGGCCGCGGTAGCCGCTGCTTCCGCGGCCGCGGGCGCTTGCGCCGCCGCTCCGCGCGCCGGCCGTCAGCCCTCCGATGACCAGGGCACCGAACACGATCAGGATGAGGCCGATGACCATGGCGTCACCCTCCTTCCGCTTCCCGGGCTCGCACCCGGAGTTCCCCCGAAGCAACCCCCCGTTGGGCGCCTCGCTCACTGTTTGAAGCTCGTTGTGAAGTTCGTCGTGGAGCTCGTTGCGTGCTCGGGAGATGCCCCTCGCCGCCACGCCCCAAAGCAGAGTTGAGGAACTCCAGAGCTTCGGCGCAGGATGACCGCCATGACCCCCATGAGCTCCAGCGCCCGCCCCCTCCTCAACCGCCGGCTCGCCGAGTTCGGGACGACGATCTTCGCGGAGATGTCCGCCCTGGCCCAGCGGACCGGGGCGATCAACCTGGGCCAGGGCTTCCCGGACACCGACGGTCCCGAGGAGATCCGGGAGGCCGCCGTACGGGCACTGCGCGACGGGCGCGGCAACCAGTACCCGCCCGGCCCCGGCGTCCCCGAGCTGCGCACCGCCGTCGCCGCCCACCAGGAACGCCGCTACGGCCTGTCCTTCGACCCGGACACCGACGTCCTGGTCACCGCCGGCGCCACGGAGGCCATCGCCGCCTCCCTGCTCGCCCTGCTGGAACCCGGCGACGAGGTAGTCGCGCTGGAGCCGTATTACGACTCGTACGCGGCCTGCATCGCGATGGCGGGCGGCACGCGGGTGCCGGTGACGCTGCGCCCGCACCCGGACGGAGGCACCGCCGGGGGTGGCGCCGGAGGCACCACCGGGGGTGCCGCCGGAGGCACCACCGGGGATGCCGCCTTCCGCCTCGACCTCGACGAGCTGCGGGACGCGGTCACCGACCGCACCCGCCTGCTGCTGCTGAACACCCCGCACAACCCGACGGGCACCGTTCTGACCCGCGACGAGCTGTCCGCCATCGCCGAGCTGGCCGTCGAGCGGGACCTGCTGGTGGTGACCGACGAGGTCTACGAGCACCTGGTCTTCGACACGGCCGAGCACATCCCCCTGGCAAGTTTCCCGGGGATGCGCGAGCGCACGGTGACCATCGGGTCGGCCGGCAAGACGTACTCCTTCACGGGCTGGAAGGTCGGCTGGATCACCGCCGCTCCCGCCCTCGTCACGGCGGTCCGTTCCGCCAAGCAGTACCTGACGTACGTGGCCTCCGGCCCCTTCCAGTACGCCGTCGCCGAGGCCCTCGCGCTGCCCGACTCGTACTTCACCGCCTACCGCGAGGACATGCAGGCCAAGCGGAACCTGCTGGCCACCGGTCTGGAGGAGGCCGGCTTCGGCGTCTACCGCCCCGCCGGGACGTACTTCGTCACCACCGACATCCGCCCCCTCGGGGAGAGCGACGGCTTCGCCTTCTGCCGCGGCCTGCCGGAGCGCGCCGGTGTCGTCGCCGTGCCCAACGCGGTCTTCTACGACCACCGGGAGGCGGGCGCCCCCTTCGTCCGGTTCGCGTTCTGCAAGCGGACCTCCGTGCTGGAGGAGGCGGTACGGCGGCTGAAGACACTGGCGGGGTGAGCGGAAGCCGAAGCGGGGGACGTGTGCGGGGCGCGGAGACGGCGAGAGCCCGGCCCCGGCACACGACCTCGGTGGTCGGTGCCCGGCCGGGCTCTCCTCACACGGGGCGGACTATTCGCCGTCCTCGTCCGTCGGCTTCTCCGACTCGTTGACCTCCTGCTCCAGGCCGAGCTGCTCCACGAGCCACCGGTCGAACTCGATGGCGGCGCGGACCCAGCTGACCGTCGAGGAGACGAAGTGCTCCAGGCTGACGCCCATGCCGATCAGCATCTGCGCCTCGCCGATGAGGCGGACCGTGCCGTCGTCGTGGGTGTGGGAGTACACCTTGGGCCACAGGGTGCGCCGGTTCCAGTCGTCGATCGACTCCAGCAGCTGCGGCTTCTCGTCGATCTGGTGGGGCCGGTCGTAGAACGTCCGCACCGAGAAGACCTGCTGGTCGTCCTCACCGCGGAACATGAAGTACGTACGGAACTGCTCCCACGGCGCCGCGAGGTCACCCTCGTCGTCGACGACGTACTTCAGCTCCATCTGTTCGAGGAGCTGCTTCACAAGATCCTGATCCGGGACGACGGGGCCCGCCGGTCCTTGGGGCTGCGGCTCGGGCTGCTTGCCCCCGAAGTTCGGAATCGAGGACGGGTCGATGGTCACCGTGAATTTCCCTTCGTACGGATCTGGCCATCCTCCCCCATGCGGGGAGGGGCGTGGCAAGCCCGCCGGGGGCCTGTCAGCCCTGGGCTGACATGATCCGGCCGGTCGGGTGGACGCCGGGCGGACGAAGGCGGGCCATGGGGCGGGCACGGAACGCGGCGACGGGGCCCGGAGGCGGGGCGGAGGTGCCTCGGGGGCGGGCCGGACGGGGCCTGTCCGCGGCGCTCGCTCGTGACGCCTCCGGCGCTGGTGACGCTTCCTGCGCTGGTCCCGTTCCCGTTGCTCATCGCCCTCGGCGGCATCGTCCTCGGCGGCATCGTCCTGTCCGAATCGGACGGCCGGGGCGGCGGGCGGAGGGCCGGCCACGTGCCCTGCTCCGAGGCGCTCGCGTTCGGCGGAGCCGCCCTGCCGGACGGCGCGCGGCCGATCGGGGAGTGCGCGGTGCAGGGATTCCAGGACATTCATCGCAGCGCGTCCTTCCGCATGCCGCGCACGGGTGTCCAGGACTGGCCGGCGCACACCTGCCCGGACGCCCCCGCGCCCGCGCCCGCGACGGAGTCCTGCGCGGGCGCCGACGCCGGTCTGTGTCCGGATCCGGGCTACGCGCGGGGCCTGCCGGACGGTGTGGACGCCCACGCCGTCCGGGTGAGTGTGGTCTGCGAGGACGCCGGAGCGGCAGTGGTGCGGTTCGCGGCGTTCACCCGGTGACGCGCGGCGGCCCGCCACCCACCGGGGGTGACGGGCCGGTCGTGCGTCGCGCCGAGACCGGAGGGCCGGCCGACCCCGGATCGCGCGCCGTGCCTACAGCGTTTTGCCGCTCGTGGCCGGGCCGACGATCAGGGCGTCGCCGGCGCGGTCCACGCGGACCGTGTCGCCGTCCTTGATCTCGCCGGAGAGGATCTCCCGGGCGAGCCGGTCGCCGATCGCGGTCTGCACGAGGCGGCGCAGCGGGCGGGCGCCGTACGCCGGGTCCATGCCCTCGACGGCCAGCCACTCCAGGGCCTCGTCCGTGACCTCCAGGGTGAGGCGGCGCTCGGCGAGCCGCCGGGCCAGGGCGCCGATCTGGAGCCGCGCGATCCGGCTCAGCTCGTCCTTGCTCAGCGCCGAGAAGACCACGAGGTCGTCGAGCCGGTTGAGGAACTCCGGCTTGAAGGAGGCCCGGACCACCTCCAGGACCTGCTCCTTCTTCTCCGCCTCGCCGGTCAGCGGGTCGACCAGGTACTGGCTGCCCAGGTTGGAGGTGAGGACCAGGATGGTGTTGCGGAAGTCGACGGTGCGGCCCTGTCCGTCGGTGAGGCGCCCGTCGTCCAGCACCTGGAGCAGGATGTCGAAGACCTCGGGGTGCGCCTTCTCGACCTCGTCGAGCAGCACGACGCTGTACGGGCGCCGCCGCACGGCCTCGGTGAGCTGGCCGCCCTCCTCGTACCCGACGTATCCGGGCGGGGCGCCGACCAGCCGGGCGACGCTGTGCTTCTCGCTGTACTCCGACATGTCGATGCGGACCATGGCCCGCTCGTCGTCGAAGAGGAAGTCGGCGAGCGCCTTGGCCAGCTCGGTCTTGCCGACGCCGGTCGGGCCGAGGAAGAGGAACGACCCGGTGGGCCGGTCGGGATCGGCGATCCCGGCCCTGCTGCGGCGTACGGCGTCGGAGACGGCCCGCACGGCCTCCCCCTGCCCGATGAGCCGCTTGCCCAGCTCGTCCTCCATCCGCAGCAGCTTCTGCGTCTCGCCCTCCAGCAGCCGCCCGGCGGGGATGCCGGTCCAGGAGGCGACGACGTCCGCGATGTCGTCGGCGCCGACCTCCTCCTTGACCATGGTGTCCCTCGCGACCTCCTCCTCCGCCTCGGAGGCGGCCTCCAGGTCACGCTCCAGGGTCGGGATCTCGCCGTACAGGAGCTTGGAGGCGGTGTCGAAGTCGCCGTCGCGCTGGGCGCGTTCGGCCTGGCCGCGCAGTTCGTCGAGCTTCTCCTTCAGCTCGCCGACCCGGTTGAGGGACTGCTTCTCCTTCTCCCAGCGGGCGGTGAGGCCGCGCAGCTCCTCCTCCTTGTCGGCGAGGTCGCGCCGCAGCCGCTCCAGCCGTTCGAGCGAGGCGGCGTCGGTCTCCTTGCCGATCGCCAGCTCCTCCATCTTGAGCCGGTCCACGGCACGCTGGAGTTCGTCGATCTCGACGGGGGATGAGTCGATCTCCATGCGCAGCCGCGAGGCGGCCTCGTCGACGAGGTCGATGGCCTTGTCGGGCAGGAAGCGGGAGGTGATGTACCGGTCGGAGAGCGTGGCGGCGGCCACCAGCGCGCTGTCCGCGATCTGCACCTTGTGGTGGGCCTCGTAGCGCCCCTTGAGCCCGCGCAGGATCGCGATGGAGTCCTCGACGGTCGGCTCGGCGACCAGCACCTGCTGGAACCTGCGCTCCAGCGCCGGGTCCTTCTCGATCCGCTCCCGGTACTCGTCCAGTGTGGTCGCACCCACCATGCGCAGCTCACCGCGCGCGAGCATGGGCTTGAGCATGTTCCCGGCGTCCATGGCGGAGTCGCCGCCGGCGCCGGCCCCCACGACGGTGTGCAGCTCGTCGATGAAGGTGATGATCTGCCCGTCGGAGTCCTTGATCTCGGCGAGGACGGTCTTCAGCCGTTCCTCGAACTCGCCCCGGTACTTGGCCCCGGCGACCATCGCCCCGAGGTCCAGGGCGACCAGCCGCTTGTCCTTGAGCGACTCGGGCACGTCCCCCTTGACGATGCGCTGGGCGAGTCCTTCCACCACGGCGGTCTTGCCGACGCCGGGCTCGCCGATGAGGACGGGGTTGTTCTTGGTGCGGCGGGACAGCACCTGCACGACCCGCCGGATCTCCTGGTCCCGCCCGATGACCGGGTCGAGCCTGCCCTCCCGGGCGGAGGCGGTGAGGTCGGTGCCGAACTTCTCCAGCGCCTTGTACTGGCCCTCGGGGTCGGCGGTGGTCACCCTGCGCCCTCCCCTGGCCTTGCGGAAGGCTTCCCGCAGCTTCTTCGCACTGGCACCCTGCCCCTCCAGTACCTCACCGGCCGCGCCGCCCTTCGCGGCGATGCCGAGGAGCAGGTGCTCGGTGGAGAGGTACTCGTCCCCGAGCTCCTTGGCGCGGGCCTGGGCGTCGGCGACCACGGCGAGCATCTCACGGTTGGGCTGCGGCGGTGCGACCGTGGACCCGGTCACGCTGGGCAGCCCGGCGATGATGCGCTCGGCGCCGGTGCGCACGGCGGCGAGGTCGGCCTCGACGGCGGCGAGCAGGTCGGTGATGTTCTCGTTGTCCTGCCCCTGGAGCAGAGCCAGGAGCAGGTGGGCGGGGGTGAGGTCGGCGTTCCCCTCGGTCACGGCCCGGTTGCTGGCCGCGTTGATCGCGTCCCGGCTCCGGTTGGTCAGCTCGGCGTCCACGTTCTGGCTTCCCTCCTCGCGTCGGCCGTCGGCGGTCCGGCCGTGTCTCCCAGTGCTGACTCAGACAACGTACACAAAGTTGAGTCTATTCCACTCAAGGAAGAAACGGCGGCGGGGCCCGTCCGGGTGTGACACGAGGGCCCCGTGTGGCCACCGGCGCCGCGCAAGAGCTTTTCAGTCAGGCCGACGACAGGGCGTTACCCCGAAATGTCACCACAAACGACAGCGGCGTCACCGTGTTCAGGTCACGGTGACGCCGCTGCCGGGGGGAAGCACCTGAGCGATTTGTTACGACGGGGGAATCGCGTCAGGCACTGCGGGGGGTGGCCGAGATGGTCCTCACTTCGGGGGCCTCCGGCTGCACGAGCCGGTGGTCCCTCTGGTCCAGGTTCACAAAGATCATTCCGTATCGGATGGCACACCGCACGGGCTGCGGCGCTCCCCGAGGCCGCCGCAGACACCGGTACGCCCGTACGTCACCGTCATCGTCCAGCGTGACGACGACCGGCTCACCGAAGACGGTCACCATCAGGGAGTCACCGGCGTGGGGGATCGCGGTGACCAGGTCGATGAAGTGCCAGCCCGAGCGGTAGGCGGTGGCCATTTCGCGGCGGAAGGAGCGGTCGTCGGGTGGAGTAGTCATGTCACGACCACACCGTGTCATCCGTGGTGGCAGTCCCGTCCCCGCCGGCGGACGCGGCGGACACCTCCATCACTGACTCGACACCGTTCGCTCGCTCGTCGCCCTGCGCAGTAACGAGGCCATTCAGTGCTCCGAAGGCCACGACGGCGGAGAAGGCGGCGACAAGCACCGAGCGAAGCATTCTCTTAGACATAGTCGGCTTCGTCCTCACTTGAAGGTCCCCTCTTCCCCCGTCGGATAAGACGATGGCTCATTCAGGCACGTCATGGCCACACGATCGGTGCATCATGTTCCTGCACGTTCAGGACCCTGGGGGGTGGAGATTTGACAACAAATCGGACCAATATGGCACATCCCCACGGGATTACCGAACTCTGCGAGGAGGGAGGGCGTCTCTACGCGAACGCGCTGCGCACTGGACGTATCACCCGCGTGGAGGCGGGCCACGCCCCGTGCCTGATAGATCTCGCCCTCCTGCACCCCGACCCGGACGACGCCAACTGGCTGCGCCCTGTCCAGCCGGGGATCGCTCTGGCCCAGCGGCTCAATCCGATCGAGCGGGAGATCGCGGACCGCAGGCGGACATCGGTCGAGTTGGCGCAGGTCTTCGAGCCGTTCATGACCCTCAGCGCGCAGGGTGCGGCGCCGATCCACTCGATCACCGTGCTGGAAGGACTCGACCGCATCAACTCCGCTCTCGATCTGGCCACGGACCAGTGCAAGAACGAGGTACTGACGGTCCAGCCCAGTGCCCGCCATCCGGAGCGTCGGCTGGTCGAAGGCCTGGAGCGTGACAAAACACTGACCGAGCGCGGTGTACGCATCCGAACGCTGTACCAGCACACAGCCCGCTACAGTGCGGAACGGCTGGCCTACGTGGACCGGTTCTCCAACGGAAAGGCGGAGTACCGCACCATCGACGAACTGGTCGAGCGTCTGATCATCTGCGACGACACGGTCGCGTTCATCCCCGTTCGCGACGATCGGCAGGTGGCCTTGGAGATCCGCCACCCGGGCCTCGTCAGTTACCTGACCAAGGTGTTCGAGTTCATGTGGGGCCGGGCTGTCCCCCTGAGCGCGGGCGCCCCGTACGAGACCGCTCCTGACGGCATCACCGACATCCAGCACTCCATCGCCAAGCTTCTCGTGGAGGGCCACGTCGACGAGGCCATCGCCCGCCGCCTCGGTATGAACGTGCGCACCTGCCGGGCCCACATCGCGAAACTGGCGACGGCCCTGGGCAGCGGAAGCCGTGCCCAGCTCGGCTTCCTCATAGCCCAGTCAGGGATCCTGGAGCAGGAGCACCGGGACCTCGGGGGGGAAAGCCATTCATGACCGACGAGACGCACCGGCACGGAGACGAGGCACTGTGCGAGACGGGTCTCGAGCTGTACTCCCGCGCACTGCGTGAGGGCGGTGTGCCCAGCGCCACGGCAGCGACAGCACCTTGTCTGATCGACAACGGCCTCCTCCACCCGGCCATCGACGACCTGGACCGGCTGGAGCCGACCGCACCGACCGTCGCCCTGCGGCGACTGCTGCGGACGTCGGAAGACCGCATAGCCCGCGAGCGCCGGCGCGGTGAACACCTGGCGGACGTCTTCGAACCCCTCATGCGCCTGGGCACGCGCGCGGCGGCGAGCGAGGACACTCCGGCGCTCAGAATCCTCGGCAGCAAGGAGCGCACGGGGCGGGCCATCGCGGAAGCCATGGTCGAGGGCAGGCACGAGGTGCTGGCGATTCAGCCCTACGATTCGAAGGTCACCAGGCGCCCCGACATCCTCGAAGGGGCCATCAAGCGGGACCAGGCCTTCCTCGACCGCGGCGCTCGCATGCGCGCGCTCTACCAGCACACCGCACGGCACGCCGCGTACTCACGCGCCCGCTACGAGCAACTGACAGGCGATGTGGAGGCGCGCACCCTCGATGAGGTCACCGACCGTCTCATCATCGTGGACCGCACCGTCGCCTTCATCCCCGCCAGCACCGACCGGTCACTCGCCCTCGAAGTCCGCCACCCCGCCCTGGTCGCCTACTTCATCAACACCTTCGACCGCCTCTGGCACCTGGCCACCCCCATGCACCCGCAGGCGGTCCCGCAACCCACGCTCAACGGCATCACCCCGCGCCAACTAGCCATAGCCGCCCTCCTCGTCGAGGGCCACACCGACAACGTCATCGCCGACCGCCTCGGCATGAACGTCCGGACCGCCCGCGTCCACATCGCCAAACTCGCCGCCACCCTCGGCAGCGAGAGCCGGGCGCAGCTCGGCTTCCTCATCGGCCGGTCGGGGATCCTCGACCAGGAGCCTGATCGGGCACGCTGAGCGTGGCGGGCAGGCTCGCGGCGCCGTCCAGGCCGGCCTGCGCGATGCGCACCCCCAACTGGGTACGGCTGGCCGCTCCCAGCGTCTCCGACAGGCGGGCGATGTGTGCCCGCGCCGTGCGGACGCTTATGCCCAGCCGCTCCGCGATCACCGCGTCCTGGTGGCCCTCCGCCAGCAGCGCCGCGATGGACTGCTCGCGGTGGGAGATGCCCTCGATGCCGGTGTCGGGGAGCGGGGCCGTCAGGGGGATCGCCAGGCGCCACAGGCGTTCGAAGACCGTGACCAGGTAGGCGACCAAGGCGGGATGGCGTAGCTCCAGGGCCATCGTGCGGTCGGTGTTGGCCGGGATGAAGGCGACCGTGCGGTCGAAGAGGATGAGGCGGTCGATCACCTCGTCCAGGGTGCGGGCCTCCACCGCGTCGCCCATCAGCTCCAGGTAGTTGAGCAGGCCCTGGCCGTGCCGGGCGACGTGCGTGTACAGGTCCCGCATCCGCACCCCGCGCCCGCGCAGCGCCAGCGCCCGGTGCAGGCCTTCCGACAGCTCCGGCTCGCGCCGGATGCCGCCGGGCTGGACGGTGAGCACCTCCGTCGTGCACGCCTGCGTCGCCTCGTCCATCGCGGCCTGGATGCGGGACAGACCGTCCAGGACGCGGATCGCCGTGCCCTCCGTACCGGCCGGGGTCCTCAGCTGGCGGCCGAGACCCGCGTACCGCTCGAAGGCCTCCACCGCGGAGCCCACCCGCCGCTGACTGGCGTTGACCTCGTCGTGGACCCCGCGCAGCAGCCGGGTCATGACCTCCTGCGGGGAGGTCGGCACCAGCCAGTCCATGTCGTCGGGGTCCGGGTGCAGCAGGGCCAGTTCGAGGAGGCAGGGGACCGGCTCGGCGTCCCGGCGGGGCACCCGGCCGCGTCGTACGGCCCGGGAGTACACGCGGTCCCCGGCCGCGCACAGCCGGTCGGCACCGTGAGGATGCTCATCCGCCCCGTGCCCGGCCATCGCCCATCCCACCCCCGGTTCCGGCTCTTTCCGCAGCGCAACTATGCGCGGCCGGGACCGGGTCCGCAACACGGCTCGGCGCGGGACGGCGGCCGGAAAGCACCGGTTACCACCGGTGTGTCCGGGCAGTCCGCCGGGGCCGGACGACCGGCTACTTCAGGCCGATCTCCGTGCAGTCCGCCGCGTACTTGGCGGTGCAGATGTCGGAGATCTTGTAGAAGCCGTCCGCGACGACGGTGCTCTTGATGTTGTCCTGTGTCAGGGCGACGACCGGGACGAGCTGCGCGGGGACGCCCTTGTGGGTGGGGCTGTCGACCTTGTCGCGGGCGAGCGCCTCGAACTGGATGTCCCGGCCCTGCACCCGCGCCACGGCCATCTCCGCGGCGTTCTCGGCCTCCTGCGGGTAGGACTTGTACACGCTCATGTACTGCTCGCCGGTGACGATCCGCTGCACCGCGGAGAGTTCCGCGTCCTGGCCGGTGATGGGCGGCAGGTCGGTGACGCCCGCGTCCTCCAGGGCCTTGATGACGCCGCCCGCCATGCCGTCGTTGGCGGAGTAGACGCCCGCGATGTCGTTCTTGCCGATCTTCTCGATCGCCTCGGCCATGTTCGCCTCGGCGTTCTCCGGCTTCCAGTCCTTGGTGTCGAAGGACTGGGCGATCGTCACCTTGCCGTTCAGCTCGGACATCGCCCCGGCCTTGAACTGCTTGGCGTTCGGATCGGTGGGCGAGCCGTTCATCATGACGATCTTGTCGGAGCTGTCCGCGCCGTCGCCGAGCGCTTCGACGAGGGAGCGGCCCTGCACCTCGCCGACCAGCTCGTTGTCGAAGGAGATGTAGGCGTCGATCGGGCCCTCGGCCAGCCGGTCGTAGGCGATGACGGGGATGCCGGCGTCCTTGGCCTTCTGCACGCTGTCGCCGATGGACTTCGCGTCGACCGCGTCCAGGACGATCACGTCGACCTTGTCGTCGATCATCTGCTGCATCTGGTCGGCCTGCTTCGAGGCGTTCGCCTCGGCGTTGGCGTACTTGACGTTGCCCTGGTCGCGCGTGAGGTCGGCGACCTTCGCCTTGAAGTACGGGTAGTCGAACTGCTCGTAGCGGGTGTTCGCCTTCTCCGGGAGCAGCAGGGCCACCGTGATGTCGTTGCCCTTGGTCGGGCTCGCCGCGTCACTGCTCTCGGACGCGCCCAGCGCACCACAGGAGGCCAGCGAGAGGGTCATCATGGACGCGGCCACGGATATGGCGATACGACGGGCACGGCTGTTCACTGCGCTTACCTTCCGACACACGGGTGTTGTGGTGACCCAGGTGAGGGAAGCCAACGCTGTCTTCACGAAATCGTCAAGAAGTACTAGACCAATGAGACAGCAACGTTGCGAAACGGCCCGGAGGGCCGGGTGGAACCGGTGGAGCCTCCGGGCCGGTCGTCGCCGTTCCGCCTGGTGCGGACCGTCAGTCCGGGGACTGGCCGTGCCGCTTGGGCCGCCACACCACCAGGGCGCTGGTCTGCTGTACCTCCTGGTACGGGACCAGGTCGCGGCGGTACGAGGCGTGTACCGCCGCCTCGCGCTGGCGCATCGCCGTGGCCGCGCCGTCGAGGGCGTCCTGCAGCTCCGCCAGGCGGGCCTGGAGCGCGGCGACCTGGTTCTCCAGTTCGATGATGCGCTTGATGCCTGCCAGGTTGATGCCCTCGTCCTGCGACAACTGCTGCACGGTGCGGAGCAGTTCGATGTCGCGGGCCGAGTAGCGCCGGCCGCGGCCGGCCGTGCGGTCCGGGGAGACCAGGCCGAGGCGGTCGTACTGGCGCAGCGTCTGCGGGTGCAGGCCGGAGAGCTGGGCCGCCACCGAGATGACGTAGACCGGGGTGTCCTCGGTCAGTTCATACGGATTGCGTCGACGACCGTCCATCTCCGTCAAGCTCCCTTCGCGGCCTGGAACAGCTCCGCCCGCGGATCCTCGTCCGCGGTCGCCTCGCGATACGCCTCCAGCGCATCACGAGCCTTCCCCGTCAGGTCCTTCGGAACACTCACCTCGACGGTGACCAGAAGGTCTCCGCGGGTGCCGTCCTTGCGGACCGCGCCCTTGCCCCTGGCGCGCATGGTCCGGCCGCCCGGAGTGCCCGCCGGCAGCTTCAGCGTGACGGGCGGGCCGCCCAGCGTCGGAACCCTGACCTCGCCGCCGAGGGCTGCCTCGGCGTACGTCACCGGGACGGTGACCGTGAGGTTGTCGCCCCTGCGGCCGAAGACGGGGTGTTCCTTGACGTGGACGACCACGTACAGGTCGCCCGCCGGTCCGCCCCGCTCGCCCGGCGTGCCCTTGCCGCGCAGCCGGATGCGCTGCCCGTCCGACACTCCGGCCGGGATGCGGACCTGCATCGTCCGGGACGACTTGGCCCGCCCGGAGCCCTTGCAGACGTCGCAGGGGTCCTCCGCGATCAGGCCGCGGCCCTTGCAGTCCGGGCACGGGTCGGTGAGCGAGAAGCCACCGCCCGAGCCACGGGCGACCTGGCCGGTGCCGACGCAGGTCGGGCACACGCGCGGCGTGCCGTTCTTGTCGCCGGTGCCCGAACAGGCCTTGCAGGGTGCCTGCGAGGACATCCGCAGCGGGACCGTCGCGCCCTCGATGGCCTCCGTGAAGCTCAGGGTGACCTCGGACTCGATGTCCTGGCCGCGCCTGGGCTGGGTCCGCGTGCCGGTGCCGGGGCCGCCGGCGCCGGTGCGGTTGAACAGGCCCCCGAAGACGTCACCGAGGCCGCCGCCGAAGCCGCCGGCGCCGCCCTGGCCCCCGCCCTGGGCGCCGCCTCCGAAGAGGTCGCCCAGGTCGAAGTTGAAGGTGCCGCCGCCGCCCGCGCCCGGCCCCGGGCGGAACCCGCCGTTGCCGAAGAGGCTGCGGGCCTCGTCGTACTCCTTGCGCTTCTTGGGGTCACCGAGGATGTCGTTGGCCTCGGAGATCTCCTTGAAGCGCTCCTCCGCCTTGACGTTCCCCTTGTTGGCGTCCGGGTGGTACTCGCGGGCGAGCTTCCGGTACGCCTTCTTGATCTCGGCCTCGGTGGCGTCCTTGGGGACGCCGAGGACCTTGTAGTAGTCCTTCTCGATGAAGTCCTTGGTGCTCATCCCCGACGTCCCTCCTCTCTCGTCACTTCGAGCTCAGCCCTCCTCCGGGCCACCGCTCTCCTTGCTCCCGGCGTCCTGAGCGGAGTCGGCCTGCGCCTCGGCGTTCTCCTCGGCCGGCTTGGCCGGCTGGGCACCCGGCTGCGGCTCGGCCACCGCCACCCGCGCGGGGCGGATGGTGCGCTCGCCGATCCGGTACCCGGGCTGGAGAATCCCGACGCACGTCGTCTCGGTGACGTCCGGCGCGTAGGAGTGCATCAGGGCCTCGTGGATCGTCGGGTCGAAAGGTTCGCCCTCCTTGCCGAACTGCTGGAGGCCCAGCTTGGCCACGGTCGACTCCAGCGACTCCGCGACGGACTTGAAGCCGCCGACGAGTTCGCCGTGCTCCCGGGCGCGACCGATGTCGTCGAGTACGGGAAGCACTTCGGACAGGAGGTTCGCGACGGCGACCTCCTTGACCGCGACGCGGTCCCGCTCGACCCGGCGACGGTAGTTCTGGTACTCGGCCTGGAGTCGCTGGAGGTCCGCCGTGCGCTCGTTCAGCGCCGTGCGCACCTGGTCCAGCTGGGCCACCAGGCCCGCGTTCTCGCTCGCGTCCCCGGCCGGGGCCGCCCCCTCTTCGGAGGCGGCCTGCGGCTCGGCGTCGTCAGGGGTGGCGCCGGAGGGGACGTCAGGCTTCTCCTCGAAGCCCGGGGTCTCCTCCGTCACGCGGCACCGTCCTTGCGCTCGTCGTCCACGATCTCGGCGTCGACGACGTCGTCGTCGCCACCCTTGTCACCGGCGGTGGCACCGGCACCCGGGGCCTCGCCGCCGGCGGCCTGCGCACCCTGCGCGTCGGCGTACATGGCCGAGCCCAGCTTCTGCGAGACGGCGGCGACCTTCTCCGTGGCGGTGCGGATCTCGGCGGTGTCCTCGCCCTTGAGCTTCTCCTTCAGCTCGGCGACGGCCTCCTCGACCTCGGTCTTGATCTCGCCCGGGACCTTGTCCTCGTTGTCCTTGAGGAACTTCTCCGTCTGGTAGACGAGCTGCTCGCCCTGGTTGCGGGACTCGGCGGCCTCGCGGCGGGCGTGGTCCTCCTCCGCGTACTTCTCGGCCTCCTGGCGCATCCGGTCGACCTCGTCCTTCGGCAGCGAGGAGCCGCCGGTGACGGTCATCTTCTGCTCCTTGCCGGTGCCGAGGTCCTTCGCCGTGACGTGCATGATGCCGTTGGCGTCGATGTCGAAGGCGACCTCGATCTGCGGGACGCCGCGCGGCGCCGGGGGCAGACCGGTCAGCTCGAACATACCGAGCTTCTTGTTGTACGCCGCGATCTCGCGCTCGCCCTGGTAGACCTGGATCTGCACGGAGGGCTGGTTGTCCTCGGCGGTGGTGAAGATCTCCGAACGCTTCGTCGGGATCGTCGTGTTCCGCTCGATCAGCTTGGTCATGATGCCGCCCTTGGTCTCGATGCCGAGGGACAGCGGGGTGACGTCGAGGAGCAGGACGTCCTTGACCTCGCCCTTGAGGACACCGGCCTGCAGGGCGGCGCCGATGGCGACGACCTCGTCCGGGTTGACGCCCTTGTTGGCGTCCTTGCCGCCGGTCAGGTCCTTGACCAGCTCGGCGACGGCGGGCATACGGGTGGAGCCACCCACGAGAACGACGTGGTCGATCTCGCTGAGCTGGATGCCTGCGTCCTTGATGACGTTGTGGAACGGCGTCTTGCAGCGCTCCAGCAAGTCGGCCGTCAGCTGCTGGAACTGGGCGCGCGTGAGCTTCTCGTCCAGGTGCAGCGGGCCCTCGGCGGAGGCCGTGATGTACGGGAGGTTGATCGAGGTCTCGGTGGACGAGGACAGCTCGATCTTGGCCTTCTCGGCGGCCTCGCGGAGGCGCTGGAGGGCCATCTTGTCCTTGGACAGGTCCACGCCGTGGCCGGACTGGAACTGCTTGACCAGGTAGTCGACGACGCGCTGGTCCCAGTCGTCACCACCGAGGTGGTTGTCACCGTTGGTGGCCTTCACCTCGACGACACCGTCGCCGATCTCCAGCAGCGAGACGTCGAACGTACCGCCACCGAGGTCGAAGACGAGGATGATCTGCTCGTCCTTGTCGAGGCCGTACGCCAGCGCGGCGGCCGTCGGCTCGTTGACGATGCGCAGGACGTTGAGGCCCGCGATCTCACCGGCCTCCTTGGTGGCCTGGCGCTCGGCGTCGTTGAAGTACGCCGGGACGGTGATGACCGCGTCGGTCACCTTCTCGCCCAGGTAGGACTCGGCGTCCCGCTTCAGCTTCTGCAGCACGAAGGCGCTGATCTGCTGCGGGTTGAAGTCCTTGCCGTCCAGGTTGATCTTCCAGTCGGTGCCCATGTGGCGCTTGACCGACCGGATGGTCCTGTCGACGTTCGTGACCGCCTGACGCTTGGCCACCTCGCCGACCAGCACCTCACCGTTCTTGGCGAAGGCGACGACGGACGGCGTGGTCCTGGCGCCCTCGGCGTTGGTGATGACGGTGGGCTCGCCGCCCTCCAGAACGCTGACGACGGAGTTAGTCGTGCCCAGGTCGATGCCGACCGCACGTGCCATGGTGAATAACCTCCAGCTGACTTGAGTGGAACAGGCTCAAGTGTGCAGGACGCCTTCCAATGCGTCAACAGAGGTGAGTCGAGCAGGCTCAACTCTTATCCGTTCCTTACGCGCAACGGCGCGCTGACCTGGGCTTCTTCCCCGCGCCTGCCTTGACGAACCGGAAAAATCGACGCCCGGGAGGACGCACGCGACGGAGCGTCCGTTGCCTCCGGGGACTCCTGAGACCTGCCCCGCGGTTCCGCGCGCGGCCCGTGGAGTGACGCACGGGCCGGGGGCTCCGCCCCCGCCGACGCACGGGGCCGGGGGTCCGCCCCCGTCGGCACACGAGTCCGGGGCTCCGCCCCCGCCGGTACACGAGTCCGGGGATCCGCCCCCGCCGGCACACGGGCCCGGGGGTCCGCCCCCGCTGACGCACGGGGCCGGGGGTCCGCCCCCGCCGGCACACGGGTTCGGGGCTCCGCCCCCGCCGGCACACGGATCCGGGGGCCCGCCCCCGCCCGCCGAGGCTCGTACACCCGTACCCGCAGCAGCCCCAGCACCCCCACCGCCGCCACGCCCGCCACCCACAGCACCGCCGCCTCCCCCGCCCAGCCGGTGTGCACGAGCGCGCCCACGAGTACCCCGCAGAACGAGGCCGCGCCGAGGACCACCACCGCGCCCTGCGGAGTGAGCCCGAGCCGCCGCAGCCGGTGGGCGAGATGATCGGGCCCGCCGCGCAGCAGGGGCCGCCCGGCCAGCCGCCGCGAGAGGAGCACGAGGACGACGTCGGCGCCCACCAGGGCGGTCAGCGCGAACAGCACCCCGGCGCCGGCCCCGGGTTCGTGCCCCGCCCGGGTGAACACGGCCGCCCCGGCGAGCAGGAAGCCCGCGAAGAGCGACCCGCACGCCCCGAGGGCGATCCGCGCCGGATGCCAGTTGTGCAGCAGGAAACCGGTCAGTGCGGCGGCCAGCGCACTCAGCAGCACCGCCAGCCCGTCCATGAGCTCGGCGGCGGCGCAGGCGGCGACGCCGAAGGCGGTGACCACACCCACCGTGCCGGCCACCCCGTCGGCGTGGTCCAGCCCCCGGAAGGCGACGGCGACCAGCGCGATCCAGCCCACGGCGAGCGCCCCGGCCACCGGTCCGGTCACGTCGTACGGCACCACGCACGCCGCCGCGACGGCCGTCCCCGCGAGCAGCCAGCGCCGCCGCAGCCGCCAGACGTCGGCGGCCAGGCCGAGCGCGCCGACGGCGGTCCCGGCCACGAGCAGCCGGCCGACCACCGAGCCCACCGGCACGACGCCGGTCCAGTCACCGGCCCACGCGACCAACCCGGTGACGAGGACGACGGCCACTCCGCCGAGCAGGGGGACGGGGCGCTGCCGTCGCCGGTCGACCAGGGCGAGGCGCAGGGCGGGCACCCTCAGCAGCGCGGTGAGCAGGGCGGCGAGGAGGAAAGAGGCGGTGGCTGCAGCGATCCCGTAGAGCACGGGCACAACCTATGCCTGAATCATGCCGAATATCATGATTTGCGATGAATGGCGCGTCCGGCGCAATGCGACGCCGACCCCGCCGACCGGGCCCGGCGGTCAGGCCCGGCGGCCGGGCCCGGCGGTCAGGGTTGCCTCAGCGACGCAGATCACCGCACGTCCGGCTACAGTGCGGCGGAGGATGGGGGTAGTCTCAGACGAACTACCTAAGTTACCGCTTAGTAATACCGCCCCCCTCGAAACCTCGCAGGCCCGAGGAGCCCCAAATGCAACTCGCCGCGATCATCGTGTCGCTGGTCCTGATCGTGGTCGGCGTCGCACTGTTCGGCCGCGCCGTCCTGCAGATCTACAACTCCATGCGGCTGGGCCAGCCGGTACCGGCAGGTACGCGGACCGACGACCCCGCACAGCGCACCATCACCGTGGTCAGGGAGTTCCTCGGCCACACCCGGATGAACCGCTGGGGCATCGTCGGGGTGGCGCACTGGTTCGTGGCGGTGGGCTTCTTCTCCCTGCTGCTGACGATCGTCAACGCGATCGGCCAGCTGTTCGAGGCCGACTGGATCCTGCCGGTCATCGGCGACTGGGCGCCGTACAACGTCTTCGTCGAGTTCATCGGCACGATGACGGTGCTCGGCATCCTGGTCCTGATCGGGATCCGCCAGCTGAGCAAGCCGAACAAGCCCGGCCGCAAGTCCCGCTTCGCCGGTTCCAACTTCGGCCAGGCGTACTTCGTCGAGGCCGTCATCCTCATCGTCGGCGTCTGCATCTTCATGCTGCACGCCCTCGAGGGCGCCCTCCACCACGTGGACGGCTACGAGGCGTCGTTCTTCATCTCGTACCCGGTCGTCTCCGCGCTCGGGGACCTGGACGTCTCCACGCTCCAGAACCTCGTCTACTTCTTCGCCGGCCTGAAGATCGCGACTTCCTTCATCTGGATGATCACGGTCGCCCTGAAGACCGACATGGGCGTGGCCTGGCACCGCTTCCTCGCCTTCCCCAACATCTGGTTCAAGCGCGACGCGAAGGGCGGCACCGCCCTCGGCGAGCTGCTGCCGATGACGTCCGGCGGCAAGCCGATCGACTTCACCGACCCCGGCGACGACGACGTCTTCGGCGTCTCCCAGGTCGAGCACTTCTCCTGGAAGGGCCTGCTCGACTTCTCCACCTGCACCGAGTGCGGCCGCTGCCAGTCGCAGTGCCCCGCCTGGAACACCGGCAAGCCGCTCTCCCCCAAGCTCCTGATCATGTCCCTGCGCGACCACGCGCACGCCAAGGCCCCCTACCTGCTGGCCGGCGGCGGCAAGACCATGGAGGGCGAGGAGAAGGCGTCCGAGGAGCAGCTGGCGAACGTCCCGGCAGCCGCCCTCGCCGAGGCCGAGCGCCCGCTGATCGGCACCGTCGAGGAGAACGGCGTCATCGACCCGGACGTCCTGTGGTCCTGCACCACCTGCGGCGCCTGCGTCGAGCAGTGCCCGGTGGACATCGAGCACGTCGACCACATCGTCGACATGCGCCGCTACCAGGTCATGATCGAGTCGGCGTTCCCGTCCGAGGCGGGCACGATGCTCAAGAACCTGGAGAAGAAGGGCAACCCCTGGGGCCTGGCGAAGAAGCAGCGCCTGGAGTGGCTCAAGGAACTCGACTTCGAGGTCCCGGTCGTCGGCAAGGACATCGAGGACCTCACCGAGGTCGAGTACCTCTACTGGGTCGGCTGCGCCGGCGCCCTGGAGGACCGCGCCAAGAAGACCACCAAGGCCTTCGCCGAGCTCCTCCACATCGCGGGCGTCAAGTTCGCGATCATGGGCGGCGACGAGAAGTGCACCGGTGACTCGGCGCGCCGCCTCGGCAACGAGCCCCTGTTCCAGGAGCTCGGCATGGAGAACGTCATGTCCCTCAACGCCGCCTTCGGCGAGGAGATGGACGACGACGGCAAGGTGCTGCCCGAGTCGGCGAAGCCGAAGTCGGCCAAGAAGATCGTCGCCACCTGCCCGCACTGCCTCAACACCCTCGGCAACGAGTACCCGCAGCTCGGCGGCGACTACGAGGTCATCCACCACACCCAGCTGCTCCAGCACCTGGTGGACGAGGGCAAGCTGCTCCCGGTCACCCCGGTCGAGGGCATCATCACGTACCACGACCCGTGCTACCTGGGCCGCCACAACAAGATCTACACGCCCCCGCGCGAGATCATCGCCAGCGTCCCGGGCATCCGCAACGAGGAGATGCACCGCCACAAGGAGCGCGGCTTCTGCTGCGGCGCCGGTGGCGCGCGGATGTGGATGGAGGAGCGGATCGGCAAGCGCATCAACAACGAGCGCGTCGACGAGGCCCTCTCGGTCAACCCGGACATCGTCTCCACCGCCTGCCCGTTCTGCCTCGTCATGCTGACCGACTCGGTCAACGGCAAGAAGAACGACGGCAAGGCCAAGGAGTCCATCCAGGTCGTCGACGTCGCCCAGCTCCTGCTGGACTCCGTCAAGACCCCGGCCGACCCGGCGGGCGAGCCGGAGACGGAGAGCGAGCCGACACCGGAGCCGGTGAAGTAACCGCCCCCGACCCGGCCCCGGCCGTTTGACGTACGGCGGCCCCCGACCCGAGCGGGTCGGGGGCCGCCGCCGTTCCCGGGACCGGGACCGCAGGGCCCACCTATGGGACCGGGACCACGAGGTGGGCGTCTCCATCGTCGAAGTCGCCGACGGCGAGGAGGTCCGTGCGCCTCCCCGTCCCCGTCCCGGTCCCGGTCCCGGTCCCGTGGGCCTTACCCGTCCGAACCACCGGCCCACAGCAGCTCGTCAGGTTCCGAGCGCCCCTGCTGCCCCCTAGGGGACACCCCGGTCAACCCCCGTAGGGGATGTCACAGGTCGGCCGCAAAGGCCGCCCCGAAAGGCCGGGCCCCGCACGTCACTCTCCGGGACCAGGTACGTTCGAAGGCGTGGCTGGATTCAGGATCGGACGCGGCCGGAACAACGGCGCTCCCAACGCGCGACCGCAACACCCTCCGTACGGACAGCAGGCGCCCCAGGGACCGCCGTACGGCGGTCCCGCGACGCCTCAGCAGCCGTACCCGCAGCAGCCGTACGGGGGTGGCGCCCCCGGCCCCGGCCCCGGCTCCGGCGGCTCACCGTGGCCCCAGCCGCACCACGGCGGCGGGCACGGCGAGCCGGAGTACTTCGGCGACGGCGGCTACGGCCAGGGCGGCCACCACGGAGCCCAGGCCCCGCACGACCCGTACGCGGCCAACAACCCTGGTCACACCCAGGCGTTCACCGTCGGCGACGACCCCTACAACCAGGGCGGGACCTACCGCGCCGGCTCCGCCCCGCCCCCCGGCCCGGTCGGCCCCCGCCTGCACTGGAAGGCCCTCCTGAGGGGCGTGGTGCTCGCCCCCAACCAGACCTTCCTCCAGATGCGGGACTACGCGATGTGGGTCCCGGCGCTCATCGTTACGTTCCTCTACGGGCTGCTGGCGGTCTTCGGCTTCGACGGCGCCCGCGAGGAGGCGATCAACGCCACCCTCTCGAACGCGGTCCCGATCGTCCTGACCACGGCCGTGGCGATGGTGCTGAGCGCGTTCGTCCTGGGCGTGGTCACCCACACCCTGGCCCGCCAGCTCGGCGGCGACGGCGCCTGGCAGCCCACGGTCGGCCTCTCGATGCTGATCATGTCGCTCACTGACGCCCCGCGCCTGGTCTTCGCGATGTTCCTCGGCGGCGACGCGTCCTTCGTCCAGGTCCTCGGCTGGGCCACCTGGGTCGCGGCCGGCGCCCTGCTGACCCTGATGGTCAGCCGCTCGCACGACCTGCCCTGGCCGAAGGCGCTCGGCGCGTCGGCGATCCAGCTGATCGCGCTGCTGTCGATCGTGAAGCTGGGCACCTTCTGACGACGGCCTGACAGGCGTGTGAAGGGCCCCCGGTGTCGCGCCGGGGGCCCTTCACACGCCCGCGTCGTCCCTGAGCCGCCGGACGTCAGGCGTCGAGCACCTGCCCGGCCCGCCGCACGACCGGGGGCTGGACGGACCACGGAAAGTTGATCCACTCATCGGTCCGCTTCCACACGTACTCGCACTGGACGAGCGAGTGGGACTTCTCATAGATCACGGCGCTGCGGACCTCGGCGACGGTGTCGAGGCAGAAGTCCCGCACCAGCTTGAGCGTCTTGCCGGTGTCGGCGACGTCGTCCGTGATGAGGACCTTCTTCCGGGAGAAGTCGATGACATTCGGCACGGGCGCCAGCATGACCGGCATCTCGAGCGTGGTCCCGACCCCGGTGTAGAACTCCACGTTCACGAGGTGGATGTTCTTGCAGTCGAGGGCGTAGGCCAGCCCACCGGCCACGAACACTCCGCCGCGCGCGATGGAGAGCACTATGTCCGGCTCGTACCCGTCATCTGCGACGGCCTGCGCGAGTTCGCGCACGGCGACGCCGAACTGCTCGTAGGTCAGATTCTCCCGAACGTCGCTCATACCCGCGTCCCGCCTGCGTTCTCGCTGCTCATACCCGGCTCATACCTGGGTCCGATGGAAGTTGATGAAGGACCGGGAGGCGGTCGGCCCCCGCTGGCCCTGGTAACGGGACCCGTACCGCTCGCTCCCGTACGGGTGCTCGGCCGGCGAGGTGAGCCGGAACATGCACAGCTGCCCGATCTTCATCCCCGGCCACAGCTTGATGGGCAGGGTCGCGAGATTGCTGAGCTCGAGCGTCACATGCCCGGAGAAACCGGGGTCGATGAACCCGGCGGTGGAGTGCGTGACGAGCCCGAGCCGCCCCAGCGAGCTCTTCCCCTCCAGCCGCGAGGCGAGATCATCGGGCAGCGAGACGACCTCGTACGTACTGGCCAGCACGAACTCGCCGGGGTGCAGGATGAACGGCTCGTCCCCCTCCGGCTCGACGAGCCGGGTCAGATCCGCCTGTTCGACGGAGGGGTCGATGTGCGGGTACCGGTGATTCTCGAACACCCGGAAGTAGCGGTCGAGGCGCACGTCGATACTCGACGGCTGCACCATGGAGTCGTCGAAGGGATCGATGCGGACCCGCCCGGAATCGATCTCGGCCCGGATGTCCTTGTCTGAGAGAAGCACGCACCGAGGATACGCAAGGCGCGCGGAGCAGCGACAACCGCCGCCACGCCGCGCGCGTGAACCCACCCGGGGTGTGAGCTACCGCTTCTCCGAACCCACCGGCACGGCACTCCGCAGCCGCGCACACCGCGGACATCGGACGAGCCGGCCGGGGCCGAGTCGCTCGGCCTGCTGCATCGGGAACGAGGCGGCGGTGAACACGTGCCCATCGGCACAGCGGAGGACGGTGCGATCCATCAAGTTCTTCAAGTCCCTTCCCCAAGAGCCGCGTCTGGCTTACTATCCTGACGACAAAAGCCACAGTACGGGATCAAAGAGACGACTCTCCAGGCGGCACTCCGGCCCCTCCCGGCACCTCTCCCACGCGTCCACCGTACGCCTCAACTCCGGCCCCCCGCAGCGGCATCACTCCGCCCCAACGCCCGCCGGCCCCGCGGCGCGAACACCGGGGGCCGACGATGAGGTAGAGTGACGGAGCGTCCAGGCACCGACCTCGGTCGGCGTCTTGCGCGGGTGTAGTTTAATGGTAGAACATCAGCTTCCCAAGCTGAGAGCGCGAGTTCGATTCTCGTCACCCGCTCCATGAAGAAGGCCCAGGTCATCGATCTGGGCCTTGTTTGTTGTCCAGTCCAATTCAAGGCTGGCGTGCCCTCCGTATGCCCCAAGCCGAGGCAGAGCGGTCACCCCGCGACGCACACGGGCCACTCAGGACGACTCGAGATTCCAGCCGTCTCAAGTGACGAAACGCGTTTCGTGTGGCTTGCCTCACTATCGCGGGCCATGCCTGCGAAATCACGTACGCACATCAGCAGTTCAGGGCGGCTCGTGCGGACCACGGTGCGCGGAGCCCGAATCGGAGTCGGCGTGACCTGTCTCGCCGCACCGCGTGCGGCCGCCACATGCCGTGAGGGCCCCGTTGTCGGTGGTGTCGGTGGTGCTCATTGGGCTTCTTGACGTCGCTGACGGCAGGAGACCGCGCATGGCAGGGTCCGAGATCAACAAGCGGGGCATCGAGAGGATGCAGCGAGAGATCGCGAAGGAATTCGAGCGCGCGGCCCGTAAACATCCAATCCGAGTCCCGATCCAGGTGGGCACCTCGGACATTGCCGCCTGAGTACCGGTGACTGCGCTCCGCACAGTTTCCGCCGTGGCGGCAGAGAGGATCCTTTTGAGGTGGATCTCGAGAGCCATGTCGGATCGTGGGGACATGAGCAGGAGTCCGGCGCACGGGTCTGACACGTCACCCGACGGAGTTTCTGTTGGCTGCACGGTAGTGGTGCCCCAGCGCCGGCATGCTCCGCATCAGTCTCCGGCTGTTCGGACGTGGCCCAGCCGCAGAGCTGCCTGCGGGGCCGCCCTCCACGGTCTTGAGATATCACCGTAGGGCTCCCAGCCGTACCGCCGCATGCCCTGCGCGTCCTGCAAGTGACCGGCCGCTTCCAGCAGTTCGGCGCACTGACGCCAGGCGTACGGGTCACCGGTCTGCGAGACGCGGCGGAGCCAGGCGAGTGCCTCGTCCGTGCGACCCGCGATGCGGAGCAGCTCGGCCACGGCGGACCGTTTGTCCGGGTCGCCCTCCTCGCCTCGGTATCCGCGCACGGCTTCAGCCAGTCGACGTCTCCTTCGGTGCGGCCGGACTCGCCGCGCCTGACAGGCTCTGACAGCACTCGTGGCGCTGGTCGGGCTGCCCGCGTCAGGCCAGCGCGTCGAGCGTGGCGAGGATGTCGGCCGGTTCGGCGCGGGTGGTGTAGTCGGTGTCGACGAAGGCCCAGCGGATCAGGCCGTCGCGGTCGATGACGTACGTGGCGGGCAGCGGCAGGGTGCGGGGGTGGCCGGCGTTGACGCGCTGGAGATCGAAGCCGAGCTTGTCGTAGACGGCGGCGAGGTCGTCGGGGAGGTCGAAGGCGAGGCCGTACTGCTTGGCTGTGTCGGAGCCGATGTCGCTGAGGACGTCGAAGGCGAGGCCGTGCTTCTCGGTCAGGGTGAGGGACTCATCGGGGATCTGCGGGGAGACGGCCACCAGGCGGGCACCACGTTCGGTGATGGCGTCGTGGTGCTGCTGGAGAGAGCGCAGGGCGATGTTGCAGTACGGGCACCAGGCACCGCGGTAGAAGGTCAGGACCACCAGGCCCTCGGCGAGCAGGGCGTCCAGGGACAGGGTCCGCCCGGTCGCGGAGGGGAGGCTGAAGCGCGGGGCCTTGTCGCCCGCTGTCAGGGCGCGGTCGGCCTGGCCGGAATCGGCCAGGTCCTGCCCGGCCCGCTGCATGATCTCCCGGATCCCGGCCGGGATCTGCTGCTGACGCGCTTCGTAGAAGGTGCGAAGTTCGGTGTTGAGGGTGGCCACGGTGCTCGTTCCTCCTGGTTGGCGACTGGAGCGGGGCCGGACGCGAGGAAGCGTCCGGGGGGTACCCGCGAGCGATTCTTGAAACGGTCGTTCCAAGATAAGGCTATGCGTAGTCCCGCGCCAGCCGTACGGAGATGCCGATGCGTCGGAGGCAGGGTGTCCGCGACCCGTACGCCGCCGTCCAGAGAGCTGGTAGGCGATTCAGGGGGGCAGGGTCGCGGCGCACGGGCGCCCACCGGGCGGATCGTGGACGAAGCTGGACGCCTTCGCGCTGATGGGCGACCTGCCCCGCTCCATCTGTCAGCCCCTTCGCGGCGGGCTGAACGGGGAGTATCTTGGAATCCCTATTTCAAGATGGCGGGGTGAAACGTGCCGGACATCAAGCACTTCGATCCGGATGCCACCTTGGAGACCGTGGTGCGACTGTTCTGGCGGCAGGGCGTGGCCTCGACCGGGATCCAGGACGTGGTGACCGCGACCGGGCTCAACCGTTCCAGCCTGTACGCCACGTTCGGCGGCAAGCAGCAGCTCTACCTCGCCGCGCTGCGCCGGTACATGGAGCAGCGGTCGGAGCCGATGTTCCGGCGCCTGGCCGAGGACGAGCGGGGCCTGCCCGCAGTCTCCGAGTTCTTCGGCGGCCTGATCCAGGCGCGTTGCTCGGGCGAGTACGCCCGCTGGGGCTGCATGGTCTCCAACGCGCACGCCGGGGCCGAGAACAGCGATCCCGAGGTACGCGCCGTCCTGGACCAGCACCACCGAGGGCTGCGCGAGGCGCTGTACGCCGCCCTCGGCACCGCCGACCGCGAGGGGCAGCTCGCCCCCGGCGCCGACCCCGGATCTTCCGCGGATCTGCTGGCGCTGCTCGCCTATGGCGTCAACCTGCGCTCCCGTGCCGGTGCGGATGCCGCGACGCTGGGCAAGACGGTGACCGCCGCCCTGGACTCGATCGGCATCCGGGCGGCGGCATAGAGGTGCGGGGGATCCGGCTCGACCGGGGTTTTGCCCAGCTGGTTCACCGGAGTACTGCGGGACGGCTTCGCGCTGACAACCGTCGGCGCGTACGCGGACCTCGCGGCGGTCGCCCACGACGGGGTACGGGCATTGCCGTCTGGGCCGGCGGACTGGACGGGAGATGGTGAAGCCGCAGCCCGGCACATCCTCGGCCGTCACCGGACGCGTTGCCCGCCATGAGCCCTTGACGGGTTCACATCTCCGACTCGGCAGTACGGTGAGACGGTGACCTCCTTACCGGAAGAATCGCCGTCGCTGATCGGTGAAGACGACCGCGACAAAGCCGTGCAACGCCTACAGGAGGCGTACGCCCAAGGACTCGTCTCGCACGATGAGTTGGACGAGCGCCTTCATCAGGTGCTCACCGCCAAGGCGCGAAGCGAGCTGGCGTCGGCGTTGGTCTCGCTCCCGGAGGAGCACCCGGGAAGCACGGCCACGATCGCCGCCGCCGGCGGACGGATCAAGCGGCGCGGTGCATGGCGAGTGCCTCGGGTCCTCAAGGTCGGGTCGGCATATGGAAGGGTGCGCCTGGATCTGTCCCGGGCGATCATCGAGCATCCGGTCATCGACATCGAGCTGCAACTGGGAACCGGCGGGGCCAGAATCACGGTGCCTCGTGACTCGGTGGTCGACGTCGACGGCTTGAGCACCGGGTGGAAGGACCTGCGCTACAAGGTGCCGCGACGTTCCCGGCCCGGCGGGCCGGCGATCCGAATCTCCGGGGCCATGGGGTATGGACGTTTGAAGATCCGCCACGCCCGGCGTTGAGACTCCGTCCGTCCGGCACGGCGGCCCCGCCTGCTGCCGGGGGAGCTTGCGGGCGGCCTGCTGCGGAGTGGCCTGCTTCCTGCTCGACAGGGTGGGTGGGGCCGTTCTCCGTGCCCGTGCCCGCGAGCGCGAGCGACGGAGGGAATCTCGGACGACCGGTCCGAGGAAGCGGGGGTCATGCGCCGTCGAGCAACCGGCTGTAGCGCAGCCGCAGCGCCCGCTCCGTGCTGGCCGCCGCAGTGGCGAGGCCGATCGCGGTGTTGAGCCAGGCCGGCAGATCGATGGGCGAGACGAAGGTCCCGGTGTGCCGGGCGATGCCCTCTGCCTGGGTGAGCTGTTCGGTGAGCTGCGCGATGAGGAGAACCAGGCCGATGACGAGCACGAGCGCCGAGAGGAATCCGATGCGGCGGCTCAGTGCCGGGTGCGCGCGGTCGAGGTGCGCGCGGCGTCCCTCGGCGGAGCGCCGGTCCGGGATGAGCTGGTGCTCGGCCCCCTCTGCGCTGACGTAGTGGCAGCGCTTGAGCCCGAAGCCGCTCATCCTCACTTCGACGGTGCCGCCCTGGACGGGGAAGGCGGCGGGAAGTCTGGACTCGGCACAATGCCTGCCGTCGAGGTACAGGTGGGCTTTGACGTTGCCGGACGACTGATTCTGCCAGTGCCTGACGTCGACGGCGTAGCGGGTCTGCCGTCCGGCAGGGTTCGTCAGCCGAAGATGGAACAGTGCCCGGAAAGGCATCTGCCACCAGCGGAACCGCTTCAGCGCTCGCCCGTCCCCGGGCTCGACCCGCTGCACGGCTCGACGATGCCGCCACTCCTTCAGCATGCCCCTGCTCCCGCCACTTGCCCGGCTCCGCCGCGCAGGCGAGGTCCTGCGGCGGGCACTGCCCAGTGGTCAGGTACGCCGTCACCGCGTCGTTCGCACACGGACGGGGGGTGGTGGGCACCCCCGGGGCACGTGCCCCACCGCCACCGCACGGTGTCCGGCGTCGTGGCGGCCGTGTCCTGCGTCGCCATCGACACGCCCGGAAGCACGGTCAGCGCCACGGCGGTCGCCGTCACGACGGTGGCAGCGAAGGCGAGGGGCGGGGTCCTTTGGTGCATCTGAGGTCTCCTGAAGGGCGCACGGGAGCGTCGGCGCGGGCGGGGCCGCCGGCACGGAGACGAGTCTCTTCGTGCGGCGCGGCCGTCACATCGGCCCGGCGGCTCGAACCGTCTTCGACCAGAGACGGGGCAGCCATTCGACTCTGGTCGAGGGTCGCCTCAACCTCAGGGCGGACTCACCCGCCGTTCGGTCTCGCGATACTGACCAGGTGAATACAGACGTCGCACCACGGCTGGGCGCGTGGCAGCAGGCATGGCGGCTGGTGGCGGCTGCGGCACTGGGGGCACCCGTCTGGCTCGCCACGGCCGCGCAGCTGCCACGGGGGTGCGCGAGCGATACGTGTTCGTGGTTCGCCACCGGGGACCCGCTGGTGGCTCTCGGCTGCCTGGCGGCGCTCTGGTGGCGGCGGCGGTTCCCGCTCACCGTCGCCATGACCGTCGCGATCGCCTCGACCGTGTCGACACTCGCCACCGGCACCGCGCTGCTGGCTCTGTGCTCGATCTCCACTCGTCGCCGTCCGGTGGAGATCGGGGTCGTCGCACTGGCCTACGTGACCGGGTCGCAGTTCGCCGTAGGGCTCTATCCGCTCCAGGTCCCGCCCGTCTCGATGTGGTTCCAACTCGCGGTCCCGGCGCTGACCGCGGGCATCGCGGCGGCCATGGGCGTCGCCATCGGCGCACGGCGCGTCGAGGTGCGGTCCTTGCGAGACCGGGCGGAGAGCGCGGAACGGGAACAGACCGCACGAGCGGCGCGGGCACGGGCCCTGGAACGGAACCGGATCGCCCGCGAGATGCACGACGTGCTCGCACACCGGATCTCCCTGGTCGCCATGCAGGCCGGAGTGCTGGACCACCGCCGCGACCTCTCGGCCGATGAGAACCGTGTACTGGTCCGCGGCATCGCCGACGGCTCCCACCAGGCACTGGAAGAACTACGGGACGTCCTCGGTGTGCTCCGAACAGACCAGGGCCGCCCGGAACCACCGCAACCCTCCTTCGGGCGAATCCCCGAAATGGTGGCCGCCGCCCGCACGTCCGGAGTGGACGTCACGCTCACCGCCAACGTGACGGGAGAGCCGTCCGACGTCATCGGACGAACCTGCTACCGGATCGTCCAGGAGGGAGTCACCAACGCCGCCAAACACGCCCCAGGCTCACACGTGCACATCACCCTCGAAGGAACAGCGGGCGACACACTCGACGTCAGCGTCCACAACTCCCCGGCCACCCGCACGAACGCACAGCCACCGGCGTCGGGATTCGGGCTGCTCGGCCTCATCGAACGAATGGAACTCGTCGGCGGAAAACTCGACCACCACCCCACACCCGACAACGGATACCTCCTCACCGCACGACTGCCCTGGCCACATCCCACCCTCGAGAGGAGACCCTGAGTGGACAGCGAGCGGGAGCCGGTGCGTGTCGTCATCGTCGATGACGAACAGCTGGTGCGCATGGCGCTGCGGCTCGTCATCGACGGCGAACCCGACATGACGGTCGTCGCGGAGGCGGCGGACGGGGAAGCCGCGATCACCGTGGTGGACGAGCAGCGGCCGGACGTCGTCCTGATGGACGTGCGGATGCCGGGCCGTGACGGTCTCAGCACGACCCGGGAACTCCTCACCCGGCCGGTGCCCCCACGGGTGCTCATGCTGACCACGTTCGACTCCGACGATCTCGTACTCGGCGCACTGCGCGCGGGAGCGCTCGGGTTCGTCCTCAAGGACACCCAACCGCGGCAGATCCTGGACGCGGTCCGGACCGTCGCGGACGGCAACCCCGTACTGTCCCCCGCCGCCGCGGCACGGGTGATCGCCGCAGCCACCGGCCCGCAGTCCTCGCACGCTCGCAGCTCCTCCCGGGAGGCCGCGCGGAAGCAGCTGTCCGCACTGACCGAACGAGAACTCGACACCGCTCGGGCCATCGCGGACGGGCTGGGCAACCGGGAGATCGCCGAGCGGCTGCGTATCAGCATCGCGACCGTCAAGGCGCACACCGGCAGCCTGTTCGCCAAGCTGGCGGTCGAGAACCGGGTGCAGATCGCACTCCTGGTCCGCGACGCGGAGGAATGACCAGTCCGGCGGGGGGTGGCGATGCCCGCACCGCCGCCGGAGCAACCTCGCAGACGGTCACGCCTGCCGGGCCACGCTGTCCAACCAGCTTCCGGGCGGGACCAGCGTGCCGGTGCACCGGCACGGGCCCGCCCCGCGCGACGACACGAGAGGGCGCGATCTCCCGCGGCCCCGACCCCCGCCCCCTCAGCCCCCGCCCCCCGGCCGCCCACGGCCCACGGCCCACGCCACATGCGGTCAAAGCTGTCCGACGCCCGGAAGTCCAAGCGGCCGCGGCGGGAACAACCCGTGCGGCCGGCACGGTTGCACGACCGAGGGAGCGGCGCCGCACGGGCGGGGAGTACGGAGGCCGAGAGGCCGTCCGCCCCGCCGGTAGCCGGCCCTCGAGATCGCGGTACGACCGCCGCACACCTGGTCCCAGAGGTAACTCCGCAGGAGGACTGTTTCATGACTGACCGGCCCTTGACGCTCATGGCGGTACACGCCCACCCCGACGACGAGGCCACCGGGACCGGAGGGGTCCTCGCGCAATACGCGGCGGAAGGCATCCGCACGGTTCTCGTGACGTGTACCGACGGCGGCTGCGGTGACGGTCCGGGGGGTGTCAAGCCGGGCGATCCCGGGCACGATCCGGCGGCGGTCGCCTCGATGCGCCGTCAGGAACTCCAGGCCAGCTGTGACGTCCTGAAGATCAGCGATCTGGAGATGCTGGACTACGCCGACTCCGGGATGATCGGCTGGCCGAGCAACGACGCCCCCGGATCCTTCTGGCGGACCCCCGTGCGGGAAGGGGCGGCACGACTCGCGGAACTCATGCGTCACTACCAACCCGATGTGGTCGTCACCTACGACGAGAACGGCTTCTACGGCCACCCCGACCACATCCAGGCCCACCGCATCACGATGGCGGCGCTGGAGATGACCGGGCTGACACCGAAGGTGTACTGGACCACGATGCCCCGCTCGATGATGGAGCGGTTCGGCGAGATCATGCGCGAGTTCCACGAGGACATGCCGGAGCCGGACCCCGCCGAGGCCGCCGCGCTGGCCGAGATCGGCCTCCCCGACGGCGAGATCACCACGTGGGTGGACACCACCGCGTTCAGCGGGCAGAAGTTCGACGCGTTGGCGGCGCACGCCAGTCAGGGCGAGAACATCTTCTTCCTCAGGATGGGCAAGGAGAGGTTCGGCGAGTTGATGGGCATGGAGACCTTCGTACGGGTCCAGGACACCACCGGCGCGGCCGTACCCGAGAGCGATCTCTTCGCCGGACTGCGCTGATCCGCCCGTCAGGTCGAGCAGACCGGCCCTGCTCCTGCGCCGCCGCGCCACCCGGCGTGAATGAAGGATGATGACGGCGGCGTTGACGGCGGCGCCGTCGTCCCGCAGGCCGGGAGACGCTGTCGACGAGGGCGAGGGCGAGGACGAGGACAGGGGCGAGGGCGGGGGCGGGGGCGGCACCGGGGCGGGCGTTGCGTGGCCTCGCGCATAAGGTCTGCTGCTGCCGCGTCCATGCCCTGTCATGTCATGCTCGCGGCCAGGAGGCGGGCGACGGTCTATCCGGGGGCGTTGCGCTATCCGGGGGCGTTGCGCTGGTTGGCATGGAAGCGCGCCTTCTTCTGGCGATTCCCGCACGTGTTCATGTCACACCATCTGCGCGTGCGACTGCGGCTGGTGTCGAAGAAGGCGGCTTGGCAGGTCGGGGACGCGCACAAGGCCAGTCTTCCGTCTCGTTCGCCTGCGATGACGCTGATCGCGTCGGCGGCGATCACACCGAGGGCGTCCTCCACGCAGGCAGCCGAGCTGAGCCGCCATCGCCGCTCGCCCTCGGGCGTCAGGAGCGGCGCGGCCCGGCCCCGGGCGCTGCGGTCGTTGATGACTCGGACGGCAGACGCAGGGAGCGCTTCCTGGATCGCGGCCGCGGTCGCGGCGGCGTGAATCGACTCCCTCAGTTCCCGGGCGAGGTCGAGCTGGGCGGTGGTGCAGGAGTCCACGGCGAGGCCGTTCACCGCCAGCCAGTCGACGAGTCGGTGCGGCGTGGGGATGCGCTCCACGGCGTTGCCATGACGCTCCGACAGAGTGCCCGTGAAGCTGGTCGCCAGCACATTGCCGAGGCGGAAGTCGGGGAACTCAGCAGGCATGGAACCACCATAGCCGGTTGCAGCGCGCTCCGGAGGACTGCTAGAACCGTCATAGCCGGTTCGCGACAGATCGCAGCCGGTTCCGCGACGGCCAGGAGGTCCCATGCCCCGCCCGACCAGCGACGTACAAGCGTTCGAAGCCCACGCGTCTGACGCCGACCTCGACGATCTGCGCGCGCGACTGGCCGCGGCACGGCTGCCGGAGGCCGAGACGGTCCGTCGCGCCGCGCCCGGCCGTCGCCGATGGGACCAGGGGGTTCCTCTCGCCGACCTCGTCGACGTCGTGAACTACTGGCGCACCGGGTACGACTGGCGGGCGTTCGAAGAGCGCCTGAACCGCATCGGCCAGTTCCGCACGACCATCGACGACCTGGGAATCCACTTCCTGCACCGCCGGTCCGCGCGCACGGACGCCACCCCTCTGGTCTTGACGCACGGCTGGCCAGGCAGCATCGCCGAGTTCGTCGACGTGGTGGACGAGCTGGCGGATCCGGAAGACGCGGAAGCGCCGGCGTTCCACGTCGTGGTCCCGTCGCTACCGGGCTTCGGTTACAGCGACAAGCCGGCCACCACCGGGTGGGGGACCGAGAAGATCGCGGCCGCCTGGGTGGAACTGATGGGAAGGCTCGGCTACAGCAGGTTCGCAGCCCACGGCGGTGACTGGGGAGGCAACATCACCACGGTCCTCGGCGGCAGGTTCCCGGCGCACGTTCTCGGCATCCACACCACGTTCGCGGAGGCGCCGCCCGGGTTGACCACGGAGGGGCTGACGGCGGTCGAGCGCGAGTGGACCGAGGAGACCCGCGATTTCTGGCTCCGGCGCGCGGGGTACGCGAAGCAGCAGTCGACCCGGCCGCAGACCATCGGCTATTCGCTCGTCGACTCACCGGTCGGGCTTCTCGCCTGGATCCTGGACAAGTTCGCCGAGTGGTCAGACACCGAAGACAGCCCGTTCGAGACGATTTCCAGAGACCGCGTTCTCGACGACGTCACCCTGTACTGGCTGACGCGGACCGGCGCGTCGTCGGCCCGCATCTACTACGAGAGCCACAACTCGCTGGACCCCGAACTCCGGGTCGACGTCCCGTCGGCGATCAGCATGTATCCCCGCGACATCGAGAAGTCTCCGCGCCCCTGGGCACGGGAACGCTACCGGCACATCGTCCGATGGAGGGCGCCCGAAGCAGGGGGGCATTTCCCGTCGCTGGAGGTTCCCGGGTATTTCGTCAAGGATCTGCAAGAGGGCCTCGCGGCAGTACTGGCCGCCAACCGCTGAACGCGGCTCGGTGAACGCAGTTCCGTGAACGCAGTTCCGTGAACCGGCACCCGCTCACCGCCTGGTCACGCTCGAGGCGTTGCCCGACGGCTCCCGGGCCGAGCTCATCGAGACGGCGGAAGACGGGCTCCGCCTTCGGAGGGGCGGAAGGCGGAGCCCGCCTTCGGAGGGCCCAGGTCATCGACTTGGGCCCTCTCGCCGTACCCAGGCCGCTGCCCCTAGGCGCTCGCGGTCTCGTCCGGGTGGAGGGCGTCGAGGACGAGGGTGATGCCGAAGGCGAACTCGTCCGCGTAGTCGTAGCCGGGCTTGAGGGTGTACTCGGTGGCCAGTTCGGTGAGGTGGGGGTAGGCGTCGGCGGGCATGTCGCGCAGGATGGTGTCCGCGACCTCGTGCAGCTCCGCCGCGCCGGTGAACGGCAGGCTCAGCTCCTGGAGCACGAAGCCGTAGAGATAGCTGTCGATCAGCGAGATGGCGTGCGCGGCCATGGGGACGGAGAAGCCTCCGGCGCGCAACGCTCCGATGACGGCGTCGTGGTGGCGCAGGGTCGCGGGTCCCGGCTGGGAGCGGGAGTCCATCAGGCCGATGGCCCACGGGTGGCGCCGGAGGACGGCACGGGCGGAGACCGCGCGGTGGCGCATGGCGCTCTTCCAGTCCGTGTCGCGCGGCGGCAGGTCGATCTCGCCGAACACCGCGTCCACCATGCCGTCGAGGATGTCCTCCCGGCCTGCCACGTGGTGGTAGAGCGACATCGCCTCGACTCCCAGGGGTTCGGCGATGGCCCGCATGGTGAGCGCGGCCGACCCCTTCTCGTCCGCCACCGCCACCGCCGTACGAATCACGCGCTCGCGACTGAGCGGGGTGCGCGCCGCCGCCCCGCGCCGGCTCTTGGCTCCCTCGCGCATCCGTTCCTCCTTCCGCTCCCTTGACCGCCTTACAGCATAAGGCTAGCTTGCCTTACAACATAAGGTCGCCAGGTCGGCGAAGGGGACACGGCATGAGTACGGATCGTGTGAAGAAGGTCTGCGTCATCGGGGCCTCCGGGAAGCTCGGGCAGTACATGGTCCGGCAGGCGCTGGAACGCGGCTACGAGGTGGTCGGCGTGTGCCGGGAGGGCAGCGTGCGGAAACTGGCCGCGTTCGAAGGCCGGATGACCGTGGTCCCCGGCCCCACGAACGACCCGGAGGTGATCCGGCGGGCGGTCGCCGGATGCGACGGGGTGCTGACGGTGCTGGTCCCCTGGGGTGTGCGGCAGTACGCGTCGGGCACGGCACAGGCGGTGCTCGACCACGCACCGCCCGGCGCGCGTCTGGTCTTCTCCTGCGGCTGGCACATCACGCGCGACGGCCAGGACAGGTACTCGCGGATGTTCACCCTGGGCGTCCGGATCGCCGCCGTGCTCGGCAGACTCGTCCGCGCCGTCGAGATCGACGACCAGGTGGAGGCGTGCCGCCGGGTGTTCGCCAGCGACACCCGGTGGACCGTGGTGCGCGGCAGCAGCCTGGAGGAGGGCCAGAGCCAGGGCCTGCCCGTGTGGAGCCGGCACGTGGGCGATCCGGTACTGGCCAGCGACCTGACGCGCCGGGTGGACTTCGCGCTGTTCATGGTGGAGGCACTCACCGACGACACACTCGTCCAGCAGGCCCCGGCGATCGTCGGCTGCCGGACTCCCAGCGCCTTGGCCCATGCCGGCGACCTCCACAAGGGCGACAAGGGCGCCTAGGGCCTGTCGTCTCGCGCCGGGCCGCGCCCGCGTCGCCTCCGCCCAGATCGGTGACCTGGGCCTTGGCGCCGAAAGAACGTGATCGGGCCGGCGACGCAGCCTGCCTTCTCGTGGTGGCGGCCGCGCCCGCCGCTGTCAGCCTGTGTGCACCTTCAGGGCGGATCGGACGGCTGATTCGAGGGCGCCCTCGATCCAGGCGGGTTTGATTGAGGTGTGGTCCCCCGCGAAGTGCAGCGGTCCCTCCGATGTGGGGATGTCGGGGAACAGCTCGGTGTGCTGGCCGGGGAAGAGCACGGACGCCTCGCCGTAGGCGTAGTGGTCACGCATCCACGACTGGGTCTGGCACTTGCCGGTGAAGAAGACCTCGCACCGGCGGCCGAAGACGGCCTGCACTCCGGCGAGGGCGCGCAGACAGCGCTCCTCGTCGGCGTAGGCGTCCCACTTGAGGGCGTCGTCGGACCAGCTGTAGGAGGCGAGCACGATGCCGCCGTCGCTGCCTTCCATGGGATGGGCGTGCTCGAAGTACATGAAGCGGTTGGCGTTGTCGCTGACGGAGCCGCCACCGCGGACGTGAGCGGCCTCGGCCTCACCTTCCCCGGCGGGCCGGAAGGCGGCGAAGCAGTGCTTGTACGCGTCGGGGACCGTCACGCCGAGGGCCTTCACGGACTTGTGGGCGCCGAGATACCCGGCGTCCGTGACCTTGCCCGCCCGGTACTTGTCGTAGAGGCCGTCCTCGACGCTGTCGAGGGCCTGCTTCCACTGCTCCTCGGTGAACTCCCACCAGCGCTGGGAGAACTCCAGCAGCACCTTGGTCGCGGCGTCGTAGTGCAGCTCCGCGACGGCCCGGCGCTTGCCGTACGACAGCGGGGGGTCGAAGGTGACGTGCCGCAGTCCGGAGAAGGGAACGGTGATGATCGCCTCGTCGCCCTCGAAGACCTCTGTGGTGCCTCCCTTGCCCGTCTGGCAGTCCTCGGAGACGGTGTGCACCCGCACCTTGCCGCCGGCCCGCTCGATGCGCACGGCACGCCGGTCCAGCCGCACCTTCCCCTTCACCGGCGCGTACAGCGCGTCGGCGAGCAGCGCGGTGCCGCCCTTGATCTCCCAGAACCTGGTCTTGGGGTCGATCAGCGCGCTGGACAGGAAACTGTGCAGGAAGGAGAGGTGCAGCCGCGAGGTGAGGTTCTGGATGGTTCCGATCAGGTCGATGGTCCTGGTGCCGAGCCCGGCGGCCTCGGTGAGGTAGCGGTACATGGACCAGTGTCCGTACCTCTTGAGGACCTCCGCCCATCCGTCGACGAGAGCCGTTCCCTCCTTGCCCCGGACAAGGAGGTGTGCGGGTTCGAGGGCGTCCGCGAGGATGGCCGCGGCGGTCCTCTTCCGGTTGGCGCCGGTGATCCCGAAGGTGCCGTTGACCCTTTCCGGGTTCTTCTCGTAGTCGGCCCGGCGCTCACGGATGCCGTTGACGTGGATCCAGGTGCGGTTGGTCTTCTTCGCCGGGTCGTCGGGGTCGACGTCGACCAGGTAGAACTCCTGGCGGGGCAGGTCGAACTTCCTGAGCAGGGCCATGAGGAGCGGGTGGCTCTCCGGCAGCCGCATGGCCCCGCCCTCGGCGTACTGCCGGGGGTCGGCGAAGGGCTGCCTGCCCTTCTCGTGACCGCCCTTCCGGAACGTCTTGATACGGCCGCCGACCCGGTTGCCGTTGGCCTCGATCACGACGACGTCGTGGCCCGCCCGGTTGAGCAGGTCGGCGGCGAGCAGTCCGGCCGGGCCGGCCCCGACGACCAGGACCCGCTTCGTGGCCTTCCCCCGGCTGGCCGGCAGGCCGTCGTCGACTGCCTTCACGTAGGCCGGGACCAGGGACTTGTCGTGTTCGTCGTAGACGACGACCGCGCGGGCGACCGTCCTGTACGCCTCGGGGTCGGTGCCGGGCGGCGCCGCGGCCGGCCTGACCGAGGGCGCGGTGGCGGGACTGAGCGCGGTCGCGGAGGCGGCGGAGGCGGCAGTGAGCCCGACGGCGAGTGCCGAGGCGCCGGTCGCGGTGACCACGGAGCGCCGCGAGGGCGTGGTGCCACGCGGTGCCGGCGGTCGAAGCGGCGTGTCGTGAGTGCCGGAACCGGGCTGCTCCTCACCGACCGCGCGGGGATCCCCGCCGAACCGCGTGCTCACGCCTGAGGTGTTCGTGTCCTGAGTGTTCATCACGTCCCACTCTTGGTGCACGAACGACACGGAGGCAGCGCCCTCACACGGACGAGGCACCCAAACCACTCGATCCGGGCCGCAGGCCGTACCGAGGTTCACCCGCGGCCCGCGCTCACGCGTGCGAAGCGCCCGGTGAGCGCCGGATCACGGCGGAGTGGTAGGTGTGGTGGCCCGCTCCGGCGACAAGCTCGGCCTGCGGGCCGGGGAGCGGTGCGGCGGCATCGGGACCTCGGGCACGACGGCCGCCGTGCCCGAGGGCGTCCCAGCGGCACGACCGGCCGGGCCCGATCCTGGCGGGCGCTGCCCGCGAGGGTCGTCAGAGTGTGTCGAGGCGAGCCTTGAGCAGGCAGAACTCGTTGCCCTCGGGGTCGGCCAGGACGTGCCATTGCTCCTCGCCGGACTGACCGATGTCGGCCGGGCGTGCCCCGATCTTCAGGAGACGCTCGAGTTCGGCGTCCTGATCGCGGTCGGTGGGATTGACGTCGATGTGCAGCCGGGACTTCCCCGCCTCCGGCTCGTCCCTGCGGCTGAGGATGATCGTCGGCTGCAGACCGCCGAACCCTTCGCGCGGCCCGATCTCGATGCAGTCCTCCTCGCGGTCGAGCACGACGAAGTCCAGGACCTCGCACCAGAATCGCGCCAGCACCTCGGGGTCGCGGCAACCCAGCACGAGCTCACTGATACGGCATGCCATTGACGAAACCTACTCTCAGCGGGGGTACCGCCGGGGTGGCCGCGCGGATCTCGTCGGCTCCCGGCGGTGGGGACACCCTCGGGACCGTACCGGGCGCGGCGGGCGGGGGCGAGAAGTTTTCGGCGGCGGACGACGCTCCCGCGGGCCGCCCGGTTGTCCGCGGACTTCCCTGGTTTTGTCCGTGATCGGTAACGGACGGAGCCCGAGGGCGCCCTTCTCCGTCCTGCCAGTTGATCCCGGCGGTGCTCGATGACCGGCGGACGACTACGCGAAGGCGGGCGGACATGGCACGGCACGGTGGCGGGCGGGGCTGGTACGGCAAGGTGGTCGGGGCGGCTCTCGGGGTGACGGTGCTCGCCGTCGGTGCCTCGCTGTGGACCGCGCAGGCCGACGCCGTGGGCGGCGCGTCGCCGAAGGCGTCCGCTTCCGCCACGCCGGGCAGCGGCGTCAAGCCGGTCGACGTGACCATCGCGCACGCCTCGGACAAGGGGGCGCGCGGCGTCAACATCACCATCGACGACGGTCCCGACCCCGCGTGGACCCCTCAAGTGCTCGACCTGTTGCGCGAGTACGGGGTGAAGGCCACGTTCTGCGTGACGGGGACGCAGGCCGAGGCCCATCCGGACCTCGTGAAGAAGGTGGTCGCGGACGGGCACCGGCTGTGCGACCACACGGTGTCGCACGACACCGCCATGGACAGGAAGTCCGAGGCCTACCAGTCCCAGGAGATACTCGACGCCGAGCGCATGATCACCAAAGCGTCCGGGGGCGTGCGGCCGATGTACTACCGGGCGCCCGGCGGGGCGTTCACCCCCTACAGCCGCAAGCTGGCCGCCTCCCGGGGCATGCGCCCGCTGGGCTGGAACGTGGACACCAAGGACTTCGAGCGGCCGGGCACGGACGCCATCGTCGAGACCGTCCAGCGGGAGCTGCCCAACGGGCCGACGATCCTCTTCCACGACGCGGGAGGAGACCGCTCCCAGACCGTCGAAGCCCTGCGCCGTGTCCTTCCCTGGCTCGAGGAGCAGGGCTACTCCTTCGGCTTTCCGGTGCGTTGAGGCCCCAGCCGCCCCGGTTTCGGTGTCCGTTGTTCAGGCCGACGTCCCGCTCGCCGCGGCCGGCTCCGGCGTGCGGGGCGCGACCGGGCGGCGCCGGGTCGGCACGCCGAGGGTCGGGTTGGCCACGCCCCAGGCCGCGGCCTTGCAGACGAGTTCCTTGTAGACGGCGGCGAGCCGCCCGGTCAGCGCCGCTCGGACGGCGCGGTCGTCGGCGGTGACGTACTGGATCAGTCCCTCCCTGCGGCCCAGCGAGATGCACTGGTTGAAGTAGCGCAGGGCCGTGTTCGGGAGCTTGCCGCCGGTCAGGCGGGCCGCCACGGCGTCGGCGGCCTGCCACGCGGTGGGGACGCCCGAGGCGCACGACATCCGCAGCGGCTTGTCCCCGGGGCCCGCCACCAAGGCCGCGTCACCGATGGCGTACACGTCCGGGTGCGACACCGAGCGCATGGTCCCGTCGACCACGATGCGGCCCGTGTCGGTGACGTCCAGGGTGGTGGCCCGCGCGACGGGGTGGACGGCGAAGCCGGCGGTCCACACCGTCACCGCGGCCGGAACGGCGGCGCCGTCCGCGATGGTGACGTGGTCCGCACCGACGGCGGTGACGGCGGCGTTCTCGTGGGCGGTGATACCAAGGGTGCCGAACACCTTCCGCAGGTGCCTGCGGCCCTTGGGCGACAGCCAGTCGCCCAGGCCGCCCCGGGCCGTCAGCGCCACGTCCAGGTCCGGGCGGGCCTCGGCGATCTCGGTCGCGGCCTCCAGGCCGGTGAGCCCGCCCCCGACCACGACCACGGACTGTCCGGCGTCCAGCCGGGCCAGGCGCTCGCGCAGCCGGAGCGCTCCCGGGCGCCCGGCGATCTCGTGGGCGTGCTCGACGGTGCCGGGGACGTCCCGGTGGTTCCAGGCGCTGCCGAGGGCGTAGACGAGGGTGTCGTACCCGAGTTCCCCGGACTCCGCCGGGCCGCCGTCCGCGTCGGTGGCGGTGACGGCGACCGTCCTGCGGTCGACGTCGACGCCGGTCACCTTCGCGATCCTCAGTTCCACCCCGGTACCCGCGAACATCTCGCCGAGCGAGCGGGGCCTGAGGTCCCGACCGACCGCGACCTGGTGCATCCTGACGCGCTCGACGAAGTCGGGCTCGGCGTTGACGAGGGTGATGGCGACGTCCTCGCGGCGCAGCCGCCTGGCGAGGCGCCCGGCGGCGACGGCTCCGGCGTATCCGGCTCCCAGGACGACGATACGGTGCTGCATTTCCTGCTCCTTGTCTCCGGTGTTCCGGGGGCTCCGGTGTTCCGGGGGCTCCGGTGTTCCGGGGGCTCCGGTGTTCCGGGGGCTCCGGTGTTTCCGGGGGCTCCGGTGTTTCCGGTCTCCGAAGCTTCCGGCGGGCTTCGTCCCCTGAACCGGGCAGCCCGTCGTTTCCTGACAGGAGCGGGGCGTGACGCACGTCACACGAGGGTCAGAAGGCGTTGAACAGGGGTTCGCCGTGATCGCCGGACGCCCACCGCCTGGTGGCGCGTTCGAGCTTGTCGGGGTTGACCTGGTTGCGGAACCCGGCGATTCCCTCGGGGGTGATCTCCAGGCACATGACGCCGATGACCCGGCCGTCCACGACCGCCACGACGGCGGGGTCGCCGTTGGCGATGGCGGCGTAGACCTCGGGGGAGCCTCCGGCCAGGGCACGCTTGGCCTTGCCGGGCTTGAACAGGCCGCGCATGAACGTCGCCACGGCACGGGCGCCCTCGAACGCCTTGGCCCGGGCCGGGACCTTTCCGCCGCCGTCGCCGATCGACACGGCGTCCTGGATGAGCAGACGTACGAGCGGTTCGGTGCGGCCACTGGTGGCCGCCGCGAGGAACTCGTCGACGATCCGCCGGGCGGCGGCCTCGTCGACCTCGGTGCGGGCCCTGCCCTCGGCGACGTGCTTCTTGGCGCGGTGGAAGATCTGCTGACTGGCGGCCTCGGTGACGTCGAGGATCCCGGCGATCTCCCGGTGCGGGTAGCCGAACGCCTCGCGCAGTACGTACACCGCCCGCTCGCCCGGCGAGAGCCGCTCCAGCAGGGCGAGGACCGCGAAGGAAACCGATTCGCGCTGTTCGGCCGTGTCGGCCGGGCCGAGCATCGGGTCCCCGGCGAGCAGCGGCTCGGGCAGCCACTGGCCCACGTAGGTCTCCCGCCGTGCGCGGGCCGAAGTGAGCTGGTTGAGGCACAGGTTGGTGAGAACCTTCGTCAGCCAGGCCTCGGGGACCTCGACGCGCGCGACGTCGGTGGCCTGCCAGCGCAGGAACGTCTCCTGCACGGCGTCCTCGGCCTCGCTCGCCGAGCCGAGGAGGCGGTAGGCGATGGCTTCCAGGCGGGGCCTGGAGGCCTCGAACCGTTCCACGTCGTTCATGGTCAGGGCCATGGCCCGGATCCTAGCTTCCGGGGCTTCCGCGGCTTCCGCGGCTTCCGCGGCTTCCGGGGCTTCCGGGGCGGGCGAGGGCCGCGGCACCGCTCGACACCGCTCGGAAGCGCTCGGAATCGCTCGGAATCGCTCGGACGACAACGCGGCTCGGCCGTCGCTCAGGCCAGTTCCAGTCGCGGTTCCGGTTGCTGCGCCGGTGCTGCGGTCTTCGGTTCCCACTGTCTGGTGGTCGTCACGTATCCGTAGACGACTGAGGCCATCGCGAGAAGGACAAGCGGCCCGGCGATCCACGGGTATTCGGCCATCTCCGCCGGCAGGTAGCGAGTCGTCACCAGCAGTGCGGTGAAGACCAGCGCCCCGTGGACGGCCAACCGGACTCCCTGCCGGTCCCAGCCGCGGTCGAGCGAGCGCAGGGCCCCCTCGATCGTGACCGCGAACACCACGCCGGCCACCAGGTCGATTCCGTAGTGGTAACCGAATCCCAGCGTCGCGCCGAGGGTCGCGATAAGCCAAAACGTTCCTGCGAATCGCAGGAGACGGGGGGCCTGGCGGGAATGGATGAATATCACGGTAGCCCACGCGGTGTGCAGGCTGGGCATGCAGTTACGGGGCGTCATCTCGTCGTACGTCCACGGGTGCGGGGTGCCCAGCGGCGGGGGCGTGTCCGGCCACAGGTTGGCCATCGCCCACTGCTCGCCGCCGGTGCCGAACGCGCCGGTGCCATAGGTGAAGACCGGCCCGACCACCGGGAAGACCATGTAGACGGCCGGGCCGAGGAGGCCGATCACGAGGAAGGTGCGTACCAGGTGGTGGCCCGGGAAGCGGCGCTCGGCCGCCACGTGGCGCAGTTGGTACAGCGCCACGACGACCGCGGCCACCGCGAGCTGGGCGTAGACCCAGTCGAGAACGTGGGCGCCGACCGGGCCGGTGGCCTCGACGGCCCGGCCCACCAGCCAGGACGGATTGCCCAGCGCGTGGTCGGCGACCGCCACGTACGGGTCGAGCACGTCCGGGCGGGTCTTCGACGTGATCAGCAGCCAGGCGTCGCCCGTCTTGCGGCCGGCCACCAGGAGCAGGCCCAGCCCGACGCCCTTCAGCAGCAGGACGCGTTCCCGCCCGGTGCGGCGCGTGACGGCGAAGACCGCACAGCCCAGGATCACCCACAACGCGCCGTTTCCGAAGGAGTGGCCTTCGGACACCCCGGCGCCGGCCGCCCACCGCACCAGTGCGATGGCGACGTCGACACCGATCGCGGCACCGGCCGCGATGAACCGTTGCCGCCAGGTGAGCACCACCATCGTCAAAGCCATACTGGCGTACAGCAACGGCCCCGATGCGGGGGCGAATATCAACTCCTGCGCCTGGTTGGTAATCGGGCCGGGCAGGCCGTAGCGACGCGCGGCGATCTCCAGTGCGATCAGGAATCCGAGGGCCACCGCAGCCGCCACGGCCCAGAGTCTCGCCCGTGGTCGGTGCCACACGGAGGACGTGATTCCGCTACCTATTCGAGAAGACACCCGCAATGACACCTTTATCGATCTTTAGCCGATTTGCCGCTTTCCCTCTCGTGAGAAGCAGCCCGTCGGCACAGAAAGACGGAAAGAGTACAGCCCGGGTTCCGGTCTCGTTCCGGCGGGGCCCTTGGGGAAATCCCGGCGGCGCTCACCAAGCACGAGAGCAAGCACGAGAGCAAGCACGAAACACCAGAGCAAGCACGAGAGTCCGTACTCCGCGGTTCCGGGTACGAGCCCGCATTCAGGACGTCACCGCACAGGTCACCGCCGGTCAGCGCCGATCACCGCCGGTCAGCGCCGACCGGCGGCAGCATGTACGTCCGGCCGGGGGGCCAGCACCGCGGAAACCACCTCGGTCGACGAGGCCATGACGTCGGCCACGAAACGACGGCGCCCGGTGCCGAGCCGGCGCAGCGCCCGGCCGTGGTCGGCGGCGACGACGAGACCGGCCGCGAGGAGCAGGAGCCGCCACACGGTCATCACCGGACGGCGCGCGACGCGGGGCAGTTCCGCCAGGGACGCGCGCAGCCGCTCGCAGTGGAACGGGACGTGGCGCCGCTCGTCGGACAGGATCCGTTCCGCCACCTCCGAGGTGAGGGCGTCGCCGGTGCCGTCGCGCAGGGCCCGGTAGTAGCGCAGCGCGACCACCTCCGCGATCATCAGCACCAGCAGTTCGAGGCGCAGGCCCATGAGGCGCCGCACCCGTACGAAGACGGTGTCGCTCCAGTGACTCGCCAGCGTCGGTATGCCGCCCGCGGCCAGCAGCCGGGCCAGGAGCCGGGCGTGGTTCTGCTCCTCGGCGACGAAGAGCCGTACCGCCCGGGCGTAGTCGGGGTCGCCGGCCTGGTCCGCCTTGGCGACGAGGTTCGCGCCGTCGCCGTCCTCGCCGACCTGGAAGCGCTGGATGCCGGCCCACACCGCCGCGGGCAGCGTGGCGCCCCGCCCCCAGTCCGGGTCGCCCTGCGCCCGCCTGCGCTCCCGCTCGTCCTCGAACCGCCGTGTCCATTCGGCGAAGTCGCCTGTACGCACCCCGCGTCCCCTTTCCCGGACACGGCCGCCGTGCCCCGGAGAGGGGGGACGCGGGCGGGCGCCCAACCGTTCCCCGCACAGCCGACGTGTCCTTCGTCTCGCCGGGGGCGATATCGCCGCTTTCGCGACTTTCCCGCGCCCGGCGGCGCCGACGGTGGCGCGTCCCCCGTCACGGGAGGTCATGGCGTCGCGAACAGCGGGACGGACGCCAGGCCTGCGGTCCACAGGGAGCAATATCTGCCGCCATGGGAGGAGAAATCGATCGGACGCCCCGGGAATATTCCTCTGTCCGCCAGTCGGGCCAAGATTATCGCCAACGCCCGGGCGATCACGGCGTGCTACTGTCGTTGGAAGTTGCAGTTGTGGTTGCCTGAAGGTTTTTTCCGACGGGGTGATCATCACGGCGACCGGAGAACACACAGGGTGAACTCCGAGCACCGTACCGAAGGAGAAAAACATGGCTTCCGGCACCGTTAAGTGGTTCAACGCGGAAAAGGGCTTCGGCTTCATCGAGCAGGACGGCGGCGGCCCCGACGTCTTCGCCCACTACTCGAACATCAACGCCCAGGGCTTCCGCGAGCTGCTCGAGGGTCAGAAGGTGACGTTCGACATCGCGCAGGGCCAGAAGGGCCCGACGGCCGAGAACATCGTTCCCGCCTGACGCTCACGCGCACTTCGCAGCTGGGGCCCGCACCTTGGGGTGCGGGCCCCAGCTCGCCGCTTTTCCGGGCGCAGAGCGCCCCGCGGGGCCCGGCTCCCTCCCCGCACATTCGGTTTTCCCAGTTCTGTCAATTCTCCCGGTCCACTCGGCCACATCCGCCGAAACCGACCGGGGCCGGCTCGTTCTTGCGATTCCCTGCGCCGTTCCCTTGCTGCGGGTCTCCCTTGATACGTGCCATATCAAGGAAGGTTCCCCATGAACCGCGTACGCACCAATGACCGACGCCGCTCGGGCGGCGGCCCCCGCCGCTCCCAGACCTCCGGACGCCGACCGGCCGCCCCCCAGGGCGAGTTCGCGCTGCCGAAGACGGTCACCCCCGCGCTGCCCGCCGTCGACTCGTTCGCCGAGCTCGACATGCCGGCGCGGCTGCTGGCCGCCCTCGCCGGCGAGGGCGTGACCACGCCGTTCCCGATCCAGGCGGCGACCCTGCCGAACTCCCTGGCCGGCCGCGACGTACTCGGCCGCGGCCGCACGGGTTCGGGCAAGACGCTCGCCTTCGGCCTCGCCCTGCTGGCCCGCACGGCCGGCCGGCGCGCCGAGCCCCGACGGCCGCTCGGCCTCGTCCTCGTCCCCACCCGTGAACTGGCCCAGCAGGTCACCGACGCGCTCACCCCGTACGCCCGTTCCCTGGGCCTGCGGTCCGCCACCGTGGTCGGCGGCATGTCGATCGGCAGGCAGGCCGGGGCGCTGCGGTCCGGCGCCGAGGTCGTCGTCGCGACGCCCGGTCGGCTCAAGGACCTCATCGACCGGGGCGACTGCCACCTCGGCGACGTCACCATCACCGTCCTGGACGAGGCCGACCAGATGACCGACATGGGCTTCATGCCCCAGGTCACCGCCCTGCTCGACCAGGTCGCTCCCGACGGACAGCGGATGCTGTTCTCGGCCACCCTGGACCGCAACGTCGACCGGCTGGTGCGCCGCTACCTGACGGACCCGGTGGTCCACTCCGTCGACCCGTCGGCCGGTGCCGTCACCACGATGGAGCACCACGTGCTGCACGTGCACGACACGGACAAGCACCGCGCGACCACCGAGATCGCGGCGCGCGACGGCCGGGTGATCATGTTCCTGGACACCAAGCACGCCGTGGACCGGCTGGTGAAGCACCTGCTGAACAACGGCGTCCGCGCCGCGGGACTGCACGGCGGCAAGTCCCAGCCGCAGCGCACCCGGACCCTCTCCCAGTTCAAGGACGGGCACGTGACGGCGCTGGTGGCGACCAACGTCGCGGCCCGCGGCATCCACGTCGACAACCTCGACCTGGTCGTCAACGTCGACCCGCCCAGCGACCACAAGGACTACCTGCACCGGGGCGGCCGTACGGCCCGCGCCGGCGAGTCCGGCAGCGTCGTCACCCTGGTGACCCCGGGCCAGCGGCGCGACATGACCCGGCTGATGGCCTCGGCCGGTATCACCCCGCAGGTCACGCCGGTCCGTTCGGGCGAGGCGGAGCTGTCCCGCATCACCGGGGCGCAGACCCCGTCCGGTGTCCCGGTCGTCATCACCGTGCCGGTCGTGGAGCGCCCGCGTCGCGCCGCGTCCGGCGGGGGTTCCTCGTCCCGTGGCCGCCGCAGCCGCGGTGCACAGGGCCGCTCCGGCCAGGGAGCCACCCAGCAGAGCCGCACCGGTCAGGGCCGCGGTGCCCAGGGCCGGCCCGCCGGCGAAGCCCCGCGCCGCAGGCCGCGGCGTCAGTCCGCCGGTGGCTCGGCGGCTTAGGACCCTCCGGACCACCGCGAACGGCAAAACCACCCGCCCCATCTCCCCCTTGTGGAGGCATCATGCGCTGTGTCATCGCCCGGTACCCGTTCGACCTCACCAAGGGTGGGGTGCTGGATTCGATGAAGGGTGTCACGCCCGAACCCGTCACGGGCGAGTCGGTGACCATCGGCCGCCGCCGCTACCCCGTCAAGCAGGTGGGCGAGGTCATCACCCGGCAGGACCGCCGCGACTTCTCCAGCGGCGAGGTCACCCGGGCCATGGCCCGCCTGGGCTTCACCTGTCACCCGGACCCCGAGGTGGCCCCCGCCCCGGCGCCCGCCGCCACGCCGGTCCAGACCGCGTCGGCGCTGCTCGGCGGCACGCCTTCGCCGGAGGCCTGACGGGCGCGACGGGCATGACGGGCATGACGGGGGAGTCCACCCACGCGTGACGGGGGGAGTCCGCCGCCCCACGCGTGACGGGGGGCGGCGGACTCCCCCCGTTTCTTGTTTCCTGCGCCTCGCGCCTTGCGTCCCGCGCCCCGCGTCCTGCGCCTCGCGCCTTGCGTCCCGCGCCCCGCGCCCCGCGCCCCGCGCCCCGCGTCAGGACAGTCCCGTAGCCCGGCCCTCGTCGTCCCACCGGACCTCCAGCACGCGCTGGACGGCCTCGCGGTCGACGGGGCCGAACACGTGCGGGAACAGGGTGCCCTCGGCGACCCCGGGCGGCGGCGCGGGTACGGCCGCCTCCCACACGCACCTCGCGGTGAGCCGGTCCTCGTCGAGGAGCAGCGCCAGCAGCGGACGGGGCGCGGTGCGGTAGAAGGCGTTGACGACGGTGAGCGTGGTCTCCTCGTCGGGCGAGCAGTGGACGAACCCGTCCTCCGCGAGGGAGGCGGGCGCGTAGGGACGGCCGGGATCGGTGTTCCATTCGGCGAGCGGCACGACGTGATAGATCATCGCCCGGTTGTAGCAGCCGCGCTGCCGTGCTCCGAGGGCGTGGGCACGGTGGCGGGCCGGTCCGACGGCTCGGCCCCGGATGCGCTCGACGGCGCCTGACCGGGGGCGGGCGGGGTGCTCGGCACGGCCGACGGCGCCGGGTCCGGCGCGGAGGACACGGACGGCTCGGGGGCCGGCCCCGGCGAGGCCTCGCTGGGCGGGGCCGGGCTCGGTGAGACCGTCGGCGTGGGGCCGGCGGGAACCGGTGCCAGTGGAGCCGTCGGGCGCGTGGGCGGGGCGGGGGCCGCCCAGTGCAACGGCAGCGCGATCAGGGCGGCGGCGGCAGCGGTCGCCGCGGCGCCGGCCGCGGCGCGGAGCAGGCGCCGGCGGGACGCCGCGCGGCGGACCGCCTCGTAACGGCCGGGGGGCGCACCGAGGAAGTCGCCGCCAGGACGCAGTACGACCAGTAGCGGATCGTCTTCGTCCCGCTCGGACCCCGGATCTTCCTGGCCGTCCTCAAGGCGTGTGGTCAAGGCTTCTCCTCAGGTGGACGCGGAGCAGTTCGCGGGCCGCGTGGAGGTCGGCCTTGACGGTTCCTTCCTTGCGTCCGGTCAGCGCGGACACCTCCCGGATCGGCATGTCAGCGTAGTAGTGGAGAAGGATCGGTACGCGCAGTCGCTCCGGCAGGGACTGCACGAGCAGGCGCACCGACGGATCGGCCTGCTCCGGATGCGGGCGCACGGCGATCTCCGCGGTGACCCGGCGCACCGCCCGGCGTTCGCGCTCCAGCTTGCGCCAGTGATCCCGGACGAGGTTGGCGGCGGTGACGTAGAGGAAGCCGCGGGGCTCCTCCACGGACGTCCAGCGGGCCCAGAGCCGGGTGAAGGCTTCCGAGGCGATCTCGTGGGCCGTCTCGTCGTCGTCGACGAGCCGGCGGCACCAGCCGGCGAGGCGCGGATACAGGGCGGCGAACAGCTCGGACGCCGCCCTGTCACGGGACCGTTTCAACGCTCTCCATGGTCGTGAGGGTATTGCGGTGCGGTCGATCGGTCAGGAAGTCGCGGGGCTCGCCCCTCCCGAGGCCGCAACCGACGCCACGCCCGAGGCCCCTCCCGAGGCCCCTCCCGAGGCCTCTCCCGAGGCCCCTCCCGAGGTCGCGCCCGTAGCCGCACCCGAGGTCGCACTCGTCGTTCCGCTCAGCTCCGCGAAGGCGATCACGTTGTCCCGGTACTCCTCGCCGACCCGCGGGCCGCCGCAGGTGATGAGCCGCAGCTCGGGGCCTTCCACGTCCCCGTAGACGTCGTCCGTCGGGAAGTCGGCCTTCGCCACCGTCCGTACGGCGGTGACCGTGAACTCCGCCGCCGCGCCGTTCTCCAGGCGCGCCTCGATCCGGTCGCCCGGGTGCAGCCGCGCGAGGTGCCGGAAGACCCCGTCCCCGTGGGTGCCGACCGTCACGTGGCCGAGGATGACCGACGGCCCCACCTGTCCCGGGGCCGGTGAGTGCCGGTACCAGCCGGCGCGGTCGTCGTCCGTGACGGGCGGGACCTCCACCGTTCCGTCCGACGCCAGCCCCAGCGTCATCACCGGGGTGTCGACCCCGATGGCCGGGATGCGCAGGCCGACCGGGACCGAGCGCTGCGCGGGCGGCACCGACTTCGTGGAGGCGTGCGCAGGCGGGGCGGTGGCCGCGGAGTGCGCGGGCGCCGTCCCGTCACTTCCCGGGCCGCCGCAGCCCACGAGGAGCGCGGCCAGCGCCGCGGTGGCGAAGGCGCGCCCGGAGAGCGGGGTCATGCCCCGGTCGCCGCCCGCCGGCGACGTACGACGAAGAAGGCCGCCCCACCAGCGACGAGCACGGCACCGGCGTCCGCTCCGATGAGCCCTTCGTCGGTCCCGGAGGACCGCGGTGCCGCGACTCCGGTGTCGGGCGCGCCCTCGGGCACGGCGGAGACCTGGCCGTCGGCCGGTGCCTGGGACGGTTCGGCCGCCGGGGCCGGGGAGCTGACGGAGGGTGAGGGCACCTCGCTCGGCCCGGTGCCGGGGCTCGGGGCGCCGGCGGCCGGAGGCTTGGAGGCGGCCGGGGTCGGGTCGTCGGCGAACGCGGGCGCGGTGCCCGCCAGTACGGCGGCGCAGGCCAGTGCCACGGCACTGCTGAGGATGGTTCGGCGCATCGGGACGCTCTCTCTCGTCGATCGGATCGGTCGGATCGGTCGGGTCGGTCTGGTCTGGTCGGGCCGGGTCGGTCTGGTCGGGCCGGGCCGGGCCGGGCCGGGTCGGGTCGGGTCGGGTCGGGTCGGGTCGGGTCGGTCCGAGGGTGTGCCGCGGGGGGTGCGGAGGTGGACCGGACGGAGAGACGAGGCAGCGGCGGGACCGGTTGTAAAGGGATGGCAAAGCCGCCGTCGGTCGTGCCCGCCCCGCTTCTTACGGAGTCGTGACGGGCCGGACGCGCCACCCGGCACGCCGTCCCCGGGGGCCTAGCGTGGCCGTATGCGTGTACTGGTCACCGGCGCCGCCGGGTTCATCGGATCCCATGTCGTGGAGGAACTGCGGACCCACGGCCACGAGCCGGTCGGCTACGACGTCCGCGAGGACCCCGGCGCCGACGTGCGCGACCCGGTGGCCGTCGCCCGGGCGCTGGCGGGGATCGACGCCGTGTGCCACCAGGCGGCGATGGTCGGGCTCGGCGACGGCTTCGCCGACGCGGCGGAGTACGTCTCGCGCAACGACCTCGGCACCGCCGTGCTGCTCGCCGCCATGGCGGAGGCGGGCGTACGGCGGCTGGTGCTCGCCGGGTCGATGGTCGTGTACGGCGAGGGGCGCTACGAGTGCCGCCGGCACGGGGTCGTGCGGCCGGGGCCGCGTGCCGTCGCCGACCTGGACGCGGGCCGGTTCGAGCCCGCGTGCCCGGTGTGCGGCGAGGAGCTGTCCCCCGGGCTGGTCGGCGAGGACGCCCCGGCCGACCCGCGCAACGTGTACGCGGCCACGAAGCTGGCCCAGGAGCATCTGGCCGCCGCCTGGTCCCGGGCGACCGGCGCGACGGCGGTGTCGCTGCGCTACCACAACGTGTACGGGCCCCGGATGCCCCGCGACACCCCCTACGCCGGTGTCGCCTCCTTCTTCCGTTCCGCGCTCGCCCGCGGCGAGGCCCCGCGCGTCTTCGAGGACGGCCGCCAGCGCCGGGACTTCGTGCACGTACGGGACGTGGCCGCGGCCAACGTCGCGGCGCTGGCGGCCGAGCCACCGGCCGGAACGCTCACGGCGTACAACACCGGCAGCGGTGAGCCGCACACGGTGGGCGAGATGGCCGCCGCCCTGGCCGCCGCCTACGGCGGGCCCGAACCCGTCGTGACCGGTGAGTACCGCCTCGGCGACGTCCGCCACGTCACCGCCGACTCGTCGCGGCTGCGGACCGGGCTGGGGTGGCTGCCGCGGGTGGGATTCGCGGAGGGGATGCGGGAGTTCGCGCGCGCGGGACTGAGTGGGCGGTGACCCCGCGGCCTCAGGCGTCCGCCGTGGGCAGGGTCACCTCGAAGCGGCAGCCGCCCGGGATGTTGCGTACCGTGGCCCGGCCGCGGTGGGCCTCCACGATGCCCCGGACGATGGCGAGGCCCAGGCCCGCGCCGGCCGGGGGCGTACGCGCGTGGGTGCCTCGCCAGCCGGTGTCGAAGACGCGTGGCAGGTCCTCCTCGGGGATGCCGCCGCAGCCGTCGGTGACGGAGAGCACCACGCCCTCGGGCGAGGGCTCGGCGGCGACCGCGACCGTGCCGTCGGCGGGGGTGCGGCGGATCGCGTTGACCAGCAGGTTGCCGAGGACGCGGCTCATCTCCTTGCCGTCGACCTCGACCGGGACCGCCGCGACGGTGTCGCCGACCAGCCGTACGCCGTGCTCGCGCGCGAGCGGGTCCGCGCCCGCGAGGGCGTCGCCGACCAGGTCGTAGAGCGAGATCCGGGCCGGGGCCAGGGGGAGGGTGCCGGCGTGGATGCGGGACAGTTCGAAGAGGTCGCCGACCATGCCGTCGAGGCGTTCCACCTCGGTGCGGATCTGGCGGAGGTAGCGGTCGGGATCGGCGGCGACGCCGTCCTCCAGGGCCTCGGACATGGCGCGCAGGCCGGCCAGGGGTGTGCGCAGGTCGTGCGAGATCCAGGCGACCAGTTCCCGCCTGGAGGTCTCCAAGGCGCGTTCGCGCTCCCGGGATTCGGTGAGCCGGGCGCTGGTGGCCGCCAGTTCGCGGCTGAGCGCGTCCAGTTCGGCGGTCGCGCCGGCCGTGGGGGCCGCGTAGCCGCCGTCGACGCCGAACGAGCGGGCGGCGGCGGTCAGTTCGCGGCTGCGCGCGACGACCCAGCGGCCCAGCAGCAGCGCGGTGGCCAGGGAGACGACGGCCGCCATCGCCACGACGGTGGTGACGACGGACAGGTCGTGCGGGGAGAGGAACATCGCCCAGGCGACCGCGAGGGTGCCGGCGAGCATCGCGAGGACGGCGACCGCCGCCACCACCGTGAGAGACGCGGTCAGCGAACGCCGCCGGATCAGCCGCAGTACGCCCGCCCCCACCAGGCCGGTGGCGGCGGCGCCGGCGAAGGCGTACAGGGCGATGAGGAGAGTTTCGTGCATGGTCAGTCCGTCTCCTGCCCGGACGGGTCGAAGCGGTAGCCCACGCCCCACACGGTCTGGATCAGCCGGGGCCGGGCCGGGTCGTCCTCGACCTTGCCGCGCAGCCGGCGGACATGGACGGTGACGGTGGACAGGTCACCGAAGTCCCAGCCCCACACCCGGTGCATCAGTTCCTCCCGGGAGAAGGCCCGTCCCGGGTACCGCAGGAAGAAGGCGAGCAGATCGAACTCACGGAGCGTGAGGGGGAGTTCGGCGCCGTCCTTGGTGGCCCGCCGGGCGGCGGGGTCGACGGTCAGGCCGGCCGCGGCAGGCGGCCGCTCCACGGCGGCGGGCCGGGTGCGGCGCAGCACGGACTCCACCCGCAGGACCAGTTCCCGCGGGCTGAACGGCTTGGTCACGTAGTCGTCGGCGCCGACCTCCAGGCCGAGGATGCGGTCGTCCTCGTCACCGCGGGCGGTCAGCATGATGACCGGCACGGGAGCCCGCCCGCGCAGCCGCCGGCACACCTCCAGGCCGTCCATGCCGGGCAGCATCAGGTCCAGCACCACGAGGTCCGGCCGGTGCGCGGCGGCCCGGGCGAGCGCGGTCGGCCCGTCGTCGGCCCGGTCGACGAGGTAGCCGGCGCGGTCCAGATAGCCGGCGACGACCTCCGCGACCGTCGGGTCGTCGTCGACGACCAGGACCCGGGCCGACCCGGCCGGAGACGCGTCCCCGGACCGGTCCGGGGACGCGTCCAGAAGCGCACTCCGGGACGCGTCCAGAAGCGTGCTCTGGGACGCGTCCAAAAACGTGCTCTGGGGCGCCTCCCGGGGTGCGCTCTGAGAGGTCCCCCGGGGCGCGCCCCGAGGCGTCCCCCGGGGGACCTCCGGGGGCGACTCCGGGGGCGCCTCCGGGGGCGCGGACTCGTACGGCTGCTGCTGCATGCGGCCAGCCTCGCACCACGCCGTCGCCGGCGTCGCCCCCGAGGGCCGCCGGGGCCTGCGACGTCCGCGTTTCGTAAGGAGCAGAAGTCCGATTCGCCCGATTCCGGTTCGTAGGGTGAAAGCCGTGACCACCTCGCCCGCTCCGGACGTCGACGTCGTGCTCCCGTGCCTGAACGAGGCCGAGGCCCTTCCCTGGGTCCTGGCCCGCATCCCGGCCGGCTGGCGCGCGCTCGTCGTCGACAACGGCTCCACCGACGGCTCGGCGGACATCGCCCGCGGTCTCGGCGCCACGGTCGTGCCCGAGCCGCGCCGCGGCTTCGGCGCCGCCTGCCACGCCGGGCTGACCGCCGCCAGCGCCGACGTCGTCTGCTTCTGCGACTGCGACGCCTCCCTCGACCCGGCCCTGCTGACGCCCTTCGTGCACGAGATCCGGGCCGGCACGGCCGACCTGGTGCTCGGCCGCAGGCGGCCGCAGAGCCGGGGCACGTGGCCCGTGCACGCCCGGGCGGGCAACCTCGCCCTCGCCCGGATGCTGCGCCGCCGCACCGGCCTCCGCCTGCACGACCTCGGCCCGCTGCGCGCCGCCCGCCGCGAGCCGCTGCTCGGCCTCGGCCTCACCGACCGGCGCAGCGGCTACCCGCTCCAGATGGTGGTGCGCGCCGCCGACGCGGGCTGGCGGATCACCGAGCACGACGTCCCCTACCTGCCCCGCACGGGCGCCTCGAAGGTGACCGGGACCTGGCGCGGCACCTGGCACGCGGTACGTGACATGCGCCGCGTCCTCACCGAAGCGCCCGCCGCCCCCGAAGGGAGTCCCAGATGAGTGCGACCACCCTCCTCGTCATCGCCAAGGAGCCACGCCCCGGCCGGGTCAAGACCCGGCTCACCCCGCCCTTCACCCGGGTGGAGGCGGCCGCGCTCGCCGAGGCGGCCCTCGCCGACACGCTGCGCGCCGTGGCCGCGACGCCCGCGCGGCGCCGGGTCCTGGTGCTCGACGGCGCCCCCGGCCCCTGGCTGCCGCCCGGCTTCGACGTCGTGCCGCAGTGCGCGGGCGGTCTCGACGAACGGCTCGCGGACGCCTTCGCCGGGTGCACGGGGCCGGCCCTGCTGATCGGGATGGACACCCCGCAGGTGACGCCGGAGCTGCTCACCCTTGACTTCGCCGGCTGCGACGCCTGCTTCGGTCCGGCCGAAGACGGCGGCTTCTGGGCCCTGGGCCTGGCCCGTCCCGACCCCGCGCTGGTGCGCGGCGTGCCCATGTCGACGCCGGTGACGGGGGCCGTGCAGCGGGCGCGGCTCCTCGCGGCGGGGCTGCGGGTGCGCGACCTGCCGCGCCTGCGCGACGTCGACACCGCCGCCGACGCGTCGGCCGTCGCCGCGCTGGCCCCGCACGGCCGCTTCGCCGCCCGGCTGGCCGCGTATACGGCGGTCACCGGCCGGCGGGGGGACCGGTGAACGGCGCCGCGAGCGGCCCGGCGGACGGGCGCGCGGTCAGTGCCGTCATCCCTGTGGCCGCTCCCGCTCCCGCTCTCGTCTCCTCTCCCGCTCCCGCCTCCCCTCTCGCTCACACCTCCCCTCCCACTCTCGCCTCGCCTCCCGCGTCGCCTCCCGCCTCGGCCCCCGCCTGGGCGGCCTCCGATCCCTACGCCGCCGCGCTGCGGGCCGGGCGCGGTCCGCTGTTCCTGCGTCGTACCGACGGGTGGCTGCTGCCGCTGGAGGTGGAGCGCTGGTGCGCGCGGGCGGACGCGGTCGACCGGGAGGTGCTGGACCGGTGCGAGGGTGCCGTGCTCGACGTGGGGTGCGGGCCCGGGCGGCTGGTGGCGGAACTCGCCGCCCGGGGCCGGACCGTCCTCGGCATCGACGTCAGCGAGGCCGCCGTCGCCCGTACCCTGCGGATCGGCGGCCAGTCGCTGCGGCGCTCCGTCTTCGAGGCGCTGCCCGGCGAGGGGCGCTGGGACACCGTCCTCCTCATGGACGGCAACGTCGGCATCGGCGGCGACCCCCGTGCCCTGCTCGTCCGCGTCGCCGCCCTGCTCGCGCCCGGTGGCCTGCTGATCGCCGAGACGGCCCCGGTGGACGTCGACGAACGCGCCGACGTGCAGGTCGTCGACGTCACCGCTGCCCACGCGGCCGACAGCCCGTTTCCCTGGGCCCGGATCGGCACGCCCGCCCTGCTCCGTCACGCGGTCGCCGCCGGCTGGCTGGCCACCGCTCAGTGGGCCTCGGGGGAACGCCGCTTCGTCGCCCTGCGCAGCAGCCGCAGCGCCAGCAGCAGCGCCGAGCCGCCGAAGAGCACACCCGTGATCAGCAGCCAGCGGGCGAGGAATCCGTCCGCCGACAGCCCGGCGGCCGACCGGTAACGGGCGTCCACCCGGCCGCTGATCAGCGGGAACCACACCAGCAGGAGCAGCCCGGAGAAGGCGGCCGGCACTCGCACGTACAGGACCCACGCACGGCGCCCGGCCGCCTCCAGCCCTCGTACGGCCACCCGGTCGGCCGCCGCGTACACGGGCAGCAGCACCAGGTCGTGCAGCAGCGCCGCCCCCACGAACCACAGGGCCACACCGAGCCAGTCGCCCGCGAGCAACCGCACACCGGCGTATCCGGCGAGCGCGAACGAGCTGGCGTGGAGGAGGAGTTGGAAGGGGCTGCCGGTCACCGGCCGCAGTCGGCGCACAAGGTTCATCGCAGGTCTCCGAACGTCATCCGGGCCACCCACTTGGTGTTCAGCACGCCGGGTGCGGCGGGCACGATGACACGCGCCGGGTAGCCGTGATCCGGGCTCAGCGCCTCGCCGTTGACGTACAGCGCGAGCAGGGAGCGCGGGTCGGCCACCTGATTGGCCCGCAGGGCCCCGCTGCGGAAGGCACCACGCCGCTGGAGGGACTCGACGAGCACGTCCGGCGGGTCGTCGTCGAAGCCCACGAGAGCGGCGAGGTCCCGCAGCCGCACGCCGCGCCACCACTGGTCGGACGTCGACCAGCCCTCGACGCAGGCGATGGGCAACGCCGCGCTGTGCAGCGGCAGTCGCAGCAGGTCGGCGCGGGCGAGGCGGACGGTGCCCGTGCGCCCCGTCACGGCGAGCCGCCACGCGGCCTCGCCGGTCTCGGCCGCGTCGATGCCCGCGTACGCGGCCGTCTTGTTGATCTGGAAGCCGTTGGGACCGCTGCCCGGTTCGGGACCGCCGTGCGGCGCGAGCAGGGCCGTCGCGCGCAGGGGCCCGTCGAAGTTGCGCCCGGCGCTGGTGGCGAGGAGCAGCAGCGAGCCGCCGCCGACCGTCCACAGGGCACCGCGCCGCGACACGGTGGGTGCCAGGGGCCGCGGTGACACCAGCCCGTCGTCCTCCGCCGCCTCCCCCTCCGCGCCCTGAGTTCCTTCCGCGTCCCGCGTTCCCTCCCCATCCCGCCTTTCCTCCGCGTCCCGCCTTCCCTCCCCATCCCGCCTTCCCTCCGCGTCCCGCGTTCCGGCCCGCATCCGCCGTACGTTGCGCACCGCCGCCGGTGCCTTGAGCACGGCGTGGGCGACGAACGCCGCGAAGAAGACCCAGGCCCCGTAGAAGTGCAACGGGTAGAAGGAACCGGGGAACAGGTAGTCCAGCTGGACGTTGAGCACACCGGTCACGAACTGGAACAGCGCGCCCCCGACCAGCAGCAGCAGCGAGACCCGCTCCAGCGCGTGGGCGAGCGAGCGGGCCGGCGGCAGCGTGAAGAGCCGCGGCACGACCGACCACAGCTTGGCCAGCAGCACCGGGATCAGGGCTAGGCCGAGAGTGACGTGTACGCCCTGGGTGAGGCGGTACAGCCAGGGCGGGTCGGTCGGCCAGGCGAAGAGGTAGAAGCCGAGGAGCCCTTTGTCCGGGGTCTTGTCGTTGACCGGGGAGAGGTCCGGGTTGTAGGCCGCGTAGGAGAGCAGGCCGGTCACGAACAGCACGGTGAGGCCGGCGAGCAGGACGAGGCCGAGCACCGACGTGAACCAGGGGCCGCGCAGCGGACTGCGCCAGAATCCCGGCGACGAGGGAAGACGGCCGGGCCGGGGGGTGTGGTCGCGCATGCTCAGACGGTAGGCCGGGACCGGCCCGGGAAAGGGGCCGCGACCCATGACGAAACGCTGACGTCCGCCGCGCACACCGTCCCGTAGGCGATCTCCCGGCCTACGGTGCCGATGTGACCCGCCTCCGCCCCGTCCTCCCTTCCCGTCCGGCCCGCCCTTCCCGCCCGGCCCGCCGCGACCTGTACGCCGCCGCGGCAGCCGTGCTGCTCGTGACGGCCGCCGTACTGATCGGCCGCCACATCCAGGCCACCGACCGCACCCTGTTCGTCGGCTGGCCGCCGCTGGTGGGCCGCTGGGACCCGCACGTCGGCCCCGGCACACCCGCGGCCGTCCTGGTGGCGGTGGCGGCCGTGGCGTACGGCCCGTCCGTCGCCGCCCGCCTGCCGTGGCGCGCCCTGCTCGCCGCGGCCTGGGGCACGGCGACGGCCTGGATCTTCTCCCTCGCCCTGGTCGACGGCTGGCACCAGGGCATCGCGGTCCGGCTCACGACCCGCTTCGAGTACCTCCAGGTCATCGACCGCTGGCACGACATCCCGGCGACCCTGCGCGACTTCACCGCGCACATCCTGATCGACTCCCCCGACAACTGGCCCGCCCATGTCGCCGGTCACCCCCCGGCGGCCACGCTCACCTTCGTGCTGCTCGACCGGATCGGGCTGCGGGGCGGGGGCTGGGCGGGGGTCTGGTGCATCACCGTCGGGGCGACGGCGTGCGTGGCGGTGCTGGTGGCGGTGCGGGCGCTGGCCGGGGAGCGGCTCGCCCGGCGGGCGGCGCCCTTCCTGGTCCTGGCGCCGGCCGCGGTGTGGCTGGGCACGTCGGCCGACGCGTACTTCGCGGCGGTCGCCGCGTGGGCCGTCGCGCTGCTGGCACTGGCGGTCACCGGTCGCTCGCTGTGGTGGGCGGCGGGCTCGGGGCTGCTGTTCGGCCTGACCTGCTATCTCTCGTACGGGCTCACGCTCTTCGCGGTGACCGGGGCGGCGGTGCTGCTGCTGGGCCGGCGCCGGGTGCGGGAGCGTCCCGTACTGCTCGTGCCGCTGCTGGCCGGTCTCGCGGTCGTACCGGTGGCGTTCACCGTGGCCGGGTTCGACTGGTGGGAGGCGTACCACCTGCTGGTCACCCGGTACTACCAGGGCGCGGGCGGGGTCCGCCCGTACGGCTACTGGGTGTGGGCGAACCTCGCCTGCACGGTGCTCATCACCGGTCTGGCGACGGCGGCGGGCCTGCGGCGGGCCGGGGGCGTGCTGGTCCGGTGGCGCGACAGGGCCGTGACCGGCGAGGAATTCCGGCTGGCGCTGCTCGTGGGTGCCGGGCTGCTCGCGCTGCTGGTCGCCGACCTGTCCGGGATGAGCAAGGCGGAGACGGAGCGCATCTGGCTGCCCTTCGCCCTGTGGCTGCTCCCGGCCTGCGCGTTCCTCGGCCGCCCGCGGGCGTGGCTCACGGCGCAGGCCCTGGCGGCCCTGCTCCTCAACCATCTGCTGGCGACCGGCTGGTGAAGGCGGGACTACGGGCACACGTATGAGGGCCCGCACCTTGCGGTGCGGGCCCTCATACGTGGTTCGCGCGCGTTACGCGGGAACGATGTTCTCCGCCTGCGGGCCCTTCTGGCCCTGCGTGACGTCGAAGTTCACCCGCTGGCCTTCCTGGAGCTCGCGGAAGCCCTGGGTGGCGATGTTCGAGTAGTGGGCGAAGACGTCGGCGCCGCCGCCGTCCTGCGCGATGAAACCGAAGCCCTTTTCGGCGTTGAACCACTTCACGGTACCGGAAGCCATGTCTCTTACTCCTAGGCAGTGCTGGAGGCCCGCACCGTGCGGGCCTTCACATCGCTGCGATGATCACCTGCCCGGAAACCCGGTAACACAAATGGCAACCACAACTGCAACTGATGTCCAGCCTAGCACGAAATGAATCGACGACACGGGAAATGAATCACCCGGAATGGCGGCTCGATTTACCGCGGGATAACTTTTCCCGGCGTTCGGCGAATATCTGTTTCGCCGAGGTCAGTTTTTCACTCGCCGCGCCGTTCTCCGTTCCCGCCGGGTGGCGCGGTCTCGCGGCGGAGTTCCTCGTTCATCCGCAGCGCCGCCTCCAGATCGTCCTCCAGACGGACGATTCGGCAGGCGGCCTCGACGGGCGTTCCCTGGTCGACCAGCTCGCGGGCGCGGGCGGCTCGGCGCAGTTGCCGGCGCGAGTAGCGGCGGTGTCCGCCTTCCGAACGCGTCGGGCTGATCAGCCCGGCCTCACCGAGGGCACGGAGGAAACCGGGCGTGGCACCGATCAGCTCGGCCGCCCGGCCCATCGTGTACGCCGGGTACCGGTCGTCGTCGAGCCGGTCGGCGGCCTGCGTCCGACCTTCGGCGTTCAGCCTGCTCTCCGAGGGCATGCATACCTTCCCGCGGACCGCTGGGGACACGGCCCGCCGCGGGGGATCCGCTTCCCCCGCAACCTGAACTCTAGTCGCGCCCGTCGGATACCTGCTGTGGCGAACACATATCCGCAGGGTTCCGGCTCCGGCTGCCGCTGCTCCGGCCGCGGCCTCGGTGCGGGGGCCGTCGACGCGTGCCGGGGGTGCGGGTCGCCGTCCGGACCGGGGACGGTTCGGCCCGTGCCGCACGGGGCGGGGCGGTGCGGCGCGAGACGGGGCAGCGCGAGACGGGGCGGGGCGGGACGGGGCGGGGCGGGACGGCGCGGCTCAGGGTCCGAGGAGCAGGACGCCGTACTGGCCGAGCAGGGACGCCTGGAGGGTGTCGCCCTCCGCGTAGCGCCAGCCCCAGGAGCGCAGCGCGTGGACGGTCGCGACGTCGGTCCGGTCCACCAGCGTGACGCCGAGGGCGGCGTCGTGCTCGGTGAGCAGTCGCTTCTGCAGGCGCCGGGCGAGGTTCCAGGCGCGGTCCTGGTTCTGCCTGCGCACGCGCGCCGGGACGATGATCCCGGCGACCAGGAAGAGCCGACCGGACGCGGCGACGGGCAGCACGCTCCTCGGCAGATACGCGTCCAGGCCCCGTGAGCCCCCGGTGCCGCCGCCGGGTACGGGATAGCCGTAGGCGCAGCCGGTCAGAACCGTGGTCTCCGCTATCAGCAGCGAGAACCCCGGCCGCCGTACGTCGGCCGCCAGCTGCCGCAGGAAGGCACCGCGGGCCTCGTTCCACACCCGTGGGCCGCCGCCGGAGGTCTGTGCGTACAGGTTGCCCAGGTCCCCGAAGCGGTCCTCGATCTGGCGCCGGCTCAGCGGCCGGACGCGTTCCCCCGCGAGGGGCGAGGAGCCCCGTTCCCGCCTCTGTTCCGGCGGGTCCGGCCGGTCCGGCCCGGCGTTTCGCCCGTAGCGTTCTGTGGTCGTCGGCCGCACCGGCACGTTCACGGTCATGAGGCGAGTCCTGCCCCGGGCTCGGGCGGATCGGGCCCGGTGTCGTCGATCGCCGGGAGCGGCACCGGTGTCGGGGCCGGTGCGCGGCGGGCCCCCGGTTCCTCCACGGTACTCCGGGCCCCGGCCGGCCCGCCGCCGTCGGGCACACCGCCATCGGGTACACCGCCATCGGGTACACCGCCGTCCGGAACACCGCCGTCCGCAACACCGCGGTCAGGACGCCTCGTAGGAGCGGTTCGGCCGGGGCGGCGCCTCCCCGGCCGTGAGGACGCCCGTGGCGGGGGTGCCGACCGGGCACGTTCACGCGAACGCGGCCGGCCCCGGCGGAGCGGTCCGCGTGGGCGGCGCGCCCTGTGCCGCGCGGTTCCCCGGCGGCGGGTGCGGCGCCGGAAGGTACAGCCTGCTGTACCCCGGACCGGGCGGCCCACGGGATCGGCCGGAGGGGGTCCGGCTCCCTAGCGTCGACGACGGACCGGAGCGAAGCCCACGGAGGACGCCGCCATGACCCAGCAGGACCCCTACCGCCTGACCACGCGCCCGCCCGGCCCGCCCGGCCCGCCCGATGAGGGACCGGACGCGGTCTCGCGCGGGGATGTCCTCCGTACGCTGCTGTGGGCCGTCGTCGTGATCAGCGCGGTCGCCAACGCGGTCGCCTCCTACACCGGGGCCGGCACCCTGGTGCACCTGGCCTGCGGCGCGGTCACCGTGCTCGCCGCCGGCGCCCTCGTCGTGCGCGGTCTGCGGGGCCGTCGATGAGCACCGCGGTCACGACGGCCACCGCGCGCAGGGCGCCCGCCATCGCGCTGGCGAACGTCACCAGGACGTACCCGGGGGACGTACGGGCCCTCGACGACGTGTCGCTCACCGTGGAGCCCGGCACGTTCCTCGCCGTGATGGGGCCCTCCGGGTCCGGCAAGAGCACGCTGATGCACTGCGCCGCCGGACTGGACTCGCCCACGTCGGGCAGTGTCCGCATCGACGGGCAGGAGATCTCCGGGCTGAACGAGACCCGCCGCACCGAACTGCGCCGCGAGCGCGTCGGCTTCGTCTTCCAGGCGTACAACCTGATCCCCTCGCTCAGCGTCGAGGACAACATCACGCTGCCGCTGCGCCTGGCGGGCCGGCGCCCGGACCGCGACTGGCTGCGCACGCTGACCGAGCGGGTGGGACTCGCCGACCGGCTGTCGCACCGGCCGGCCGAGCTGTCCGGCGGCCAGCAGCAGCGAGCCGCCGTCGTACGGGCGCTGGCGGCGAGGCCCGCCGTCGTGTTCGCGGACGAACCGACCGGCGCGCTGGACCTGCGCAGCGCCCACCAGGTCCTGGACCTGCTGCGGGCGCTCGTCGACGACCTGGGCCAGACGGTGGTGATGGTCACCCACGACCCGGCCGCCGCGGCCCGCGCGCACCGGGCACTGGTGATGGCCGACGGCCGGGTGGTCGAGGCGCTGGAGCGCCCGGCCGCACCCGAACTGGCCGAGCGTCTCGTCGCGCTGGGGGAGCGGTAGCCATGCTGCGTCTTGCCTGGCGCATGGCCGTCCACCGGATCACCGCGCTGCTCGCCGTGGCCTGCGCGGTCCTGGGCGGCGCGGCGATGATCACCGTCACCGGCGTACTGGCCGAGTCGGGACTCCGCTCCCAGCTGCCGCCCGGCCGGCTCGGCGGTGCCGACGTCGTGGTCGCGGCCGACCAGGAGTTCCGCCCGAGCGGGGAGCTGCCGATCGCGCTGCCCGAGCGCGCCACGGTCCCCGACCGGCTCGTCGGCCGGCTGGCCGAACTGCCCGCCGTCACCGCGGCCGTCGGCGACATCGGCTTCCCGGCCGCTCTCGTCGACGCGCGCGGACGGGTCGTACCGGCCGCCGAGGACCCGAGGACGGCCGGTCACGGCTGGTCCTCGACGAAACTGCTCGCGGACCCGCGCATCGAGGGCCGGGCGCCCTCCGGTGCGGGGGAGGTGGCCGTGGAGGCGGCTGCGGGCGTCGCGGTGGGCGAGCGGATCGAGGTCGTGGCGAACGGCCGCCCCGCCGCCTCCTACCGGGTCTCCGCGGTCGTCGACGCGCCGGGCGCGGGCGTCTACTTCGCGGACGGCACGGCCGCACGCCTGGCCGGTCGGAGCAGCGACGGTGACGGTCCACGGGCCGGGACCGTGGACCTGATCGGTCTGCGGGTCGAGTCCGGCGCCGAGGCGCGGGTCGTCCCGGCCGTCCGCGAGCAGGTGGCGGGTACGGGGCTGGAGGTCGTCACCGGCGCGGACCGGGGCGATGCCGTGGCGCCCGGCGTGGGCTCGGCGCGCTCGCTGCTGATCCTGCTCGCCGGTTCGCTCGCCGGGATCGTGCTGCTGATCACCGGGTTCGTGGTCGCGGGCGCGCTGGGCGTGACGATCGCCGGGCAGCGCCGCGACCTGGCGCTGATGCGGGCGGTCGGAGCGACCCCGAAGCAGATCCGCCGCCTGGCCGCCGCGCAGTCGACGGTGGTCGCGACGGTGGCCCTGGTGCCGGGCGTCGCGGTCGGTTACCTCCTGGCGGACCGCTTCCGGGAGCTGCTGACGGACCGCGGCGTGCTGCCCGGGGAACTCCCCCTCACGATCACCCCGGCGCCGGCGCTCGCCACCCTGCTCCTGATGGCGGGGGCCGTGCGGCTCTCGGCCCGGTGCGCGGCCTGGCGCACCTCCCGCATGCCGGCCACCGAGGCGGTCGCCGAATCGCGCAGCGAGCCGCGCGCCCCGTCGCGGATCCGGACGCACGCCGGTCTGCTGCTGATCCTCGGCGCGGGCGTCCTGTCGGCGGCGCCGCTCCTCTCCCGGACCGTCGTCGCAGCTTCGGCCACGTCCATCGCGGGCATCCTCGCCGCGACCGGCCTGGCCCTGTCCGGCCCGGCACTGGTCAAGCGGGCGGGAGAGGCCGCGATACGGCGCCTGCGCCCCGGGGTCGCGGCCCCGACCTGGCTGGCCCTGGCCAACGTACGCGCCTACGCACTGCGCCTCTCCGGGGTGGTCAGCCCGCTGGCCATGGCGGTCGTCTTCGTCCTGACGTACACCTTCGCGCAGACGACGGTGCTGGCGGCGACCTCGGACGACGCCCGCGCCGGCACGCTCTCCCAGTACGAGGTGAGCGCGCCGGGCCTGGGCGGGCTGCCCGTCGGCACGCCGGCCGCCGTACGCGCACTGCCCGGCGTGCGGGCGGCGGCGCCCCTCGGGACGACCACGGTGGTGTGGGAGTACGAGGAGTTCGGCGAGCCCACGGCCGGGTCCGCCCCGGCGATGATCCTCACCCCGGACGCCCGCGACGTCGTCGACCTCGGTGTCACGGACGGGGGCCTGGACCGGCTGACCGGCGCGACGGTCGCCGTCAGCGGTGAGGCCGCGCGCACGCGGGGGGCGGGGCTCGGGGACCGGGTCCGGCTGGTGCTGGGCGACGGGGCGCGCGTCGACGCCGAGGTCGTCGCCGTGTACGACCGGGGCCTGGGCTTCGGCCCCGTCGTCCTCTCCCGCCAACTGGCCGCCGGGCACACCACGACCGGCCTCGACCAGAGCCTCCTGGTCCGCACCGACGGCACGTCCGCGGCCGGGCAGGGCCTCGACGCGCTGGCCGCCGGCCGTACCGGCCTCACCGTGTCGGGCACCGGCCCGGACGCCACCGGTGCGGACACGCCGCCCGAGGTGTGGGTCAACCTCGCCACCATCGTCGTGCTGCTCGGCTACCTGCTGCTGAGCATCGCCAACAAGCTCGTCGCCGCCACCGCCCAGCGCCGGTCCGAGATCGCCGCCCTGCGGCTGGCCGGCACGACGCCGCGGCAGATCCGCGCGATGATGCGCCGCGAGGCCACCGTCGTCGCCACCGCGGCACTCGCCTCCGGCCTGCTCCTGTCCGCCCTCCCGCTCGCCCTCCTGGGCCAGGGCTTCCTCGGCCGCCCGTGGCCGGCGGGCCCCGCCTGGCTGCTCCCGGCGGTGGCGGTCACGGTCGTCGCGACGTCCTTCCTCACCATCGAACTGCCCACCCGGCACGCCCTGCGCACACCTCCGGCGGATGCGTTGCGGGCGGCTTGAGGGAGACGCCGGAAGAGCACGCCGCTGGTGAGTGTGGTGACTGCGAGCGGCCCGGGACGGGCGGGGCTTCCGCACGCGTTCGGGCAGGCGCATCGCATTCGGATCGCCTCGCGCCGGGCGTACGAGACCACCTGTCTCGGCGGGGCTGGCGGACTGCGCCCCGCCCCGTGAGCCGCGAAGAGTGGTGGGTCAGGCCGGCGCCGTCGTCCACTGCCGCAGCAACGCCAGTCGCTGGTCCCTGGTCGGCGCGACGTCCTCGGGCTCGTCGCGGCGCCAGGCGAGCAGGTCCTCGACGGACGTGGCACCGGCGGCGAGCCTCGTGAGGAGGGCGCGGGAGAGGTCGTACTCGTCCGGGGTGTGGATGCCACCGGGGACGGCGGCCAGGGCGTCGGCCTCGACCGGGCCGTCGTGCTCGGTCTCCACCCGCACCGTGAAGGCCGGCGGGTATTCTCCGTCGCCGGTGACGAGGACGACCAGCGACTCGAACGCCATCGAGGCCAGTCGTCGCGCCGTGGAGCGCACGGCCACGTCCTGGACGTCGATGCCGCGGACCTCGTCCCAGGCCCAGAAGCGGTCCTGATCGAGCCCGAGGGTCTCGACCCCGTCCTTGGTGAGCCGTACCCCGGGCGCCGTGCCGGTGGGTTCGGCGCCCACGTACACGTAGTCCTCTGTGATCCAGAAAAGGCCGACCATGGCCATGAGCGCCTCCCGCAGCGGTGTCGCTGGGGGAGACGCCCACGGTCATGCGGAAGTTCCCGGGATCACGCCACCGGTGTCGTCGGGCCCACCAGTTCCGTCAGGACGTCCTCCATCGTCACGAAGCCCAGGACCGCGCCCGTCTCGCCGGTGACGGCGGCCAGGTGGCTGTCCTCGGTGCGCAGGGCGGTGAGGGTGTCGTCGAGCGGGGTGTCGATGCGGACCCGGGTGACCCGGTGCAGGGCCGCGCGCGGGAAGGGGGCGTCGCGGTCGGTCAGGCCCAGGGTGTCCTTGATGTGCAGGTAGCCGAGGACGGTGCCGCCGGGACCGGTGACCGGGAAGCGGGAGTAGCCCGCCTCGGCGGCCGTGCGCTCCAGTTCGGCCGGGGTGACCGTGTGGCCGACCGTGCGCATCTTCTGGGCCGGGACCAGGATCTCGCCGACCGGGCGGGTGCCCAGTTCCAGCGCGTCGCGCAGGCGCTCGCCGTCGGCCGGGGTGAGCAGCCCGGCCTCGCTGGCGTCGACGACCATGCGGGCCAGCTGGTCGTCGGTGAAGACGGCCTCGACCTCGTCCTTCGGCTCCACCCGCAGCAGCTTGAGGAGCGTGTTGGCGAAGGCGTTGATACCGAAGATGACCGGCTTCAGCGCCCGGGTGAGGGCGACCAGCGGCGGGCCGAGGGCCAGCGCGGTGGTCGCCGGGGCGGCCAGCGCGATGTTCTTCGGGATCATCTCGCCGATCAGCATGTGCAGATAGGTGGCGAGGGCCAGGGCGATCGCGAAGGCGATCGGGTGGACCAGCGCGTGCGGCATGTGGACCGCCTCGAACGCCGGCTCCATGAGGTGCGCGATGGCCGGTTCCGCGACCGCGCCGAGGACGAGGGAGGAGACGGTGATGCCGAGCTGGGCCGTGGCCATCATCGCGGAGATGTGCTCCAGGCCCCACAGGGTCATCCGGGCGCGCTTGTCGCCCGCCTTCGCACGCGGCTCGATCTGGCTGCGGCGTACGGAGATCATGGCGAACTCGGCGCCCACGAAGAACGCGTTGGTCAGCAGCGTCAGGGCGCCGATGAAGAGCTGTACGACGGTCATCGGGCCATCTCCCGCTGCTCGTGCTCCGGCTGTCCGTGCTCGGGCCGTCCGTGCTCGGGCCGTCCGGCCGGCACACCGGCCGGCGCGGGTGCGGTGACCCGCAGGCGGTCGGCGCGGTGGTGGTCGACGTCGAGGACGTCGAGGCGCCAGCCGTCAAGGTCGACGACATCGCCCTTGGCGGGGATGCGTGCCAGGTGGGTGGCGACCAGGCCGGCCAGGGTCTCGTACGGCCCGTCCGGGGCGGTCAGACCGATCCGGGCGAGCCGGTCCAGGCGGAGCGAGCCGTCGGCCTCCCAGGCCGTGCGCCCGTCCGCCTCGGCGGGGGCGGGCAGCAGGTCCGGTATCTCGACGGGGTCGTGCTCGTCGCGGACCTCTCCGACGACCTCCTCCACGATGTCCTCCACGGTCGCCACGCCCGCCGTACCGCCGTACTCGTCGATGACGACGGCCATGGTGCGGGCCTGGCGCATGCGCTCCAGGAGGCGGTCGGCGGGCAGGCTGTCCGGCACCAGGAGCGGCGCGGTGGCCAGCTCGGTGACGGGGGTGCCGGTGCGCCGGTCCGGCTCCAGGGCCAGGACGTCGCGGATGTGCACGGTGCCGATCACCTCGTCCAGGCTCTCCCGGTAGACCGGGAAGCGGGACAGGCCGGTGGCGTGCGAGAGGTTCGCGGCGTCGGCGGCGGAGGCGTGGGCCTCCAGGGCCTTGACGTCCACGCGCGGGGTCATGACGTTTTCCGCGGTCAGCTCGCCCAGGTGCAGGGTGCGGACGAAGAGCTCCGCCGAGTCGGCCTCCAGGGCGCCCTCGGCGGCCGAGTGCTGGGCCAGGGCGACCAGTTCCTCGGCGCTGCGGGCGGACGCCAGCTCCTCGGCCGGTTCCAGGCCGAAGCGGCGTACGAAGCGGTTCGCGGTGCCGTTCAGGTGCCGGATGAAGGGGCCGAACGCGGTGGTGAAGCCGCGCTGCGGGCCCGCGACGACCTTCGCGACGGCCAGCGGGCGGGAGATCGCCCAGTTCTTGGGGACCAGCTCGCCGACGACCATCAGGACGACGGTGGAGACGACCACGCCGAGCACGGTCGCCACCGTCGAGGCGGTACCGCCCAGGCCGATCGCCCGCAGCGGGCCGCGCAGCAGCACCGCGAGGGACGGTTCGGCCAGCATGCCGATGACCAGCGAGGTCACGGTGATGCCGAGCTGGGCGCCGGAGAGCTGGAGGGTCAGGGACCGTACGGCCTTCAGGGCGCCGTCGGCGCCACGCTCGCCGGACTCGGCGGCACGCTCCAGGTCACCGCGCTCGACGGTGGTGAGGGAGAACTCGGCCGCCACGAAGAGGGCGCAGGCCAAGGTGAGGAGGAGGGCCAGCAGAAGCAGCAGGACCTCGGTCACCGTGCCACCCCGCTTCCCTCACGCACATACAGAGGGGACTGCGGGCCGGCCATGGCACGGCCGGTACTGGGAGGCTCCATTACGGAACGGGACTCCTTAACGGGGTCGGCGGGCGCCGGTACCAGCCGGCGCCCGAGATTTTCCCTCTCATGGTAAAGGACGAGCAAAAGCATGGGGGAGTCCTCGAAAGCCCCGGGCCCCTATGCTTCTACTCGCCTGTAGAGAACGGCCGGACGGGTCCGGTTGTTCCCGCACGAACGTTCAGCACGGACGTTCCGCACGATTGTTCCCGCCTGGACGTGAAGGAGTGAACGCCTCGATGGTGTTCAAGCGGCTGCTCGGTTCCCTCGGCGTGGGCGGGCCCACGGTGGACACGGTCCTCGACCCGGGTGCCGCCCGGCCGGGGGGCGTGCTGTCGGGCCGGGTCCAGCTGGCCGGCGGCAGCGCCGGCCACGATGTCGAGCACGTCGCACTGGAGCTGGTGGCGCGCGTCGAGGCCGAGCACGCCGGGGCCGCCGAGAGCGGCTCGGGCGAGGGCGAGGGTGAGGGCGTCGTCGTCTTCGGCCGGCACACCGTCGGCGGGGCCTTCCGGCTCGCGGCGGGCGAGCGGCACGGCGTGCCGTTCACGGTGCCGCTGCCGTGGGAGACGCCGGTCACGGAGCTGCACGGCCGGCCGCTGGGCATCGTGCTCGGCGTGCGCACCGAGCTGGCGGTGGCCGGCGCCCGGGACAAGGGCGACCTGGACCCGCTGACCGTGGCACCGCTGCCCGCGCAGGAGGCCGTCCTGGAGGCCTTCGGGCAGCTCGGCTTCGGCTTCCGCTCCGCCGGCCTGGAGTACGGCCGCATCGGCGGCACCGGGCAGCAGCTGCCCTTCCACCAGGAGATCGAGCTCACCCCGCCCCCGCGCTACGCCCACCAGGTCAACGAGATCGAGCTGACCTTCCTGGCCGTGCCCGGCGCCCTCGAGGTGGTGCTGGAGGCGGACAAGCGCGGCGGCCCGTTCTCCGACGGCCACGACGCCCTCAGCCGCTTCACCGTCCCGCACGAGGGGCCGGCCGGACCACAGGACTGGAACACCCTCGTCGACGGCTGGATCCAGGAGCTGGTCGAGCACCGGGCGTCGTACGGCTCCCACGCCGTGTACGGCCACGAGTCCGGGGCCCTGTCCGGCGGCGGTGCCGGTGCCGGCACCGCCGTCGCGGCGGGCGCGGCAAGACTCGCGGCCGGACTCGCGGCGGGGGGCGCCGGCGGGGTGGTGGCGGCCGAAGTCGTCGACGAGGCCGGGGACTTCTTCGAGGACGAGACCGAGGGCGGCTTCGGGGACGAGGCCGAGGGCGGCTTCGGGGAGAAGACTGGGGAAGGCTCCGAGGGCGACGAGGAAGGCTGATAGCTTCTACATGACTGTAGAAGTAACCGGCTCTCCCGACCCGTACGGAGTTCTCATGGCCCTGTGGGACCGCTTCAAGGAGTCCGCGTCGCAGATGCAGACGCAGCTCACCGCGAAGAAGAACGACCTCAAGAGCGGCGCCTTCCGCGACGCGAGCATGGCGATGTGCGCGCTGGTGGCCGCAGCCGACGGCACGGTCGACGCTTCGGAGCGGCAGCGGGTGGCCCAGCTCATCGGCACCAACGAGGTGCTGCAGAACTTCCCCGCCGACGACCTGCGCCGCCGCTTCGAGGCCAACCTGGACAAGCTGACCGCCGACTTCGCCTTCGGCAAGGTCAGCGTCCTCCAGGAGGTCGCCAAGGCGAAGAAGAAGCCCGCCGAGGCACGGGCCGTGGTGCAGATCGGCATCGTGATCGGCGGCGCCGACGGGGACTTCGACAAGGACGAGCGGGCCGTGGTCCGCGAGGCCTGCTACGCCCTGGACCTGCCGCCGCACGAGTTCGACCTCTGACGCCGCTCCGGCGTTCGCCGACTTTGCCGTAGATTCCGTGCGGGCCCGGGCCACGGGCCCGCACCGCACGTCCACCAGGAGAGCGCCGTGTTCGGACTGAGCGAGCTCGCGATCATTCTCATCGTCGTCACAGCCGTTCTCGCCGCCAGGAAGCTCCCCGAGCTGACCCGCTCGGCGGGCAAGTCGGCCCGCATCCTCAAGGCCGAGGCCCGCGCGATGAAGGACGAGGAGCGGGCGCCGGCCGAGGACCGGCAGGCGCCGCGCGTCATCCGGGGCGAGGCGGTCCGCCGCGAGGACACCGGGGACGGCGGGCCCGCGACGCCCACGCCCCAGGCCTGAGGAACCTCACCTCACGCGCCGGCCTCACGACCGCCGCCGCGGCTGCGGTGCGGGCCCAGTTCCCGCAGGACGTCACCGAGTTCGGCGGCGGTGAGCGCGGGGGCGGGCAGGGGCGGCGGTACCGGCGCGGTGCGCAGGCCGCCGAGGAACAGGGCGAGGGGGCGGCGCCAGGCGTCCGGCGCGGTCGCGGAGGTCAGCGCCGGGACGGCTCGGCCCAGCGCCGCGAGCGCGAACAGGACGTCCTCGGTGGTGACGTCGGCGCGGACGGTGCCCTCCTCGCGGCAGCGGGACAGCAGCGAGTCCACGGTCCGGCGGTTGTGCTCGTGCACGGCCTCCAGGCTGTCGACGCCCCGCAGGTGCGTGGTCATGAGGTCGTTGGTGCCGCGGTCGGCCGCCAGGGTGCCGAAGACCGCCTCCAGATAGGCGGTCAGGCCCGCCCACGCGTCCGGCGCTCTCCTGGCCTGTTCACCGGCGTCCATGGTGCCGGTCAGCGAGTCGCGGAAGACGGCGTCCACGAGCGCGGCGCGGGCGGGGAAGTGGCGGTAGAGCGTCGCGTTGCCGACGCCCGCCCGGCGCGCGATCACGTCCAGCGGCGCGTCCAGGCCCTGTTCCGTGAACACCTCGTGGGCCGCCGCCAGCAGAAGCTCCCGGCTGCGCCGCGCGTCGCGTCGCCGCCGGGGCGCTCCGTCGCGTGCGCCGACGGTCATCCTCATCCTCCGGGTCCGGGCGAAACGGGGACCACTCCCCGCGCCTTCCGCGGCGATGCTACCGTCACACCACGAAGTGGGGAGCATTCCCCGTTTCGCCGTTTCGCCGTTCCGCCGTTCCGCCGTTTCGCCGTTTCGCCGTTTCCTGCACCGGGAGGCCCCATGACCGCGCCCACCCTCGAGGAACTGGCCGCCCTGCGGGCCCGGGGCGCCGTGCACCGGGTGCTCGTGCCGGACAGCGGGGAGAGCTGGCTGGTCGTGACGCGCGACGCGGCGCGGGCCGCGCTCACCGACCCGCGGCTGCGCAACGACATCCGGCACTCCGCGTCCTGGCGCACCGACGGCGGTCACGCCATCGGCCGCAACATGCTCCAGAGCGATCCGCCGCAGCACACCCGGCTGCGGCGTCTCGTGGCCGGCCACTTCACGCCCGGCCGGATCGCCGCGCTGCGCCCCCGCGTCGAGGCCGTCGCGGGCGACCTGCTCGCCGCGCTGCCGCGACAGGGCACGACGGACCTGGTCGGCGGATACGCGCTGCCGCTGCCGGTCACGGTGATCTGCGACCTGCTCGGCGTCCCGGAGGCCGACCGGGACGGCTTCCACACCTGGTCGAACGAGCTGGTCATGCCCGCCTCCCCCGAGGCGGCGGCAGCCGCGGCCGGCGCGCTGACCGGCTACCTCACCGAACTGACCGGCCCGGGCCGCCGCCACCCGGACGGCACCCTGCTCGGCGACCTGGTCGCCGCGGCGGACAGCGGCGCGCTGACGGCCGGGGAACTGCTCGGCATGGCCTTCCTCATCCTGGTCGCCGGCCACGAGACGACCGTCAACCTGATCTCCGCCACCGTCCACAGCCTCCTCACCCACCCCGACCAGCTCGCCCGCCTGCGCGCCGCGCCGGACCTGACCGAGCGTGCGGTCGAGGAGTCGCTGCGGTACAACTCCCCCGTGCACGCCACCGCGTTCCGGTTCGCGGCCGAGCCGCTGGAGCTGGCGGGCACCCGGATCGCCGCCGGCGACTCGGTGCTCGTCTCCCTCGCCGCCGCCTCCCGCGACCCCGGCCACTTTCCCGACCCCGACCGCTTCGACATCGACCGCCCGCCGCAGGGCCATCTCGGCTTCGGTCACGGCCTCCACCACTGCCTCGGCGCCCCGCTGGCCCGCGTCGAGACCGCCGTCGCCGTCCGGCTGCTCCTCGGGCGGCACCCTGAGCTCGCCCTCGCCGCCGACCCGGCGTCGCTCACCTGGCGCACCAGCACCCTGCTGCGCGGTCTGGCGGAGCTGCCGGTGCGCCTCGGCTGAGTCCGTGCGGGACCCGTACGGCTCAGGACGGGTCCTCCGGTACGGCGGACAGCAGGCTGTGCACGACCGGTCCCGCCGAGCCGCCGCCGGTCACGCCCTCCTCGACGACCACGGCCACGGCCACGTTGCCGCGGTGGGCGACGAGCCAGCCGTTGTTGTCCTGGTCCTCGGAGACCTCGGCGGTACCGGTCTTGGCGCCGACCTCGCCGGGCAGGCCGGCCAGCACGCGCGCGGTGCCGTCGGTGACGGTGGCCCGCATCAGCGCGCGCAGCTGGGTGACGACCTCGTCGGGGAGCGGCTCGGTGCGGGTCGTGTCCTCGTTGCCCGCGGTGACGGACGGCTGGTGGAACTCGCCGGAGACCGCGGTGGCCGTCACCGATGCCATGATCAGCGGGTTGGCCTGGACCCGGCCCTGCCCGATCATCGAGGCCGCCTTCTCCGTCTCGTCCTTGGGCGACGGCACGGAGCCGTCGTACGTCGGGATGCCGATGTGCCACTCCTGGCCGACCCCGAAGTAGGTGCGGGCGACCTTGCCCAGTTCCCCGTCGTCCAGCTTGCCGCGCAGGCTGATGAACGCGGTGTTGCACGACTCCGTGAAGTCCTTGCGGAAGGTGGCGCCGGGGTACTCGGACGTCTCCACGTTGTGGAACTCCTTCCCGACGGTCAGGTACTTGGGGCAGTCCACGACGTCGTCGGGCTCGACGGCACCCTTGAGCAGCAGGGCGCCGCTGGTGACGATCTTCCAGGTGGAGCCGGGCGCGTAGGTGCCGGAGGCGGCGCGGTTGAAGCCGGTGGAGGGGGAGTTGGCGAGCGCGAGCACCTCGCCGTTGTCGATGCGCAGGGCGACGAGGGCGGCGTTCTTGCCGTCGGCCTCGGCGAGGGCCTTCTCGGCGGCGGACTGCCAGGTGGCGTCCAGGGTGGTGCGGACGGGCTTGCCGTCCGTCGCCGGGTCGGGCTCCTTCCCGAAGGACGCCTCGGTGCGCACGGTCTCGCCGGTGCCGCGGTCGATCAGCTCGACCGCGCCGCGCGGTCCGCCGCCGGTGCGGCCGGCGAGCCGGCCCAGGAGCGGGGCCAGGGACGGGTACCCGCCGCCCGAGAGGGAGGTTCCGTCGCGGTCGGTGACCTGCGGCGGGGTCGTCTCCTCGCGCTCCAGGCGGAACTTCTCCGTGTCGCTCAGCCGCGGGTGCACCAGGGACAGCCGCCAGTCCACCTTCCAGGTGCCGTCGTCCTGCTCGCGCAGCGGCAGCCGCGACTCGTACGACCAGGTGCCCAGGCCCTTGATCGGCATCTTCGCGGTGTAGGCGACGCCGAGGGTGCCGTCCTGCGCCTCCTTCGCCTCCGGCGCCGCCGTCAGCTCCGGCTTCTCGATGTCGAGGCCCGCCGTGAAGCTCCGCAGCACCTCCTGCGCAGTGCCGGGTCTGGTGGTGCGGCCGGCCGCGCTCGGCATGCGCCCGGCGGCCCAGTCGGCGAGGAACGCGCGCGCCTGCTTCATCGCGGCGGGGTCGGGGCCGTCGTCGCCGCGTGCGAAGGGCCCGAACCCGGCGGCGTACGAGCCGCCCGCGGCGATGGCCAGCACGAGTCCCACCGCGGCGACGGCCCGCACGCCGTTGCGCGGCCGGCGGCGGCCGGGAGGGGTGAAGTGGGGAGAGTCCGTCATCGGGGTTCCTGTCTGTGGGCCGGGCCGCGTCGCCGGTCAGCGCGCGGCGAAGAAGTCGAGGATCGTGCCGGTGGCGTCCAGGGACTTGGCGACGGGGCCGAACCCCTTGGGCGGGGGGACCGACGTGCCGGGCCAGGTGTGCCCGGCGTCGTGGACGACGAGAAGCTCGACGGTGGCCGCCGGACCGTCCGCGCCGGCCCCGAGGGGCCAGACGGTCCGCTCGTACCCCTTCTCCCGCGTCGTCGCCGGTTCGCCCGCGCCGCCCGCCGCCGCGAACGCCGCCGCGCTGTCCCGGGCGGACAGGCTCGGCAGGATCGGCTCCTCGGGGTCCGGCGGCGGGGAGGGCCAGCCCGCGAGGGGGCGTACGGGGTCGTCGGCGCCGTAGACGACCATGACCGGGACGCGTCCCGTGGGCTTCACGGCGGCGGTGCCCGCGGGCAGCTGCCCGGAGACCGAGGCCGCGCCCGCCAGCAGGTCGGGACGCTGGGCGGCCATCCGCAGCGCCATCGAGCCGCCGTTGGAGAAGCCGGTGACGTAGACCCGCCCGGGGTCGGCCCGCTCGGTGCGGACCAGGTGCTCGATCAGTGCCTCGGTGAACCGCACGTCGAGGTCGGGGTCCGGGCGCTGCCTCGTCGCCCGCGTGCCCGCGCCCCAGCCGTTGTCCAGGCCCTCCGGATAGGCGACCAGCATGCCGCGCGCCCCGGCGGCCTTCTCCAGCCGGCTCTTCGCGCGCAGCTCGGCGGCGTCGGCGCCGCGGCCGTGGAAGGCGATGACGAGCGGTCTCGGGCCGTCGGCCGCGGGCCGGTGCAGCAGGTACTGACGGGTGTGGCCGTCGACCCGCAGTCGTGCGCGGACCTCCGGCGCCGCGGACGCCGTGGCACCGGCCGGCGACGTGCTGGCCGCCGACGGCGCCGCGTCCGGGCGTCCGGACTCGGTGGCGCAGCCGGCCAGAGGGAGGACGAGGGCGAGGGCGAGCGCGGCGGGCCACCGGCGCGGGCCGGGCGAGAGGTCGAGGAAGGAGCGCATGTCCCGAGGACAGCAACCCCACCGGCCCGCTGTCCAAGATTGATATGGATGTCGGATCGATCAATCCCCGATATGGTTACTGGTCGTGGACCTGGTGCGGCACCTGGAGTGCTTCGTGGCTGTTGCAGAAGAGTCACACTTCGGGCGTGCCGCCGCCCGCCTCGGCATGGCCCAGCCGCCCCTGTCGCAGCGCATCCAGCGGCTGGAGAAGGAGCTGGGCGTCCGCCTCTTCGAACGCACCAGCCGCCAGGTGACGATCACCGAGGCGGGCACGCTGCTCCTCGCCGAGGCCCGTGAGCTGCTCGCCCGGTCCGAGTCCTTCCGGGCCGCCGCGCGCCGCATCCGGGACGGTGAGACCGGCCTGCTGCGCGCCGCCCTCGCCCCCGACATCTCCGGCGAGACCGTCGCCGCCCTGCTGGCGGACTTCCGGCGCCGCCGGGCCGGACTCGAACTGGAGCTGCACGAGCTGTCCACCGCCGACCAGCTCGCCGGCTTCGCCGCCCACGAACTGGACGTCGGTCTCATCCACCACCCCTGCGACGTCACCGGCCTGGAGCTGGGCCCGGTCCTGCGCCGCGACCTCGGCGTGCTGCTGCCGCGCGGGGCCGCCCAGGCGGAGCTCGACGAGGTGCCGCTCGCCTCCCTCACCGGCTACGACCTGGTCCTCTTCCCGCGCGCCGGCGCCCCCGCGGTCTACGACGACCTGCTCACCGCCTGCGCGCGGGGCGGCTACACACCCGCCGCCGTACGGCACGGCCAGGGCGCCAGCTTCGTACGCGGCCTGGTGCTGTCGTCCGGGGCGGTCGCCCTGGGTCCCCGCGACACCCAGTTCGCCGCCCCCGCCGACGGGGACCTGGTCTGGCGCCCGCTGACCGGGGCCCCGCTGGCCTGGCGGCACTCCGTGGCCTGGCCCAGGGGGCGCGGAGACGCCGCCGTCGCCGCCTTCGCGGACGCGGCCACGCACGCCCTGCGCACCACGGCCGGCGCCCGCTCCGAGGTACCCGCCCGGCCACTGCACCTTCGCCCGGCATCGGAGTTCTGGCTGTGACCGACACCGTCACCACCGGCCGCCTGCACGCGGCCTTCGCCGACGCCGGGGTCACCGGGTGGCTGCACGCCGTCGACATCGACTCCGGCGCACAGGTCGAGGCCGGCGCGGACCAGCCGGTGTGCACGGCCAGTGTCCACAAGGTGTGCGTGCTCGTGACGCTGCACGAGCTGGCGGCGGCCGGGGTGCTGGACCTGACCGAGCAGGTCGAGTGCCCGCCGGCCGGGCGCACCCCGGGGCCCACGGGGCTGGCGGCCATGCTCGACCCGGTCCGGCTGTCGCTGCGCGACGCGGCGTTCCTGATGATGTCCGTCAGCGACAACACCGCCGCCGACCTGCTGCTGCGCCGGGTCGGTCTGGACGCGGTCAACCGCACCACGGACCGGCTCGGCCTCACCCGCACGCGGGCGGTGTACGGCTTCGGCGAGATGCTGGGCACCATGCGCGAGGACGCCGGGCCGTCCGGCGCCCGGGCCCTGACCGACCCGCACGTCATCACCCGGCTCCGCGCCCTGGACCCGGCCCGCACCAACCGCAGCACACCCCGCGACATGACCCGCCTGCTCCGCGCGCTGTGGCGGGACGAGGCCTGCCCGCCCGAGTACGGCGCCGCCGCGCGCCGCATCATGGGCCTCCAGGTCTGGCCGCACCGCCTGGCCTCGGGCTTCCCCTTCGACGACGTCCACGTGGCCGGCAAGACCGGCAGCCTGCCGACCCTGCGCAACGAGGTCGGCGTCGTGGAATACCCCGACGGCGGCCGCTACGCCGTGGCCGTCTTCACCCGTACCGCCCACACCGCGGCCGTCCTCCCGGCGGCGGACGCGGTGATCGGTACGGCGGCCCGGATCGCGGTGGACGCGCTGCGGGCACCGTGAGGCGGCCTTCCGACGCGAGGGGGCCGCGCTCCGCCGAGCGGGGGCCGCGCTCCGCCGAGCGGGGGCCGCGCTCCGCCGAGCGGGGGCCGCGTTCCGCCGAGACCGCGTCCGAGGCCCGCCGGGCCCGCGTCCGAGGCCCGCCGGGCCCGCCGGGCCGGCCGGCCGGCGGGTCAGCCGTCGTTGTCCCGCCAGCGCCCGCCGCTGGGCGCCGTGTCGAAGCGGGTCGCCGCCGAGGCGTTGCCGCTGAAGTCGTTGCCGGAGACCCGGCCGCCGGTCCACGTGGCCTCGTGCGCGATCCACAGGGCGTGTGTCTGGGTGCGCGGGTGCCCGTCGTCCCGGACGCGGTTGCCGTGCACGTACGGGTGGGTCACGGCGGCGGCGGCGGTGAGGCCGGTGCGTGGGGCCGGGGTGTCCGGGAGGCGGTAGGCGGCGCCCGGCGCGGGTGTTCCGTCGGGCCAGGCCGTCTCGGCGCCGGGGCGCTCGGGCGCGAGGGTGAGTTCGGTGGCGGTGTTGTCGGTGACCACGGCGGTGACCTCGGTGACTGACCCGGCGGTGGCCTCGGTGGCCGGCTCGCTGGTGGCCCGGGCGTTCCGGACGCCGACCGTCAGCGGCTTTCCGCGGTGGCCGCCCGGGATCCAGTCGGCGTTCTCGTCGGTCAGGGACAGCGGCCCGCAGTGGACGCCCGCACCGCCCCCTCGCGTCCCGGGCGCGGCGCGGCGGCCGTTGTTCCGGATCCGGTTGCCGAAGATCGCCGGTTCGTGCAGCGGGGCGTCGAGGCGGATGCCGTCCAGGGCGTTGTCGTGGATGTCGTCGGACTCCAGGACGATGTCCGTGGCGGGCTCCTGGTCGCCGCCGGCCAGGTTGTGCTGCCAGTAGCCGTACCGCCCGTTGCCGCTGATCCGGTTGCCGCGGAAGGCGTACGGCCCCGGGGTGTTGCCGAGCGCGACGCCGTCCCCGACGTTGCCGTCGATCACGCACCCGGTGACGATGCCGCCGCGTCCGCCGACGCTGGTCGTGCCCTGCGCCGACACGTCGAACCCGGCGACGTGGTTGCCGAGCATCGTGCAGCCGGTGACCAGGAGGCCGTCGGCGCCCCAGTCGGAGATGCCGTAGCGGTTGCCCTCGGTGTGGCAGGCGGTGACGCGGATGCCGCGGGGCGGGACCCAGTGGTCCTGCTGGAGTTCGAGGAAGATGCCGTTGGTGCCGTTGCCGTTGGCCGTGCAGTCGGTCACCGCCAGCCGTTCGACCGGCCCCCAGCCGCCGACCCCGATCCCGATGCCCGCGCCGCCCATCTTCTCGCCGGGATCCTGCCGCCCGCACCGCTCGGCCAGGACGCCCTCGACGACGGTGTCCTGGAGGAAGTCGCATCCGAAGCCGGTGGCGGCGGTGTCGTGGATGTACAGGTCGGTGAAACGCCCGCGCAGCACGTACTGGAGCCCCAGCCCCTTGGCCAGCACCTCGTACTCCTCGGTCTCCACCTGCGAGCCGTCGATCTCGAAGTGGGCGAAGGTCACGTCGGCGATGTGGTTGTCCCGTCCGGCGCCGTGCTGGGCGGTGGTGAACCAGGCCAGCGGCACCGGCCGCGTCGGGGCGCCGGGGTTGCACAGCGCGAAGCAGGTGGCGCCGCGTCCGGCGCCGGTCAGCGAGACGCCGCTGCGCCAGAGCACGGGCCGGTCCCGGATCACGTACCGCCCGGCGGGCACGCGCACGGTGCGCGGCCGCCCGTCCGCGGCGGTGGCGTCGCCCAGCGCGTCCACCAGCTTCTGCAGCGCCGGTCGGTCGTCGGCGATGCCGTCCCCGACCAGTCCGTACTCATGGGCGTCGACCGTCAACGGTGCGGTCATGGGGGCGCTCCTTCCACCGGCGGCGCGGGGCGGCGGGCCCGGGGCGGCACCGCCGCACCGCCGACCGGGTACCAGCCGCCGGCTCCTCTCAATCACGGATGCGCGCCCGAGCCGAGGGGCAGCCTCGGGGATCACCGCGACCATCCGGACATTCCTGGCGCTTTATCTCATTTGGGGGTACATAATCAGAACATGAGTACGGCAACGTATGAACTGCTGGCCGCGTCCTCGCACGCGCTCAACCTGACGATCGCCTTCATCGGCGGGCTGGTGATCGCCGGCGCGCTGATCTGGGCCGTACGCATGGGCATGGGGGTCATGGAACGCGAATCCGAACGCCCGCACGCCGACGAGCACGGCAGACTGCCCGCTACCGGCGCCGTCCACGAGGAACGGGAGGCGCGGGAACCCGACGAGATCCCGCTGGCGGCGGACGGCAGCCCACGGCTCATGCCGTACCAGCTCCACCACTCGGGCAGCCGCCGCGGCGAGGACCAGAACCGCCGCCGCTGGCTGCCGGGTTCGAGCGGGGCCTTCGGCAGCGGGGGGCCCGGGCACGTGTGACCCGGGCACGCGGTGAGCCCACGCCGGGCCCGCATGCCCCGGCCACACGGCGACCCCGCACCGGCCACCGTGCGCCCCGGGCACGCGGTGGCCCGGTCGCGGAGCGGGCGGGCCGGCGGGGCGTCCCCCGTCCGGGCGAACACCGGTGTGCGCGCCGGTCGCCGCGGACCTTCACTGATGGGGAACCGCGTGCTCTCGCGGGACGGTACTCACCAGGTTCCTGGAGGCGACATGGCCGGTCACCGAGTGCTCGGCGCGGTCGGTGCGGTGGCACTGGCGGGCACCGTGCTCGCCGGGTGCTCCGACGGCGGCGACGGTGACGCGCCGTCGGACGCCGGCAGCGCGGCGGCCAGCCGGGCCGCGTCGGCCGCCTCCTCCCTGGCCTCCCAGGGCGCGGACGCGGTGGCGTCGGCGACGGCGGAGGCCGGACGGTGGCTGGCGGAGATCCAGGAGGGCGCCGACGTCAAGGGCGACGTGAAGGCGGGCGACCCGAGGACCGACGCCGACGGGCGCACCACCGTGGAGATCACCGTCCGCAACACCGCCGACTCGACGAAGTCCTTCGTCGTGCAGGTGAACTACACGGACGCCGGCGGCACCCTGCTCGACACGGCCGTCGTCACCGTCGCCGACGTCCCCGCCGGAGAGTCCGCCCGCGCCACCGCGCGCAGCAACCACGACCTGTCCGGGGACGTGCGCGCGGTGGTGGCCCGGGCGGTGCGCTACTGACGCCCGTGAGCGGCGGACGGCGACATGGTGGTCCCGCACTTCGGCGGCCACGAGAACGGCTACGGCTCCGGCACCACCCGCACCGTCCGCGCCGGCGCCCCGACGGACGGGGAACGCCGGGCCCACGAGACCGTACGCGGCGCCCGGCGGGCGCCGCGTACGAGGCGGTACGGCCCGGGGTGTCCTGCCAGGAGATCCTTCGTGACCTGCACGGAGGACGGGGGCCGGCGGCTCAGCACCGCGTCGCGCGAACTGGCGATCGCGGGCTGAGCCCCGCCGGTCCCCAGGACGCCGCCGGGTCTTCGACGGCCGCCTACAGCCCCAGCCACACCGTCGTGTCCGGGCCCAGCCGGCCACCGTCCAGCGGGGCGCTGCTCAGCAGCACCTCACCGGCCGGCCGGTCGACCGTCCTGCCGGAGAGGTTGGTGACGCAGCGCCAGCCGGGCGACCGGTCGAACTGGAGGACCCCGTCCGGGACGTCGTCCGCCCAGGTCAGCGACTCACCGTCGAGCAGCTTGCGGCGCAGGCGCAGGGCCGTGCGGTAGAGCTCCAGGGTCGAGCCCGCCACTCCGTCCTGGGCCTCGACGGCGTACGCCGCGAAGTCCGGCGGCTGCGGCAGCCACGCCGCGCCCGCGCCGAAGCCGTACGACGGTCCGCCCGTCGTCCACGGCAGCGGCACCCGGCAGCCGTCGCGGCCCTTGCGGACGTGCCCGGTCTGCTCCCAGATCGGGTCCTGGAGGACCTCGGTGGGCAGGTCGGCCACCTCCGGCAGGCCCAGTTCCTCGCCCTGGTAGACGTACGCCGAACCGGGCAGCGCCAGCATCAGCATCGTCGCCGCGCGAGCCCGGCGCAGGCCGGCCGCCGCGTCGACGGCCGGTGCGTGGCCGCCGGACAGCAGCCAGGCGTCGGTGTCGGTGCCCGGCGGCAGGATCAGGCGGGTGGCGTGGCGCACCACGTCGTGGTTGGACAGCACCCAGGTCGCCGAGGCACCGGCGGCGTGCGCGTCGGCCAGGGAGCCGGTGATGATCTCGCGCAGCTCCGCCGCGTCCCAGCCGCCCTGGAGGTACTCGAAGTTGAAGGCCTGCCCCAGCTCGTCCGGGCGGGCGTACAGCGCGCGCCGGGCGCCCGGCACCCACGCCTCGGCCACCGCCATCCGGGGCGGGGAGTAGGCGTCGAGGATCTTGCGCCAGTCGCGGTAGACCTCGTGGACGTCGTCGCGGTCGTAGAACGGGTGGGTGCCGGGGGCGAACTCCGCGAGCGCCGCCTCGCTGCTCAGTTCCGGGGAGCCGAGATCACGCAGCGGCTCGGCCAGGTCCTTGACCAGCGCGTGCGCCACGTCGACCCGGAAGCCGTCGACGCCCCGGTCGCACCAGAACTTCAGCGTGGTGCGGAAGTCGGCCCGGACCTGCTCGTTCTCCCAGTTCAGGTCAGGCTGCTGGGGCGCGAAGAGGTGCAGGTACCACTGGCCGTCGGGCACCCGCCGCCAGGCGCTGCCGCCGAAGACGGACTGCCAGTCGGTCGGCGGGAGTTCGCCCCGCTCGCCCCGGCCGTCGCGGAAGACGTAGCGGTCCCGGGCCGCGGAGCCCGGGGCCGCGGCCAGGGCCTCACGGAACCACGCGTGGCGGTGCGAGGTGTGGTTGGGGACCAGGTCGACGATCACCTTCAGGCCCAGCCGGTGCGCCTCGGCGGCCATGGCGTCGAAGTCGTCCAGGGTGCCCAGGCGCGGGTCGACGTCGCGGTAGTCGTCGACGTCGTAGCCGCCGTCGGCGAGTTCGGACGGGTAGAACGGGCTGAGCCACAGGGCGTCGACACCCAGGGCGGCCAGATGCGTCAGGCGCTGGGTGATGCCGCGCAGGTCACCGAGCCCGTCGCCGTCGGCGTCGGCGAAGCTGCGCGGGTAGATCTGGTAGATGACGGCCTGCCGCCACCAGTTGGGGTCCTTGGACGACAGGTCGGGCGTGCTGGTGGTGCTGCGTACGGTCACGCGGTCTCCTTCGCGATGCGTGCGGGCGACACGAACAGATCTGTCCACATCACCCGAAAAGCGAACCCGTGCGCCCGCGACGCGCCGGGGCCTACGCGCCTTGGCCTTCGCCTCGGCGTTCGACCGCCCCCAGGTACAGGTCCACGTACCGGTCCACGTCCACGTCCAACGCCACGTCGACCAGCGGCTGCTCGCGCGTGCCGTCGTGCAGCTCGGACTCGCCGACGCGCAGGCGGCGGTCGACGAGGGTCTGGCCGCGGGCCGGGCCGGGGGCCAGGGAGACCTCGACGGGCAGCCGCCGCGTGGTCAGGCCCGCCGGATCGATCACCGCGCAGACCGCGCCCGCGTCGCCGAGGCCGCCGCCCGGGTCCGCCTCGTCGGTGACCGGGCCGCGGTGGGCGAGCAGCTCACCGGCGAGCCGGGTGCCGGGCTCGGCGCTCGCGCGCAGCCGGCGTACGTCCGGCCCCGGGACGATCACCCGCTGGAACACGTCCAGCCCGTACATCGTGATGGGCACCCCGGCGGTGAGCAGGATCGCGGCGGCCTCCGGGTCGTGCCAGACGTTGAACTCGGCGACCGGCGTCGCGTTCCCGCCGGCCACCGCGCCGCCCATGAAGACGATCCGCTCGATGCCGGCGGTGACCTCGGGGTGGGTGCGCAGCAGCAGCGCGATGTTGGTCGCCGGAGCCGTGGGGATCAGGGTGACCGGACGCGGGGCGGCGAGGATCTCCCGGCGCAGCAGGGTCACCGCGTCCACGTCGGCGGGTGCCCGGGCGGGCGCGGGCAGGCCGAGATCGCCCATGCCGTCGTGGCCGTGCACGTGCCGGGCGGTGCGCACACCCTCGATCAGCGGGCGTCCGGCGCCCCGGGCGACGGGGACGTCGGGGGCGCCGGCCTGCTCCAGCACGGTCAGGGTGTTCCGTACGACCCCCGCCACGTCGGTGTTCCCGGCCACGCAGGTGACCGCGCGCAGGTCGAGCCCCGGGTGGCGGACCGCCAGCAGCAGGGCCAGCGCGTCGTCGACGCCGGTGTCGCAGTCGATGATCACCGGGATGGGCCGCTGCTGCGGGCCGGAGGCGGTCGTCACGGCGGAGGGCTCCTTGGGCTTCGTGGGCGCCGGTCGCCGGTCGCCGGTCGCCGTGACCCTACGCGGGATCACGCGGACACCCGCGGCTCCGGGCCGCGCGGACGGAGGACGGGCACCGCGCGAAGAAGCCCCGGGGCGCTCGCACCGTGGCTTCGGATTTCCGCTCGGCGGTCAGTGCGCCGGGGCACTCCCCGGCGTCGGCATCAGGCGATGGGCGACGCGCTTCATGGGCGCGACGGTACCCGCGTACGGACACCGCCGCGAGCCGTTTTCGCGCCGGGTGCCTCACCCGGACGGCCCCGCACGCTGGTGGTGGGGCGGGGGCGGTGGTGCCGTGGGGGGTGCGACCGGTCCTGAACGGCTCCGGCCGCCCCGGCCCGCCAGGAGGCACCGATGCAGCACGCCCCCGCCGCCCGTCCCCTGCTCGCCGCCGCGCTCTCGGCCGTACTGGCGCTGACGGCGGCCGCCTGCTCCGCCGGCGGGCGGGAGGTGGTCCGGCCGGCCGGTACCGGTCCGGCGACCGCGCAGTCCCCGGCCACGCTTCCGTCCGCCGCCCTGCCGCCCGCGCTCACCCGGGAGCAGGCGCGGGCGGCCCTGATCACGGAGGCCGACCTGGGTGCGGCGTGGGTGCCGACGCGGGGGGCCGCGACCTGGCGGGACGAGGTGCTCAGGGCCACCGCCGAGCGGCCCGACTGCCGGAGGCTGCTGGACGTCCTCTACACCGAGGAGCTCTTCGGCGCCGCCGCCGCGCCCAGGGCCACGGTCGCCCTGGACGACGCGGCCGGCGGGGCACAGCTGCACTACCGGATCACCTCGTACCGCACGGCCGGCATCGCCAGGGCGCTGGACTGGCTCGGGTCGCTGCCGGACACCTGCGGACGGTTCACGGCCCGGCCTGCCCACGGCGCCACCCGGGAGGTCCGGGTCACCGAGGTGACGCTGCCGGACGCGGGGGACGACCGGCGGGGCCTGCGGACGACGGTGCGCGCCGAGGGCGCCGTCCTCACCGTGGACCTCGTCGCCGTACGCGTCGGCGACGACGCGATCAGCCTCGTCAACGGCACCCTGGGCGAACCGGCCGACGACGCCACCCGGGCGGCCGTCGAGGCGGGGGCGCAGCGGCTGGCGGAGGTCCGGCGGCAGGGGCGGGCGCAGGTCTAGCGAACGGGCGGCGGGATGACCGGGCGCGCACGCGGCGGGCGGCCCGGCGTGAGCGCAGGGGGCTTTCGTTCGGCTCGGGCCGGAACCGGGCAACGGTGCCTCGCAACCGGCCCGAGCGGCGGGCCGGCCCCCGCGTCCGCGGCCTGATCCGCCGGACAGGCCCTAGTGGTCGCGGTCCAGGCGGCGGCGGTGGGTGAGTACGTCGCGGGCCACGTCGTGGGCGGTGCGGCCGCGGGTGAAGGCGTCGGCGCGCAGGCGTGCCAGGGCCTCGTCCGCGCCGACACCGAGCTGGACCATGATCATGCCGACGGCCTGGTAGACCTCGTCGTGGTCGACGGCCAGGTCGTCCAGCCAGCTCTCCTCCCCGCGCGGCAGCGCCATCAGCGCCACCGTCATGACGCCCGCCACGAGCCGTGCCAGGCGTATCTGCGGGCCGGTCAGCTCGCCGGGGGTGTCCCGGTAGAGGTCGAGGGTGCCCAGGCATCCGGCGTCGCCGCCCAGCGGCAGTGCGTACACCGCGCGGATGCCGACCGCGGTCGCCTGCTGGGCGAAGACGGGCCACCGGCCCGCGTCGGCGCCGGCCGACAGATCGCAGGCGAGCACCGGAGCGCCCGACTCGGCGGCGCTCACACAGGGACCGTCCCCCAGCGTGGCCTGGAGCTCCGCCAGATACGTCGCCCGGTCACCCCTGGCGCACAGCCGGACCGGCACCCCATCGGCGCGCAGCGACGCGCTCGCCCCGGTCACCGGCAGCAGCCGTACCACGGTCTCGCACAGTCGTCCCGGCACCTCGCCCGGCGGACTGCCCCGCACCTGGGCCGCGATCACCTCGGCGGCGCGTTCCCCGTCCGGGGGCCACCGGGGTTCATCGCTGGGCCGCACGCGCACCGCCTCCTTCACTCACGCGGCCGGAGGCACGACTACCCCTGCCCGACGTGGGGAAACCCGTGCGCGCCGCAGGTCGTGGAGGGGGCTCAGCGCGGGCTCAGCGCTTCTCGTAGGGGTTCGCGGGCTGCTCCACCCGCCGTACGTCCGTCGCGTCGAGGGCCGGTGGCCAGGCGGCGTCCGAGCCGAGTCCGCCCCGCGGGTACCAGGTGCCGGTGACCGTGACCCAGGTGTCGGCGGGCGGCGCGCCGGCCCCCCGGACCTCGGCCCGGCCGGCGGTGGCGTCGGCGGCACAGCAGGAGACCTGGAGCCGGGTGACGTACCACGTGCCGTCGTCGCCGTGGGTGACGAAGCCGGTCAGGCGGACGGTACGGCCGGTCAGGGACCGTTCGCTGTCGTAGACCGCGCGGGAACCGAACTCCGCGAGGGTCAGCTCCACCGGGTCGCCGGGCGGCAGCGCGGGGAAGGTGCCGACGCCCTGGGCCGCACGCTGCGCCGCCTCGCGTTCGGCGCTGTAGGAACCGAGCGCGGGGGGCGGGAACAGCAGCAGGGCCAGGGCGGGCAGGGTGAGGAGCCAGGCGACGCGGGGGCCGACGGGGCCGTGGCCGTGGGCGTGGGCGTCCGCCTCCCGGTCCTCCTGCTCGTCACCGCGCCGGGCGAGGACGGTCGCCGCCGCGAGCAGCACCAGCGCCGCGCCGGACGCGATCAGGTACGGCCGCAGCCCCGGCTGCACGTACCGCAGGTAGAGGTCGCCGAAGAGCGAGATGCGCAGCACCGCCGCGCCGGTCAGCGCGAGCAGGACCGCCGGCCCGTACCGCCTCACAGCAGCCACCACCCCACCAGCACACTGCTCGCCACGGCCACCACCCAGGTCACCGACGCGAACCGCACCGCGAAGGCCCGGCCGAAGGTACCGGTCTGCAACGCGATCAGCTTGAGGTCGACCATCGGCCCCACCACCATGAACGCCAGCCGCGCGGTCGGCGAGAACCCGCTCAGCGACGCGGCGACGAAGGCGTCCGCCTCGCTGCACACGCACAGCACCACCGCGAGGACCGCGAGCAGCAGCACGGACAGCCACGGCGAGTCGGTGAAGACATCCAGCACGGACCGGGGCACGGCGACGTTGAAGGCGGCAGCCGCGCCGGCGCCGACGACCAGGAAGCCGCCCGCGTGCAGGAAGTCGTGCCGCAGTCCGGAGACGAAGCCGGTCCAGCCGTACGACGACGCTCCCGGGTCCGTACGGGTCTTCGGCAGCCGCAGCCACTCGTCCTTCCCGAACCGGACCCACAGCCAGCCCATCACCACCGCCGCCGTGAGGGAGGCGGCCAGGCGGGCCGCGACCATGGCGGGCTGTCCGGGGAACGCCATCGACGTGGCCACCAGCACCACCGGGTTGATCGCGGGCGCCGACAGGAGGAACGCGAGGGCCGCCGCCGGGGCGACGCCGCGCCGTATCAGGCTCCCGGCCACGGGCACCGACGCGCACTCGCAGCCGGGCAGCACCACCCCGGCCGCGCCCGCGACGGGCACGGCGAGGGCCTGGTTACGGGGCAGGAGACGGCTGAGAACGCGCTCCGGCACGAACGCCCCGATCGCCGCCGAGACGACCGTGCCCAGCAGCAGGAACGGCACGCCCTGGACGACGACGGCGGTGAACACCGTCCACCAGGCCGCCACCGCGGGCGTGTAGAGGTCGAGCGCCACGGTCGGACCCAGTACCGAGGCCACGGTCGCGATGGCGAGCAGCGCGGTCCCGCCGAGCACGGCGTACACCAGCGCGCGCACGGCGAGCCGCAGCACGTCGAGCACCGCCCGCCCGGTCACCGCCCGCCCGGTCACCGCCCGGTCGGTCACCGCCCGGTCGGTCACTGTCGGCTGGTCGTCCACGTGTTCCGTCCCGCTCGTCCGTGTGCCCGGGCAATGTAACCGGTGCGGCCGTGCACCGGCCCCGGCGTCTCACAGAGGCGGCTGTGCGGGCGCCGGCCCCAGGGTGGTCGTACCGGGCGCGGTGCGGTGTCCGAGGCCGGTGCGGTAGGCGTCGAGGGCCGCCTCCACCCGGCCGGTGCGGCACAGCAGGTCGCCGAGGAGCCGGCACAGGTCGGCCAGGTCACCGGCGGCTCCGGCCCGCTCCAGCAGGCTCAGGGCGCGGACGTAGTGCTCCTCGGCGGACTCGGTGTCCCGGGCGTCCTCGGCGATGATGCCGAGCAGCCGGTGCGCGCCCGCGGCGTGCACGGCGCCGCGTTCGGAGGAGAGGTCGTCCAGCACCCCCCGCAGCAGTTCGGCGGCCTCCTCGGACTTGCCGCGCCGGTGCAGTACGTCGGCCAGCTCGACGGCGACCTGGCTGCTGTAGAGGGCGGCGCGGTTGACGGACAGCATGCCGAGGGCCTCCCGCATCTCCTCCTCGGCGCGCGGGAGTTCGCCGTTCTGGGCGCACACGTAGCCGCGCATCCAGTGGCAGTTGGCCAGCTCGGTACGGAGTTGCAGCGTGCGGTACAGCTCGGCGGCCTTGGCCAGCGAGGCGTCGGCCTCGGCCAGGCGGCCCTCGGCGAGCAGGGTACGGGCGACGGAGCGGTGCATACGGGCCACCAGCGCGGGGTCGCCGACGCTGGGCGCGAGGGAGAGGGCGAGTTCGGCGGCCTGGGCGGCGCGCGCGTGGGCGCCCATGTCCATGTAGGGGCCGATGGCGCTGGCGTAGAGCAGCAGCAGCGCGTCGGGGTCGTGCAGGCCGCCGCGGTTCAGCTCGTCGAGGGTCGACTCGAGGAGGTAGACGGCGTACCGGAGTTCACCGGCGAGGTAGTGCGCGACGGCGCGTCCGCGCAGGGCGGGGACGCGGGCCGGCAGTGGGGCACCGGAGTCGGCGAGGCACTCCTCGGCCTGTTCGAAGTACCGGCGCCCGGTGACGAGTTCGCCGGTCTCCACGGCGCACTCCCCGAGCCCGAGCAGCGCGGCGGCCCGCTCCTCGGGCAGCTCGTGGGTCTCGGCCTCGGCGAGCAGTCCGGCGTACTGCCCGGCCGCCCGTTCGGCGCCGTCGGTGGCGAGCGTGCGCTGCGCCTCGGTGAGCCTGAGCCGCAGATCGGTGGCGAGCCGCGCCGGGCGCCCGGTGACCAGCTCCTCGTAGCCGACGCCGAGCCGCTCGGCGAGATGCCGCAGCGCCTCGTCGGAGGGGCGGACGCGGCCGGCCTCCAGGGTGGAGATGTAGGCGGGGGTGTACGCGGGTTCCGCGAGCTGGCGCTGGGTCATCCCGCGCTCGGCCCGCAAACGCTGCACCCGGCGGCCGATGGCCCCCCGGTCATCCCGGTCGCCCACTGCCAACTCCCCCTGTGGCTCTTGCCGTTCGCCTCCGACGGCTCTAGGTTAAACCGCGGATTAAGCACACTTAACCGCGCTCGACACAACCCCCGTACGATCCCGCAGAGGACGCCGTGCCCGGACGCACACGCACCGCCGAACGATACGCCAGAGCCCTCGCCGCCGCGGTCGCCGCAGTGGCCTGCCTGCTGCTGGCCGCGAACGCGGGCCCGACGGACACGGCCCGCCCGCCGGCGCCCGCCCCGGCGGGGGACACCACCCCGGTCACGGACTCGCTGGCCACCGTGAGCCGCTGAGACGGTCAGTCCGGCAGGGCGTCTTGCAGGGCCTCGTCCAGTCGCCGGGCCAGTTCCGCGTCACCCGGCGGATCGTCGGCGAAGAGGGCTCCCAGCTCGGTGGTGAAGGTATGGGTGAAGGCCCCGTACAGCGGGGTCCGCGGACGGTGCACCGCCCTCCCGAGCGCGGGGAGCAGGATGTCGCGGGCGTACTCCGGCCGGCCGGCCGCGTCGCGGGGCACGGTGTCGGCGCTCTCGCCGGTCGGGGCCGCCGAGGGCGTCGCGGCACCCACCGCGCACCGCACGGTGTCGTCCGTGTACGCGGAGGTGCGCGTCGCCGCGAAACCGGCGTCCAGCAGGCAGCGTTCGCTCTCCTTTCCGGTCAGGTACCGGATCAGGTCGGTCGCCTTGGTCCTCCGCTGGGACGCCGCGGTCACGGCGAGGTTCTGGCCGCCGAGCACCGCCCGGCCGGGCAGCGCGGTCACACCGAGCCGGTCGTCGTCGGGGAACGACTGGTGCAGGGCCGGATACACGTAGGGCCAGTGCCGCAGGAAGGTGGTGCGGCCGGCGGCGAAGTCGCCGAGGGAGGCCGCCTCGTCGGAGTGGAACGCGTCCGGGAGCACGTACGAGGCCTCGGTGCGGCGGCGCAGCTCGGTGATGCCCTCGGTCAGCTCCTCGACGGTGGCGTCGTAGTCGCCGTCCTCGTCCGTGAGCGTGAGGTCCGGCACGGCCGACGCGAACGCCTCCACGGCGTTGACCGTCCGGCCCTCGTACGCGGCGAGCTGGGTCGTCCAGCCCTTGTCGTAGCCGTCGGGCTTGTGGTCGCCGACGGCGGTGATCAGCTTCTTCAGCTCCGGCCAGTCCAGGCCGCCCGTCAGGTCGGTCTGCTCGACGTCCGCCTGGCTCAGGTGGTCGCGCCGGTAGTAGAGGAGGCCGACGTCGCTGTTGAAGGGAGCGGCGTACACCTCGCCGTCCCAGCGGGCGGTGCTCGCGACGGGCTCGATGACGTCGCCGTCGAGCAGCGACTTCGGCAGCGGGCTGATCAGGTCGGCGGCCGCGAACTCCGGGACCCAGGTGACGTCGAGGTTGACGACGTCGTAGGCGGCGCTGCCGGACTGGAGCGCGCCGAGCAGCTGGCTGCGCTGTTCGTCGGCGTTGCCGGGGAGTTCCACCAGCCGGGCCCGGTAACCGGTGCCGGCCTTCTCCTGCTCGGCGTTCCAGGCGTCGATGAGCCGCTGGCGGACGCCGTTCTTGCCGGTGACGTCCCGGCCGCTGGCCACCACGATGTCGCCGGGCACGTCGGCGGAGGCGGGCGCCGCGGGCCCGCTCCCGTCGCCGCCACCGCCGCACGCGGTCGGCAGGAGCAGGAACAACGCGGCCGGCAGCGCCGCGAGCCGTCGCCGGCAGTGTCCTCGCCGCGGTATCCGGCGCATCACGTCTCCCCCGTTCCGGTGCGCGCGACCTCGTCGTGCAGGGCGGCGCCGAGATCGTCGTCGGCGTCCAGGCAGCGGCCGCCACTGGCCTCGGAGACCCGGGCGTCCGGCTTCCCCGCGTCGCAGCCGCCGCCCTTCAGGGAAACCATCGCCACCGGCACCTCCCTCGCCCCCGCGAGGGCCAGCAGGTTGCCGAAGCCGTCGCCGGAGAGCCGGTCCGCGTCCTCGTCGTCGGTGACGAAGACGATCAGGCCGGGGCGCTCGTCGTCGGCCCCCCGCACCTCCATGGCGTCGAGCGCGGCCCGCAGCGCGCCGAGCGGGTCCGCCTCGGCGTCCCGTACCCCGGCCTCGCGGTCGATGGCGCGCTCGGCGTCCTTGCGGGTGTGCGGACCGAAGGACAGCAGGGTGTCGTGTGTGTCCCCGCCGGCGTCCGACACCGCCCACACGGCGTACTCGTCCCGGTCACCGAGCCCGCCCAGCGACTGCTTCAGCAGGCCGGGCCCACCGCTGGGCCCCTCCCACTGGTCGGCCATCGAGCCGGAGCTGTCGAGCAGGAAGAGCACGCGGCCGGGGCCGTTCGCGCCGCGGTAGCCCTCGAGTGACGCCTCCATCGCGTCCCGTCCGGCGGACTCGGTCAGCGGCGACGGCGCCCTCAGCACCCCTTCGGCGACCTCGTCGCGGTCCAGCAGGGCGCGGTTTCCGGTGGCCGAGCGGAAGCCGTCCCGGGCGAAGGCCGCCCGGCCGCCGGCGCCGGTGAGCCACGTCCGGAAGGCCTCCGCCTCGCGGTCGCGGTCGCCCTCGTCGCGGTCGGCGCCCTGCCAGCGGACCCGGACGAAGACGGGCTCCAGACCGGGTACGTCGCCCGGATACTGGGCCATGCGCGGGGTGCGGCGGGCGCTGTCGCAGCCGACGCCGCTCTTCAGCAGGAACTCGGGGACGAGGGCCGCGGTGCGGTTGTCGACGGCGTCGTCGTCGGGCAGCGCGCACAGCAGCTCGGCGGCGGTCGGAGCGGGCGGCCCGGGCTGGTCGACCCGGCCCTCGGCGCGGCGGGGCTCACGGGCGCCGGCCGCGCCCGGGGCGCCGTACAGGGCGATCGTGGCCAGCAGTCCGGCGTCGGTGAACTCCGGGTCAGGACGGCGCACCGCGGCGTCCGCGTGCCGGGCGCGCAGATCGTCGATCATCCGGGTGAGCGGGGGTCCGGTGCGGTCGTCGAGTCCGTCGACGGCGAGGTCCTGCGGGACCGCGAGCACGACCGGGGAGTACGCGAAGGGTTCCCGGTCGGGGTCCAGTTCGGCCACGGCGTCGGTGTCCTGCCCCGCGACGACCCGGGCGGCGTCGGCGGGGGAGCCGGGTATCCAGACGTCGGGCTGCGGACCGACGTCGCGCTGCGGGTTGGTGTCGGCCTCGCGGGGTTCCTGCCAGGCGCCGGTCTGCTTGCGCAGGGCGGTGACCGCGTCGGCGGCGCCCGCGCTGTAGACGGTGATGCCGCTGCGCCGGCAGCCGTCGCCGGTGGTGTTCGCCTCCGACGTCAGATAGGCGTCGGCGGCGGCCCGGACCGTCGGCTCCAGGTCGGGGTCGGTGAGGACCCGCAGCTCCAGGGACGGCGCGCAGGAGGAGGGGCCGTCGGCCGGCACGACGTGCCGGTAGGCGGCACCGACACCGACGGCGGCCAGGACCAGCAGCAGCACCGCGCCCCAGGCGACCAGCCGGCGCGACCGCCCGCCCCGGCCCTTCCCACCTCGCCCCTCCCCGTCCCGGCCCTTCCCGTCCCGCCCCTTCCCGTCCCGGCCTTCCGCGCCGCCCGTTCGCGTACCCGGGCTCCGGTCGCTGTTCCGGTCCGCCGGTAACGGCCCGTGGTCACGCACACGACGGCGGACCAGTGCCCGCCAGGCTCCGCCCGACCCGCCCGGCAGCCCGGCCAGAGCCGCCCGGAACCGGCGGGCGCGTCCCGGTCCGGGCGGAGGGACGGGCCGAGCGTCGGGGCCAGGACCGGACGGAGGCCCCGGCTCGGGGGCAGGCGGTGGTGCGGGCTGAGGTGTGGGCTCGGGGGCGGGCTGAGGTGTGGGCTCGGGGGCGGGCGGAGGTGTGGGCTCGGGGGCGGGCGGAGGTGCGGGGTCGGGGGCGGGCGGAGGTGCGGGCGGGCCTCCGGTCGCCCCTGCCCGTGCGGCGAGGAGTACGTCCACCCCTGGCTCGGCGCGACTCTCCGGCTCCCAGACATCACCGCGCACCGTCCGGTGACCCGCCGCGGACATCCGGGACCGCAGGGCGTGCACCAGCGCGCGGAACGACACGTCGCCGTCCGCCTCCAGCAAATCCGCGAGTTCGGCGGTGAACGGCGTCGGGGTGTCGGGACCGCCCGCGTCGATGCGGTGGTTGGCCTGCACGCTCATCAACAGCAGCAGCCGCCGTTTGTCGCGGGGCTCCGGGCGGATCCAGGCGGCGTTGCCGGCGAAGCAGCAGTCGAGGACGACCACGATCCGCCGGGCCGGACTGGCGGCGAGCATCGCCTGCGCGACGCTGAACAGCACCGCGCCGGGGAACACCGCGTGCCCGCCCGCGACCACGCGTGCCTTGCGCATCTGCAGGAACAGCTCGTCGCCCGCGTTCGGGATCGCCCCGTGCCCGGCGAAGTACAGCAGCAGGACGCCGTCGGCCTCATTGGCGGCCTTCCACAGCTCCTGGTCGAAGGTGCCCTGGTCGGGAGAGCGGCACACCGTGATCTCCCGCTCACCGAACACACCGCCGTGCCGAAGCGCCTCCTCCAGCCGGTTCAGGTTGTGCTTGACCGCCGGAAGGTCGCCGGGCACGCCGTCCGGCGGCTTCGTGTTGTCGTACTCGGACACTCCGACCAGCAGCGCCCGGTTCGCCTTCCCCCGCGGGTCGTAACCGGTCACCGGCCGCCTACCTGTCGTCGGGTCGCACCGGCTCGACGCGCACCGGGGGCGGCTCGCCGTCCTCCACCGCACGGCGGTTGGCCCGCCAGGCCTCCACGGACCGCCGGACCTGGTCCACCACTGACTGGAACATCGCGCCCGCGGCGCCCCCGATCACCGCCACGACGATGTCCATGCCGGTGCCCATCGGGGCGCCGGCCTCGTCGGTCCGGCTGTGTTCGTCGATGCGGAGCTGGTCGGTCCGCACCAGGTCGGCCAGCGGTTTCTCCCGTTCCAGCCATTTGTGCAGGGCGTCGACGTCACTCTCGCTCGCGGCCCCGTCCAGCCGGATCCGGATACCGCGCGTCACCACTCCATCCCCCTCAGCCATAACTCACCATCATGGCACCGCTGTTGCGCACAGGCGAGGGTTCGTACGCCGCCGCCCTGACGCGCACGCGGGCGCGCACGCCGCCCGGGAACCGCCCGGCGGACCTCAGCCCTGGGTCTGCAAGCGGCTCAGCTCACGCTGCACGTGGTCCAGCGCGCCCTCGCGCCGCCCCGGCACCCGGCCCCGCAGCGCGGCGAGCGCCCCGCCCAGCTCCCGGGCCCGCCCGGCGTCACGCACCTGCCCCCACTGATGGTGGGCCCGGTCCACGGCCGCCTCCACCGCGGGCGCCTGGGGCGGCTGGCCGGCGCCCAGCCGAACCTCGGCCACCGTCAGCCAGGCCCGGCAGCTGCGCACCGGATCCCCCGCGAACATCGCGAGGTCGGCGCGGACCTCCGCCCAGTGCAGCGCGTCCTCGGAGGCGGGCCCGTGTGTCTGGGCGGCGGCCCGCTCGTGCCGGGCGGCGAGCGCGTCGGCGTCCACGTGCCGTCCGGAGCGCACGGCGGCGGCGATGACGGCGTGCGGGTCGCCGGCCTCCGGCCCCGACGCCGTCAGCACCAGGTCCGCACCGGCCGCCGCCGCACCGCTGCCCGCGCCCGCGCCCGCGCCCACGCCCTCGGCCGCGGCACGGGCCAGCGCCTGCTGGTGCAGCTCGTCCGGCGACGGCCGGTGCCCGCTGCGCAGGATCGTGGCGACGGCACGCATGTACGAGGGTGACGCCACGGTCCGCCGCGCGGGCGGCGGCGCGATGCGACCGTAAACGGCGTTGTTGCGCCCGGAGTCCAGCGGGTTGGCCCGCAGCCACTGCCAGGTCTCCTGGTCGGCGTGCAGGTCGAGCAGCAGCGTCGTCGCACCGCTCGGCCGCAGCCGCAGTTCCTCGCGGATCCAGTGCCAGGGCAGGGCGGTGTAGCGCACCGTCGCCGGTGTCGTACGGGCCAGCGCCAGGTGCGGCAGGCGCTGGCGCCGGTCCAGCTGGAGCTGGCCGGCGACGTACACGGTCAGTGGTCCGGGGGCCGCGGCGGCGGCGCGCAGCCGGGTGAGGACGGCCTGCGGCTCCAGCGGGTCGGCGAGCTCGACGACGTTCGCGGTGTCGGTGCCGGAGAGTACCGGGGGCGGCACGGCCGCGAGCACGGGAAGTACGGAGGCGGCGTCCACCAGGCACCCCCTGCCCACCGGCGACGCCGCGAGCAGCAGCACGGTTCCTGGCATGTCCCCTCCCCCTGTCGATCACGTACGGCAGCACCGTAACCGCTGCGGCTGCAAAGCGGGGCATCTAGGGCCACTCCGGGGGCCGTCCCGTCCGCCGTACCGCGAAGACGGTGGTGTCGTCGGACAGCCGCCCCCGGCAGTGCCGCAGCGTGCCGTCCCGGACGAACGCCACCAGCCTCGGCGGCGCCGCGTTCGACGGGTCGGCGGCGACCGCGCGGGCGACTTCCTCGGCGTGCCGGTAGAAGCGTCCCTCGGGATCACGGGCCTCGGTCACCCCGTCGGTGACCGCCAGGAGCGTCTCGTCGGCGGCGAGGTCCAGCCGGCGCACCGACACCGCCGGGCCGGGTGTCAGGTCGCCCATGCCCAGCGGCAGCCCGCCGGCGTCCGTCAGGGGCCGCACGCCTTCGGGACCGACCGCCAGCGGGGGATCGTGACCGAAGAGGACTGCGTCCACGGCGTCGGGCAGGTCGTCCGAGAAGCCGATCAGCACAGCGGTGGCGAAACGGTCGCCGTCGGCGTAGCCGAGGGCCGCGGTGTGCGCGCGGTGGCGCCGCATGCGGGTCTCCAGGCGCTCGGCGACCGTCGCGAGGTCCCGCTCGTGGTAGGCGGCCTCGCGGAAGGTGCCGAGCAGCGCGGCGGCCGTGTCCACCGCGCCCAGACCCTTGCCCTGCACGTCGCCGACGAGCACGCGGGTGCCGTGCGGGCCGGGCTGGATGTCGTAGAAGTCGCCGCCGACGCGGGCCTCGGTGTCCGAGGAGAGGTAGGCGGCGGCATGGTCGAGACCGCCGAAACCCGCGGGGAGCGGGCGCAGCACGGTGCGGCGGGTGGTCTCGGCGATGTCCCGCATGTGCAGCATGCGCTGCTCGCCGCCGACCCGGAGCACGGCGGCCACCACGGCGATCGATCCGCCGAGAGCGACGAGGACCAGGCCGGGCAGCCCGGTCTCCTCGCGGTGCTGCCAGACGGTGTCGGCGAACACGTAGACGACGAGGGCGACCACCGCGTACGCGGCCGTGGACCACACCCCGCAGATCGCGGCGGCGATGCCGGGCACGAGCACGGTCCAGGAGATGATCTCGAACGCGCCGGTCGTGATGTCCGCCGCGGCGATACCGATCAGCATGAGCAACGGGAACAGCCAGGCCACACTGTGCCCGCGGACACTGAGCAGTTCGTGCCGGGACACGGCGTCGCCCCGGCCGGCGGCCTGGACGAGCCGGCCGAACAGCCGCCACCGGCCGCGCACCGGCCTGCGGTCGCGACTCCTCACGCGGCTCAGCGAAACACGCGCCCCCGCGGCCCGCATCCTGACTTGCCGGCCGGCCCTCCCAGGTGTGCCCTGGTAGACGGGGGCGAGGCGAGAGGAGTGCTCTCATGGCTCACGCGGTACCGGCACGCGGAGAATCCACCGGAACGGGCACGCGCCGTCGTACGACGACGCCCGACGTGCCCGACGTCTTCGGCGAGCGGACCCACAAGGTGGCGAAGTGGGCGGTGCCCGTCGCGATCGGGCTGGTCTACGGCTACTGGGCCGCGTCCATCAACCGTCACGGCGGCCCCATCACCGGCTGGAACCTGCTGTTCGGCTTCCTGACCGTGCTCGCGTTCGTCGTGCTCTTCGCCGTGGTCCGGGCAGTGGCCCAGCGGCTGCCGCGCGAGGGCCACGCGGTCCTGTGGGGCGCGTTCGCGGGCAGCGCGCTCGGGTTCCTGTACGCACAGAGCGGCGTGGCCGTGTTCACGTGCGTCGTCGTGTCGCTGCTGCTCGCGGCGGCGGTGTTCGCCACGTTGTTCTACCGCTATTACACCCACGAGGACTCGAGGGGGCGTCCAGCCACCTGATGGTCGAGCCACCGGACGGTCGTCCAGTCACCTGACGGTCGTCCAGTCACCTGACGGGTGGGCGCTCAGTCACCTGACGGGTGGCACTCGGCCGTGGCCCCGCGGCGCTCCGGTGCGCGTGAGGCGCCCGTTCGGCTCGTCGTAGGGGGCCATATGCAGTCACGCCGGTCGCCCGGGCCGCTCCCCGGGCCTTGCCTGGAAGCGTGTCCCCACGTCTTCGGAACGCCCTGTCGGCCGCCCTGATCGCCCTCGCCTGCCTGCTCGCGCCGTGCGGCACGCTGGCGGGCTGGGCGGTGTACGGGCCGGCCGACACCGGGCGGTACGTCGCCGCCATGGCGCCGCTCGCGGACGACCCGGACGTACGGGACGCGGTCGCCGACACGGTGGGCGGGACGGTGGGCGACGGTGTCCTGGACGAGGTCGCGGCCGGGCCCATGAACGGCGCCGTGCGGCTCTTCGCGCAGGACGCGGCACGGTCGTTCACCCGGACCGAGGCCTTCCGTGAGGGCTGGGACGCGGCCAACCTCACCGTCCACGGCGCCGTACTGCGCGCCCTGCGGGACGAACGCTCACGCGGACGCGCGGTCACCGTCGACCTCGCCCCCGTCACCGCCCGGGTCAAGGAACGGCTCACCGAGGACAACGTGCCGTTCGCGCGGCGCATCCCGATCCGGCACACCGCGGTGACCGTACTCCCGGCCCACGAGGTGGACCGGCTCAGGAAGGGCTACCACGTGCTCGACGTCGCCGCCTTGTGGCTGCCGCTCGCTGCCGTCGTCTTCGCGGTCACCGGCATCGCCGTCGCCGCCTGCCGCCGGCGCGCGGTCACGGCCGCCGGGATCGGCACCGCCCTCGGCGGGGCGCTGCTCGCCCTCGCCGTCGTGGTCGGCCGACGGCTCACCGTCACCGAACTCCCCGGCGCAGTGGACGGCGCGGTCGACGGACCGGCCGCGGGCGCCGTCTACGACGCCCTCACCGAGACCCTGCGCACGGCCTCCTGGCTCCTCGTCGCCCTCGGTCTCACGGTCGCCCTGGCCTCCTGGCTCACGGGCCGGTACGGACATCTGCTGCGCCGGCGCCGGGCGTCCGCGGGGGCCGCCGTCGACCCGGCGCCGCCCCGGCGGTCGCGGGCCGGGCTCTGAGCCGTCCGACGCGGGGGACCCGGCCGAGGCCTCCGACTGGACTGCCTGGCCGCCCCGCCCGGCCGGAGGAGTTCAACCGGCACATCGTGGGGCGCATCGAGGTGGTCCGGGAGTTCCACGCGCGGGCGTAGCGGGCCGGGACCGGACGCCGGACGCAACTTTCCGCTCCCGGCGCCCGTCTATGAGAGAGCGTCCGGCAGCGCGGAGGCAGGCAGCACACGCACGCACAGCACACGTACGCACAGCACACGGGCAGGCAGCGCACGGGCAGGGCAGCGCACCGAGAGCGGAAGGCCGGGACTTGGACACCGACACGGCGACCGGTGAGTGGACGGACTCCCGCGAGCGGCCGGCGGACCGCCGCGCCGGGCGGCGGCTCGGGGCCTGGGGCGCGGGGCTGCTGTTCGCCGGAGTGAGCGTGGTCGTCGGCTGCCGCGTCGCCGACAGCGACGGCGTCACACCCGTTCCGCAGCTGCTCGCCTTCCTGCCCTGGCTGCTGGTGCCGACCGGCGCCGGTCTGCTGCTGACGCTGCTCGCCCGGTGGTGGACCGGCGCGGTGTGGGGGGTCGCGCTGCTCGGGCTGCTGGCGTGGTTCACCGAGCCGTACGGCAAGACGGGCGACCCCGTCGGGCTGCCCGTCGCCGAGCTGCGGGTGCTGACCTCGAACGTCGAGTTCGGACAGGGCACCGATGAGCTGATCTCCGCGGTGCGGCGAGAAAAGCCCGACCTCGTATTCGTGCAGGAGTGCGAATACGCGTGCGACGCGGCGCTACGGCGCGACCTCGCCGCCGCCTATCCCCACCGGCAGGCCGTCGAGGGCGGCGGTTCCGAGGGGTCCGTCATCCTGAGCACCTTCCCGCTCAAGGCCACCCCCGGCGTCCCCGGCACCATGGGCATGCCCGGCGCCGTCGCCGACGTACGCGGCCACGCCGTACGCCTCCAGCTCGCCCACCCGATGCCGCCGCTGCCGGACCAGGTCGGCCTGTGGCGCGCGGAGCTGGGCGCCCTGCGCGACGTCGCCGCCGAGGCCGAGGGCAGCGGGACCCCCACCGTCCTCGCCGGCGACTTCAACGCCTCCCAGGACCACGCCGCCTTCCGCCGCGTCCTCGACACGGGGCTGCGCGACGCGGCCCGGCTGGCCGGGGCCGACCGGACGGTCACCTGGCCGGCCCGGACCGCCCCGGCGTTCGGCGTGCAGATCGACCACGTCCTGGTGTCGGAGGACTTCACCGCCCACCGTGCCCGGTTCCTGGATCTGGCGGACACCGACCACCGCGCTCTGGTCGTCGACCTCACGCTGCACGAGGCCGGCTGACACCGGCCCCGCTCGGGGTCGCTCAGAAGGGGTGCTCAGACGCCGATGTCGCCGCCGTCCGCGCGCCACACCGCCACGACCGCCGGACGCACGTACGTCCCGGGCCCGTCGGGCCAGGTGCTGGCCGGCTCCGCCACGGAGGCGCCGTCGACCTCGCCCGGGTGCTGCACGGCGACCAGCACCCGCCGGTCCTGGATGATCGGCCCGCAGGTCTCCGCACCGGTCGGCACGGTCAGGAACTGCTTCAGCTCCCCGCGCCGGTCACCCTTCGTCGCGACACCGAAGAGGCCGTCGTGGCTGCCGAGCGCGTTGCCGTCGGTGGACAGCCACAGGTTGCCGTGGTCGTCGAAGGCGACGTTGTCGGGGCAGGAGATCGGGCTGACCCGGTCCTTCGGGAAGCCCGCGAAGTAGGTCGCCGGGTCCTCCGGGTCCCCGGCCACCAGGAACAGCGACCAGGCGAACGTGGTGGCGTCGGCCCGGTTCCAGCGCTCGGTCAGCTCCAGGACGTGGCCGTGCTTGTTGGCGTTGCGCGGGTTGGCCTCGTCCGGACCGGCGTAACCGGCCTTGCCGCGGTTGGAGTTGTTGGTGAGGGCGACGTACACCTTGCCGGTCGTCGGCGAGGGCTCGATGTCCTCGGGCCGGTCCATCTTCGTGGCGCCGGCCTTGTCACCCGCGAGCCGCGTGAACACGCACACTTCCTCGGCGCTCATGCCCTCGACGTGCGAGACGGCGCCGTGCTCGGTGGCGGTGACCAGCGGGATCCAGCGGCCGCTGCCGTCGAACTCGCCGTCGCCGGGCAGCGTGCCCGTGCCGTCGATCTCGATCGCCGGGGAGTCGCCGCCGAGCTTGGCGACGTAGAGGGTGCCCTCGTCGAGCAGCGACAGGTTGTGCTCGCGCGCCCAGCGGCTGCTGCCGTGCCGCATCCGCTTGCTGCCGACGAACTTGTAGAAGTAGTCGAACCGCTCGTCGTCGCCGGTGTACACGACCGGGCGTCCGTCGTGGGTCAGCCGCACGGTCGCGGCCTCGTGCTTGAAGCGGCCGAGCAGGCTGTGCTTGCGTGGCGTGGAGTCCGGGTCGTACGGGTCCAGCTCGACGACGTACCCGAAGCGGTGCACCTCGTTCGGCTCCTGGGCGACGTCGAAGCGCTTGTCGAACCGCTCCCACTTGCGCTCGGTGGCGCCGGTGCCGATGCCGTACCGCTTGTCCGTCGCCCGGCCGCCGTTGGCGAAGTACTGGTTGAAGTTCTCCTCGCCGTGCAGCGTCGTGCCCCACGGGGTGGTGCCGCCGGAGCAGTTGTTCAGGGTGCCGAGGACCTTGCGGCCGGTCCGGTCGGCGGAGGTCCTCACCAGGTCGGAACCGGCGGCGGGCCCGGTCAGCCGGAACTCGGTCGTCGCGGTGACGCGCCGGTTCAGGCGGTGCCGCGTGACGGGCGTCAGCTTCCCGCTCCGGCGCTCCTCCTCCACCACCACGGCGGACAGGCCGTGCGCCGCCCAGGCGATCTCGACCTGCTCCCGGGTCGGGTTCTCGGGGTCGTAGTCGCGGAACATGAGCACCTCGTCGGTGTACTCGTGGTTGGCGACGAGTACCTGCCGGCCGTGCTCACCGCGCAGCGGCAGCAGCGCGAGGAAGTCGTTGTTGTAGCCGAACTGCCCGGCCTGGGCCCTGGCGGTCTGGTTCTCCGGGTCGAAGGCGGGCGCCCCGCGCAGGATGGGCTCCCCCCAGCGGATCACGACGTCCTGCCGGTACCCCTCCGGGACGGTGACGGCGTCGGCGGTGTTGGGCGCGACGGGCGTGAACCGCAGTCCGCGCGCGCCTCGCGACTTGTCCGGTTTCCCGTGTCCGTGCCCGTGTCCGTGCCCCTTCCCGGCCACCGGCGCGGCCTGCGCCGACGGCGCCCCGGCCACACCCACGGCCCCGGCACCCGCCGCGGCCACGGTGACGACGGCGGCGGCACGCATCATGGAACGGCGGCTGAGCGCGCCGGCGATGACGTCGCCGACGTACTCGTTGGAGCTGGTGTTGGGCACCTCGTGGAAGCAGGCGTCACCACACCGGAAACGGCAGGTCATGGCGGACCGGCCGCCGGGATGCGAACCGGACGGCGTTCCGATCAACGGCAGCAGCTTGCGCACTGTGTTCTCCCCTGAGAAGCCCTTGGATGCCCTTGGTGTCAGCGCGACCGTAGGTGCACATACGTGCGGGAGACGGGCGCCGCGATGAACGGCGGGTGAACCCGCGGAAGCCGGAAGGGAATTGCCGCAGCGACTCGATCCCTCCTTGACGCGCCCGGGCTTTCATGGCAGACCCTGCACAAGATCACAAGTCGGGGCCGCTAACCTTACGTGTCCGTCCTGGCCAGGGATTGACGGGCATCAACTCACGCGAAGGGTTGCGCACATGGGCATTCTCACTCTCCTGCGGAACGCGTTCGGCCGGTCACGCAAAGAACAGACCGCCCAGGCGGAGGGTGTGACGCAGGAGACGGCACCGCCGGCCACCGCGCCGGAGCCGAAGCTCCCGTCCCAGCCCACCGCACCCCCGGAGCCGGCCGAGGTTCCGGACCAGGCGGAGGCCACCGACCCCGCCCCCAAGGCGGCTACCCAGGTCCCCGAGCCCCGCGCGGAGACCTCCCTCGACGAGCACGAACTCGTCAAGGCCGCCTTCGCCAACCTCACGTTCCCGAAACCGACCGAGTCCCCGGACCCGGCCCCGGAGCCCGAGCCGGGGGCAACGCCGAAGGCAGAGCCCGAGGCCGAGGCAGAGGCAGAGCAGGAACCGCAACCGAAGCCGGAGGCGGAGCCGGAGCTCAAGCCGGAGCCGGAGCTCAAGCCGGAGCCGGAGCCGAAGGCGGAGCTCAAGCCGGAGCCGGAGCCGGGGCCGGAGATCAAGCCGGAGCCGGAGCCGGAACCCGAGCTCAAGCCGGAACCCGAGGCGGAACCCGAGGCGGAACCGGAAGCAAAGCCTGAGCCGGTGCCGACCCCCGAGGCCGAGGCCGAGGCCGCAGCCGAACCCGCAGCCGCCGACGCAGCCGCAGCCGCAGCCGCCGACGGCGAGCAGACCCCACAGGGGCCACCCGCACCCGACGACGAAAGCAGCACGGGCGGTGCGGGTGGGAACCCGGACGCCGAAGGCGAAGCCGAGGCGCAGCCGACTCCCCAGCCGGAGGCACACCCGCAGCCGGCTCCCCAGCCGGAGGCCACCCCCGCCACCCCCGCCACCCGCATCCGCTCCCGCGCCCCCGGCCTGGCCACCGCCTACAAGGCCGCCGGCACCGCCCTCAAGAAGCACGACCTCACCGGCACCCGCGCCAAGGTCCACCTCGTCCTCGACCGCTCCGCCTCCATGCGCCCGTACTACAAGGACGGCTCCGCCCAGGCCCTCGCCGAGCAGACCCTCGCCCTCGCCGCGCACCTGGACCCCGAGGCCACGGTCCACGTCACGTTCTTCTCCACGGAAGTGGACGGCACCGGCGACCTCACCCTCACCGACCACGAGAACAAGATCGACGAGCTGCACGGCGCCCTCGGCCGCATGGGCCGCACCAGCTACCACGCCGCCGTGGAAGCGGTCCTCGCCCACCACGGGAAGGAAGCCCCCGGCACCCCCGCCCTGGTGGTCTTCCAGACCGACGGCGCCCCCGACGCCAAGACCCCCGCCACCCAGTCCCTCACCAAGGCGGCGGCCGACCACCCGAACGTGCACTTCTCCTTCGTCGCCTTCGGGGACCCGGAGAACAAGGCCTTCGACTACCTCCGCAAGCTCAAGACGGGCAACGCGTCCCACTTCCTCGCCGGCGAGACCCCCAAGGAGCTCACCGACAAGGAGCTCTACGAGGGCGTACTGGCCACCTGGCGCCCGTAGGACACCAAGGCACCGGAACCGCCCCACGGGGGGCGGACAGGGGAGACCGCCCCTGTCCGCCCCCCGAAACGCGTGTGAGTCGATCTCCATCCGACCAGTAGGATTTCGACCATGGCGGCCACTGGAAACGAGAAGCAGGGGGCGAAGGCGTTCTACGTCTCGACCCCCATTTACTACGTCAACGACGCTCCTCACCTGGGCCACGCCTATACGACCGTCGCAGGCGACGTGCTCACCCGCTGGCACCGCCAGCGCGGCGAGAAGGTGTGGTACCTCACCGGCACGGACGAGCACGGTCAGAAGATCATGCGCACGGCCGAGGCGAACGGGGTCACCCCGCAGGCCTGGGCCGACAAGCTCGTCACCGAGGCCTGGAAGCCCCTGTGGGAGCACCTGGAGATCGCCAACGACGACTTCATCCGCACCACGCAGAAGCGGCACACCGACCGCGTCCAGGAGTTCGTGCAGGATCTGTACGACAAGGACGAGATCTACAAGGGCGGCTACGAGGGCCCGTACTGCGTGGGCTGCGAGGAGTACAAGCTCCCCGGTGAGCTGCTCGACGGCGAGGGTGAGTACGCGGGCCAGAAGCTGTGCCCGATCCACAAGAAGCCGGTGGAGCTCCTCAGCGAGGAGAACTACTTCTTCAAGCTGAGCGAGTACAGCGAGAAGCTGCTCGCCCACTACGAGGCGAACCCGGGCTTCATCCAGCCCGAGTCCGCGCGCAACGAGGTCGTGAACTTCGTCCGCCAGGGCCTCCAGGACCTCTCCATCTCCCGCTCGACCTTCGACTGGGGCGTGCCGGTCCCCTGGGACGACAAGCACGTCATCTACGTCTGGATCGACGCGCTGCTGAACTACGCCACGGCGGTCGGCTACAACGAGAACCCGGAGAAGTTCGAGGCCACCTTCCCGGCCGACGTCCACCTGGTCGGCAAGGACATCCTGCGCTTCCACGCCATCATCTGGCCGGCGATGCTGATGGCGCAGGGCCTCCCGCTGCCCGGGAAGATCGCCGCGAACGGCTGGCTGATGGTCGGCGGCGAGAAGATGAGCAAGTCCAACCTGACCGGCATCAAGCCGCAGGACCTGACCTCGCACTTCGGCGTGGACGCGTACCGCTGGTACTTCCTGCGCGCGATCGCCTTCGGCCAGGACGGCTCGTTCTCCTGGGAGGACTTCTCAGCCCGCTACACCAGCGAGCTGGCCAACGACTACGGCAACCTCGCATCCCGCGTGGCGGCCATGGTCAACAAGTACTTCGGCGGCGAGCTGCCGGCCGCGACGGCCGACGGGGACGCGGAGAAGGCGATCCACGACGGCCTGACCAGGGCCGTCACGGAGGCCGACCGGAAGATCGGCGAGGAGCTGGACTTCCAGGGCGGCATCCTGGCGGTCTTCGACTTCGTCAAGCAGGTCAACGGCTACATCACCGAGCAGGAGCCCTGGAAGGTCGCCAAGGACGACTCGCCGGAGGGGAAGGCCCGCCTGGCGACGATCCTCTACACGGCCGCGGAGTCCCTGCGCGCGGTGGCGGTCCTCCTCAACCCGATCATGCCGGACACCTCCCAGAAGCTCTGGGACTCGCTCGGCGCGGAGGCGTCCCTCGGCGGTCTCGCGGACCAGAAGGTCCAGGAAGCGGCCGACTGGGGCCGGCTGCCCGCCGGTGCCACCGTCACCAAGGGCGCGGTGCTCTTCCCGCGTCTCGAGGAGAAGCCGACCGCGTAACGCGCTCGCTACAGCACGGGGCCCGGGGAGGGGAGACCTTCTCCCGGGCCTCTCGCGTTTGCGAGACTCGAACGCACGGCACAGCTCACGTGGGGGGACCAGCCATGGCACTGTTCGGCAACGCGCACAGCATCGACCCGGCCCAGGCGCAGCAGGAGTACGCGCGCCTGCTCGGGCAGGGTGAGCAGGTGTACGCCGCGTACCTGCTGATCCGCGACACCATCCTGTTCACCGACCGGCGCCTGATCCTGATCGACAAGCAGGGCATCACCGGCAAGAAGACGGAGTACCACTCGGTCCCGTACCGCAGCATCACGCACTTCGCGGTCGAGACGGCCGGCCACTTCGACCTCGACGCGGAGCTGAAGATCTGGCTCTCCGGCTCCCAGGCCCCCATCCAGAAGACCTTCACCAAGGGCGTCGACATCTACGAGGTCCAGGCGATCCTGACCCAGTTCGTGGCCCGGTAGCCGACGAAGTCAGCTCCCGGAGGCGTACGTCACGAACTCCGCCCACGCGTCCGCGTCGAGCGCGAGGCGTGGGCCGGCGTCGCGGTACTTGGAGTCGCGGACGTGGATGGTGCCGGGGACGATGGCCACCTCGACGCAGGAGTCCCCGTCGGGGCCGTCGCTGTAGCTGCTCTTGAACCACGCCAGCTCGGAGGCGTCTCCGGCGAGGGCCTTGCGGATCATGTGTCTCCCAGCAGTCGGTCGATGAAGGCCAGGGACTCCCCCGGCGGGAGGGCCTGCGCACGGATGGTGCCATACCGCAGCTCAAGGATGCGGAGCTGCCTAGGGTCGTGCGTCGGGCGGCCGTTGAACGCACCGTCGGAGCGCCCCACCGCGGTTCCGTCCTCGAACTTGAGCCGCTCTACGGGAGCGAGGGTCAGGTGTGACGACGGCGAAGGGCCCGGAACCTCGCTACGGTTCCGGGCCCTTCGCTGCGGTGCTGCCGCCGCAGCCTACTTCGGCTGGGGCTTGCGCACCGTCAGGTGCAGCTCCCTCAGCCGGGTCTCGTCCAGCTCGGTCGGCGCGCCCATCATCAGGTCCTGGGCGTTGCCGTTGAGCGGGAAGGCGATCGTCTCGCGGATGTTGGGCTCGTCGGCGAGCAGCATGACGATGCGGTCGACGCCCGGGGCGATGCCACCGTGCGGCGGGGCGCCGAAGCGGAGCGCGCGCAGCATGCCGGCGAACTCGCGCTCGACGGTCTCCGCGTCGTAGCCGGCGATCTCGAAGGCCTTGAGCATGATGTCCGGCTCGTGGTTCCGGATCGCGCCGGAGGACAGCTCGACGCCGTTGCAGACGATGTCGTACTGCCAGGCGAGGATGTCCAGCGGGTCCTTGTTCTCCAGGGCCTCCATGCCGCCCTGCGGCATGGAGAAGGGGTTGTGGGAGAAGTCGATCTTCCCCGTGTCCTCGTCCTTCTCGTACATCGGGAAGTCGACGATCCAGCAGAACCGGAAGACGTTCTCCTCGAAGTGCCCGGCGCGCTTGGCGGCCTCGACCCGCACCGCGCCCATGATCTTGGAGACCTCGTCGAACTCGCCCGCGCCGAAGAACACCGCGTGGCCGGGGGCCAGGGAGAGGCGCTTGGACAGCTCGGCGACGTTCTCCTCGGTGAGGAACTTCGCGATCGGACCGGTCAGCGTGCCGTCCTCACCGACGCGGACCCAGGCCAGGCCCTTGGCGCCCTGCGAGACGGCGTAGTCGCCGAGCTGGTCGAAGAACTTGCGGGGCTGGCCCGAGACGTCCGGGACGGGCAGCGCGCGGACGTGCTTGCCGGCGAAGGCCTTGAACTCCGAGCCCGCGAAGATGTCGGTGATGTCGACGAGCTCCAGCTGGGCGCGCAGGTCCGGCTTGTCGGAGCCGTACTTCAGCATCGCCTCGCGGAACGGGATCCGCGGGAACGGGGAGGTGACCTCGCGGCCACCGCCGAACTCGGTGAACAGCTCCGTCATCAGCCGCTCGACCGGCTGGAAGACGTCCTCCTGCTCGACGAAGCTCATCTCGACGTCGAGCTGGTAGAACTCGCCCGGCGAGCGGTCGGCGCGGGCGTCCTCGTCACGGAAGCAGGGCGCGATCTGGAAGTACCGGTCGAAGCCGGAGATCATCAGCAGCTGCTTGAACTGCTGCGGCGCCTGCGGCAGGGCGTAGAAGCGGCCCGCGTGCAGGCGGGAGGGCACGACGAAGTCGCGGGCGCCCTCGGGGGAGGTGGCGGTGAGGATGGGCGTCGCCATCTCGTTGAAGCCGAGGGCCACCATCTTGTGACGGATCGCGGAGATGACCGCCGTACGCAGCATGATGTTGCGGTGCATGCGCTCGCGGCGCAGGTCCAGGAAGCGGTACTCAAGGCGCCGCTCCTCGTTGACCCCGTCCTCGGCGTTGATGGTGAAGGGCAGCGGCTGGGCGGCGCCGAGCAGCTCGACCTCGCCCACCTCGACCTCGACCTCGCCGGTGGGCAGGTCGGGGTTGATGTTGTCGGCGCCCCGCGAGACGACCTTGCCGTCGACACGGACGGTCGATTCCTTGGTCAGTTTGTCCAGCGCCTCGTAGGCCTCGGTGCCCGGACGGGCGACGAGCTGCGTGATGCCGTAGTGATCGCGCAGATCGATGAAGAGGATGCCGCCCAGGTCGCGCCGATTGTGCAGCCAGCCACTCAGCCGGACGTCGGTGCCGACGTCAGAGGAGCGGAGCTCGCCGCAGGTGTGGGACCTGTACCGATGCATCGTCGTTCATCCAGCCTTCGTGGATCGGGGATGGTGTTCCGCGTTTCACGTGAAACAACCCCAGCGTGAAACAACCACCAGCGTACCGGCCGGGCACAGCTGTCCTCCTCCCCATTGACGCGGCGCGGGCCCGGGGGCGACCGGTGGCAGTCTCCGATCACCTCTTCCTACAGTGGATGAATGCGCACTGGTGAGCCCCTGCCCGAGGTGGGGGCCGTCCTCGCCGATCTCGCGACCGGTCTCTGGCACTGGGACACCGCCGCGGGAGAGGTCACGGTCGACGCTGAGGCGGCCCGCCTGCTCGGGCTGCCCGCGGAACGGGCCAGGCTCACCGAGGCCCAGGTGCGGGCCCGGCTGCATCCGGTGGACTGGAACGAGATCACCGGGGTGGTCCAGCTCGCCGTCGCCGAGGGCACCCTCGCCGAGGTCCGGATCCGGATCATGGACGAGCGGGGCCACATCGTCCGGATCGTGCGCAGCCGCTCCAAACCGTCGTTCGACCCCGTGCGCAAGGCCTACGAGCTGACCGGAACCCTCCAGGAGGTCGCCGAGCCGACGCCGGGCACACCCGCCGGTCGCAGCGCGGTCACCGGTGACTGGCGCCGCTCCCGGGAGGCGTTCCTCCTGGACGCGGGCCGGGCACTGGCCGAGGCGCGGTCCACCGAGGAGGTGCTGCGGGTCGCGGCGGGGCTGTCGATGCCGGGATTCTCCCCGGACGGGCTCGCGGTGTTCGGGGTCTCCGGAGACCGCCTGACGGTCATCGGCCACCACGGACAGCCGCAGAACGACATGAATCCGTTCGTGAACATGCCGCTGGAGACGGACTACCCGGCCGCCGAGGTGGTCCGCACCGGCCGCGCCGTCTATCTCTCCTCCCCCGGGCAGTACCGGTCCCGCTACCCCCTCACCTGGCCGCTCGCCGAACGCTTCGGCCGGCGTTCCTGGGCCTTCCTGCCGCTGACCGTGGCGGGCCGCCCGATGGGCGCCTGGATGGCGGCCTTCGCCTACCCGGTCGCGTTCACACCGGACGAGCGGTCGGTGCTGACCACCGTGGCACGGATGCTGGCGCAGGCCCTGTCCCGGGCGGGCGCCGCCGAGACCCAGCGGGAGCTCACCGACGGGCTGCAGCGCGCCATGCTGCCCGCACTCGGCCCGGAGATCCCCGGCATGGGCGTCGCCGCCCGCTACGTCCCCACCGGCGGCGGCCTCCAGGTCGGCGGCGACTGGTACGACATGATCCAGCTGCCCGGAGGGCGTTTCGCCCTGGTCATCGGCGACGTCCAGGGGCACGACGTACGCGCGGCCGGACTGATGGGCCAGTTGCGCATCGCCCTGCGCGCCTACGCCGCCGAGGGCCACCGCCCCGACGCGGTGCTCTCCCGCGCCTCCCACTTCTTCCACGGTCTCGCCCAGTCCCACGACGACCCCGGAGACATGCGCTTCGCGACCTGCTACTACGCCGAGGTCGACCCCGCGACCGGCACCGTGGAGAGCGCCCGGGCCGGTCACCTGGACCCGGTCGTGCGCATGGCGGACGGGACAGCGCTGATCCTGGCCACGGCGGGCGGACTGCCCCTCGGCATCGACCCGGACTCCGACTACCCGACCACGCGGCTCGCCCTGGAACCCGGGGACACTCTGATGCTGTGCACGGACGGCCTGGTGGAGACCGGCGGCCACGATCTGCAGACCGGCTGGCACCGCCTCCGCGTCGTCCTGGAGGAGCACGACGGCGATCTGGAGGAACTGGCCGACTCCCTCGTCCAGGCCGTGCACGGGCCCTCCTCGCACCACACCACGGGTCCGCTCGCCGACCGGCGGGAGGACGACATCGCCCTGTTGCTGCTGTGCCGGCAGGGCGAGGGCTGCGGCTGCGGCGACAGCACCGTCGCCAGGCCCTCGGTGCGCCGCACCATGCTGACGGTCGCGCAGGCCGAGCCCGCGCGGATCGCCACCGCCCGGCAGCACCTGCGCGCCCTGCTGCACGACTGGCCCAGCGAGGAGCAGCGGGACGCCGCGGTGCTCCTGCTCTCCGAGATGCTGACCAACGTCCTGGTGCACACCGACGCCGACGCCCTGCTGGTCGCCGAGGTCATCGGGGAGCCGGGCGAGCGGCTGATCCGGGTGGAGGTCACCGACAGCGGCGACGACCTGCCGCACAAGCGCCGGCCGGGGGAGATGGCCTCCTCGGGACGCGGACTGATGCTGATCGAGCTGCTCGCCGACGCGTGGGGAGTCGCCCCGCGCGGCGAGGGCAAGAGCATCTGGTACGAGGTCTACGAGTCTCCGGATCCGGAGGACGGCCCCGGAGACGGCCGTGCCCCCGCCGGCGACCCCGAGGCGGCGTAACGTGCCTGGAGCTCGTGGACGACCCCGAACGCGGCGGCGGTCAGGGGAACGGCGAGGAGCATTCCCAGGATGCCCGCCACCGACGCCCCCGCCGTGAGGGCCAGCAGCACGATCGCCGGATGCATCTGCACGGTCCGGCTCTGGATCATCGGCTGGAGCACGTGCCCCTCCAGCACCTGCACGGCCAGGACCACCCCGAGGGCCCACAGCGCGATGACGAACCCCCGGTCGGCCAGCGCGACCAGCACGGCGACGGCTCCGGAGATGAACGCGCCGAGGTAGGGGATGTAGGCGCCGACGAAGACCAGCGCGCCGAGCCCGACGGCACCGGGGACCCGCAGGACGAGCAGCCCGAGGGTGATACAGACCGCGTCGATGAGGGCGATCAGGGTGGTGCCCCGCATGAAACCCTCGACGGCCCCGAAGGCCCGCCGGGACATCGCCTCGACCATGTCGGCGCCGCCGGGCGGGGCGAGCGCCCGCACCGTGCCGGTGGCCCGGTCGGAGTCGCGCAGGAAGAAGAAGACGAGCAGCAGGGCGAGTACGGCCATGGCGAGCATCTCGCCGACGACGCTGATCCCGGTGACCACCCCGGAGGCCGCCGTACCGCCGAACCTGCCCAGCAGTTCGCGCGCGTTGGACGCGATGTCGTCCAGCGAGGTCCCGGCCGCCCCGAAGTGGTCGGTGATCCCCTTGGCCGCGTCCCGGAGCGAGGCGATGATCTGGTCGCCGGTCTCGATGAGCGCGGACACCACGATGTAGACGGCCCCGCCGACCACGGCGACGACGGCGACGCAGGTGAGTCCGGCGGCCAGCGACCGCTGCACGTGCGCCTTCACCAGCCACCGGTGCAGCGGTCTGAGCAGGGCGGTGCCGAGCAGCGCCAGCAGCGCCGGCGTCACCGCCGTGCGGAACTCGACGCAGAGCCGGATCGCGACGTAGACGACACCGCTGGCGAGCAGGATGACGACGCACCAGGCGGCGAACCGACGGACCGGACCGGGAAGCAGCTGCACGCACCCAGCCGATCACGCACCGGGCGGGCTGTCCTGCGCGGACGGACCGCCCGGGTGACACGGCGTCAGAGTGACGCCCCGTCAGCCCGGGACCGCCGCTCGTACACCGTCAGAGGCCGGACGCGGACCTCCTCGTCGGCCGCGACGGGCGTAGCCCGCCTGGTGCGCCGTGCGGATACGCCCCTGGAGCACGCGGTGAGCGCAAGGACCGAGACCGTGCGCCGGCCGCTGGACGCGGGCGCCTCCCCCCGGCACCGCGAGCAGGGGAGTCGGCGCGGAGGGCACTCCGCTGTGCGCGGCGGCGTGCTGCGGGCACACGGAGACCGTGCGGGAGCTGTCGGCGCACGGAGCCGATCCGGGCCCGCGGGAGGATCACGGCACCGGCCGCTCCCCCCTGGACTGGGCGAACGACGGCCCTCACCCCGAGACCGCCGCCCTCCTCGTCGCGGCGGGCGCGGCACCCCGCACGGCGGCCGGGTGGCCACCGCCCGCCCCCGCCCTCCGTCCCCGCCCCCGCCCCCGCCCCCGCCAGGCATGGGAAAGCCCCGACCGGCACCGCACTCACCGGTCGGGGCTTTCGCGCGCAGGGCCCTGCCGGCCTACAGGCCGCCCTCGGTCATCCCGTGCACCGCCGGGACCGTCCCCAGCCGCCCCTTCTGGAAGTCCTCGAAGGCCTGCTGGAGTTCCTCGCGGGTGTTCATGACGAACGGCCCGTAGTGCGCCATCGGCTCCCGGATCGGCTGCCCGCCGAGCAGCACGACCTCCAGGTCGGGCGTGTGCGAGTCCTGCTTCTCGTCCGCGCGGACGGTCAGCGAGCCGCCGGCCCCGAAGACCGCCGTCTGGCCGAGGTGGACCGGACGCCGCTCGGCGCCCACCGACCCGCGTCCGGCCAGCACGTACGCCAGGCCGTTGAAGTCCTCCCGCCACGGCAGGGTGACCTCCGCGCCGGGCGCCAGCGTCGCGTGGACCATCGTGATCGGCGTGTGCGTGATGCCGGGGCCCTCGTGGCCGTCGAGCTCACCCGCGATGACACGCAGCAGCGCGCCGCCGTCGGGGGAGGTCAGCAGCTGGACCGAGCCGCTGCGGATGTCCTGGTAGCGCGGGGCCATCATCTTGTCCCTGGCCGGGAGGTTCACCCACAGCTGGAGGCCGTGGAAGAGACCGCCGGACATCACCAGCTGCTCCGGCGGCGCCTCGATGTGCAGCAGACCGGAGCCCGCCGTCATCCACTGGGTGTCGCCGTTGGTGATGGTGCCGCCGCCACCGTTGGAGTCCTGGTGGTCGAAGACCCCGTCGACGATGTACGTGACGGTCTCGAAGCCGCGGTGCGGGTGCCAGGGCGTGCCCTTGGGCTCCCCGGGCGCGTACTCCACCTCGCCCATCTGGTCCATCATGATGAACGGGTCGAGATGGCGGTAGTTGATCCCGGCGAACGCACGGCGAACCGGGAAGCCCTCGCCCTCGAAACCGCTGGGCGCGGTCGTGACGGTGAGCACGGGACGTGCGACGGCGTCGGCGGGTGCGGATACGCGGGGCAGCGTCAACGGGTTCTCGACGGTCACTGCAGGCATGTCGGTACCTCCTCGGGTACACCCAGTTTAGTTGAGCATTGAACTTCCTGCCACCGGTAACCGAGAAAGCCCGGAGGGCATTCCCTCCGGGCTCACGAAGCGGGACGTGACGCGACGGCGCCTAGCCATACATGCGACGCATCGCGAAATCGACCATCTGTTCGACGGCCTTCGCGTCGAACACCATCCGGTGCTCACCCTCCATGTCCAGCACGAAGCCGTAGCCGGTCGGCAGCAGGTCGATCACCTCGGCGCCGGTGATCACGAAGTACTTGGACTCCTTGCCCGCGTACCGGCGCAGCTCCTTTAGTCCGGTGAACATCGGGATCACCGGCTGCTGGGTGTTGTGCAGCGCGAGGAAGCCCGGGTTGTCGCCGCGCGGGCAGTAGACCTTCGAGGTCGCGAAGATCTGCTGGAAGTCCTCGGCGGACATCTGGCCGGTGGTGAAGGCGCGCACCGCGTCCGCGAGCGAGGGCGGGGACGGCTCGGGGTACAACGGCGGCTGCTGCCCGTACCCGCCGGACATCGGCTGCTGCGGCGGGGCGTACTGCTGCTGCTGTTGGCCCGCGGTCTGGTCGTAGCCGTACATGCCGCACAGAGTAACGAGTAACGAGTCACAGATGACCCGCTTGGGGTTGCTTCTTATTACCGACGGGTAGCATCATCGTAGCCACTGCTTGGTACGCGCAGTCGGTATGTGTACAGATGCGAGGATTCAGTGCCTCGCCGATCTCTCAACGGAGCCGTCGCCATGGGGCACTACAAGCCGAATCTCCGGGACATCGAGTTCAACCTCTTCGAGGTACTCGGCCGTGACAAGGTGTACGGCACCGGCCCGTTCGCGGAGATGGACACGGACACCGCCAAGAGCGTCCTGGAGGAACTGACCCGCCTCTCGGAGAACGAGCTGGCCGAGTCCTTCGCCGACGCCGACCGCAACCCGCCGGTCTTCGACCCGGAGACCAACACCGCGCCGGTCCCGGCCTCCTTCAAGAAGAGCTACCAGGCCTTCATGGACTCCGAGTACTGGCGCCTGGGCCTGCCCGAGGAGATCGGCGGCACCACCTCGCCGCGCTCGCTGATCTGGGCCTACGCGGAGCTGATCCTCGGCGCCAACCCGGCCGTGTGGATGTACTCCTCCGGCCCCGCGTTCGCGGGCATCCTCTTCGAGGAGGGCAACGAGGCGCAGAAGCACATCGCGTCCTTCGCCGTCGAGAAGCAGTGGGGCTCCACCATGGTCCTCACCGAGCCGGACGCCGGCTCGGACGTCGGCGCCGGCCGCACCAAGGCGGTCCAGCAGGAGGACGGCTCCTGGCACATCGAGGGCGTCAAGCGCTTCATCACGTCCGGCGAGCACGACATGTCGGAGAACATCCTCCACTACGTCCTCGCCCGCCCCGAGGGCGCCGGCCCCGGCACCAAGGGCCTGTCCCTCTTCCTCGTACCGAAGTACGAGTTCGACTTCGAGACCGGCGAGCTGGGCGCGCGCAACGGCGTCTACGCCACCAACGTCGAGCACAAGATGGGCCTGAAGGCCTCCAACACCTGCGAGATGACCTTCGGCGACCGCCACCCCGCCAAGGGCTGGCTGATCGGCGACAAGCACGACGGCATCCGCCAGATGTTCCGCATCATCGAGTTCGCCCGCATGATGGTCGGCACGAAGGCGATCTCCACCCTCTCCACGGGCTACCTCAACGCCCTGGAGTACGCCAAGGAGCGCGTCCAGGGCCCCGACCTGGCCAACTTCATGGACAAGTCGGCCCCCAAGGTCACCATCACGCACCACCCGGACGTCCGCCGCTCCCTCATGACGCAGAAGGCGTACGCCGAGGGCATGCGCGCGCTCGTCATGTACACCGCCTCCGTCCAGGACGAGATCCAGGTCAAGGAGGCGAACGGCGAGGACGCCGCCACCGAGCACGCCCTCAACGACCTGCTCCTGCCGATCGTCAAGGGCTACGGCTCGGAGAAGGCCTACGAGCAGCTCGCCCAGTCGCTCCAGACCTTCGGCGGCTCCGGTTTCCTCCAGGAGTACCCGATCGAGCAGTACATCCGCGACGCCAAGATCGACACCCTGTACGAGGGCACCACGGCGATCCAGGGCCAGGACTACTTCTTCCGGAAGATCGTCCGCAACCAGGGCGCCGCGCTGAACTCGCTCGCCGAGGACATCAAGGAGTTCCTCGCCCTCGGCACCGGCGGCGAGGAGCTCTCCGGCGCCCGCGAGCACCTGGCCAAGGCCGCCGTCGAGCTGGAGGCCATCGTCGGCCTCATGCTCACCGACCTCGCGGCCACCGAGCAGGACGTCAAGAACATCTACAAGGTGGGCCTCAACACCACCCGCCTGCTGATGGCCTCCGGTGACGTGATCGTCGGCTACCTGCTCCTCAAGGGCGCCGCCATCGCCGCCGAGAAGCTGCCGACGGCGTCCGCGAAGGACAAGGCCTTCTACACCGGCAAGATCGCCGCGGCGAAGTTCTTCGCGGCCGGCGTCCTGCCCGGCGTCACCATGGCCCGCAAGGTCGCCCAGGGTGTCGAGCTGGACCTGATGGAGCTGGACGAGGCGGCGTTCTAGGACCTGAGGGCCCTTCTCCACACTCCCCACACACCCTCACGAAGGCCCGCTCCCGCTCGACGGGAAGCGGGCCTTCGCACGTCGTTAAGGTGAACCCCATGAGCGCACCCTCCCGCTTCCACCGCGGCCACACCGACGACCTGATGACCTTCCTGGCGGCCGGCCCCACGCCGTACCACGCCGTGGCGACCGCCGCCGAGCGGCTCGAGAAGGCCGGTTTCCGGCAGGTCGCGGAGACGGACGCCTGGGAGGGGACGACGGGCGGCAAGTACGTGCTGCGCGGCGGCGCGATCGTGGCCTGGTACGTCCCCGAGGGTGCCGCCGCCCACACCCCCTTCCGCATCGTCGGCGCGCACACCGACTCCCCCAACCTGCGCGTGAAGCCCCGGCCCGACTCCGGCGCGCACGGTTGGCGCCAGGTCGCCGTCGAGATCTACGGCGGCCCCCTGATGAACTCCTGGCTGGACCGCGACCTGGGCCTGGCCGGCCGCCTCACCCTGCGCGACGGATCGACCCGCCTGGTCGACATCGACCGCCCGCTGCTGCGCGTCCCGCAACTCGCCATCCACATGGACCGCACCGTGTCCGCGGAGGGACTCAAGCTCGACAAGCAGCGTCACCTCCAGCCCGTCTGGGGCCTGGGCGACACCGTCCGCGACGGCGACCTGATCGCCTTCCTGGAGGAGGAGGCGGGCCTCGCCCGCGGCGAGGTCACCGGCTGGGACCTGATGACCCACTCCGTGGAGCCCCCGGCGTACCTGGGCCGCGACAAGGACCTGGTGGCCGGACCCCGCATGGACAACCTCCTGTCCGTGCACGCCGGCGTGGCCGCCCTGGCCGCGGCCGCCACCTCCGGCACGGAGCTCCCGTACATCCCGGTCCTGGCCGCCTTCGACCACGAGGAGACCGGCTCCCAGTCGGACACGGGCGCCGACGGCCCGCTCCTCGGCAGCGTGCTGGAACGCTCGGTGTTCGCGCGCGGCGGCTCGTACGAGGACCGTGCGCGCGCCTTCGCCGGCACGGTCTGCCTGTCCTCCGACACCGGCCACGCCGTCCACCCCAACTACGCGGAGCGGCACGACCCGACGCACCAGCCGCGGGTCAACGGCGGCCCCATCCTCAAGGTCAACGTCAACAACCGCTACGCGACGGACGGTTCGGGCCGCGCGGTGTTCGCCGCCGCGTGCGAGAAGGCGAACGTGCCCTTCCAGACCTTCGTCTCGAACAACTCCATGCCGTGCGGCACGACCATCGGCCCCATCACCGCCGCCCGGCACGGCATCAGCACCGTCGACATCGGCGCGGCCATCCTCTCGATGCACAGCGCCCGGGAGTTGTGCGGTGCCGACGACCCGTACCTGCTGGCGAACGCGCTGGTGGCGTTCCTGGAGGGCTGACCCCCGAGCGCGCCCCGGCCGGAACGCCCCTGCCTCGCATGTGTGTTCCGGCCGGGGGTACCCGCACGGAACCGGATCGCCCGGAAACCCGGAACCGACCGGATCTGACAGGGAGGCAACAGTCATGGGCCTCGGCGGGTGCATCATCCTCATCGCCGTGGGAGCCATCCTCACGTTCGCGACCGACTGGGACATGCAGGGCGTCAACCTCGACCTGGTCGGTGTCATCTTCATGATCGTCGGCCTGATCGGTGTAGCGACGTTCAGCAGCATCGCCCGGCGCCGCCGCGTCGTGATGCCGCCGACGACCCCGGTCGTCGAGGAACGGCCCCACCAACACACGCGCGACGGCTACCACAACGGCTACGGCGCCTGAACCCTGCCCGGGGGGCGGGCGACCGGGCCGGCCAGTGGGAACAAGGGCGCCGTGCGAGTGCGGGCGAGCCTTCACGGCCCGGAGTTCCGGGTCACGGACCCCGGCGGCACCAGCCACTCGCGGCCCCCGCCCACCGGCCGCAGGAAGGCGACGGTTCGCTTACGACGCTCCCCCGGCGGCTCGGCAGGGTCCTCGTAGTCCCTGATCACGTCATGCAGGATGCCCACACGTCCGGAGCCGTCCTCGACCCGCCTTCCGATCTCCTCCCGCGTCACCATCAGTGACCTTCGGGGTGTCGACGCAGGAAGACGTTGCAGTCGGTCACAGCCGTCATGTCGCCCACGGCTCGCGCACGGTCACGTACGGCAGTGAGCTCGGCACATCCCGCGCACCCCTCCACCGGTGTCGGCTCGTGTTCCAGGCGCAGCGGCAGATCAACGGGTGGGGTGCTGTACCGCGTGGGTTCGGTCTCCAGGGGTGTCTGCGAAGCAAGTGGAACGATGGCTGAGCAATCCTGATCTCACACCACACGCAAGGAACCGAGCGGACGCCTGCCGGGCGCTGGGAGTGGACGAAGAGATGTTGTGGCCAAAGGCTGTGCAGGGCCGTGTGAAGACCGGGACCGACCGCGAGCTGGTCCACAGTTACCCGTACCGGTCCGCGTGCCCGTCGACAGTCTGGACCGAGCTCGCGGAGTCGGCGGAGGCCGAATTGTTTCTCGCCGGCTACACGAACTACTTCTTCTGGTCCCAGGTGCCCCACTTCGCCGACACGGTCCGGCGGAAGGCGGAGTCGGGGTGTCGTGTGCGGTTTCTGCTCGGAGATCCGAACGGTGATGTGACCCGGCAGCGCGAGACGATCGAAGACGTGGCCCTGTCCGTTTCGACGCGCATCAGCATCACGCTGGAACACCTGGACCGTCTGGGACCACTGGAGGGCGTGGAAACGCGCGTCTCCGCCCCGCTGGATGCCGTCAATCACGTGAGCCTGTCCGTGTTCCGGTTCGACGACGATGCCCTGGTGACGCCCCACCTGGCGAAACTGGTGGGACACGACTCCCCGCTCCTGCATCTGCGTCGGCAGGGCAGCGGCGGCATGTTCGACCGCTTCGCGGAGCACAGCGAGGAACTGTGGGGACGGGCTGAGGTCCGAATTCCTGAATCCCGCACATGAGCTCTCGTCGACCGGCTGCCGACCAGCTCAGGGCTCGGAGACCCGGCGCACTCAGCCTGTCGGCCTAGCGGCCGCGTCCCGCGGCGGGCGCCGGGGAAGCGATCACGCCATGAGATTCCTCGTGTACGACCGGCTCCTCGGCTTCGGTGACGACTACTGGATCGAGGACGACAACGGCAACAAGGCGTACCTCGTCGACGGCAAGGCGATGCGGCTGCGGGACACCTGGGAGCTGAAGGACACCCAGGGCCGGGTGCTCGTCGACATCCACCAGAAGATGTTCGCCCTGCGCGACACGATGGTGATCGAGCGGGGCGGCGAGCCGCTGGCGCGGATCAAGCGCAAACGGCTGTCGCTGCTGCGCAACCACTACCGGGTCTCGCTGGCCGACGGCACCGAACTGGACGTCAGCGGCAAGATCCTCGACCGGGAGTTCGCCATCGAGTACGACGGTGAGCTGCTGGCCGTCGTCTCGCGCCGGTGGCTGACCCTCCGGGACACCTACGGCGTGGACGTCGTCCGGGACGACGCGGACCCGGCGCTGCTGATCGCGCTGACGGTGTGCGTGATCCACCTGGCGGAGAAGGAGCGGGAGGACGAGTGACGGGCGGCGGTCCGCCGGCGCCTCGCACCCCGGCGCCTCGCACCCCGGCGCCTCACACCCGGGCGGCGCCCCACGTCGCGCGGCGGACGGCACGGCCGAGGAGCAGGGGCACGGCAAGGTGGTGCACCGGTGCGGCCAGGGCCCACAGCGCCCGGCCGGCCCGGCGCTCGTAGCGCACGTACGTCGCCCAGACCAGCCGCGAGCCGTCGAGGGTCACGACATTGCGGACGGTCAGCGACGGGGCTCGGGCCGCCAGGGCGAGCCTGCCCGGCCCGGACTCCTCCACGCGCCACCCCACGACATGCCGGGCCGAGGACCGCGGTCCCAGCCGCAGACCGAGCACGCCGGCCCAGCCCGTCCTGATCAGCTCGCGCAGAAGCACCGGGATGTCCTCGTAACTGGCCCGCACCCACTGTTCGGGTGTCAGCCGGGGCAGTCCGGCGGCCGGGAGCTCGTACGCCGACGCGACGTCGGCGCCGGCTGGGCCCACCCGGACGCGTCGAATGGCGGGGGTACCGGTCGGTGCCATGCCCGGGATCCTAGGGCACGGGAGCGCCCGCCTGCCGTGGGCCCGAGTCGCGGTCGCTAGAACGTGGGCGTGTCCGTCCCCAGCACCCGGTCCTTGAGCGCCGGGAACTCCTCCCTGGTCCGCGCCACCTTCGCCGGGTCGAACTCCACCGTGAGGACCTCCTCGTCCGCACCGGCCTCGGCCAGCACCTCGCCCCACGGATCGACCACGATCGAGTGACCCGCCTGCGGAACTCCGGCGTGCGTCCCGGCCGTTCCACACGCGAGGACGAACGCCTGGTTCTCCACCGCCCGCGCCTGGGCCAGCAGCGTCCAGTGGGACCGGCGGCGCTCCGGCCAGCCCGCCGGGACGACGAGGGTCTCGGCACCCGCGTCGACCAGGCCGCGGAAGAGCTCGGGGAAGCGGAGGTCGTAGCAGGTCGCCACGCCGATGGTCGTCTCGGGCAGACGGACCGTCACCAGCTCCCGCCCCGCGCCCATCAGCACGGCCTCGCCCTTGTCGAAGCCGAACCGGTGGATCTTGCGGTAGGCGGCGGCCAGGTCACCGGAAGGGGAGAAGACGAGAGAGGTGTTGTAGAGCTGTCCGTCGGGGGCACACTCGGGGACGGATCCCGCGTGCAGCCACACGCCCGCTTCGCTCGCCGCCTTCGCCATCACCTCGTACGTCGGGCCCTGAAGCGGCTCGGCCCGCGCGCCGAACTCCTCGAAGGCGAAGGCGCCGGTGGTCCACAGTTCCGGCAGCACGACGAGGTCGGCACCCGCCTGTTCCCGTACCAGCGCCGCCGCGCGCACGCGGCGCACTTCGGCCGACTCGTCCTCATTCACAGCGATTTGGAGCAAAGAGGCGCGCACACTACCACCGTCCTGGCATTCGAGCCGTCCACACGGGCCTACGATCGTCACACGAAAGCACTGCCGGGGTGCCGCACAGCAGCGTAACTTGGGGGTCCCCCCCCGGATCGAGCGCAGCCGAGAGCTGGGGGAGTCCCAAGACGACGCCGACCGCAGCCACCTCCCACTGGCACCGCCGCCACAACCTGCCCGTGTACCGACCGCCGAGGGGTCCCGTTCCGTGAGTCTGCATCCCACCCTCCAGCCCTACGCCGACGCCTGGACTCACTCCATCGAGGCGATAACCGAGCTGGTCCAGCCGCTTGTGGAGGCAGAGTGGAACCGCCGCACTCCCTGCCCGGGCTGGTCGGTGCGCGACGTCGTCTCCCACGTGATGGGTCTGGACTCCGAGATGCTGGGCGACCCGCGCCCCATCCACACGCTCCCGCGCGACCTCTTCCACGTCACCAACGACCACCAGCGTTACATGGAGATGCAGGTCGACGTCCGCCGCCACCACACGGCACCGGAGATGACGTCCGAGCTGGAGTACATGATCATCCGGCGCAACCGCCAGCTGCGGAACGAGTCGCGGGACCCCGGCACGAAGGTGCGCGGCCCGCTCGGCACCGAGCTGACCCTGGAAGAGGCGATGCGCCGGCACGCCTTCGACGTCTGGGCGCACGAACAGGACCTGCGCGCGGCCCTCGGCCGCCCCGGCAACCTCGACTCCCCCGGCGCGCACGTCGCCCGTGACGTGCTGCTCGGCGAGCTGCCGGGTGTCGTCGCCGAGCGCGCCGAGGCACCGCGCAGCTCCGCCGTCGTCTTCGACGTCCACGGCCCGGTCGAGTTCCTGCGCACGATCCGCGTCGACATCCAGGGCCGCGGCACCCTGGAAACCGCCCCGGCTCTCGGCCCCGCCGCCACCCTCACCCTCGACTGGGAGACCTACGTCCGCCTGGCCTGCGGCCGCGTGACCCCGGAGGCGGTGGCGGACCGCGTCAAGACGGAGGGCGCCCAGGACCTGACGGCGGCGATCCTGCGGAACTTCGTGGTGACGCAGTAGCGCCGGTGAACCATGCCCGTCCGGGGGCGGCCCAGCCGGTGGAGTCCGGGGACGAGGCCGCCCAGGCCGGCAGCGGGGGTCTGGGGACGGCAGCCCCCGGCGGGCCCGTCCCCACGCGCGGTGCCTACACAGGCACGTGCACCGTCTCCACCCGGCTCGCGACCAACCGCTCCCGCTCCCTGCGAGCCGCCCGCTTCCGCAACCGCAGAATCTGCGTCACCCCCAGCGCCTGCAACACGAACACGGACGAGAACGCCACCCCGTAGTCGTCCCCGGTCGCGTCCAGCAGCACCCCCACCGCGAACAACGTGGTCATCGACGCCACGAAGCCCCCCATGTTCGTGATGCCGGACGCCGTGCCCTGCCGCTCCGGCGGATTCGCCGGCCGCGCGAAGTCGAAGCCGATCATCGACGCCGGCCCGCACGCGCCCAGCACCGTGCACAGCACGACGAGCAGCCACATCGGCGCGCGGTCGGCCGGGTAGGCGAGCGTCGCCGCCCACAGGAGCGCCGTCGCGCCCACCGTGCCGAGCGCCAGCGGCAGCCGCGCCGCGTGGTGCCGGGCGATGATCTGGCCGTAGACCAGGCCGACCGTCATGTTGGACACCACGACGAGGGTGAGCAGCTCACCGGCCGTGGCCCGGGACAGCCCCTGCGCCTCGACCAGGAACGGCATCCCCCACAGCAGCAGGAAGACCATCGCCGGGAACTGGGTGGTGAAGTGCACCCACAGCCCGAGCCGCGTCCCCGGCTCCCGCCAGGACATGGCGATCTGCCGCCGTACGTACGCGGCCCCCTGGTGCGGCAGCGGCTCCGGCTCGTGTCCCTCGGGGTGGTCCTTCAGGAAGAGCAGCAGCAGGACGAAGACGACCACACCCGCCAGCGCACTGCCCGCGAACGCCGCCGTCCAGCCGATGCCGTGCAGCAGCCGGGCGAGGACCAGGGTGGAGACCAGGTTGCCCGCCATGCCGACCAGTCCGGCGAGCTGGGCGACCATCGGCCCGCGCCGGGCCGGGAACCAGCGGGTGCCCAGCCGCAGCACGCTGATGAACGTCATCGCGTCCCCGCAGCCCAGCAGCGCGCGCGAGGCGAGCGCCATGCCGTACGAGGGGGAGAAGGCGAAGCCCAGCTGCCCGGCCGTGAACAGCACCACCCCGATGCCCAGCACCTTCTTCGTGCCGAGCCGGTCGACCAGCAGTCCGACGGGTATCTGCATACCGGCGTAGACCAGCAGCTGGAGGATGGAGAAGGTGGACAGGGCGGAGGCGTTGACGTGGAAGCGGTCGGCGGCGTCGAGGCCGGCCACTCCCAGGGACGTACGGAAGATGACGGCGACGAAGTAGACGGCGACGCCGATGCTCCACACGGCGATGGCGCGCCGGCCACCCGGCGGATCACCGGGCAGGGTCGTCCCGGCCGACGTGGCCGAACTCATCGGACCTCTCCCCGGGCGAGGTGTGAGAACCAGCCCACGTGGCGGTGGACCACTCCGACGGCCGCCTCCGCGTCCCCCGAGCGCAGCGCGTCGAGGATCTCCTCGTGCTCGGCCAGGGTCTTGGCGATCCGGTCGGGGTGGGAGTGCATGACGGCGACGCCCATGCGCAACTGGCGGTCGCGGAGCTGGTCGTAGAGACGGGAGAGGATCTCGTTGCCGCCGCTGCGGACGATCTCGGCGTGGAAGCAGCGGTCGGTGACGGAGGCGGCGGTGAAGTCGCCGGCGGCGGCCTGCTCCTTCTGCCGGTCGAGCAGCTCCGACAGCCGTTCCACGAGTCCGGGCGGGGCCGGTACGGCCTTGCGCGCCGCGTGCTCCTCGACCAGCAGCCGGGTCTCCACCACGTCCGCGATCTCCTGCGCGGAGACGGGCAGGACCAGCGCGCCCTTCTTCGGATACAGCCGGATCAGGCCCTCGGCCTCGAGCCGGAGCAGCGCCTCGCGCACCGGCGTGCGGGAGACGCCCACGGCCTCGGCGAGTTCACCCTCGGTGAGCAGGGTCCCGCCCTCGTAACGGCGCTCGAGGACGCCCTGCTTGACGTGGGTGTAGACGCGGTCCGCCGCGGGGGGTTGCTTCACTGCCGTCGTCATGCCGACAGCATAGATACAACAGGGACGCAAGAAGAGGGCCCGTCCGGCATGCGGACGTCCGGCCACCCGTCAGGGGGACGCGGCGGGCTCCGCCGACCGCCGTGCAACCATCCGTGCTAATCACGTGTCGCACAGACGCGGCCGAAGCAGTACCGACCACAACTTGGCCGCACACCAGGGGAATTCACCACAATCGGGGTACTCGTCTTGATAAACAGCATTCGCGGCGCCCGTCTCCGCAAGACCGTCGCCGTCGCCCTGACCAGCGGCGCCGTCCTCGCGACCGGAGCCCTCGCCACCACGCCCGCACAGGCCGCCACCACGCCCGCACGGACCGTCTCCGCGCCCGTACGGACCGTCTCCGCGCCTGCACACGTGCCCGTACGGAGGGTCTCCGCGCCTCCGCAGGCCGCCGCCGCGCCCTCGGTCGCCGCCAAGGGCGGCTTCGTGATGAACAACGCGAACGGCAAGTCGCTCTACACCAAGGCCGCGGACACCAAGCGCTCCACCGGCTCCACGACCAAGATCATGACCGCGAAGGTCGTGCTCTCGCAGCCCAAGCTCAACCTGGACGCCAAGGTCACGATCCAGATGGCGTACAGCGACTACATCGTGTCGAAGAACGCCTCCTCCGCCCGCCTGATCGTCGGCGACAAGGTGACGGTCCGGCAGTTGCTGTACGGGCTGATGCTGCCGTCCGGCTGCGACGCCGCGTACGCGCTCGCCGACAAGTTCGGCTCGGGCAAGACGCGGGCGGCCCGGGTGAAGTCGTTCATCGGCAAGATGAACTCCACCGCCAAGAGCCTCGGCCTGAAGAACACCCACTTCGACTCGTTCGACGGCATCGGCAACGGCAGGAACCACTCCACACCGCGCGACCTGACGAAGCTCGCGAGCAGCGCGATGAAGAGCTCCACCTTCCGCGCGATCGTCAAGACGAAGAAGTACACGGCGAAGACGGTCACCAAGAAGGGCGGCACCCGCACGATGGCGCCCTGGACCAACACCAACACGCTGCTCGGCAGTTACAGCGGCGCCATCGGCGTGAAGACCGGGTCGGGCCCGGAGGCCAAGTACTGCCTGGTCTTCGCCGCGACCCGGAAGGGCAAGACCGTCATCGGCACGGTCCTGACCTCCTCGTCCTCGGCCCTGCGCGCCAAGGACGCGACGAAGCTCATGAATTACGGCTTCGCCAGGCTGGGCTGACACTCCGTCCCCACCACCCCACCCCCGAGCGGGCCCGTCGCGACGGCGACGGGCCCGCTCTCTGTACCGATGAAGATAATGGTGCTAGTTTCATTAGCACCATGCTGCTGAGTCTGGACAAGAACGACACCCGCCCCCTGCACGAGCAGGTCGCCGGCGCCATCCGACGGGCCATCGCCGAGGGGGAGTGCGGCCCCGGGGACCGCCTCCCCTCGGCCCGCGACCTCTCCGAGGCCCTGGACGTCAACGTCAACACCGTGCTGCGCGGCCTGCGCGGCCTGCGGGACGAGGGCCTCCTGGAGTTCCGCCGCGGCCGGGGGGTGACCGTGGCGGAGGGCGCCCGGCCGCACTCCGGGCTGCAGATCCGCGTACGGGAACTGGTCGCCGAGGCGGCGCGGCTGGGCTACAGCAGGACCGATCTCATCGACATGATCAGGGGGACGCCGTGAAGAACACGACGGTGACGGTTCGGACGACGGCCGCGGTGTGGACGGCCGGTGTCACAGCCGTGCTCGCCGCGCTGCCGCTCGTGGCGCGGGGACGGCTGCCGGACCGGCTGGCGACCCACTGGAACCTCGAGGGAGAAGCCCCCGACGGCTCGATGCCCCTGTGGGCGGCCTCCCTCTTCCCGGCACTGATCTGGCTGCTGACCGCGGCGGTGGCCACCGTCCCGCTGATGCGGGCCGGCCCGGCGGCGGCACGTCCGTGGACCCTCGCGACGCTGCTGCCCACCGGTATCGTCCTGACCGGCGCGCAGGCCGCCGTCGTCCGGGCCAACCTGGACCGCGCGGACTGGCACGAGGCCCGTCAGCCGACCGCCTGGGTCGTCGCGATCCTCGTGCTGGCCACGCTCGCGGGAGTGGGCGGATGGCTGCTCGCCATCCGGCGGCCCGGCGCCCCGGACGACGACGCGACACCCGGCGGTGACGCCCCCGCACCGGCCCTGCCGAAGGGCCGTCGACTGGCGTGGTTCTCCCGGACCGCCAACCCCTGGCTCCAACTGGTGGCGGCCGTCACCGGCCTTGCTGCGGTGGCCGTGCTCGTCGCCCTGGTCGGCGGTCTGGCCGCCCCGGGCCCGCTGTGGGCGGTGTTCGCCGGCTGCGCCGCCGGGTCCGTGTCCTGCGCCCTGTTCTCCTCGGTACAGGCCCGCGTCTCGGAGCGGGGCCTGGAGGTGTCCTTCGGTCCGCTCGGCTGGCCCAGGCGCAGCTGGGCGCCCGGCGACATCGACTCGGCGCGCGCCGAGGTCCGCGGGCCCGCCCAGGTCGGCGGCTGGGGCTACCGCCTCAGCGGCCTCGGCACCACCGTGATGCTGCGCTCCGGGGAGTGCCTGGTGATACGGGCCCGGGGCCGTCGTACGGACTTCGCGGTGAGCGTCGACGACGCGAAGCGGGGCGCGGCCCTGCTCAACGCGCTGCGCACCCACTAGCCGCAGAGGCGTGGCCGACGCCCGGCCCGGGTAGCATGCGGACGACGGGACGCTGGGGGGAAGAGTGATCGAACTTTCCGACGTGATAGGCGAGTTGCGCGCCCAACTGGCCGCCTCGATGGCTGCGGGCGCCGACGAGGCCGTCAGGTTCGAGGTCGGCCCCGTGGAGATCGAGGCGACCGTCGCGGTCGCCCGGGAGGCCGGCGCGAGCGGCAAGGTCAGGCTCTGGGTCGTCGACGCCGATGCGAGCGGGAAGTACACGCACGCGCAGACGCAGCGGGTCACGGTCACCCTGACGCCCACGGTCCTCAGGGACGGCAGCCCGCCGCGGCCGGTACTGATCGCGGGCGACGAGGTCGCCGACGAGCGCTGAGGGCGGGAGCGTGGCGACGGACCAAGGGCTCCTGCCCGAACGGGCTGCGGAGATCATCGTCTCCGTCGCTCGTGGTGACGCGGACGAACTCGCGGCGGGCCGACGCGGGTCCGGCTATCTCCTGTCCCCGGGGAGGGTGCTGACCGCCGCACACGTCGTCGCGGGCGCGGAGAGCGTCCGTGTGCGCTTCCAGGCGGACCGCCCCGGGGAGCGGACGGTCACGGCGTCGGTGGCCTGGCGGCATGCCGGCATCGACGTCGCCGTCCTCACGGTGCCTGTCCCCCCGGGCGCTGCCGGTGCGGCCCTTCCCTCGGTGCCCTTCGGCCGAATCGGTGAGCACGATGCCGTCTTGCGCTGCACCGCTCTGGGGTTTCCACGCTTCAAGCTGCGCGACGAGACGAACGGCACGAGGTTTCGCGACGTGGAACACCTGGACGCGACCTGCTCGGTGCTCTCCAATCGCCGCGAGGGCACCCTGGACCTCAGGGTCACGGCCCCACCCGCACTCGATCAGGACCCTGGACGCAACGCCTGGGAGGGCATGTCCGGCGCGGCCGTCCTCTGCGACGGTCACCTCGTCGGCGTGGTCACTCGCCATCACCGCACCGACGGCCCCGCCCGCATCGCGGCTGTCCGGGTGGACCGCTGGGCCGAGGCGCTGTCGAGGCCCGAGCTGGTGGCGCTGGAGCGCTTGCTGGGCCGGCGCCTGGCCCCCGGTGAGCTGCCCGACATCGCCCGGAGCACCCTCCACGGCGTGCTTCCCGGGGAACCGACGTTCCTGGACCGGCTCGGCGGGTCACTCGGCCCCGTCCCCGCCGCGCCGCCGTCTTCCAGAGCGGCCGCCGTACCACTGGCCGTCCCACAGCGCCGGATCGCGCCGGACCGGCTCCGGGGACGCGGCGGGCTGGTGGACTCCCTGGTGGACGCGCTCACCCGACGCGCCGACGGGGACTCGGCCGTACCCGGGGTCTGGCTGCTGTCCGGGATGGGGGGCAGCGGCAAGACCACGGTCGCCTTGGAGGCGGCCCACCGGATGGCGGACGTCACCACCCGGGTCTGGTGGGTGTCGGGAGAGGACAGCGAAGTCCTGTCCTCGGCGCTGCGGGCGGTCGCCTTCGCGGCAGGCGCCCAGACGGCCGACTTCGTCGGCTCGCACCCGGCGGACGTGCTCTGGACGCGTCTTGACGCCCTGACCGCACCGTGGCTCCTGATCCTGGACAACGTGGACGACCCCTCGGCACTCGCCGCAGCGCCGTTCCGCGCCGCCGAGGGAGTCGGATGGCTGCGGTTGCCCGCCCATCCGTGGGGGACGGTCCTGGTCACCAGCCGCGAGTCCCGCCGCGAACGCTGGGGGGCCTGGGTGCACAAGGTCGCCGTCGGCCACCTCTCCGGCGCGGACGGTGCCGAGGTGCTGCTCGATCTGGCACCCGCCGCGGGCGGCCGGCGAGAGGCCCGCGAACTCGCCGAGTACCTCGGGGGTCTGCCGCTGGCCCTCAACCTCGCCGGCTCCTACCTGGCACGCGCCCGGGAAGACCCGTGGCCGTCGCCCTCCACGCCGATGACCTTCGCCGAGTACCGGCACAGTCTCGGCGACGGCCTCGCCGAGATGGCGTACGACCCGGACACGGACCTCGGGCCGGCGGAACGCAGCCGCCGGGCCATGGTGAGCACCTGGGAACTCTCCCTGGATCTGCTGCATCGCCAGGGAACCGACCTGGCCCGGCCGCTCCTGCGCCTGCTGACCGCACTCGGTCCCGCACCCGTTCCGTACCAGGAGCTTCTCGTTCCGGAACTGCTCGAGACCGGCGGCCTCTTCGCCGAACCCACGATCCCGCGGCTCCAGGAGGCGGTGAAGGGACTCGCCGGCCTCCAGCTCGTCGCGATCGAGCTGATCGGCGGCGCCGAGGACACGGCCGACGGGAGACCGCTGCGACGGATCACGATCCATCCCATGGTCCGGGCGGCAGGCCGCGCACAGTACGACTTCAACGCGCGGGAGCCATCGCTGCTGAGACTCGTCACGGCACTGCTGCAGCGATTCACCCACGCGCTGAGGGCAAGCAGCCCGCAGGACTGGCCCCGGTGGCGGGCCATCGCGCCGCACTGCGCCGCCGCACTCGACCTGCTGCCCGACGACGACCGGACCGCGGCCGACGACGTCGACCCGGAGGCGGTCGTCGCCGTGACCGAGCCGGCCGTGCGGGCGGCCCAGTACCACAGTCACATGGGCCTGTACGGCGAAGCCGTCGCCGAGCTGGGACGACTCAGCACGGTCAGGACGCGTCTGCTGGGCGCCGAGGCCCCCGCCACCATCGCCGCCCGTCTGCACCTGGCTTGGGCCCTGTACGAGAGCGGCGACCTCTCCCAGGCGGACGAGCTGTACCGGGACGTTGCCCGGACCGGTGACCGGGCCCTGCCCGCAGGCCACCCCTACCAGCAGTCGGCCCGGACCGGCCGGGCGCGGGTACTACGCGGACTGGGCCGCTACGAAACCGCCGAGACCGAACTGCACACCGCACTCGCCATGCGCCGCAGAGATCCCGGAGCCCACCCCCGTGGCATCCTGCGCATTCGCCACGACCTGGCGACGCTGGCGTACAAGCGGGGGCGGTACGAGGAGGCGGTCGCCGAGCTGCGGGAGGTAGCCGGCAAGTTCACCGGGCTGGACCAGGAGGGTGATCTCGAGGCGCTCGCCAGCCGGGTCAGCCTCGTTCGCGCGCTGCGCGACGCCGGACACACACAGGAGGCGGAGGAGGTCGCCGACGACGTCGTACGCCATTACCTCACCGTGCTGGAGCCCGGCCACCCCGCCGTTCTCATCGCCCGGCACGAGCGCGCCCGTCTCGTCCGGGACCACGAATCGGACATCGCGTGCCTGAACGACGCGAGGGACGAGTTCACCGAGATCTGGACGATCGGAGAGCGCCGGCTCGGGTCCGACCACCCGGACACCCTGGCCGCCCGGCACGAACTCGCCACCGTCTGGCATCTGCTGGGCCAACCGGAGCGGGCGGCGGAGCACTACGCGGCGGTTCTGGAGGCGGGCGCCCGGCGGCTGGGGCGGCACCATCCCGACATCGAACGCTGCGCGCGCAACCTCGCGATGGTCCGTTCCGAACTCGCCGGGCGGGGGTCGTCGTCACCCGGCGGCGGAGCGAACCCCAGCGGCCCGGACGAGTACCACGCCGAAGAGGGGCCCTGCGCCGGGGAACGTCCCCACGCCGGCGACGGAGCGGCTTGCGTCGAAAGCGGGACCGGCGCCGTGGAAGGGGCCGCCGCCATGGCCGACCGAAGCGATCAGGACTCGGCAGCGTTCGAAGGGCCCGACCTGACGGGGCTCTCCCTGGAGGAGGCCCTGAGCCACGATGCCGTCACCGCCCCCTCCGCCGCACGGCTGCTGGCCCGTTACGTGCGGCCACGCCTGAGCCGGGGTGGCGCGGAGGGAGGCGGCGGGGGATTCTCGGGCGGCGGCTACACCTCTCCGGCCGGCCGGGAGCCCGCCGCCCAGTCCGTCAGCTACACCCCCGACTCGGCCCGTGAAACGGCACCGCCCGCCCCAGCCCCCGCTCGCGGAGAGCCACCGGACACCCGGCAGCACCGTGAGCCGTCGTCCTTCCCCAGCCGCTCGGACGTGCGGTTGCTCGCCACCGGCGGGGAGGACCGTTTCCTGGTGACGCGGCTGCGTGCTCAGCAACGCGGGATCCGGGCACTGGCCCTGGGTGAACTGCTGCGGCTCTCCGGTGCCCCCGGGCCGGTCCGGGCCGGTGAGGAGCCCATGGTGTCCGAGGTGAAAGAGCTGCTTCTGCGGGCCGACCGGGCCGACTCCGCGGCCGTCACCGAGGTTCTGCTGCACCCGTCCGTCGGCCGCTGGCTGAGCCGCACACTCCGCCTCCTGCACGCCCCTCCCGGTGAAGGCGACACCCGGCCCGAGGTACCCGTCGCGGACCTCCGGCACCTCCACTGTGTCGCGGCGACCGCGGCCCTGGCAGCCGGGGTGGCATTCGCCCTCCCCGTTTCCGTGCGGGACGGTTACGTCTTCTTCCCGGGCTCGGGAGCCGCCGACGTCCGGAGGGCGGGGAACGCCACCACCGCCTACGTCGTGGCGTCGTCGGCCGGCGCCGTGGTACGCGTCGGGGACACGGAAGTCCGGCTGCCGAGCCGGAGCGACCCCCGGCCCGAGAACTGGGTGCCGGTGCACCGTATGAGCAGCCCCGTGGGAAGCGCGCGTCTCGGCCTCGTCCTGGAGGACATGGACCCGTACCGGGAGACGGACGGCCCCCTGCCGCCGCGCCGCCTGGATCCCGTGTCCGTCACACGCTGGCGGCGCACCGCGTGGGACGCCGGAACGCTGCTGGCCGAGACCGTCCCCCGCAGGGCCGACGCGCTCGCCGCGGCCCTCACCGCGCTCACGCCCCGCCCCGCCTCCGGCAGCACCACGATGACCTCCATGTCGTCGAGCGACGCGTTCGGCGGTGCGGTGCTCAGCACACCGCCGGACGCCGAGGAACTGGCCGCCACGCTGGTCCACGAGTTCCGGCACATGCAGCTGAACGCCTTCCTGGACTCCGTCGACCTGTACGACGAAGGCGAAGAGGCGGAGGCGAGGTTCTTCTACGCACCGTGGCGCGACGATCCGCGCCCGCTCCCCGGGTTCTTCCACGGTGTCTTCGCCTTCCTCGGCGTGGTCGACTTCTGGTGGTCCCTCGCTCGTCGGGCCGCGGACGAGGAGCTGCGCCGGCGCTCCCAGTTCCAGGCCGTGTACTGGCACACCCAGGCACAGGCCGCGTACGAGGTGCTCCTCGGGGCCCCGCACCTGACGGCGGCCGGCCGTGACTTCGTGGCGACGATGGGCGACGGCAGCGTCGACCGGACGCAGCTCGCAGCCGTCCCCGACGAAGTGACCGCTCTCGCCATGGACGCCGTCGCCGCTCACCGCGTCCGCTGGCGGCTCCGCCATGTGCGCCCCGATCCCGACGCCGTGCTGGATCTCGCCGGCAGGTGGGCATCCGGCCAGCCGGCCCCCTCCCCCAGCCCGGCCGGCGACACGGTGGTCCCGGACCCGACCGTCCCGGCGCTCAACGACTACACGGCGTCGCTGTGCCGTGCGGCTGCCGAGCCCACGCCCGGTCGGCGTGCCGGCGCCGTGCCGGGCCGGGAGGACTTCGATCCCGCCGATCTGGCCCGCCTGCTCGGCGACACGGACCGCGCACACCGCCTCGCTGTCGCGCAGGTGGAACAGGGGCCGAGACGAGCCGAGCCCTGGGCACGGCTCGGGCTGGTCCTGCGTACGGTCGCCGGAACGGCCGGCGCGGACCGGGACACGGCAGCGGCGGCTTGGTCACTGATGCACCGACCCGAGGTGGTGCGTGCCGTCCACACGCGCGTCGCGACGACGGAGGCGCCGCCGGACCCCGTCCGCCTCGCCGCTTGGCTCGGCGATCCGGGCGCCGCCGCGGGGCTTTCCCCGCTGCCGCCGGTACCCGCTCTGCGAGGGCGAGTTCCAGGAGCACAGAACTGAGCCGCGCCTCCCCTGCCGGGGGCGCGGCTCGGTTCCTCTGTGGTCCTACGCCCAGGTGAGCAGGCGCTTGGGCTGTTCCAGGACCGCCGCCACGTCGGCGAGGACCTTGGAACCCAGCTCGCCGTCGACGAGGCGGTGGTCGAAGCTCAGCGCCAGCGTGGTCACCTGGCGCGGCTTCACCTTGCCCTTGTGCACCCACGGCTGGAGCTTGATCGCGCCGACCGCGAGGATCGCGGACTCGCCGGGGTTGAGGATCGGCGTGCCGGTGTCGACGCCGAAGACGCCCACGTTGGTGATGGTCACCGTGCCGCCCTGCATGGCGGCCGGGGAGGTCTTGCCCTCCCGGGCCGTCGACACCAGCTCGCCCAGGGACCCCGCCAGCTGCGGCAGCGTCTTGGCGTGGGCGTCCTTGATGTTCGGCACGATCAGGCCGCGCGGGGTCGCCGCGGCGATGCCCAGGTTGACGTAGTGCTTGACCACGATCTCCTGCGCCGCCTCGTCCCAGGAAGCGTTCACGTCCGGGTTGCGCTTGATCGCGACCAGCAGGGCCTTGGCGATCAGCAGGAGCGGGTTCACCCGCAGGCCCGTGAACTCCTTGTCCTGCTTCAGCTCCTCGACCAGCTTCATGGTGCGCGTCACGTCGACCGTGACGAACTCCGTGACATGCGGCGCCGTGAAGGCCGAGCCGACCATCGCCGCCGCCGTCGCCTTGCGGACGCCCTTGACCGGGACGCGGGTCTCGCGCGCCGTGTCGTACGACACCGCCGCCGGGGCGGGAGCCGCGGGCTGGGCGGCGGCGGGTGCCGCCGGTGCCGCCTCGGACTCCGGGGCCCGCGCCGCCGGGGCGACCGCCGCGTGCACGTCCTCGCGCGTGATGATGCCGTCCGGGCCGGTCGGGGTGACCGTGGCCAGGTCGACGCCGAGGTCCTTGGCCAGCTTGCGCACCGGGGGCTTGGCGAGCGGGCGCTGGCGGGTGACCGGCGCCGCCGGTCCGCGGCCGTTCATCTCGGCCTGGATCGCGGCCGAGGCCTCCTGCGCGGGGACCTCCACGCTCTTGCGGGGGCGGCGGCGGGTCGAGGAGGTGGCCACCCCGTAGCCGACCAGGACCGGCTGGCGGCCCTCCGGCTTCTTCTCCTCGGCCTCGGCCGAGGCGGCCGGCGCGGTCGTCGTGTCCGCCGTGGCCTGCGTGGCCTGCGTGGCCTGCGTGCCTTCGGCGGGGGCCCGCGCAGGCTCCGGCACGGGTTCCGCCGCCGCGTCACCGACGGCCACCGCGATGATCGACGTACCCACGTCGACGGTGGTGCCCTCGGGGAAGTGCAGCTCGCGGACCACGCCGTCGTAGGGGATGGGCAGTTCGACGGCGGCCTTCGCCGTCTCGACCTCGCACACCACCTGGCCGTCGGTGACCGTGTCACCGGGCTGGACGTACCACTTGAGGATCTCGGCCTCGGTGAGCCCCTCGCCCACGTCGGGCATCTTGAACTCGCGTACGGACCCTTCGGTCATCGTCGTCACGGCCCTCTCCTCAGTACGCCAGCGAGCGGTCGACGGCATCCAGCACCCGGTCCAGGTCGGGCAGGTACTCCTCCTCCAGGCGGGCCGGCGGGTACGGGGCGTGGTAGCCGCCGACCCTCAGCACCGGGGCCTCCAGGTGGTAGAAGCAGCGCTCGGTGATCCGGGCCGCGATCTCCGCGCCGGAGCCGAGGAACACGGGTGCCTCGTGGACCACGACCAGACGGCGGGTCTTCTCCACCGACGCCTGGATCGTGTCGAAGTCGACCGGGGAGATGGACCGCAGGTCCACCACCTCCAGCGAGCGGCCCTCCTCGGCCGCGGCGTCGGCGACCTCCTGGCACAGCTTCACCATCGGGCCGTAGGCGGCCAGCGTGAGGTCGGTGCCCTCGCGGACCACACGCGCGGTGTGCAGCGGTCCGGGGATCGCCTCCGTGTCGACCTCGGCCTTGTCCCAGTAACGCCGCTTGGGCTCGAAGTAGATCACCGGGTCGTCGCTCTGGATGGCCTGCTGCATCATCCAGTACGCGTCCGCCGAATTCGACGGGGAGACCACCTTCAGGCCCGCCACGTGCGCGAACAGCGCCTCGGGGGACTCGGAGTGGTGCTCGACCGCGCCGATGCCGCCGCCGTAGGGGATGCGGATGACGACGGGCATCCTGACCTTGCCCAGCGAACGGGCGTGCATCTTCGCCAGCTGGGTGACGATCTGGTCGTAGGCCGGGAAGACGAAGCCGTCGAACTGGATCTCCACCACCGGCCGGTAGCCGCGCAGGGCGAGGCCGATGGCGGTGCCGACGATGCCGGACTCGGCCAGCGGGGTGTCGATCACCCGGTCCTCGCCGAAGTCCTTCTGGAGGCCGTCGGTGACCCGGAAGACGCCGCCGAGCTTGCCGACGTCCTCGCCCATGATCAGGACCTTGGGGTCCGAGTCCAGCGCGCGGCGCAGCGACTCGTTGATCGCCTTGGCCAGCGCCATCTTTTCCGCTGCCATGTCAGACCCCCTCTGCCTCGGCGAACGACGCCTGGTAGGCGGCGAACTGCGCCCGCTCCTCGTCGACGAGCGCGTGCCCGTCCGCGTACACGTTCTCGAAGATGGCGAACCGGTCCGGGTCCGGCATGGCACGGACCGCTTCGCGCACTCGCTTGCCCAACGCCTCGCTCTCCGCCTCCAGTTCCCCGAAGAATCCCTCGTCCGCGTGGTTTGCGGACTCCAGGAAGCGGCGAAGGCGCAGGATCGGATCCTTCGCCTCCCAGGCGACGCGCTCGTCGTCGTGCCGGTAGCGGGAGGGGTCGTCCGAGGTGGTGTGGGCGCCCATGCGGTACGTGTACGCCTCGATCAGCGCCGGGCCCTCACCGCGCCGTGCCCGCTCCAGGGCCCACCGGGTGACCGCGAGGCAGGCCAGCGCGTCGTTGCCGTCGACGCGGACGCCGGGGAAGCCGAAGCCCTGGGCGCGCTGGTAGAGCGGCACCCGGGTCTGCTTCTCGTTGGACTCCGAGATCGCCCACTGGTTGTTCTGGCAGAAGAAGACCACGGGGGCGTTGTAGACGGCGGCGAAGTTGAACGCCTCGCTGACGTCGCCCTGGCTGGAGGCGCCGTCGCCGAAGTAGGCGATCACGGCGGAGTCCGCGCCGTCCTTGGTGATGCCCATCGCGTAGCCCGTGGCGTGCAGCGCCTGCGAGCCGATGACGATGGTGTACAGGTGGAAGTTGTTGCCGTTGGGGTCCCAGCCGCCGTTGTTCACACCGCGGAACATGCCGAGGAGGTTGGTCGGGTCCACCCCGCGGCACCAGGCGACGCCGTGCTCGCGGTAGGTCGGGAAGACGTAGTCGTCCTCGCGGGTGGCGCGGCCGGAGCCGATCTGGGCGGCCTCCTGGCCCAGCAGCGAGGCCCACAGGCCCAGCTCGCCCTGGCGCTGCAGCGCGGTGGCCTCGGCGTCGAAGCGCCGGGTGAGCACCATGTCGCGGTACAGGCCGCGCAGCTCGTCGGGGGTGATGTCGGCGACGTACCCGGCGTACTCGGCGTAGGGCGAGTTCTCGGCGGGCTCGACGCGTTCGCCCTCGGGCGTCAGCAGCTGCACCAGCTCCGTCTCGGAGCCCTTCTTGGCGGCAGCGGTGCGGGTGGTGCGCTTGGCTCCGGTGGTGCCGGTCTTCGCGCCCGCGGCGCCGGCCTTGGTGCCGGTGGTACCGGTCGCCTTGCTTCCGGCGCTGCGTCGCGGCTTGCGCGCGGCAGTGCTCTCGGTCACGTGTGCTCCTCCGTCGGTCCGGCCCCCGGGTTCGCCGGAAGCCAGTGCGGCTCACCTGCGGCCCGGCGGTCGCACAAGGGTGGGTGCGGCCCGGTCGGGAACAGGCGTGACAGGTGCCCCGGCGAGCGCCCTGCGAACAGCACGTTACCCAGTGCTCCACATTTCTGTGAAACCCCTCCTGACCTGCGTTTTTACTCGGATTTCCAAGTAAATCGGCGAAGTGCGGAAGTTTTACTGGTCACAGCCTCGCAGGGGGCCGGAACAACGGCACGTTATCCCGGCCACCCCGGGCACGGGAAGAGTCGGTGTGTGAGACTGAGCGCGTGCGCGAAGACGGAGAAATCCGGGTATTCCTCCTCGACGACCACGAGGTCGTCCGGCGGGGGGGTGCACGATCTGCTCGCGGGCGAGCCCGACATCGAGGTGGTGGGCGAGGCCGGGACGGCGGCCGACGCGCCGTCCGGACGGGTGGCGGCGCCTCCGGCTACGTCCTCAAGGACATCCGGGGGATCGAGCTGCGGTTCGTCGGAGCGCATGCACTCACTGTGCGGGAACGGAAAGGCACGGAAACAAGCTCGCCGTCGGCCTGCGCGGCCGCACCGCCTACGGCCGGGCGGCCACCACCATGCGTGCCCTGCCCTTCCTCGCCTTCGCACGGCACATCGTGGCCGACGGCCGGGTCCTGCTCCGCATGCCCAGGAGCTGCGGGTACCACCAGGTGTGCGCCGGGAGCGTCGTCGCGTACGGCGCCGGCAACCTGGGCTGTGCCGGGTCCGCGGAGCGCCTGTGGACCGTGCGGGTCGTGGGCCGTGCGGGTCGTGGGCCGGTGCGACGTCCACGAGCCGAGCGCCGGCGAAGTCGAGCGCTTCGGCCCCGCGCCGCGCGAGGTGGACGGCGAGCCCTTCGAGCCGGTCTACCTGCGGATCGAGCCGCGGTTCGGCTCGGTGCACTTCACGGACGGCGCCGGCGGCACGCCGTGACGCCCCGCTGTGCCGTCCGGAAACGCGACGCGCGCGTGGAGCCCGTCTCCGGGCCGCACGCGCGCGTGGGGTGGGTTCCGCGTCAGTCGACCGCCGGGTCGCCGCCGCCGCCCGGGTCGCCGGTCGCGCCGCCGTCGGTGCCGCCCGTCGGGCCTCCCGTGGGGTCGCCCGTGGGGTCGCCGGTCGGGTCTCCCGTCGGTTCGTCCGTCGGCGTCGTCGGGTCCGTCGTCGGGTCGCCCGTGGGATCGCCGGTCGGGTCCTGCGTCACACTCTCCGACGGCGTGTACGACGGGGTGTACGACGGCGTGTAGTCCCCGCCGCCCGTGCCGCCCCCGCCGTTGCCCTGCTCCGTGCCCGGGTCGGTGCTCTCCTGCGTCTCCTCGTCGCTGGGCGACGAGCTGGGCGACTCCTTGTCGGAACTCTGCGAGGTGGACGCCGACGGGCTCTTGTCCGTATCGGTGCCACCCTTCTCGCCCCCGCCGTTGTTCAGGGCCAGCGCGACGCCCGCCGCGATGGCGATCACCGCGAGGAAGGCCAGTATCCACAGCTTGCCGCGTCCGCTGCCCTTGTTGCCGCGGCCTTCGAAGCCGCCGTCGTCGCCCCCGCCGTAGCCGCCGTTCGGCAGGATCGGCTGGGGGATCTGCTGGGTGCCCGACGCGCCGTGGTCGGAGTGCGGCAGCACCGAGGTGCCCGCGAGGCCGAGGCCGGCCGACGGGGTGTGCCGGCCGTCGTGCGCGGCGACCGGCCCGGTGTTCCAGGTGCCGGTGTGGCCACCCTGCTCGTACAGCATCTGCAGCCCGTACTGCACCAGGCCGCGCATCTCCTCGGCGGTCTGGAACCGGTCGTCGGGCTCCTTGGCCAGCGAGCGCATCACCAGACCGTCGAGCTCCGGCGGGCAGGCGTCGGACGCCTCGGACGGCGGCGTCGGGATGTCCTGGACGTGCTGGTAGACCACCGACAGCGGGGTCTCGCCGGTGAACGGCGGCCGCAGCGCGAGGAGTTCGTAGAGCAGGCAGCCCGTCGCGTACAGGTCGGAGCGGTGGTCGACGGCCTTGCCGAGCGCCTGCTCCGGGGAGAGGTACTGCGGGGTGCCCATGACCATGCCGGTCTGCGTCATCGTCGTGGACGCGCCGTGCAGGGCGCGGGCGATGCCGAAGTCCATCACCTTCACCGCGCCGTTGTGCGTGATGATGACGTTGGCGGGCTTGATGTCGCGGTGCACGATGCCGTGCTGGTGGGAGTAGGCGAGCGCCTCCAGCACACCGGAGACGATGATCAGCGCCTGCTCCGGGCCGGGCGCCTCGGCGTTGAGCAGGAGGTCGCGGATGGTGCGGCCCTCGACGATCTCCATCACGATGTACGGCACGGACTGGCCGCCGACGAAGTCCTCGCCGGAGTCGTACACGGCGACGATGGCATGGTGGTTGAGCCCGGCCACCGACTGTGCCTCACGCGTGAAGCGGGCCTTGGAGACCGGGTCCTCGGCGAGGTCCGCGCGCAGCAGCTTGACCGCCACGGTGCGTCCCAGGCGGACGTCCTCGGCGGCGAACACCTCGGCCATGCCGCCCCGCCCGAGTCTGCGGGTCAGGCGGTACCGGCCGTCGCCGACCAGGCCGCCGTTGCCCCAGGTCTCCGGCGCGTCAGACATACCGCCGCCAGTCGCCTCGGGTTCGGACGGGCCCTGGGCGCGCTGCTGCTGTGCCATCAGTCCTCGCCGTCGTTTCTGCCCGCGGTGCGCGCGGTGTTGTTACGGTCTCCGTCGGCCACGCTACAGCCTTCGCGGGGGCCTCCGGTCCGAGATGAGCGCCGGGACCGGCATCGAGACGGACCGGTCATGAAACCCTGGTTCCGTACTGTCGTGCAAATTCCGTGTACCGGCGGTACGTCGGCTGTAACGCTTCCGCGACGCTTCTTTCGCGTACGGTCACGGAACGGGCACCGCGCTTGACGTGTCGGTGCCCTGGGGCAGACTTGGCCGGGAATTGCACTTTCGATCACGATCACGAACGCGAGCGCGCGTGCCGCCGCCACCGGCGTCGCGGCGCCCATGGGGGACGCAGAGACATGAGCCAGGACGCCGGACAGGGCCGGTACGCGGGGCGGGCGCTCGCCGGCGGCCGCTACCAGCTGCGCGACTTGCTCGGCGAAGGCGGCATGGCCTCGGTGCACCTGGCGTACGACTCGGTGCTGGACCGCCAGGTCGCGATCAAGACGCTGCACACCGAGCTGGGCCGGGAACAGGCCTTCCGCGAGCGCTTCCGCCGCGAGGCCCAGGCAGTGGCCAAGCTCACGCACACCAACATCGTCTCCGTCTTCGACACCGGCGAGGACACGTGGTCCGACAGCGACTCCGCCGCGGGCGGCGGCATGCCGATGCCGTACATCGTCATGGAGTACGTCGAGGGACGGCCGCTCGGCTCGGTGCTCGACGAGGACGTGCGGCAGCAGGGCGCGATGCCCGCCGACAAGGCGCTGAAGATCACCGCGGACGTGCTGGCGGCCCTGGAGATCAGCCACGAGATGGGCCTGGTCCACCGGGACATCAAGCCGGGCAACGTGATGATGACCAAGCGCGGCGTGGTCAAGGTGATGGACTTCGGCATCGCCCGCGCCATGCAGTCCGGCGTCACCTCGATGACGCAGACCGGCATGGTCGTCGGCACCCCGCAGTACCTCTCGCCGGAGCAGGCCCTCGGCCGCGGTGTGGACGCCCGCTCCGACCTGTACTCGGTGGGCATCATGCTCTTCCAACTGGTCACCGGACGCCTGCCGTTCGACGCGGACTCGCCGCTGGCCATCGCGTACGCGCACGTGCAGGAGGAGCCGGTGGCTCCTTCGTCCGTCAACCGCGCCCTCCCGCCGGCCGTGGACGCGCTGGTGGCCCGCGCACTGAAGAAGAACCCCAACGAGCGTTTCCCCAGCGCCGAGGCGATGCGGGACGAGTGCCTGCGCGTGGCCGCCTCCTTCCAGCCGGCCCCGCCGAGCATCGTGCCCGGCGCGCACGCGTCGAGCGGCGCGGGCGTCGGCTCCGCGGTGTTCCCGCCGGTCGACCAGAGCGGACCGGTGCCCACGGGCCCCGTCCAGACGCCGTACCAGCCGACGCCGAACCCGGGCCCCAACCCGTACGGCACCCCGGCGCCCGCCGGGCCCTCGCCCGCCTACGGCTACCCGCAGCAGGGCGGCTACCCGACACCGGCCGCGTCGCCGTACGCGCCGCAGCAGCCCCAGGGCGCGCACACGCCGCCGCCGTACAACCTCTCGCCCTCCACTCCGGCGTCCGGCTCGTCGGGCGGCGGCGGGAAGAGCGGCAAGCTGGTGGTCATCGGTTCGATCGCGGTCGCCGTCCTGGTGGCCGGCGGTCTGATCGGCGCGCTGACGATGGACGACGGCGGGGACGACCCCAAGGGCGGGGACGCCACCGCCAGTGCGTCCGCTTCGGACTCGAAGGCGGCGGGCTACCGCGGGCCGGACAAGACGAAGACGATCGAGAAGGACGAGTGCACCGAGCCGGAGGAGTCGTACAACGACCCCGACAAGATCAAGGTGCCGGACTTCACGTTCAAGTACATCGGCTCGGTCAAGGAGTGCTTCAACGCCGCGGGCTGGCGGATGGAGGTCGTGGAGGTCGACGAGAACACCTACGGCGAGGGCTCGATCCGGGACCAGTTCCCCACGCCCGGTACGGACGTCGACCCCGATGACATGCCCGAGATCCAGCTCAAGGTCTCGACGGGCAACCCGCCGTCCTCCTGATCCCGTGCCTCCCGTGACGTAGGACCCGGCCCATGGCGAAGGGCCCGGCAGCAGGTGCTGCCGGGCCCTTCGCCGTGTCGGTGCGTGGCTGACCGTGCCGGTGGGGACCGCCTACAGGTAGGGGCCACCGGAGCGGCCGCCCAGGTGGGGCGGCTCCTCACCGTCCTGGCCGACGCCCGGCGGCAGCGCGCGGCGCATCTGCTCCAGCTGGGCCCGTGCCGCCATCTGCTGCGCGAACAACGTGGTCTGGATGCCGTGGAACAGGCCCTCCAGCCAGCCGACCAGCTGTGCCTGCGCGATCCGCAGTTCGGCATCGGTCGGGGTGACGTCGTCCGTGAAGGGCAGGGAGAGCCGCTCCAGCTCCTCGACCAGCTCCGGGGCCAGTCCGTCCTCCAGCTCCTTCACCGAGCTGGCGTGGATCTCCTTGAGCCGGGCCCGGCTCGCCTCGTCCAGGGGCGCGACGCGCACCTCCTCCAGCAGCTGCTTGATCATGCTGCCGATCCTCATGACCTTGGCGGGCTGTTCCACCTGCTCGGTCACCGGGATCTCGCGGGAGTCGTCGTCCCCGCCGCCGCTGAGCGCCATTCCGTCCTGGCCGACGACCAGGATCTGGGGGTTCTCCGGCGACCTGTCGTTCCTCGGCATCTCCATGCCGTCATTCTCTCGCACCCGCGCGGCGCGACGGGGCGGTGCCCCCACGGAAGCGTGGTCGAGCACGTTCGGCGGAGTCCGTAATGCCGGTATGGCGGGTGGATGTGAGGCTTGTTCCGTCGATTTCTGCGACTCGCTATCACCGGGAGGGGGTCACTGACGTGACTCCATGGCTGCGCACACTGCGAGCGACGGGACTGGTGGGGGTTGTGGGGGTGAGCGCTCTGGTGGCGCCGTGCGGGGTGGGGGTGGCGCACGGCGCCGGGTCCGCGACGGCGGGGACGGCTGCCTCTGCCGTCCGGGGGCCCGCGGTGACCCCGTCTCCTTCCGGGCCGGCTCCCTTCTCGGTCCCGGGAGCGGTGGCCGCCGACCCGGACGGCTCCGGCGGCCAAGACGGGCGGAAGGGGCACGAGCACCCCCAGCGCGACGAGGGTCACGACGGCCCCGACGGATCGGACGCCGGTACCGCCTCCCCGTCCGCCGGGGAATCCGGCCCGGCGGAGGGGGAGGCGCGTGGCTCCGCGACGGCCTCCCCCTCCCCCGCTGCCTCCGCGTCAAGCGCCTCGGCAACCGGCCCGGAGCCCTCCCGGGCCGGGAGCCGGCCGGGCGAGGGGCGGCAGCGGCCCGGGCGGCCGCAGGAGCGGGAGCCGGAGGAGGACCGCGCGGACCAGAACGCCCGTCACCGGATGGACGAAGACGGCGACGCGGGCCTGTCCGACGATCCGGAGACCGCCGTACCACCCGGCGAGGCCGCTCTGGTGCCCTCCGCGCCCCCGTCCCGTTCTCGGCCCCAGGCCGGCACACACACCGAGGACGCCACCGAGCCCGTGGTCCGTGTCCTGCCCCTGGGCAGCGGGCTGGTCCTCATCGGCCTCGGCCTGGCCCTGGCCTTCGTCGGCCTCCGCCTGCGGCGCGGCTGACGCGCACCCGCTACGAGGCGACCAGCAGCACCTTGCCGACGTGCCCGCTCTCCTCCACGATCCGGTGGGCGGCGGGGGCGTCGCTCATCGGCAGTTCGCGGTCGACGACCGGACGGACGTGACCACCGGAGAACAGCGGCCAGACGTGCTCGCGTACGGCCGCGACGATGGCCGCCTTCTCCGCCGGCGGCCGGGCGCGCAGCGAGGTCGCGCTGACGGCCGCGCGCTTGGTGAGGAGCGTGCCGATGTCCAGCTCGCCCTTCCGGCCGCCCTGCATGCCGATGATCGCGAGCCGGCCGTTGACGGCGAGGGCCTGGACGTTGCGGTCCAGGTACTTGGCGCCCATGTTGTCGAGGATGACGTCGGCGCCCGTGCCGCCCGTCGCCTCCCTCACCTCGGCGACGAAGTCCTGCTCGCGGTAGTTGATCAGGATGTCGGCGCCCAGCTCGGCGCAGCGCTCCAGCTTCTCCTTGGTGCCCGCCGTCACGGCGACCTTCGCGCCGACCGCCTTGGCGAGCTGGATCGCCATGGTGCCGATGCCGCTGGAGCCGCCGTGCACGAGGAGCGTCTCGCCGGGGCGGAGATGGGAGACCATGAAGACGTTCGACCAGACGGTGCAGACCACCTCGGGCAGCGCCGCCGCCCGCTTGACGTCGATGCCCTCCGGAACCGGCAGCAGCTGACCGGCCGGAACGGCGACCTTCTCGGCGTAGCCGCCGCCGCCGAGGAGCGCGCAGACCTCGTCGCCGACGGACCAGCCGGACACGCCCTGCCCGAGTGCGGCGACGCGCCCGGAGCACTCCAGGCCGGGGTAGGGGGAGGCGCCGGGCGGGGGGTCGTAGAAGCCCTGGCGCTGCATGATGTCGGCGCGGTTGACGGCGCTGGCCGTCACCTCGACCAGGACCTCGCCCTCGCCGGGTACCGGGTCGGGGACCTCGGCCCAGACCAGCGCCTCGGGGCCTCCGGGTTCGGAAATCGTGATCGCATGCATGAGGGCGACGCTACTCCTCCACCCCTGTCCCGGCCCTTCCGCCCGGGGCCCGGACGGCGCGCTCTCCGTCTCCGGGCCGAAGCGCTCTCCGTCTCCGGGCCGAAGCGCTCTCCGTCTCCGGGCCGGACCGTCCTCGGTATTTCGGACCGTCCCCCGGAAAATCCCTGTGCGCGACCGATGAGATTGCGCGACTGTGAAGATCTTCCCCTGCGTAGCCGAAGAACGCGGAAGGACCATCAATGAGTACGCACACGTCCGGACTCGCGATCGAGACCGCGGGGCTGGTGAAGACGTTCGGCGAGACACGGGCCGTGGACGGCGTGGACCTGGCGGTACCCGCAGGCACGGTCTACGGCGTCCTCGGCCCGAACGGCGCCGGCAAGACCACCACGGTGAAGATGCTCGCCACCCTCCTGCGACCGGACGGCGGCCAGGCCCACGTCTTCGGCCACGACATCGTGCGCGAGGCGGACGAGGTACGCAGCCGGGTGAGCCTCACCGGGCAGTACGCGTCCGTGGACGAGGACCTCACCGGCACCGAGAACCTGATCCTGCTGGGCCGGCTCCTCGGGCACGGCAAGACGGCCGCGCGGCAGCGGGGCGACCAGCTGCTGGCCGCCTTCGGGCTGACGGACGCGGCGTCGAAGCAGGTCAAGCACTACTCGGGTGGCATGCGGCGGCGCATCGACATCGCCGCGTCCATCCTCAACACACCCGACCTGCTCTTCCTCGACGAGCCGACGACCGGCCTCGACCCGCGCAGCCGCAACCAGGTGTGGGACATCGTGCGCGCGGTCGTCGCCCAGGGCACGACGGTGCTGCTGACCACGCAGTACCTGGACGAGGCCGACCAGCTGGCGTCCCGGATCGCCGTCATCGACAAGGGCAAGGTGATCGCCGAGGGCACCAAGGGAGAACTGAAGGCGTCCGTCGGCGCGGGCTCCGTCCATCTGCGGCTGCGGGACGCCGACCAGCGGCCCGAGGCCGAGCGGCTGCTGCGGGACCTGCCGGTCGCCGAGGTGCAGCTGGAGCCCGACCCGGTGGCGCTGACCGCGCGCCTCGGGGTGGCGGCGAGCGACACGGCCGCCGACCAGGCCGCCAAGGCGCTGGGCGAGCTGACCAGGGCCGGCATCACCGTCGACAACTTCTCCCTGGGACAGCCCAGCCTCGACGAGGTCTTCCTGGCGCTGACCGGGCACGACACCGGCCAGAGCACCGGCAACGGCACCGGCACCGGCACCGGCCCTGACACGAAGGACGAGGTGGCGGCATGAGTACGGCCACGAGCACCGAGGGCAAGGAACTCTCCGCGGTCAGCACGGAGTCGCTGGCGGCCCTGCTGGTCACCAAGGAGCGGCCACCCCGGCCCAGCGCCCTGTCCACGTCCCTGACGTTCGGATGGCGCGCGATCCTCAAGATCAAGCACGTGCCGGAACAGCTCTTCGACGTCACCGCCTTCCCGATCATGAACCTGTTGATGTTCACGTACCTCTTCGGCGGTGCGCTGGCGGGTTCACCGAGCGACTACATCCAGTTCGTGCTGCCGGGCATCCTGGTGATGTCGGTCGTGATGATCACGATGTACACCGGGGTCTCGGTGAACGTCGACATCGAGAAGGGCGTCTTCGACCGCTTCCGTTCACTGCCGATCTGGCGGCCCTCGGCGATGGTCGGCTACCTGCTCGGCGACGCGCTGCGCTACACGATCGCGTCCGTCGTGATGCTCGTCGTGGGTCTGCTGCTCGGCTACCGGCCGGACGGCGGGTTCGGCGGTGTGGTCGCCGGGATCGCGTTGCTGCTGGTGTTCTCGTTCGCCTTCTCGTGGATCTGGACGATGTTCGGGCTGATGCTGCGCACCGAGAAGTCGGTGATGAGCGTCAGCATGATGGTGATCTTCCCGCTCACCTTCCTGTCCAACGTCTTCGTCGACCCGAAGACGATGCCGGGCTGGCTGCAGGTGTTCGTCAACAACAGCCCGATCACGCACCTGGCCTCCGCGGTGCGCGGCCTGATGGCGGGCGACTGGCCCGGCACCGAGATCGCCTGGACGCTGGGCTGGGCGGGCCTGCTCCTCCTGGTCTTCGGCCCGGTGACGATGCGGCTCTACAACCGCAAGTAGCCTCCGCGGTACGCAGCCGGCGCCGCGTCAGTCGCGGGGCAGCGGGCGGGCGTCGGGCGCCACGTGGGTGGCCGGCGTCGCCCGCACGATCGTGATCAGGCGGTCCGTCAGCTCCAGACCGCCGACGGCCGGGTCGTCGTAGCCGAGCACCCGGTGTCCGCGCACGACGCTCACCACCAGGTCGTCCGTCTCGCGCGGGTTCCTGCCCACCTCGGCCTTTATGACCGGCCGCTCGACGAGGTCCAGCCCGCTGCCCTGGCTGATGAGGTCCTCCATGACCATGCCGGCGGCGGGACTGAGCACGGAGAGCCCGAGCAGGCGGCCCGCGGCGCTGGCGCTGGTGATCACGGCGTCGGCGCCGGACTGCTTCAGCAGCGGCGCGTTCTCCTCTTCGCGGACCGCGACCACGATCTTCGCGCCCCGGTTGAGCTGCCGGGCCGTCAGCGTCACCAGTACCGCCGTGTCGTCGCGCTGGGTGGCGACGATGATCTGTCTCGCCCGGTACACCTCGGCGCGGTTCAGCACATCGCTGCGCGTCGCGTCCCCGACCACGCCCGCGTAGCCGTGTGCCGTCGCCGCCTCGATGGCCTTCCCGCTGGGGTCCACCACGACGACCTGCTCCTTGCGCAGCCCGGTCGCGCAGACGGTCTGGATCGCCGACCGTCCCTTGGTACCGAAGCCGACGACGACAGTGTGATCGCGCAAGGTGGACCTCCAGCGGGTCAGTCGCCACTCCTCCCGAGTGCGCTCGGTGAGGGCTTCCAGTGTGGTGCCGACCAGGATGATCAGGAACAGCACGCGCAGGGGCGTGATGACCAGGATGTTCGTCAGCCGGGCGGCGTCACTGACGGGGGCGATGTCGCCGTATCCGGTGGTGGAGAGGGTGACGGTGGCGTAGTAGAAGGCGTCGAGAAGGTCGACGGAGTCGTCGGAGCTGTCGCTGTAGCCGTCGCGGTCGGCGTAGACGATGAAGGCGGTCGCCACCAGGACCACCAGAGCGATGGACAGCCGCTTGCCGACCTGGCGGATCGGGTGCTCCACCAGCTTCCTCGGGAGTTTCACCCGATGGGTCACGAGGTGTTCGTCCGCCTGGCGGGCGATCGCGTCCTGGCCCGGTAGTTTCACGTGAAACACACTCCGATCCCGCCGGTGGCCCAGGGCAGGTCGAGCAGTTCGGCCTCCTGGCCCGGACGCGCCCCGCCCGGAGGCACGACGGCCAGGGCATCGGCGGCCGCGATGCCGCGCAGCATGGCCGGACCGTTGTAGTGCAGCGGCACGGCACCGTCGCCTCGCAGCACGACGGGGACGAGCCGGGTGTCGTACGGGTGCCCCTGCACCGCGTCCAGCAGCGGCAGCGAGTACGGCTCGGGCGCCGGGCGGGCCGCGAGGGTGCGCAGCAGCGGCTCGGCGAGTGTGAGCAGTCCGGAGACGGCGGCGAGAGGGTTGCCGGGCAGGCCGACGAGGTGCTGGTCGTCCTTGAGCCGGGCCAGCAGCATCGGGTGGCCGGGGCGCGCCCTGACGCCGTCCACGAGGAGTTCGGCGCCGATGCGGCTCAGGACCGGGTGGACGTGGTCGACGGGGCCCGCGGCGGTGCCGCCGGTCGTGACGATCAGGTCGGCGCCGGAGGCGGTGACGGCGCGGTGCAGGGCCTTGGCGTCGTCCCCGATCCGGCGGACCGCGCGGACGTCGGCGCCCAGGGCCCGCAGCCAGGGCGGCAGCATCGGGCCGAGCGCGTCCCGGATGAGGCCGTCGTGCGGGCGGCCTTCGGTGAGCAGTTCGTCGCCGAGGACCAGGACGTCGACGCGGGGGCGGTGGACCGCGGTGAGCGTGTCGTATCCGGCGGCTGCCGCGAGGCCCAGTACGGCCGGCGTCACCAGGGTGCCGACCGGCAGCAACTGGTCGCCGCTGCGGCACTCCTGACCGCGCGGGCGGATGTCCTGGCCGTGGACGACCTCCCGGGTCGCCTGCAGCCGGCCCTTGCCGTCGGTGCGGCCGTGCTCGGTGCGCAGGACGGCGGTGGTCTCCAGGGGGATGCGGGCGCCGGTGGCGATACGCACGGCCTCGCCGTCGGTGAGGGGCGCGGGCTCCGCGTGTCCGGCCAGGACGCCCTCGTCACGCACCGACCAGGGGCCCGGGCCGGCGACGGCCCAGCCGTCCATCGCGGAGGTGTCGAAGGAGGGCAGGTCGGTCAGGGCGGCGAGGGGTGCGGCCAGGGTGAGGCCCAGGGCGGCGTCGAGGGGCGCGGAGAGCGGGGCGCGGCGGGCGGCCCGGACGGCGGCCCGGGCGGCACGCTCGGCGGTCGCCCGGGCTTCGGGCCAGGGAGTCGCGCGGTGCTGGGAACCGGCCTGCTCGCCGGGGGCACCGTGCTGACCGTGCGGGCCGTGGGAACCCTGGTGTGCGGTGGGCCCGGGCGGCGCCGTGCGGTCGTGGTCGCCGTGGGGCGGGCCGGGGTTCTCCTTCACGAGGGCGAGCGCCTCCTCGACGTCGAGGTCTTCCGCTTCCTCGTCGGCCCGCGTGCCGGGAGAGGTCATCGTGCGTCCGGGCGGGTGTCGGGTGTGGCGTCGGGCGCCACGTCGGGTTTGCCCGCCGCGGGGGCGGGCCCGGCGTCGGCGGCCTCCTCGGCCCAGCGCTGGGCGAGGGCGGCGGCCTTGCGGGCGGCCTCGGCGACGGCCTCGGGACCTCCTCCCGCGCGTCCGGCCGCGTAGCCGACGAGGAAGGTGGTCAGTGGGGCCGCGGGCCTGGCCACCCCGTGGGCGGCGTCCCGGGCGAGGTCGAGCAGGACGCCGGTGTCGACGTCGAGGTCGATGCCCAACTCGTCCTTGGCTGCGGTGATCCATTCGTCCAACACGTGACCATGCTCCCTGATGCGTGCCCTTGCGGTGGCGATGTCGTCCCAGGTGTCGCAGTCGAAGGAGGCGACGGCGTCGGGGACGCGAGTGAGGCGGAGGGCGCCGGTCAGGCGGCGCAGCGGAAGCCCGGCGAGGTCTGCCCGGTCCCGGGCGAGCACGGCCAGTTCGCGGCGCAGCGCGGGCGCGCGGTAGGCGGCGACGAGGGGCTGATCGCGGCCGTCGGCGTCGGTGAGCAGCACGCCGTCGGCGTCGCTCGCGGCGAGCTCCGACAGCAGCCGCCCGACGGCCGGGCCGGCGAGGAAGGGCAGGTCGGCGGAGAGGACCACGACGTACTCCGCCGTGGTGTGCCGCAAGCCGGCGGCGAGTGCGGCGAGCGGTCCGCCGCCGGAGGGCTCCTCGCGCGCCCAGGTCACCGGGCGCCCGGTGGGCCGGGGCTCGGCGACGACGACGGTGGTGCGTGCTCCGGCGCAGGCGACGAGCACCCGGTCCAGCAGTGCCCGGCCGCCCACCCGCAGGCCGGGCTTGTCCGCGCCGCCGAGCCGCCGGGCGGCCCCGCCGGCGAGCACGACGGCGTCGTACCCGGCGGGGTCCTTCCCGGAGGGATCGGAGGGATCGGATCCCGGCGCGGGGGCGGTGCCGGGGGAGGGCTCGTACACGGTCACCCCCCGAGTATGCGTCCCTGCGCGATCACAGGGAACGCGGGGACGCCACGCAATCAGGGTGCGCGCACCGGCGCCCCTGCCGGCACCGGGGCTGCGCCGGTTGCCGCGCCGGCTGCCGCCGCTTTCGGCGCCGCTGTGGACACCGCGTTCGGCGCCGCTGCGGACGCCGCTGCGACACCGCTGCGACACCGCTGTCAGAGAGTGCGCAGCAGCACCGACGGCTGTTCCACGCAGTCGGCCACGTACCGCAGGAAGCCGCCCGCCGTGCCGCCGTCGCACACCCGGTGGTCGAAGGTGAGCGACAGCTGGACGACCTGACGCGCCGCCAGCTCCCCTTCGTGCACCCAGGGCTTGGGGACGATGCGGCCGACGCCGAGCATGGCCGCCTCGGGGTGGTTGATGATCGGCGTGGAGCCGTCGACGCCGAACACCCCGTAGTTGTTCAACGTGAAGGTGCCGCCGGTCAGTTCACCGGGGGTCAGCCGCCCGGCCCGGGCCGCGTCGGTCAGCCGGGCGAACTCGGCGGTGAGCGACTCGGCGTTCCGCGCGTGCGCGTCCCGGACGACCGGCACGACCAGCCCCCGGTCCGTCTGGGCGGCGAAGCCGAGGTCGACGTGGTCGAGCTGGACGATCTCCCGGGCCTCCGTGTCGACCGTGGCATTCAGCTCCGGGAAGCGGGCCAGGGCGGCCGTGCAGATCCGGGCCAGCAGCGCGACGAGGGAGACCTTCGGCCCGCCGGCGGCGTTCATCGCGGTGCGCGCCCGCATCAGCTCGGTCGCGTCGGCGTCCACCCAGCAGGTCGCGTCGGGGATCTCGCGCCGACTGCGGGAGAGCTTGTCGGCGACGGCGCCGCGGACGCCCTTGAGGGGGGTGCGGACGCCGCCGGAGCGCGCGACGGAGGACGCGGGGGCCACCGGTGCCCGGCCGGTCGTCCCGGCCCGGCCTTCCCGGACCGCCGTACGGCCGCCCTGTGCGGCGGCGGCTCGCAGCGCGTACTCCACGTCCGCCCGCAGGATCAGCCCGTCCGGGCCGGAGCCGGTCAGCTCGCGCAGGTCCAGGTCGTTCTGCCGGGCCAGCCTGCGTACCAGGGGGGAGATGACGGGGACGGGGCCGTCCACCGGCTCGGCGGCGCGGACCCTGCCGTTCGCCCGCCCGGTCACCGCCGGGGCGGCTGCCTGCCGGTCCGGCCGTACCCGGCGGCGGCGCGCCGGCGCCTCCGAGGTGCCGTATCCGACCAGGACGTTGCCCGATCCCTCGGCCCGCGCCTGCTCGGCCTTCACCTGATCGTCCCGGGACCGGTCGGCCGGGGACCCGTCGGCCCCGGAACGGTCGGCCCCGGAACGGTCGGCCGGGGGCCGGTCCGCCCCGGACGGATCGGCCGCGGTGCCCTCGGCCGCGCCGCCGCCGGTGTCCGAGTCCCGCGCCGGGGCGTCGGCGGCTCCCTCGCCCACCGCCACCGTCAGCAGCGGCGCTCCGACGGGCAGCTCCGTCCCCTCCTCGCCGAAGCGGCCGGTGACCACGCCGCCGTAGGGGCAGGGCACCTCGACCATCGCCTTGGCCGTCTCCACCTCGACAACGGGCTGGTCGACGGTGACCACGTCACCGACCTCGACCAGCCAGCGCACGATCTCCGCCTCGGTGAGCCCCTCACCGAGATCGGGGAGCTTGAATTCCAGCACCTGTGCCATCAGCTTTCGGCCTCCCACTGCAGGCGCCCCACGGCGTCCAGGATCCGGTCCACACCGGGCAGGTGGTGGCGCTCCAGCATCGGCGGCGGATACGGGATGTCGAACCCGGCCACACGCAGCACCGGCGCCTCCAGGTGGTGGAAGCAGCGCTCCGTGACCCGGGCCGCGATCTCCCCGCCCGGGCCCCCGAAGGAACCCGACTCGTGGACGACGACCGCGCGTCCCGTCCGCCGCACCGAAGCGCACACCGTCTCGTCGTCGAACGGCACCAGGGAGCGCAGATCGACGACTTCGAGGTCCCAGCCCTCGGCCCGGGCCGCCTCGGCCGCCTCCATGCAGGCGACCAGCGACGGCCCGTACGTGATGAGTGTGGCGCTCCGGCCGGGGCGCCGCACCACCGCGCGGCCTACCGGCTCAACGGGTGCCGGCTCCTCCGGGTTCCAGGCGTCCTTCGACCAGTACAGACGCTTGGGTTCGAGGAAGACCACCGGGTCGTCGGAGGCGATGGACGCGCGCAGCAGGCCGTACGCGTCGGCGACGGTCGCGGGCGTGACGACATGGAGCCCCGGAGTCGCCATGTAGTACGCCTCGGACGAGTCGCTGTGGTGCTCGACGCCGCCGATGCCGCCGCCGTAGGGGACGCGGATGGTCAGCGGCAGGGGCATCCTGCCGCGCGTGCGGTTGCGCATCTTGGTCACGTGGCTGACGACCTGCTCGAACGCCGGGTAGGCGAAGGCGTCGAACTGCATCTCCACGACCGGGCGCAGCCCGTACATCGCCATGCCGACGGCCGTGCCGAGGATGCCGGCCTCGGCGAGCGGGGTGTCCGTGCAGCGGTCCTCGCCGAACTCCTCGGCGAGTCCGTCGGTGACCCGGAAGACGCCGCCGAGGGCACCCACGTCCTCGCCCATGACGTGCACGCCCGGGTCGGCGGCCATGGCGTCGCGCAGCGCGCGCGTGAGGGCCTGCGCCATGGTGGCCGGCTTGACGGCGACAGTGGTCATCGGTGTCCCCCTTCGGGCGCCCCGGATCCGGGCCCGGTCTCCGCCTCCGCTTCGGCCGCCAGCTCCGCGCGCAGCAGGTCCCGCTGCGCGCGCAGCTGCGGCGTGGGCTCGGCGTAGACGTGGGCGAACAGGTCCATCGGATCGAGCCGCGGGTCCTGGTTCATGCGGGCGCGCAGGTCCGCGGCCATGGTCTCGGCGTCCTCGCGGGCGGCCCGGGCTCCCTCCTCGTCGAGCAGGCCGCGCTCGGTCAGCTCCCGCTCCAGCAGCTCGATCGGGTCGTGCCGGCGCCAGGTCTCGACCTCGGCGTCGCCCCGGTAGCGCGTCGCGTCGTCGGCGTTGGTGTGCGCCTCCACGCGGTACGTCACCGCCTCCACCAGCGTGGGGCCGCCGCCCGCGCGCGCGTGGCGTACGGCGTCGGTGAGGACCTCGTGCACGGCGGCTGCGTCGTTGCCGTCGACCAGGCGGCCGGGCATGCCGTAGCCGACGGCCTTGTGGGCCAGCGACGGGGCCGCGGTCTGCTTGGCGAGCGGAACGGAGATCGCGAAGCCGTTGTTCTGCACGAGGAAGACGACCGGGGCCTGCCAGACCGCGGCGAAGTTCAACGCCTCGTGGAAGTCGCCCTCGCTGGTGCCGCCGTCGCCGACCATCGCCAGCGCGACCACGTCGTCGCCCTTGAGCCGGGCGGCGTGCGCGAGGCCCACGGCGTGCGGCAACTGGGTGGCCAGCGGCGTGGACAGGGGCGCGACCCGGTGCTCGTAGGGGTCGTAGCCGGTGTGCCAGTCGCCGCGCAGCAGGGTGAGGGCCTCGACGGGGTCGACGCCGCGGGCGACGACGGCGAGCGTGTCGCGGTAGCTGGGGAAGAGCCAGTCCCGCTCCTCGAGGGCCAGCGCGGCGGCGACCTCGCAGGCCTCCTGACCGGTGCTGGAGGGGTAGACGGCCAGCCGGCCCTGCTTGGTCAGCGCCGTAGCCTGCGCGTTGTAGCGTCGGCCGGCGACCAGCCGGGCGTACAGCGTGCGCAGCAGCTCGGGGTCCGCCTGCTCGGCGGCCTTCGTGCCGAGGACCCGGTACGGCTCCGCGTCGGGCAGCAGCGGCGCGGGGTCGGTACGGGGCTGCCAGGCGGGCGGCGGTGTGGGCCGGTAAGCGCCCCGCTGCTCCATGACCGTCATGACGGCACCTCCTCGTGGGAGCGGCTCTGGGCTCGCCACGGGTGTGACGGGCCTCACCTACCGATTGTTCGGTCGCCGGCACAGTTTGGCTACAGGCACCCCCAGGCTGTGGACAAACGGTTCTCCACAGCCTGAGATGGACGCAGTACGTCCATGGTAGGGAGGTGGGGGCACATGGCATCTGAACAAATGGCCGAACGCCCGGAGGAGGCCGACGGCCCGGACGACGCCGGCGGCCCGCCGCCCCCGCGCCCGCTGGACGCCATCGATCAGGACATCCTGCGCATGCTCCAGGCGGACGGCCGCGCCTCGATACGCTCGGTCGCCGAGCGGGTGCACGTCTCGCGCGCCAACGCCTACGCGCGCATCAACCGGCTCGTCGAGGACGGCGTCATCCGCGGCTTCGGCGCCCGAGTCGACCACGAGCGCGCGGGGCACGGCACCTCGGCGTACATCACCCTGAAGATCGTGCAGAACTCCTGGCGCACGGTCCGCGCGCAGCTACGGCAGCTCCCCGGTGCCTCGCACATCGCCCTGGTGGGCGGCGACTTCGACGTCCTGCTGCTGGTGCACACCCCGGACAACAGGGCGCTGCGCGAGCTGGTGCTCACCCGCCTCCAGGCCATCCCGGAGGTCCTCAGCACGCGCACCCTGCTGGTGTTCGAGACCGAGGACCTCGAACCGCAGAGCTGACCGCCGGGCCGGGAGCCCGGTGGAGCCCGCCGATCCCGCTCACGAGGCCTTGCGCAGCCCTCCGAACACCAACCGCGCCACCGCGTCGACCACTTCGCGCTCGCCCGCGCCGCCCCGGCCGTCGGGCCCGGCGGGGCGGTACCACTCGACGATCGAGTTGATCATGCCGAAGACCAGGCGCGTCGCGAGCCGGACCTCCACGTCCGCGCGGACGTCCCCCTCGGCCGCGGCGGCCTTCAGCAGGTCGGCGACGCGGTGGTCGAACTCGCGCCGCCGCTCCAGTGCCCACCGCTCGGTGCCGGTGTTGCCGCGCACGCGCAGCAGCAGCGTGACGTACGGCAGTTCGGCCATGAGCACCTCGACCATGCGCCGCACGACGTACTCCAGCCGCTCGGCGGCGGTCCCCGCGCGCGCGTGTTCCTCGTCGAGGATGCCGAAGAGCTCGTCCAGGGCCCGGCTCACGGCCCGGCGCAACAGCTCCTCCTTGCCCGTGACGTGGTGGTAGATCGACGACTTGGAGATGCCGGCGGCCTTGGAGAGGTGCTCCATGGAGGTGCCGTCGTAGCCGCGCTCGATGAAGACCTGCACGGCGACGGACAGCAGCGTCTCGGGCGTGTACGTGTCGCGCTTGGCGGTGCTCATGAGGGGGTGCCCTCCTCTGCGTCGGAGGCGTGCGCGTGGCGGTGCAGCGCGAGGGACGGGGCGTGCCGCCCGGAGGGCTCACGCACGTGCAGCTCACCGAGCAGTTCGTACACCCACCGGGGTCCCAGCCGGCGGCCCCACTCGAGCGGCCCGAGCGGGTAGTTCACGCCGAGGCGCATCGCGGTGTCGACGTCCTGGGCCGAGGCCACGCCCCGGGCGACCGCGTCGTGCGCCAGGTCGACGATCCGCGCGACCGTCCGCGCCACGATCATGCCGGGCACGTCGCCGACGACGCTGACCTTCTTGCCGAGCGCCTGGAAGAGGCCGGTGGCCTCGGCGAGGGCACGGGGCGGGGTGGTCTCGGCCGGGGCGAGGGCGACGCGGGTGGCCCGGCGGTAGTCGAGGGCGAGGTCGAAGTGGACGACACCGCCGAGTTCGGCCGAGGTGCGCCCGTCGGCGAGGCGGAGCCGGCCGCCGCCGGGCAGCACGAGCGAGCCGGCGCCCTCGTCGTCCTCGCGGACCTCGATGCCCGCCTCACGGATCAGCGTGACCAGTTCGGCGGCGGGCCCCAGGCCCCCCTCGACGACGACGTACGCGGGCCGGCCGGCCGGTCCGGCGGTGTGCGGCTCGGGCCGTTCGGCGCCGTCCCGGTAGTCGTACCAGCCCTGTCCGCTCTTGCGGCCGAGCCGGCCGGACTCGACCAGGCGGCGCTGGGCGAGCGACGGCGTGAAGCGCGCGTCCTGGAAGAACGACTGCCACACGGAGTGCGTGACGGACTCGTTGACGTCCTGCCCGATGAGGTCGGTCAGCTCGAAGGCGCCCATCCTGAAGCCGCCGGACCCGCGCAGCACCGCGTCGATGGTGGCCGGGTCGGCGGCCCGCAGCTCGTGGACCGCGAGGGCCTCGGCGTAGAAGGGCCGGGCGACGCGGTTGACGACGAAGCCAGGGGTGTCGGCGCAGGCGACCGGGGTCTTGCCCCAGGCGCGGGCCGTCTCGTACGCGCGCGTGGCCGACGCGGGGTCGGTCGCGAAGCCGGAGACCACCTCCACCAACGGCAGCAGCGGCGCGGGGTTGAAGAAGTGCAGGCCGACGAAGCGTCCGGGGACGCGGAGCGCGCCGCCGACGGCGGTGACGGACAGGGAGGAGGTGTTGGTGGCGAGCAGGCAGTCGTCGCCGACGACGTCCTCCAGCGCGCGGAACAGCTCCTGCTTGACGTCCAGCCGCTCCAGGACCGCCTCGGCGACCAGCGCGCAGCCGGCGAGGTCGGCGAGGGTCTCGGCGGGCCGGAGCCGGGCGCGGGCCGCGTCCCGCTCGGCGCCGGTGAGGCGTTCCTTTTCGACGAGCCGGTCGAGCCGTGCGCCGATCGCGTCCGCCGCTTCCCGGGCCCGCCCGGGCACGGCGTCGTACAGCCGTACGGGATGGCCCGCGACCAGCGCCACCTGGGCGATGCCCTGGCCCATGGTGCCGGTGCCGACGACGGCCACGGGGCTGCTGAGGTCGAGTGCTGTCATGTGCGCGATCCTCCCGCACGGGGTTTTCCACAGATGCGGCGGTCCCCCTTGTCCCGACCGATCGTTCGGTTACTCTAGCCGTGTCCGCCTGTTTCTGCCCAGGTTTCCCCCAGGTCCACGGACTCGACGGAGAGTCGACGAGTAGTCGACGGCGAGTTCGTGAAAGACGAGGAGTTGGTCCCGCATGGCCGCCGAACTCACCGCACACCAGCTGATCGCCCAGCACCGGCCGACCCTGGATCTGGCACTGGAGACGATCCGCACGCGCGCGTACTGGTCCCCCCACCCCGAGCACCCGAAGGCCTACGGGGAGAACGGCAGCCTGGACATGGCCGCGGGCAAGGCCGCCTTCAACGCCCTGCTCGGCACCCGCCTCGACCTCGGCCAGCCCGGCACCGACGACTGGGTCGGCGGCGAGGTCTCCCCGTACGGCGTCGAGCTGGGCGTCGAGTACCCGCACGCCGACCTCGACGTGCTGCTGCCCGCCATGAAGGCCGGCCAGAGGGCGTGGCGGGACGCGGGCGCGGAGCTGCGCGCGATGGTCTGCCTGGAGATCCTGCGGCGGATCGCCGACCGGACGATGGAGTTCGCCCAGGCGGTCATGCACACCTCCGGACAGGCCTTCATGATGGCCTTCCAGGCGGGCGGCCCGCACGCACAGGACCGCGGCATGGAAGCCGTGGCGTACGCGTACGTGGAGCAGGCCCGCACCCCCGACGCGGCGGAGTGGACCAAGCCGCAGGGCAAGCGCGACCCGCTCGCGCTCACCAAGCAGTTCACGCCGGTCCCGCGCGGCATCGGCCTGGTCATCGGCTGCAACACCTTCCCGACCTGGAACGGCTACCCGGGCCTGTTCGCCTCCCTCGCCACCGGCAACGCGGTCCTGGTCAAGCCCCACCCGCGCGCGGTGCTGCCGCTCGCGCTCACCGTGCGGGTGGCCCGCGACGTGCTCACCGAGGCCGGTTTCGACCCGAACCTGGTCGCGCTGGCCGCCGAGCGTCCCGGCGAGGGCATCGCCAAGACCCTGGCGACCCGCCCCGAGATCCGGATCATCGACTACACCGGCTCCACCTCCTTCGGCGACTGGCTGGAGGCCAACGCCCGCCAGGCCCAGGTCTTCACCGAGAAGGCCGGCGTGAACACGGTGATCGTCGACTCCACCGACGACTACAAGGGGATGCTCGCCAACCTGGCCTTCTCCCTCTCCCTCTACAGCGGCCAGATGTGCACCACCCCGCAGAACCTGCTGATCCCCCGCGACGGCATCCGCACCGACCAGGGCCCGAAGACCTACGACGAGGTGACCGCCGACCTGGCACGCGCCGTCGACGGACTCCTCGGCGACGACGCCCGCGCGAACGCCCTGCTCGGCGCGATCGTCAACCCGGACGTCAAGGCCCGCCTGGAGGCCGCCGCCGGCCTCGGCGAGGTGGCCCTGGCCTCGCGCGAGGTGACCAACCCGGACTTCCCGGACGCGGTCGTGCGCACCCCGGTGATCGTCAAACTGGACGGCGCCAAGCCCGACGACGAGGCCGCCTACACCAGCGAGTGCTTCGGCCCCGTCTCCTTCGCCGTCGCCGTCGACTCCGCACGGCACGCCGTGGAGCTGCTGCGGCACAGCATCCGGGAGAAGGGCGCGATGACGGTGGGCGCGTACACGACCGACGCGGAGGTCGAGCAGTCCGTGCAGGAGGCCTGCCTGGAGGAGGCGGCCCAGCTGTCCCTCAACCTCACCGGCGGGGTGTACGTCAACCAGACGGCCGCCTTCTCCGACTTCCACGGCTCGGGCGGCAACCCGGCGGCCAACGCCGCCCTGTGCGACGGCGCGTTCGTGGCCAACCGCTTCCGGGTGGTGGAGGTCCGGCGCCAGGCCTAGGAGTGCTTCGTCAGGGCCTTTCCCGCGGCCTGATCCGCCGGACCGGCACTAGGAGCTCCGGACCGCGCCCCCGGCGGCGCTCCAGTGGTACAGCGTCATGGCCACACTGGTCGCGAGGTTGTAGCTGGAGACCTGGGGGCGCATCGGCAGCGCCACCAGATGGTCGGCCCGCGCGCGCAGATCCCGCGACAGCCCGCTGCGCTCGGAGCCGAAGGCGAGCAGCGCGTCGTCCGGCAGCTTCAGCCCGCGGATGTCCTCGCCCTCCGGATCCAGCGCGAACACCGGCCCGTGCGGCAGCTCCGCCACCTCCAGCCGCTCCACGGCGGTCGCGAAGTGCAGCCCCGCCCCGCCGCGCACCACCGTGGGGTGCCACGGGTCGAGCGGGCCCGTGGTGACCACACCGGTCGCCCCGAAACCGGCGGCCAGCCGGATCACCGCCCCCGCGTTGCCGAGATTGCGCGGCTGGTCGAGGACCACGACCGGCGCACGGCGGGGCGTGTGCGCCAGCGCCCGCAGTCCGGCCGTACGCGAGGGCCGTACGGCCAGGGCGGCCACGGCGGTGGGATGCGGGCGCGACACGAGCGAGGCGTACTCCTCGTGCTCCACCTCGACCAGCAGACCGTCCAGCGCCTCCCGCACGTCCGGCGCCAGCTCCGCGGCCAGGGCGAGGGCGCCCGCGCGGTCGGCGGTGACGGCCACCGGGACTTCGGCGCCGAAACGCAGCGCGTGCTTGAGGGCGTGGAACCCGTCGAGCAGCACGCACGGCCCGGCGTGCCGGCGCCAGGCGGCCAGCGGGTCTGGGTCGGTCATGCCCGGCAGCCTACGTGCCCGTACTCGGTGCCCTTTTCGTCCCCGGCGTCCTTGTCTCCGGCACCCTTGCCTCCGGCAGCTCCGGCTCCACCACCTTCGGCTCCGCCACCTTCGGCTCCGGCAGCTCCGCCCCCGGCAGCTCCAGCTCCGGCAGCTCCGCCCCCGGCAGCTCCGGCTCCGCCACCTTCGGCTCCGGCAGCTCCGGCTCCGGCACCTTCGGCTCCGGCACCTTCGGCTCCGCCACCTTCGGCTCCGGCAGCTTCGCCGCCCGGCTCGCATCCTCTGTGACGTCGTCCCACGCGTCTTCGTCCCGAGCACTTCCGCCCCGAGCACTTCCGCCCCGAGCACTTCCGTCCCGAGCACTTCCGTCCCGAGCGCCTTCGTCCCGGGCGCCCGGGACCCCTGTGACCTCGTGGCCCGTCCGCGCACGGGGCCGGGGCACCATCGCCGTACGGCCCCCGACCCGCCCGGCCGTCAGCCGGCCCGGCGTCCCGGCACGCGCGCGTGCCGCCCAGCGGCCGAGGCGGCGCAGGAACGAAGTCGGCAGGAAGACCGCGTCGGCGGCGATCATCGCCAGCGAGAAGAACGGCAGCCCCAGCACCACGGCGATCACCGCGTGCTCGGTCATCATGGCGGCCAGCAGCACGTTCTTGACCCGCCGGTTGAACAGCGTGAACGGGAACGCGACCTGCACGGCGACCGTGCCGTAGGTGATGAGCATGACCATCGTGCCGTTGGCGGCCAGCGCGTCGGAGAGGGCGGGCCAGGGCGAGAAGTAGTCGAGGTGCAGCGGGTAGTAGACCGCGGTGCCGTCCTGCCAGCGTGATCCCTGGATCTTGTACCAGCCCGCGGTCGCGTAGATCAGACACGCCTCGGCCATGATCACGACCAGTGCGCCGTTGTGCACGATGTTGGTGACCACGTCGAGCAGGGCCCGCGGCTCGCCGCTCCCGGCACCGCGCCCCGCGGCCCACCACAGGCCCTGCGCGACCCACACCGCCCACAGCAGCGCCGGGACGAACCAGTCGCCGTCCAGCCCGCCCGCCGGCGTCACCGTGAGCAGCACGAAGCCGAACACGCACCACAGCACCGGCCCGGCCCGGTCCACGACACGCTGCCCGCGCGCGCGTGCCTCGTCCGCACGCCGCGCCCGGCGCGCGTCCAGGGACCAGACCTGGCCGCAGCGCGTGAGGACCAGGTAGATGCTCATCAGGTGCAGGACGTTGTCGCCGCCGTCCCCCATGAACACGCTGCGGTTCTGCAGCGAGAGCACGCCGACCATGAAGAGGACGGACATGGTGCGGGTACGCCAGCCGAGCAGGAGCAGCACGCTGCTCAGGACGGCCAACGCGTAGACGATCTCGAACCAGGCCCGCCCGTCGGACCACATCAGCGCCGTGAAGGCGCCGTTGTCCGCGATCAGTTGCTCGGCGAGGCCGTGGCTCCAGGGGCTGTCGGGACCGTACAGCTCGTAGCGGTGGGGAATTTCGCGCAGCAGGAAGAGCAGCCAGGTGGCGCTGAAGCCGATGCGGATCACGGCGGTCTGGTACGGGCCGAGCGCGGCGCCGGTGACCCGGGCGATGCCGCGGGAGACCGAGAGGGCGATGCCGTTCACGCGGCGCCCCCTTCACGCGCGTCGCCGGCCTTCTCGTCGCCGGACACCGGCCACCAGGGCAGCTCACGGTAGGCCGGCCGGTCGGAGACCTTCTCACCGCTCCACGAGGGCGGCTCCACGTTGGTGGTCCGGGAACGGTACTGGACGCGCTCGACGACACCGCCGGGTCCGGCGGCGTCGTTCCGGTCCAGGCGCAGGACCGCGATGCGGCGCAGATACGTCTCGGACAGCGTGCCCCGCAGGCCCACCGGACGGTCGTCGGAGTCGTGGGTGGCGACGAAGAAGTCCCAGGCCCGGCGGAGTTCGTTCTGCTGGGTGTGGCTCGGCAGCGGATTGCCGTCGATGCTCCGGCCGTCCTCGGCGGACAGGTCGTACCAGCCGGTCGTGCGTATCGCGCCGTCCGCCGTGCTCACCTCCGCGCGGACCTGGACGGAGACGTTCTGCTGGAGCGGGTTGGGCGCGAACAGCTTCCAGTTCTGTTCGAACTCCGGGAAGATCCACTCGTCCACCGCGGCGCCGTGCTGCTTGGTGAGGGTGTTCGACGGGGCCACGTGCAGGAACACCAGGCCTATGTGGGCGCAGACGGCGACGGCGACGACCGCGAGGGCGACCACGGCAGCGACCTGGTAGCGCGGGGAGAGCGCCGCGACACCGGCAGAGGGCTTCGCGGTGGCCGCGAGGGTGCCGGTCTCGGTGCCGGTCCCGGGCACGGTGCCGGTGCCGATCTCGGGCTCGGGCCCGGTCTCGGTGCCGGTCCCGGGCCTGGGCGCGGTCTCGGTGCCGGTCCCGTGCCCGGACGCGGTCTCGGTGCCGGTCTCGCCGATCCCGCCGGCCTCGCCGGTCCCTTCAACCGGTCGGTCCGGTCGGTCCGGTCGGTCCGGTCGGTTCAGTGCGTTCCGGCGCCCCGGCTCGTCCCGCCCCTGCCGGGCGTCCGAGCCTGTGTCGTACGCGTCCATTCCGCCCCGTTCCGGTCCCGATCCGTCGTTCCGTCCGCCCCGCCGCCTGGCGCCCGCGCACCACTCGTGCGGCTGCTCGGCAGCGTTCGAACGGGAACGGTACTCAGGACCGCCCGCCCGCACAGCCCCGGCGGACCGACCGCAACGTGGCCGTCACCACACCCGTCACCACATCCACCACCGCGCGCCAACCACCCGAGGCGGCACCGGGCGATCCGGAGGCGAAGCGTAGACACCTCGGAGACGCCCAGGAGACGCCCAGGAGAGGCGTGGAGATGCCTCGGAGACACCCCGCCGACAAACCCGGCACGGACGGACGGACGGACGGACGGGCGGACGGGCGGCCCTAGAGAACGTGCCCCGGTTCGCCCTTCCCGTCCACCACGGGACGGCCTGCCGCGGCCCACACCTGCATGCCGCCGTCCACGTTCACGGCGTCGATGCCCTGCTGGGCCAGATACATGGTGACCTGCGCCGAGCGACCGCCGGAGCGGCAGATCACGTGGATCCGGCCGTCCTGGGGCGCGGCCTCGGTCAGCTCACCGTAACGGGCCACGAACTCGCTGATGGGAATGTGCAGTGCCCCGGCGGCGTGACCCGCCTGCCACTCGTCGTCCTCGCGGACGTCCAGCAGGAAGTCGCCGTCCTTGAGGTCCGTGACCTCCACCGTGGGCACACCAGCTCCGAAACTCATGCCTCAGACGCTACCGGAGCCACCGTCCGGCTCAGGCCCGCCCGAGCGCCGCCGCCAGCTCGGCCTCCCGCTCCCGCACCTGGGTCGCCAACTGCTCGGCGATCTCCTCCAGCAGCCGGTCGGGGTCGTCCGGGGCCAGCCGGAGCATGCCGCCGATCGCGCTCTCCTCCAGCTCCTTGGCGAGCAGCGTGAGCATCTCCTTGCGCCGGTCGAGCCACTCGAGGCGGGCGTACAGCTCCTCTCCTCGGCTCGGGCGGCGCTCGGGCGCCGGGCCGGCGGCCCACTCCGCGGCCAGCTCCCGCAGCCGGCCCGCGTCGCCACGGGCGTAGGCGGCGTTGACGCGGGTGATGAACTCCTCGCGCCGGGTCCGCTCCTCGTCCTCCTGCGCCAGGTCGGGGTGGGCCTTGCGGACCAGCTCGCGGTAAAGCTTGCGGGCCTCCTCACCCGGCCGCACCCGCTGCGGGGGGCGTACCTGCTGGTCCGTGAGCATCGCCGTGGCCTCCGGGAACAGCCCGTCCCCGTCCATCCAGCCGTTCAGCAGCTCCTCGACCCCGGGGATCGGCATCAGCCGGGACCGCGCCTCGTCGGCCCGGCGCCGGTCGTCGGCATCACCGGTGCGGGCGGCCCTGGCCTCCAGGATCTGCGCCTCCAGCTCCTCGAGCCGCGCGTACACCGGACCGAGCCGCTGTTCGTGCAGCCGGGAGAAGTTCTCGACCTCCACTCGGAAGGTCTCCAGTGCGATCTCGTACTCGATGAGTGCCTGCTCGGCGGCCCGTACGGCCTGTTCCAGCCGTTCCTCGGGACGCGGCGCACCCCCCTGCTCGGGCTCAGTTTCCGGCGTCGTCACCCGTCCAGCCTAGGCCACGATGCCGCCCGCCCCACCGGGTCGCGGGAGCCCTACACCCCCAGCTCCGCCGCGATCCGCCCCGCCCGCACCGCGGTGACCAGCTCGGCGTGGTCGGCCTCCGTGCGGTCGGCGTAGGCGACGGCGAAGGCGGCCACCGCCTCGTCCAGCTCGTCGTTCTTGCCGCAGTACCCGGCGACGAGCCGCGGGTCGGCACTGTGCGCGTGGGCGCGGGCCAGCAGGGCGCCGGTCATGCGGCCGTAGTCGTCCATCTGGTCGGCGGCCAGCGCCGTGGCGTCCACACTGCCCTTGCGGTTGCGGAACTGCCGCACCTGGAACGGCCGCCCGTCGACCGTGGTCCAGCCCAGCAGCATGTCGCTGACCACCTGCATCCGCTTCTGCCCCATGACCACCCGGCGCCCCTCGTGCTCGACGTCGGGCGCGTCGAAACCGGCGGTCCTCAGGTGGGGCAGCAGCACGGAGGGCCGGGCCTCCTTCACCTGGAGCACGAGCGGTTCGCCGCGGTGGTCCAGGAGCAGCACGACGTACGACCGCGTGCCCACGCTGCCGGTGCCCACGACCCGGAAGGCGACATCGTGCACCGCGTACCGGGCCAGCAGCGGGAGCCGGTCCTCGGAGAGCGTGGCCAGGTACGACTCCAGGGCGGCCGCGACCGCCGCCGCCTCACCGGCCGGGACCCGCCGCAGCACCGGCGGGGCGTCGGCGAAGCGCCGCCCGCCGTCCTCGGTGGCCTCGGTGGACTTGGCGGCGAAACGCCCGCTGGTGTTGGCCCGCGCCTTCTCGGCGACCCGCTCCAGCGTGCCGAGCAAATCGTGGGCGTCGGTGTGGGAGACGAGCTCCTCGTCGGCGATGGCGTTCCAGGCGTCCAGCGCCGGGAGCTTCGCCAGCAGCCGCATGGTGCGCCGGTAGGCGCCCGCCGTGTCGTGGGCGGCCTCGCGGCAGGTGTCCTCGTCGGCACCGGCCTCCCGGCCCGCCAGGACGATCGATGCGGCCAGGCGCTTGAGGTCCCACTCCCAGGGGCCGTGCACCGTCTCGTCGAAGTCGTTCAGGTCGATGACCAGGCCGCCGCGGGCGTCGCCGTAGAGACCGAAGTTGGCGGCGTGCGCGTCGCCGCAGAGCTGGGCACCGATCCCGGTCGTCGGCGTACGCGCCAGGTCGTACGCCATGAGCCCCGCCGACCCGCGCAGGAAGGCGAACGGGGTGGCCGCCATCCGTCCTACTCGCATCGGGGTGAGCCCGGGTATCCGGCCGCGGTTGGATGCCTCGACCGCGCTCACCGCGTCCGGGCGGGCGGCGCCCAGGCGGAGGTCGGCGTGCGCGGAACGCGGAACGCGCGTACGCAGTTCCTTGCCCTCCGCCTTCGGTGAGCCGCCGACGGGCCATCGCGCGAACCCCGGCACGACGGGCACCCGCACGCCCCCCTGCGGCTCCGCACCCGGACGCGAACCCGTCGCCGTCCCCGCAGTCGCCTCCGCCGTCGTCCCCGCCGTCGCCTCGGTCATCGCGGCCGCCTCCCCGTACTCGCACCCGTGCCGTACCCGTGTCCGCGCCGCGCCCTCTCCGGGCACCGGCGCGCCACGACCGTACCCCCGGGCGAACCGCCCGTACACGGGCCCCGGCCCCCCGTCCAACAGCGCCCCCCGTCCCGCATAACGCCGGGCAGGGGGCGAAGCAGGGGGTGCCCGGCCCCCCACCGGGGCGCATACGGTTTCCAGCGATCAGCACGGAGCGCGCTCGCCGAAGCGACGACAGCCTGCCCCGCGCCGGACGGACGCGCTCCCCGTCCCCGACGTCCCGGATGTCGCACGTCCCGCCCAGCTTCCCCAGGGACCACCCCCACCGAGGAGACCGAGGAACCGCCATGACCTCCGACACCCCCACCACCCCCGGCGAACCCGGCGTCGTCCCCGGCCCCGACGCCGACGGCCACGGCGACGGCGACGGCGACGGCGACCGTGGCATCAGCCGCAAGACGCTGCTCAGGGCGGCCGTCGCCGCGGGCGCCGCCGTCCCGCTGCTCGCCACCGGCTCCCTCGCGCTCGCCCGGGACGCCGCCCGCTCCTCCACCGGCCGGACCCTGCCGCCGACCCCCTTCTGCGACGACGGCGACGACCCGACGCCCGACCAGATGGAGGGCCCCTACTTCAAACCGAACTCCCCGCTGCGCACCAACCTGGTGACGCCCGGCACCGCCGGCACCCGGCTCACCGTCAGCGGATACGTCTTCGGCCGCAACTGCGTCCCGCTGTCCGGGGTGCTCCTCGACTTCTGGCAGGCCGACAACGCCGGCGCCTACGACATGGCCGGATACGCCTTCCGCGGCCACCAGTTCACCGACGCCACCGGCGCCTTCTCGCTGCGGACGATCGTCCCCGGCCTCTACCCGGGCCGCACCCGGCACATCCACGTCAAGGCGCAGGCCCCCGGCAGGCCCGTACTGACCACCCAGCTCTACTTCCCCGGTGAGCCCCGCAACAGCACGGACGCCCTCTTCGACCCCGCGCTGCTGATGAACGTCCGCGGTGCCGGCGGCGGAAAGGAGGCGAGTTTCGACTTCGTCCTGAACGTGAACGGCGATCCGGGCCCCACCGACCCGCCGACCGACCCGCCCACCGACCCGCCGAACGGCACCTGGGCGACCGGCCGCTCCTACGCCGCCGGCGACGCCGTCACGTACGGCGGCGGTTCCTACCGCTGCCTCCAGGCGCACACCTCGATGGCCGGCTGGGAGCCGCCCAACGTGCCGGCCCTGTGGCGCCGCGAGTCCTGAGACCTTCCTCACAGCGCACCGCGTCCCACGGATCCCCCACAGCGCCCCACAGCGCGGGGTCCGGGCATGCGGAAGCCCCCCAGGTCCGAGACCTGGGGGGCTTCCGGCTGGTGCGCGAGGGGGGAGTTGAACCCCCACGCCCTTTCGGGCACTGGAACCTGAATCCAGCGCGTCTGCCTATTCCGCCACCCGCGCATTGGGTGTGTTTTCCGGCCCCGTCCCTTGCGGTGCGGCGCCTTCCGACACGAGAACATTAGCACGCTGGAAGGGGTGGATTCACATCCCTTCCCAGGCGGGGCAGGCCCGGGGAGCAGGGCACCCGCCCTCCTTCGGGCACTCGTCCCGGCCCGTGTCCGTTCACGTATCAACCTCGTACCGGTCCGGCCCGTCTCCCCAGTAGCCGGTAGGGGTCCGCAGTCAGGTGCGGGACACTGGTCTGCGGCCGCCTCTACGATCCTGGGCATGAGTACCTGCGGGAGAGCATCCCGGAGGACCCGGAGAGTTCGAAGGGGAGCTCCGGCGGGAACTCCGAGAGGCGTCGACACCCGTCGACCGGGCCGACAGGGGGAACCAGCCGATCGACCGGCGCGTGGATACGATCAGTAAGCAGTACCAGGTAGACAGTGCGCGGGTGAGCGGTACACGCGTAGGCAGTACGCAGGGCAGCAGTACGCAGGGCAGCAGTACGCAAGGCAGCAGTACGCAAGGCAGCAGTACGCAAGGCAGCAGTACGCAAGGCAGTGGACAGGACGGCAGCGACGGAGGAGGTGCCCCATGGGAGTCCTGAAGAAGTTCGAGCAGCGTCTCGAAGGTCTGGTCAACGGCACCTTCGCGAAGGTGTTCAAGTCCGAGGTGCAGCCCGTGGAGATCGCGGGAGCGCTCCAGCGCGAATGCGACAACAACGCGACCATCTGGAACCGCGACCGCACCGTCGTACCCAATGACTTCATCGTGGAACTGAGCACGCCCGACTTCGAGCGCCTCAGCCCGTACTCCGGCCAGCTCGGCGACGAGCTCGCCGGCATGGTCCGCGACTACGCCAAGCAGCAGCGCTACACCTTCATGGGACCGATCAAGGTCCACCTGGAGAAGGCGGACGACCTCGACACCGGCCTGTACCGGGTGCGCAGCCGTACGCTCGCCTCCTCCAGCAGCCACCAGGGCGGCCCGGCACCCGCGGGCCCCGCCGCGCCCGCCGCCCCCACCGGGCGCCCCGGCACACCCGGCGGCCCGGGCGGTGGCTACGGCTACCCGCCGGCCGCCGCCCCCGCGGGCGCCCCGCCCATGCCGGCCGCGCCGCCACCCGGCGGACGCCCCGGCGGATACGGCTACCCGCAGCCCGCGGGCGGCCAGCAGCCCCCGGCCGCACCCGCGGCCGGCGGACGCACCCGCCACTGGATCGAGATCAACGGCACCCGCCACCAGATCTCCCGCGCGACGCTCGTGCTCGGACGCAGCACCGAGGCCGACGTGCGGATCGACGACCCCGGCGTCTCCCGCCGGCACTGCGAGATCCGGACCGGAACGCCCTCGACGATCCAGGATCTCGGGTCCACCAACGGCATCGTGGTGGACGGGCAGCACACCACCCGCGCTACGCTCCGCGACGGCTCGCGGATCGTCGTGGGCAGCACCACCGTTATCTACAGGCAAGCCGAAGGGTGATCCGGGGGCAATGTCAGAGCTGACCCTCACGGTCATGCGGCTGGGTTTTCTCGCCGTATTGTGGCTGTTCGTGATCGTGGCCGTGCAGGTCATCCGCAGCGACCTGTTCGGCACGCGGGTCACCCAGCGCGGAGCGCGGCGCGACGCCGCCCGACCGCAGCAGGCCGCCGCGCGCCAAGGACAGGCGCCTCCACCGCAGCGCCAACAGCAGAGCGGCGGCCGGGGACGCCGGGGCGCCCCCACCAAACTGGTCGTCACGGAGGGCACCCTCACCGGCACCACCGTTGCCCTCCAGGGCCAGACCATCACGCTCGGCCGGGCACACGACTCGACGATCGTGCTGGACGACGACTACGCCTCCAGCCGCCATGCCAGGATCTACCCCGACCAGAACGGCCAGTGGATCGTCGAGGACCTGGGCTCCACCAACGGCACCTATCTGGACCGGTCCCGGCTGACGACCCCCACACCGATCGGGCCGGGGTCACCGATCCGCATCGGCAAGACCGTCATCGAGCTGCGGAAGTAGTGCTACACCAATGAATGAGCGCGAGCGGAGCGAGCACGCAGCGGCGGCCGGCACGCCGGGCCCCGGCGCGCTCCCGACCGGAGGGTGGGCAGTGTGGCTCGACACGACCGGCTGTACCCGGAGCCGACGGGCGAGGTGCGCATGAGTCTGTCACTGCGCTTCGCCGCCGGATCGCACAAGGGCATGATCCGGGAGGGCAACGAGGACTCCGGTTACGCCGGTCCGCGCCTGCTCGCCATCGCCGACGGCATGGGCGGCCAGGCCGCCGGCGAGGTCGCCTCCTCCGAGGTGATCTCCACCATCGTCGCCCTCGACGACGACGTGCCGGGTTCCGACATCCTCACCTCCCTCGGCACCGCCGTGCAGCGCGCCAACGACCAGCTGCGGCAGATGGTCGAGGAGGACCCCGCCCTCGAAGGCATGGGCACCACCCTCACCGCCCTCCTCTGGACCGGCCAGCGCCTCGGCCTCGTCCACGTCGGCGACTCCCGTGCGTACCTCCTGCGCGACGGCGTCCTCACCCAGATCACGCAGGACCACACCTGGGTGCAGCGCCTCGTCGACGAAGGACGCATCACCGAGGAGGAGGCCGGCACCCACCCGCAGCGCTCCCTGCTGATGCGCGCCCTCGGCAGCGGCGACCACGTCGAACCCGACCTGTCCATCCGCGAGGTGAGGGCCGGCGACCGCTACCTCATCTGCTCCGACGGACTCTCCGGTGTCGTCTCCCACCAGACGATGGAGGACACCCTCGCCAGCTACCAGGGCCCCCAGGAGACCGTCCAGGAGCTGATCCAGCTCGCCCTGCGCGGCGGCGGCCCCGACAACATCACCGTCATCATCGCCGACGTCCTCGACCTGGACACCGGCGACACCCTCGCCGGCCAGCTCTCCGACACCCCGATCGTGGTCGGCGCCGTCGCCGAGAACCAGGCCCAGTTCGGCGACAACGGCATCATGCAGACCCCCGCCGGCCGCGCCGCGGGCCTCGGCCGCCAGGGCGGACAGCGGGGCGGCGGCGGCGAGTTCGGCCCGCCCGGCAGCGGCGACACCACCGGCTACATCCCGTCCGGCGGCTTCGACGACTACGGCCCCGAGGACTTCGCCAAACCCCGCAAAAGCCGCAAGTGGCTGAAGAGATCCCTCTACACCGTGCTCGCCCTCGCCGTCATCGGCGGCGGCACGTACGGCGGCTGGCGCTGGACCCAGACCCAGTACTACGTCGGCACCAAGGACGACCACCTCGCGCTGTACCGGGGCATCAGCCAGGACCTCGCCTGGGTCTCCCTCTCGGAGATCCAGAAGGACCACCCCGAGATCGAACTCAAGTACCTGCCGCCGTACCAGCAGAAACTGGTCGAGGCCACCATCCCCGAGAGTGACCTGGCCGACGCCCGGGCGAAGATCGAGGAACTGGCAGTGCAGGCCTCCGCCTGCAAGAAGCAGGCCGACCGGCGCACCGCCGAGACCGAGAAGAACGCGAAGACGGGCGAGGGCGAGGCCGGAGGCACCACGGGAACCACCCCCGCCTCCTTCACGTCCAAGGCCTCACCGACCCCGAACCCGTCGGGGTCACCGAAGGCCCCCGAATCGTCCGAGTCCCCGTCCACGACCGCACCCACTCCAGGCTCCGGCCCGACCCTCTCGGAGGAAGAGCAGAAGGTCGTCTCGCTGTGCGGTAAGCAGTAGGCAAGCCGTGAGAGGCCCCGTCACACGATGAGCAGTACTTCCAACTCGCCGACGCACCACACGTCCACGATCGGCGCCATCGGCGCCCCCAGCCGGCGCAACACCGAGCTGGCCCTGCTCGTGTTCGCCGTCGTCATCCCGGTCTTCGCCTACGCCAACGTGGGACTGGCCATCAACGACGAGGTGCCCGCCGGCCTGCTGAGCTACGGCCTCGGCCTCGGCCTCCTGGCCGGCGTCGGACACCTCGTCGTACGCAAGTTCGCGCCGTACGCGGACCCCCTGATGCTGCCGCTGGCCACCCTGCTCAACGGACTGGGACTCGTCGCCATCTGGCGCCTCGACCAGTCCGAGCTGCTCCAGGACATCCAGCAGGCCGGCAACGCCGCGCCTCGCCAGCTGATGTACACCGCGATGGGCATCGCCCTGTTCGTCGCCGTGATGATCTTCCTCAAGGACCACCGCGTCCTGCAGCGCTACACCTACATCTCCATGGTCAGCGCGCTGTTCCTGCTGCTGCTCCCCCTGGTGCCGGGCCTGGGCAAGAACATCTACGGCGCCAAGATCTGGATCCAGGTCGGCTCCTTCTCCATCCAGCCCGGAGAGTTCGCCAAGATCGTCCTCGCGATCTTCTTCGCCGGCTACCTGATGGTGAAGCGCGACGCGCTGGCCCTGGCCAGCCGCCGTTTCATGGGCCTCTACCTGCCCCGCGGCCGCGACCTCGGCCCCATCCTCGTCGTCTGGATGGTCTCGATCCTCATCCTGGTCTTCGAGACCGACCTCGGCACCTCGCTGCTGTTCTTCGGCATGTTCGTGATCATGCTGTACGTCGCCACCGAGCGGACGAGCTGGATCGTCTTCGGTCTGCTGATGTCCGCCGTCGGCGCGGTCGGCGTCGCCACCTTCGAACCCCACATCCAGCAGCGCGTCGACGCCTGGCTCGACCCGATGAAGGAGTACACGCTCTCCCGCGCCGGCCAGGTCGGCCACTCCGAGCAGGCCATGCAGGCCCTGTGGGCCTTCGGCTCCGGCGGCACCCTCGGCACCGGCTGGGGCCAGGGCCACTCCGAGCTCATCCGGTTCGCCGCCAACTCCGACTTCATCCTCGCCACCTTCGGCGAGGAACTGGGCCTGGCCGGCCTCATGGCCCTGCTCCTGCTCTACGCGCTGATCGTGGAGCGCGGCGTGCGCACCGCCCTCGCCGCCCGCGACCCGTTCGGCAAGCTCCTCGCCATCGGCCTCTCCGGCGCCTTCGCCCTCCAGGTCTTCGTCGTCGCCGGCGGCGTCATGGGCCTCATCCCGCTCACCGGTATGACGATGCCCTTCCTGGCCTACGGAGGCTCCTCGGTCATCGCCAACTGGGCCCTGATCGGCATCCTGCTGCGCATCAGCGACACCGCCCGCAGACCGGCACCCGCCGCTCCCGCCAACCCGGATGCCGAGATGACCCAGGTGGTCCGACCGTGAACAAGCCACTGCGCCGCATCGCGATCTTCTGCGGCCTCCTCGTCCTCACCCTGCTCATCCGCGACAACTGGCTCCAGTACGTCCAGGCGGACGAGCTCAAGGAGGACGAGCACAACCGCCGCGTCGCCATCGAGCGCTATGCCGCACCGCGCGGCGACATCATCGTCGACGGCAAGGCCATCACCGGCCACGCCACCACCGAGGGCGACTTCAAGTACAAGCGCACCTACAAGGACGGCGCCATGTGGGCGCCCGTCACCGGGTACGTCTCCCAGGCCTACGGCGCCACCCAGCTCGAGGCCATCGACGACGGCATCCTCACCGGCAACGACGACCGGCTCTTCTTCCGCAACACCCTCGACATGATCACCGGAAAGAAGCGCGAGGGCGGCAACGTCGTCACCACCCTCGACAGCGCCGCCCAGCAGGCCGCCTACGACGGCCTGAAGAAGCAGGGCGCCAAGGGCGCCGTCGTCGCGCTCGAACCCTCCACGGGCAAGATCCTCTCGATGGCCTCCTACCCCTCGTACGACCCCACGTCGATCGCCGGCAGCAACGAAGCGGCCGGCGAGGCCTGGAACAGGCTCCAGAAGAAGAACAACCCGGACGACCCGATGCTCAACCGCGCCCTGCGCGAGGTCTACCCGCCCGGCTCCACCTTCAAGGTGCTCACCGCGGCGGCCGCCCTGGAGCACGGCCTGTACGACTCGGCGGACGAGAAGACCGACTCCCCCCTGCCCTGGACGATGCCCGGCACCACCACCGAACTGCCCAACGAGGGCGACCTCCCCTGTGAGGACGCCACCCTCCGCGAGGCACTGCGCGTGTCCTGCAACACCGTCTTCGGCAAGATCGGCTCCGACCTCGGCAACGAGAAGATGCTGGAGACGGCCGAGAAGTTCGGCTTCAACGAGGAGCAGTTCGTCCCCGTCCGCTCCAGCGCCTCGGTCTTCTCCGACGACATGGTGCCCTCGGAGGTCGCGCTCTCCTCCATCGGCCAGTTCAACACCGCCGCGACCCCGCTGCAGATGGCCATGGTCACCTCGGCCATCGCCAACGACGGCACCCTGATGAAGCCGTACATGGTGGACGAACTCCAGGCCCCCAATCTCGACACCATCGAGAAAACGGAACCCGAGGAGATGAGCGAGCCGCTCTCCGCGGACAACGCCGAGATCCTCCAGGACATGATGGAGACCGTCGTCGAGGACGGCACGGGAACCAACGCGCGGATCGACGGCGTCACCGTGGGCGGCAAGACCGGTACGGCGCAGCACGGTGTCGACAACAAGGAGAACCCCTACGCCTGGTTCATCTCCTACGCCAAGGGCGACGACGGCAGCGCGCCCGTCGCCGTGGCCGTGGTGATCGAGGACGAGAACGCCGTCCGTGACGACATCTCCGGCGGCGGCCTCGCGGCGCCGATCGCGAAGAACGTGATGGAAGCCGTTCTGGAGAGCAAGGAGTGACCACGGGCTGAACAGGACGTGACTCCGGTCACGTCCCCTTCACATAGGCGCACGTTGCGATACCGGTCCTGTATCGGGTATCGGGCTTGGCCAGGTCACCCGGAGCGAGCCGGGTACGGTAGGCCGGACGGCAGCCTCCGACCGTACAAGCATGCCGGTCGGGACCGACGGAGAGGGCTGGTAGTAACCATGGAAGAGCCGCGTCGCCTCGGCGGCCGGTACGAGCTGGGCCAGGTGCTCGGCCGTGGTGGCATGGCGGAGGTATACCTCGCGCACGACACCCGGCTCGGCCGCACCGTGGCAGTGAAGACGCTCCGCGCGGACCTCGCGCGCGACCCGTCCTTCCAGGCCCGCTTCCGCCGGGAGGCCCAGTCGGCCGCCTCGCTCAACCATCCCGCGATCGTGGCGGTCTACGACACGGGCGAGGACTACATCGACAACGTGTCGATCCCGTACATCGTCATGGAGTACGTCGACGGCTCCACACTCCGTGAGCTGCTCCACTCCGGCCGCAAACTGCTGCCGGAGCGGACGCTGGAGATGACCATCGGCATCCTCCAGGCGCTGGAGTACTCACACCGCGCCGGCATCGTCCACCGCGACATCAAGCCGGCCAACGTCATGCTCACGCGCAACGGCCAGGTCAAGGTCATGGACTTCGGCATCGCCCGCGCCATGGGCGACTCCGGCATGACCATGACCCAGACCGCCGCGGTCATCGGGACCGCCCAGTACCTCTCCCCGGAGCAGGCCAAGGGCGAGCAGGTCGACGCCCGCTCCGACCTGTACTCCACGGGCTGCCTGCTCTACGAGCTGCTGACCGTGCGTCCGCCCTTCGTGGGCGACTCCCCGGTGGCCGTCGCCTACCAGCACGTCCGCGAGGAACCGCAGACGCCCAGCGTCTTCGACCCCGAGATCACGCCCGAGATGGACGCGATCGTGCTGAAGGCCCTGGTCAAGGACCCCGACTACCGCTACCAGTCGGCCGACGAGATGCGCGCCGACATCGAGGCCTGCCTCGACGGCCAGCCGGTCGGCGCCACCGCGGCGCTCGGCGCCATGGCCGCGGGGGGCTACGGCGCCTACCCCGACGAGCAGCCGACCACCGCCCTGCGCTCGGACGCGGGCGGCGGCGCCACGACCATGCTGCCGCCCATGAACCCGGACGACGGCGCCTACGGCTACGACGACCGCCCCGACCGGCGCCGCCAGCAGCCGCGCAAGTCGAACACCTCCACGATCTTCCTGGTCCTGGCCGGCATCCTCGTCCTCGTCGGCGCGATCCTGATCGGCAAGTACGCGTTCAGCAGCGGAGGACCGGGCAACAACAAGGTCGACGTGCCCGCCTTCGTCGGACTGGCCAAGGCGGACGCCCAGCAACAGGCCACCAACGCCGAGCTGGAACTGGCCTTCACGCAGAAGCCCTGCGAGGACCAGAAGAAGGGCAACATCTGCTCGCAGGACCCAGCGCAGGGCACCAGCGTCGACAAGAAGTCCACCGTCAACCTGGTCGTCTCGACCGGCGCCCCCAAGGTCGCCGTGCCGAACGTCATCGACAAGAACGTCGACGAGGCCACCCAGCAGCTCACGGAGAAGGGCTTCAAGGTCGAGACCAAGCAGACCGAGTCCTCCCAGGACGAGGGCACCGTCCTCAGCCAGGACCCCGACCCGGGCAACGAGCTGGAGAAGGGCTCCACGGTGACCCTGGAGGTCGCCAAGGCCGAGGAGAAGGCCACCGTGCCCGACGTCGTCGGCCGCAGCTGCGACGAGGCCAAGGCCCAGATGCAGAACAACGACCTCGAAGCCACCTGCACGGACCAGCCCACCAACGACCCGAACCAGGTCGACAAGGTCATCTCCACCACCCCGCAAGGGGGCCAGCAGGTCGACAAGGGCTCGCAGGTGACGATCGTCGTCGGCAAGGCCGTGGAGAAGACCAAGGTCCCGGAGGTCAAGCTCGGCACGCCCCTGGGCCAGGCGAAGCAGATCCTGCAGCAGAGCGGCTTCACCAACGTCCAGCTCACGCCCGGCGCCCCGGGTGACGACAACGCCAAGGTGATCGCCATGAACCCGCAGCCCGGCACCGAGGTCGACGACCCGGCCGCCACGCCGATCACCCTCACGACCGTGGGCGGCGACAACGGCGGCAACAACGGCGGTAACAACAACGGCGGCATCATCGGCGGCCTCCGCGGCGACGACGACTGACGCACCCCGGTGACTCACGAACACGGCTAGAGCCCCGGCCCCTCCGAGCGGAGGGACCGGGGCTCTCTCCGGTCCGAAGCGGTGCTACGCGCTCTGCTTACGCCGACTGCTCACGCCGACTGCTCACGCCGACTGCTCACGCCGAGCGTCGTGCGAAGGACCGGGCCTTCTCGCGCCGCGCGGGATCGAACGCGTCCGTCGCGCCGGCCCCCTCGTCCCCGGGGCCCTGCTGCCAGCCGCCGATCTTGCGGGCGACTCCCTTCAGCCGCGGGTGCCCGGGCTTGACGGCGATCTCGAAGTGGGACTCCTTCACCGGCGTGAGGTCCCCGCCCCAGGCGACGACACCGTCCAGCTCGGCGAGGATGTCCCGCACCACGACGAGTTCGTTCGGGTACAGGCCGTTCTCCGCACCGACCGGGTACGAGAGAGGGCGGACGGCGATCGCCGTGCCGGACAGGTGGTTCGACTCGTAGTCCGTCGAGACCCGGCGTTCGCCCAGCCATCCGTGGACATCGCCGTCCCGCAGTGTGCCGATCTCATAGTGGAACCGGCGCGCCACGTACAGCAGGACCACGGCGGCGTCGCCGCCCGCGAGTCCGACCTTCTGGTCACTGCCCTCGATGCCGAACGACTCCGCCTTCTCCAGGACGGGCCAGCCGTTGGCGGTGCGGCCCTTCGCCCAGGAACCGGCGGTACCGGCCCCGTCGGCCGCGGTGGCCTGTCCGGCGGTCAGCAGCGAGCCGAGGGCGGCCGTACCCGCCGCGCCGGCCGTGACTCCGACGAAACGGCGTCTCGTCAGTTCACCCATCTTCATCCGTCTCTCCTTGGTCTCAGAGCAGTCGCCACCGCGGCGGCGAGGCACAGCACGCCGATCGCCGCCAGCAGGGCGAAGAACACAATGGCCGGGTTGACCCAGGAGGGAACAAGATCGAAGTTCTCGTTGCACTTGCTGTGCAGCGGGAACCAACGGCTGAACTCTTCCGCGTGCGCTTCCCGGTAGGCGTCGTCGTAGCGGACGCCATGGCCGTGGACGCAGGCCTCCTCGACATCCAGGCCCCCGGAGAGGATCCCGGTCAGGTAGGCGACCACGAATCCGCCGACACCGGTCGACACACCGGCCACGCCGAGGGACAGCCAGGTCCGGGGGTGCGCCCATCTGCCTTCGCGGACGGCCCGGACGCCACTGCGGCCTCCGGCGATCACGCCGAGGCACAGAACCCCGGCCACGGCGGCCACGACGAGGCCGCCGGTGCCGAGCAGGAGAAGCAGCGCGATGCCCATCACCGCGAGCCCGCCCAGGTAGGCGAGCCGCTCGGGCCGGAAGGTCTTGTTTCCCTGGGTCATGCGTCAGCCCTTGGCGGAACGCGAGGCGGTACGGCTGCGGGCCGCCTTGAGGAACGCCTCGTGGTTGGACCGGTACTGCGCCGCCTTGCGCTCCTCCATGCCCATGCGGGCGAGAAGAGCGTCCACGAATCCCTGCTCGAAGTTCTGGAGCTTGTCGAAACCACCCGGGGCATTCTGGTAGACGGCCGGCAGCACGGCACCCTTGAGGCTGATGAGCTGCTTGCGGGCCGGGCCCAGGACGGTGTCGGAGGCGGTCAGGGCGTTGTGGGCGGACTGCTTGCAGTCGGTGGCGTTGCCCCAGCGCTGGGTGAAGTAGTCGTTGAAGCGGCTCAGGCCGCCGCCACCCTGCTGGTACAGGCCCTTGACGGCCTCGACGACGGTCTTGTTGCCGCGGACCGCGCGGGCGATCAGGTAGCCGTCGGCGTCCTCGATGAGGTCGTTGAAGCCGAACGAGGACGACACTCCGGGCACGGCGAGCTTGGCGTGGCAGAACGCGAGGGGATCGGCGTACTCCGTCTCGGAGTTCCGCCAGTCCGACCAGAACGTCATCAGGTCACCGGCCCAGCCGCCGACGTCACCGCCGTTGGCGCCCTGCCTGTCGGACGGCTGGTCGGTCAGGAGGTGGGCGTTGGCCGTGGCCATCATGTGCTCGGCGCCCAGGTCGTAGCCGGTGAAGGGGTCCTTGAACGTCTTCTTGACGGACATGCCGCGGGCGTTGCAGTAGTCGACGAATCCCGTGTCGTACGCGCCGATCAGGTACCACCAGCCGATCTTGTTCAGCGTGTCCTTGTCGCCGTACTCGTGGTGGCGGATGTACTCCATCACGAGCTGGCTGCGCTTCTGACCGCTGGCTCCGTAGGAGCCGGCCAGGTCGTACAGCTTCTGGACGTAGCTGATGAAGTCGTCCGCCGGGCCGGCCTTGTCGTTGACCGAGGACACGCCACGGTCGAGGCCGGAGACGACGTCGCGGTCGAGGTCGAAGGAGTCGGTCCCGTTCTGGACCCTGAACTCCTTGATCTGGTTGAACGACCAGTTCCTTGGGATCGGGAAGCCGAGGTTGCCGGAGAACCCCCAGGACATTCCGGAGACGAAGGAGTACCGGGCGAACGTCTTGTTGGTGACGTTGATGCAGACGTTGCGGGAGCCGTAGACGCCGTGGTTGTACTTCTTGCCCTTGCTGGCGAGGGCGGCCTGCACGCCGTGGAAGTAGACGATGACGCCCTTCGGGGAGCCGTCGATGGCCTCCTGGGTGGCGTCGTAGTCGACGGCGAAGTAGATGGTGGTGCCGGGGTTGAAGCCGTAGCCGCTGGCCAGCTCGTGGGCGTTGAGGCCGTGCTGGTAGCCGTTGGCGTAGGTGAAGTCGTCCAGTTCGCGGGCGTTGTCCTGGTAGATGGGGAAGACGCTCAGCCCGTGCGAGAAGATCGTGTCCAGTTCCCCGGGCTTGATCTCCTTGTCCAGCGTGGAACCCGGCGGATCGTAGATGTAGCGGCCCACGATCTCGTAGCCGTGGTCCTTGAGCCACTTCGCGCGCGACGGGGTGATCTCGTAGCGCGTGTCCGAACCCGTGGCCGGCCGGTCGGGGTCGCCCATGGAGACCAGGAGCTGGGACCAGGTCTGGAAGTCGCCGTCCCCGTTGACGCTCAGCTTGTTGAACTTCTGGAAGGCACTGATCCACTCGGCGAGCCTGGCGTCGAAGGAGGAGCGCCAGGTGGTGCGGACCTCGTTCGAATCGGCGTCGTAGGTGGGGGAATTGAAGACACAGGCGGCGGAGAATATCCGGACCAGGGTGCCCGAGTCGCCCTGGGCGACGGAGTGGGAGCGCAGAGCCGCCTGCGTGCCGGGGCCGAAGTTCCCGTTCGGACCGGCGACCCCCAGCTCGTACTGGAGGGCGATCATGAGGGACTTCTGCACGTCCCGGGAGTAGATCCCGTCCGCGGGCCCGATGGTGTAGGCGCTCTTGTTCCAGTAGGCCCCGTTGAGCCACTGCTGGATGCCGCGGATCTCCTCGCTGCCGCCGGCGACGACGACGTAGGCGTCCATGTTGAGGATCGCCTTGATGATCTTCGCGTTGAGGGTGCCCTCCCCCTCGGGCAGGCCCATGTTGGAGCGGAGCTGCTTGACGGCTTCCCGGGTGACGCCGGTGAACCAGCCCTCGCTCTCCGGCTCGACGGCCCAGTAGCCCTTGCACCACATGCCGAACTGGACGCATGCCAGCAGGTCGCGGTTGTTGTCCCAGCCGAAGCCGATCTCGCCCAGGGCCTCCACGCGGGAGTAGGTTCCCGGGCCGAAGTTGGCGACGACCGGGCTGATGCCGAGTTCGTGCTGGAGGCCCATGGTCAGGCTGTACATGGTCGCCCAGCCGGTACGGCCGTCCTCGGGACAGCGCTGGTAGCCGGCGATGCTTCCGTACTTCTCGTTGACCCACTTCTGGGCTCTGAGGACTTGCTGATCCACGCGGGACCCTCTCTGCGCGATGGGGAGGTGGCGGGACGCGCTGCTCAGGCAGGGAGCGGGCCCGTGCCGTGTGCGCGTCCCCGGATCAGGGCCGGGCGGGCCGGCCCTGAGCGTCACGGATCAGCAGCGCGGCCCGTAGCTGCGCTTGCCGTTGATGAGCCAGGTGGTGTCCTTCTCGTTCCGCAGCATGTACGCGGCAGTGAAGCAGCCGGTGTCGGTGATGCGGATCGGACCGGCGTACGAGCCGTAGTAACCGTGGTCGGTGCCGCACCCCCCGCCGCTGGTCGTGCCGGGGCAGACGTTGAAGTACATCTCGTTCGCCCCGCCCGGCGTCCCGTTGTAGAAGACGACGCACAGGTATCCGGTGCCGCCCGCGTAGGCGACCATGTCGCCGTCGTCGTTGCCGCTGTCGCCCGGCAGGCGGCCGTCGACGTAGGCGATGGTCTGGTACGGGCCACCGCACGGATTCGACGCGGCCTGGGCCGGGGCCGCGCTCAGCGGAAGGAGGGCGGCGGCGAGCGCGAATATGCCGGCGACCAGGGACTTCTTGTTCATGCCAGGGTTCCTCTTGACTTGTTTTCGGGCATGGCGGAGCGGCCCCGGGCAAGCCGGAGCGCTTCTCTTCCGTTGGGCCGGGCGGGACCCGGCTCGACGAGCTGGTCGGCTCGTCCGGCGGGGCCTGGAGTTCCGGGGGCGGCCGGCCGGGAGTGGCCCGCACGCGTTTCACCGCGGCTGTGGGTACGAGGAGTCGCGGTCTGCCGCGTCAGCGGCATGGATCCGATGACACCCGCGCAGGACGGGCCGACAGCGGCACGGCATCTACGAACAACTCTTCCCCCCGGGTGGTCGGCCCGAAGATCACCCTACCGAAGTCGCCGGACATGACAAGAAGGGGGCGTTGCCGTCGCAACGGCCGCATCCGGTCCGCCTGCGCGGTGGCGGCGGGGACCGGCGGTCAGCGCAGTTCCGCCGGCGGAGTCCGCTCCCCGTCCACCTTCTCCGTGCGCACCAGCTCGCCCCAGACCACGTACCGGTACCGGCTCGTGTAGACCGGTGTGCAGGTCGTCAGGGTGATGTAGTGGCCGGCCTTCTTCCTGCCGGACTCCTCGGGGACCGCGTCGAGGACCTTGACGTTGTACTTCGACGTCTCGGGAAGGACCGCGTAGGTCTGGTAGACGTACCACTTGTCCTTGGTCTCGAAGACGATCGGGTCGCCCTTCTCGATCTTGTCGATGTCGTGGAACTTGGCCCCGTGCCCGTCCCGGTGCGCCGCCAGCGAGAAGTTGCCCTTCTTGCCCGAGGTCGGCAGCGCCGACTTGACCGGGTCGGTGTAGTAACCGGCCACGCCGTCGTTGAGGACCTTCATCGACGTGCCCTTCTCCACGAGGATGTCGCCGTTCCCCATCGCCGGCACGTGCAGGAAGCCGATGCCCGCCTTGGTGTCCAGCGCCCCCGGACCGTCCGGACCGACCCGGTCCTGGGCCCAGTCGTCACGGACCTTGTCGGCCTGTTTGTCCGCCGCGCGGTCGGCGACCACGTTCGTCCACCACAGGGAGTAGACGACGAACAGGCCGAGCACCAGGCCCGCGGTGATCAGGAGCTCGCCGAAGACGCTGACGGCCTGCGCGGCGATCCGCCCCGGACCGCGGCCGCGGCGGCGTGCCGAGGGCTCCGGTGGGCCGTCCGCGCCGGCGTGCTCTTCGTGCTCCGTGTCGGTGGTCGCTGCCACTGGTCATCCGCCCTTAACTGACGAGCGCATCCGGCTTGCCCTTGCTGCGCGGCCTTTCCTCGGCCATCTTGCCCCAGACGATCATCCGGTACTTGCTCGTGAACTCCGGCGTGCAGGTGGTGAGGGTGATGTAACGGCCGGGACCGGTGAAACCGGACTGCTTCGGCACCGGATCGAGGACACTGACGTTGCTCGGCGACGTCACCGGCAGGATCGACGCCATCTTGTAGACGAAGTACTTGTCCTGCGTCTCCACGACGATCGGGTCGCCCGGCTTCAGCTTGTTGATGTACCGGAACGGTTCACCGTGCGTGTTGCGATGCCCCGCCAGCCCGAAGTTGCCCGTCTTCGCCTCCGGCATCGCCGTCTTCAGCCCGCCCTCGGCGTAGTGCCCGACCATGCCCCGGTCCAGGACCTTCTTCTCGTCGATGCCCTCCGCGATCGGCACCACGACGTCCAGCTTGGGAATGTGCAGCAGCGCGAAGCCCTGCCCCGGCTCGAACGTCCCCGGGCTGCGCTTGCCGCTCGCCCAGTCGTCCTGGAGGTTGCTCGCCGCCTGGTCCGCCTGCGCCTGCGCCCGCACGTTCGTCCACCACAACTGGTACGTGACGAACAGCAGCATCAGCACGCCGGTCGTGATGAAGACCTCACCTATCGCACGGCTGGCGATCACCGCGGGTCCCGGCTTGCGGGCACGCGCCTGCCGACGCGCCTCAACGCGCGACAGAGGCGCTTTCGGCGCCTCGTCCGGCTCCGCTGCCGCCAACGGGCCCCGGGCGGCACCACGACGTCCGTGACGCCGTTTCGCGGCCTTCCTGCGGGCCGCGCGACCGCCGCCCACGGGTGGAGCGGTGGTTCTCCGCTCCGGCGGCGGGTCCGGAATCCGCAGCGCCACCGTCTCGTCGTCGCCGACGACCGGCCGGTACGGCACCTCCGAGGCGACGTCCTCGTGCCAACCGCCCCCGAACGCACCGGAATCCCCGTACGGCTGCCCGTACGAGGATCCCTGGTCACCGGCCGCGCCGGTGTCGCGCTCGGGGCGCAGCGCGGTCACGCCGTGGCCCTGCCCACCACCGGGGCGAGCCCCGCCGACCTCGCCACCGCGTCCTGGTCGCCGCACTCCGCCAGCCAGTTGGCCAGCATCCGGTGCCCGTGCTCGGTCAGCACCGACTCCGGATGGAACTGCACGCCCTCGACCGGCAGTTCCCGGTGGCGCAGCCCCATCACGATCCCGTCGTGGGTACGGGCCGTCACCTCCAGCTCGGCCGGCACCGTGGCCGGCTCCGCCGCCAGCGAGTGGTACCGCGTCGCCGTGAAGGGAGAGGGCAGACCCGCGAAGACGCCCCGGCCCGCGTGCTCGACCGGCGAGGTCTTGCCGTGCAGCAGCTCCGGCGCCCGGTCCACCACACCGCCGTACGCCACCTGCATCGCCTGCATGCCGAGGCAGACGCCGAAGACGGGCATCCCGGTCGCCGCGCAGTGCCGGACCATGTCGACGCAGACCCCCGCCTGCTCGGGCGTACCGGGGCCGGGAGAGAGCAGTACGCCGTCGAAGCCGTCCTGGGCGTGTGCCGTCGACACCTCGTCGTTGCGCAGCACCTCGCACTCGGCGCCCAGCTGGTAGAGGTACTGGACCAGGTTGAAGACGAAGCTGTCGTAGTTGTCGACGACGAGGATGCGCGCGCTCACTGGTTGTCCACCGTCACATCGTTGAAGGGAAGCAGCGGTTCGGCCCACGGGAAGACGTACTGGAAGAGGACGTAGACCACGGCCACCGCCAGCACGAGCGAGAGCAGCGCCTTCACCCACGCGTTCCCCGGCAGATGCCGCCAGATCCAGCCGTACATGCCGTCCCTTCCGTCGCACCACGGCGCCAGACTCACGCCGTACCGCACCAGACTAACGGCGCGGGGCCCTGCGGAACGGCGTCAATCCACAGGCTGGGCATAGTGCAGATCCGCCGTGCCCGAGTAGCCGGGCAGCGTCGCCCGCCCCTCGTCCTCGACCTTCCAGCCCAGCCCGTAGACGTTGACGTACACCATGTAGTTCTGGATCGCCGGGGAAGCCGCCAGCGCCTCCTTCAGCCGCTCCGGGTCCCCCACCGCCTGGATCTTGTACGGCGGCGAGTAGACGCGGCCCTGGAGGATCAGGGTGTTGCCCACACAGCGCACCGCGCTGGTGGAGATCAGCCGCTGGTCCATCACCTTGATGCCCTCGGCGCCGCCCTGCCAGAGCGCGTTCACCACCGCCTGCAGATCCTGCTGGTGGATGACCAGGTAGTCGGGCTCGGGTTCCGGATAGCCGGGGAGCTTGGCGGTGGCGTCCGGCGGGGCGTCGTCGAGCGTGACCGAGATCGACTCGCCGCGCAGCTTCTGCGTACCCGCCTTCTTCTTCAGCTCCGCGAGTTTGTCCTGCTCCGCCTTGGTGCTTCCGTCGTCGCGCTCGGCGAGCCCGTCGATCTCGTCGCGCAGGGACGCGTTGGACTCCTCGAGCTCACCGTTCTCCTGGCTGCGCTCGTGGATGAGATCGGACAACTTGAGCAAAGAGGCGTCCGTGCGGATATTGGTGCCCTTGGCCGTATTGAAGCTGGTGAAGAATATGAGTCCCGCGAGTGCGAAGACGGCTGCCGTGAGCACCCGCACGGGCCGGAATCGGCGCCCGCGGGCAGGGCTGGATCCCGTCCCGGGGGAGTCGGCAGAATTGCTCAACGTACCCTTATCTCCTTCGGCGCCACGGAAGCACTACGCTAACGGACGCCCGGGGGAGCGCTCAGAGTCCCCGACCCCGTTCCCTGCGCGGCCACGCAGCGCATCGACAGGAGAGACCCTCGTGCCGAAGTCACGTATCCGCAAGAAGGCCGACTACACGCCGCCGCCCTCGAAGCAGACGACCAGCATCAAGCTGACCAGCCGCAGCTGGGTGGCGCCCGTCATGCTCGCCCTGTTCGTCATCGGTCTCGCCTGGATCGTCGTCTTCTACGTCACCGACGGTTCACTGCCCATCGACGCGCTGGGCAACTGGAACATCGTGGTGGGCTTCGGTTTCATCGCCGCCGGATTCGGTGTCTCCACGCAGTGGAAGTAGCCGGGCTGGAGCCCGGGCAGTAGACGGGCCGCGGGCTGGGCACAGCTCTCCCCAGGGCTATCCACGGGGTTATCCACAGGCGTTATCCACATGGGGAAAAGAAAGACGATCTGTGGATAACCCGCTGGGCATTGACGCCGGTGTGACGGAAGTACCGGCAACCGAAAATACGTTCGCCCCCTGCCTGACCTGCGGAAACGCAAGTCAGTGACAGGGGGCACACTTGTTCCCGCACGGTATGCACAAGATCCGCCACCCGCTGTGGACAACGCGCGCTCAGGTGAGCTGAGCGGTCCTCAACAGGGTCAACCCGGCGACAGCCACGAGGACCAGGGCGCAGGTGCCGTACTGGACGAGCGTCCGCCGCTCGCGCGGGGCGTGGAGCATGGCGTAGCCGATCGCGGCGCCGGCGACGAGGCCGCCGATGTGGGCCTGCCAGGCGATGTTGGCCCAGGTGAAGGTGAAGACCAGGTTGATCACCAGCAGGATGACGACCGGCCGCATGTCGGCGTTGAGGCGGCGGACGAGGGCGGCGGTCGCGCCGAAGAGGCCGAATACCGCGCCGGAGGCACCGAGGGTGGCCGTGGTGGGCGAGGCGAGCAGGTAGGTGAGGGCGCTGCCGGCCAGACCGGAGACGAGGTAGAGCGTGAGGTAGCGGGCTCTGCCGAGGGCTGCTTCCAGGGGGCCGCCGAGGAACCAGAGGCTGAGCATGTTGAAGCCGATGTGCCAGATTTCCTCGTGGGTGAACATCGTGGTCACCAGGCGGTACCACTCGCCCTCGGCGACTCCCTCGGTCGGGACGAAGGGGGCGGGTGGCCATCGCCCGATGAGCACCATGTCGCTGAGGAAGGACGACGGCAGGGCGTGGACGGCGATGAAGACCGCCGCGTTGAGCCCGATGATGATCTTGGTGAGGAGGTGGGGGTCGCTTGCGATGGTGCCGCCGGCCAGTGTGCGGGGGCGGGAGGCGGCGGGGGCGGGACCGCCGCCGGTGCGGCCGGTGGCGCAGTCGGGGCAGTGGAAGCCGACGGAGGCGTTGACCATGCAGTCGGTGCAGATGGGGCGTTCGCAGCGGGTGCAGCGGATGCCGGTCTCCCGGTCGGGGTGGCGGTAGCAGCCGGGCGTGCTCTCGGCGTCCGGTGCGCCGGCCGCGGCGTGGTCCATGGCTTCCCCTCGGTCGTCCTTCGGTCGCCCTGTGGGCAGCGGTGTGGGCAAATGCACCGCCCCGCTCATCTCTACGGATGAGCGGGGCGTTTGGTTCCTGCCATTCCTGCCCTGTGTGCGGGGAGGTCAGTCCTGGTCAGTCCTGGCGGGTCTCGACGACGACGGACTCGATGACGACGTCGTCGAGGGGGCGCTCGGTGCGGGGGTTGGTCCGGGTGGTGGCGATGGCGTCGACGACCTTCTGACTTGCCGGGTCAGTCACCTCACCGAAGATCGTGCGTTTGCGGTTCAGCCAGGTCGTGGTTGAGACGGTGATGAAGAACTGGGAGCCGTTGGTGTCCGGGCCGGCGTTGGCCATGGCCATCAGGTAGGGCTTGTCGAAGGCCAGGTCGGGATGGATCTCGTCCTCGAACTGGTAGCCGGGGCCGCCGGTGCCGTTGCCGAGCGGGTCGCCGCCCTGGATCATGAAGCCGCTGATCACCCGGTGGAAGGCCGTGCCGTCGTAGAGCTTGTCCGTGGACCTCTCACCGGTGGCGGGGTGGGTCCATTCCCGGTCGCCCTGGGCGAGCTCGACGAAGTTCCTGACCGTCCTCGGGGCGTAGTCCGGAAGAAGCCGGATCTCGATGTCGCCCTGGCTGGTCTTCAGGGTGGCGTAGAGCTGCTCGGCCACGTTGTGCCTTCCGTCGTCCTGTCGTGCTCGTCGATCCTTGCACGGTCGGAGGTAGTAGTTCTGGCTTACGAGCGCGGGGCGCCGATCCGTGGCATTGTCGTCGGCAGGCTCCCGTTACCCGGCATTCACCCGTTATTGATGTTGATCGACTCTTGCTCGCAACTTCGTCACCATTTGCCCCAGAGGGCCCCAGAGAGCCCCAAGACATCGTCTGTGACCCGGATGCCCGCCCTCACATGCCTGGCAGTGCGTCCGCAGGCATGATCCGTAAAAGGGTGGAAAGTCGAATTACCGTACGCCACCGAGGAGGAGGAACCCGTGACCCGCATCGACAGCGTGCGCGCCGCGACCGGTTCGGCGAAGGACAGCGTGCTGCACGCCGCGGAAGTGGTGGCGCCCTACGCCGACACGGCCAAGGACAGGGCCGCTCACTACGCACAGGAGGCGCGCGGACGGCTGGCGCCCAAGGTGTCGCAGGCCGCGTGCCAGGCCCGTCACCAGTACGGCGCGCATGTCGCGCCGCGGCTGGAGCAGGCCCGTACACATGTGCCGCCGAAGATGGACGCGGCCGCTCAGGAGGCCGCCGTCCGTACCCGCCTGGCCGCCCGGCAGGCGGCCGACTACTCCCGGCCGGTGATCGAGCAGGCGGTGGCTGCGGCAGGGCCCGTCAGGGATGAGGCCGCCGCGCGGGGTGCCGCCGCGTTGGCCGCGCTGCGGGGCCAGGTCACGGCCAAGGAGATCGAGAAGCTGACGCGCAGGCATCGGCGCCGGGCCAGGGCCGGGCGTATCGCCAGGGCCCTGGCGGTGGCTGGTGTCGTCGCGGGGGGCGCCTTCGCTGCCTGGAAGTGGTGGGACAAGCAGGCCAACCCGGACTGGCTGGTGGAGCCGCCCGAGGCGACGGAGGTTCCCGAGTCGGGGCGGCTGACGTCGGTGGACGGCACCGGTGAGGCGATTCTCGATCCCGAGGTGCAGGCCAAGCAGGCGCAGGAGGAGGCGGCGGAGGGCGACGAGCCCCGCTGATCTTCGTCGACGGATTTCACATCGCCGAGGGGCGGGAGACTTCAGGGTCCCCCGTCCCGCGGTGATGTTTCACGTGAAACCGTGAACCCGTGAACCGTTGAGCGGCTGGAGCGGCTGGAGCGGCTGGAGCGATTGAGACGGTTGAGACCGTGAGAACGGTCTTCAGGCCGTGGGAACGGTTGAGACCGCTGACCTGTCGCTCAGCGGCCGTAGCGGCGTTCACGCAGCGAGTAGGAGCGCAGGGCGCGCAGGAAATCGATCTCACGGAAGTCCGGCCAGTAGGTCTCGCAGAAGTGGACTTCGGCGTAGGCGGACTGCCAGAGCAGGAATCCGGAGAGGCGCTGCTCGCCGGAGGTGCGGATGATGAGGTCGGACTCGGACCGGGTCTTGGAGTACAGGTGCTTGGAGATGTGCTCCATGGTGAAGGTCTCGATGAACTCGTCGATGTCCCCGCCCTGGGAGCTGTGCTCGGTGAGGGCCGAGCGGACGGCGTCGACGATCTCTCGTCGGCCTCCGTAGCCCACCGCGACGTCGACCTTGGTGCCGCCCTTGCGGCCCTGGGTGGCGGCGGTGGCGGTCTTGAGGCGGGTCGCGGACTCGGCGGGCAGCAGGTCCAGGGCGCCGACGACTTCGACGGGCCAGGGGTTGCCCGGTGCGGCGAGCCGTTCCACGACCTCGGCGATGATGTCGATGAGCGGGTTCAGCTGGTCTTCGGGCCGGTGGAGGTTGTCGTCGGAGAGCATGAACAGGGTGACGTGTTCGATCTGTGCGGAGTCGCACCAGCGCAGGAAGTCCTGCACTTTCGCTCCGCCGGCCCGGTAGCCCTCTCGCGGATCGTCGATCCCTGACATCTTGGCCCATCGGCGGTTGCCGTCGAGCATGATGCCGATGTGCTGGGGGCGTGGGCGTCCCTCCAACTCCCTGACCAGCCGCTTCATATAGAGCGCGTCGAGAGCGGCCCGTACCTTCGCCCGCATCGTTACCCCTTCCACCTCGTCGGCAGCGACCGGCGGCTCCGACGGCGATGAGCCACGTGGCACCGCGCCGCAGGGGTGTGGCGCTGGTGCCCTGTGGGGTGACGATATCAAGAGCAGACAGCTCCCCCTTGGTGCTCGGCGGGGCGCTGGGGCGTCGGGGCGCGCCCAGGGGCGGCGGTCGCTCCGGTGCGGCGGTGCGGCGCGGCGGTCCGCCGAGGAGTTCGGTCAACTTTCTTGCCTGGTGGGGCGGTTGCGGGCGTCCTCGGCTCTCTCATCTCCGAGGGGAACGGCCTCGTGTTTCCCATCACTTTCGGAGATCGACCGTCACCGGCGGAGGACCGTCCTCGGTCCGGCAGGCCGGCCGAACCTCGTACTTGAACCGCGGAGGCCCGGCCCCGGGTCTTCCGCACTCCGGTCACCGCGACGGCCGGCCGACGGACTCGAACCGGCTGCGCGCGTCGCTCACCAGCTGATTCCGGCCGCCACCGGCCGGTGGTCGCTGCCGGTGGCCGACAGCAGCCACGAGCTCTTCGGCTCCACGCCGCGGACCAGTATCTGGTCGATCCGCACCACCGGGAACCTCGCCGGCCAGCTGAAGCCGAAGCCGTCCCCGGCGACGTCCTGGACCGAGTCCAGCCGCGAGGTGATGCCCTCCAAGGCGCGGTCGTCGGTGGTGCCGTTCAGATCGCCGAGCAGCACCACCCGCTCGTTCCGCTCGGCGGCGACGGCCTCGCCGAGCGCCCGCGCGTTTCGGTCCCGGGAGTCCGTCCAGAAGCCCGCCCGGGGGTTCACCCGCACGGACCCCAGGTGGGCCACGTACACCGCCAGCGGCCCCTGGTCCGTGGCCACCGTGGTGCGCAGGGCCCGGTTGCAGGCCGCCTTGGTCTCGGCCGGCTTGGTTTCCCCCAGCGGCCCGGCGTCCTGCTCGATGTCGACCGGCCGGGTGCCGGACAGCGGCAGCCTGCTCCACAGCCCGACCGTGCCCTGCACCGTGCGGTACGGGTACGCCTTCGCCAGTTCCCTCTCGTACGTGCCCCTGGCCTGCGGCGTGATCTCCTCCAGTGCCAGCACGTCCGCACCGGAGGAGCTCAGGTCGCGGGCGGTGCCGGCGGGGTCGGGGTTGTCGGCGCCGACGTTGTGGCTCACCACGGTGAGGTCGCCGCCCGAGTGGGCCTTGTCGCCGAGCAGCCCGCCGAAGAGGTTCAGCCACACCGTGACCGGCAGCAGCAGCGCGATCACCGCGGCGGGGGAGCGGCGCCACAGGGCCCCGGCCAGCAGCACCGGGACGAACAGGCCGAACCACGGCAGGAAGGTCGCCACCAGGCTGCCGAGGCCACCGATCCGATTCGGGATCTCCGGGTACAGCAGCAGGAACAGGCCGAGGAACAGTGCCAGTGCCGCGAGCACCGGGCCGCGCTTCGAGGGACCCGGCCGAAAGCAGTTGCGGATCGCCCGGCGCAGGCTCGCGCGCCAGGTCCCGCCGGGGCCGTACGCCGGGACGCCGGCTCCGGCACCCGGCACCCGGCACCCGGCACTCCGGTGTCCGTCGGACTGCCCTGTCCGGACTCCGCCATGTCCACCCGCGTCATCGTCCCGTCCTCGCTCACTGCCGTGTTCCGTGTTCGTCCGCTACGGGCCCAGGGCCCTGCCGCCAGTGAAAGTGACGTGGTGTTGCCGGCACGTATGCGGTTTTCGGTACGCCGGCGATATGTACCGGCCCGTAGCCTCGACGCCATGCGCGTGGCCTCCGGCAGCTGCATGCCGATCCTGATGCTCACCGCCGCCGGCCGCCTCGGCGGCAGGGCTTCCGGCTTCGGCTTCGGTCTCGGCTGCGGCAGCGGCGTCGGCCTCGGCTGCGGCTGCGGCCTCGGCGCCGACGATCACCTCACGAAGCCGTGGGGGACGGGGGGGGAAGCGGGGGACGCCAGGGGACGAAGAGCTCCGCAAACGCCGGAGGATTCGGGGCTCTTCGGATCCCCGTCGGCACCACCGTGCCGACCCACCGGCACGCAAAAGCCCCTCCGAACCGCGTTTCCGCAGTTCGGAGGGGCTGTGGAGTGGAGCCTAGGGGAGTCGAACCCCTGACATCTGCCATGCAAAGACAGCGCTCTACCAACTGAGCTAAGGCCCCGTAGCAGGCGTCCGAGCCGGTCGATCTCGGTCCGGCGGGCGCCGCAGAGCAAGAGTACCGGGTCGCCCCCCGTATCTCACAAATGATTGGGGCTCCCGGGGAAACACCACGCTCCGTAAGATGCTCGGCGTGGTTCGCTGGAGCGAACTGCGGTTTTTGGGGAAGCGATGGGGAGACGCAATGGACGCCGCACAGCAGGAAGCCACCGCAAGAGCGCGGGAACTGCAGCGGAACTGGTATGGGGAGCCGCTGGGGGCGCTCTTCCGCAGGCTCATCGACGATCTTGGTCTGAACCAGGCTCGTCTCGCGGGGGTGCTGGGGCTGTCCGCACCGATGCTGTCGCAGCTGATGAGCGGCCAGCGGGCGAAGATCGGCAACCCCGCGGTGGTTCAGCGGGTGCAGCTGCTGCAGGACCTGGCGGGGCAGGTCGCGGACGGCAGTGTGAGCGCGGCCGAGGCGACGGAGCGCATGGACGAGATCAAGAAGTCGCAGGGGGGTTCGGTGCTCAGCAACACCACCACGACCACGAGTAGTTCGGGGGCGCCCACGGTCAAGCGGGTGGTCCGCGAGATCCAGTCGCTGCTGCGCTCGGTGGCGGCCGCCGGGGACATCATCGACGCGGCGGACGCACTGGCCCCGTCCCACCCGGAGCTGGCGGAGTTCCTGCGGGTGTACGGCGCGGGCCGCACCTCGGACGCGGTGGCGCACTACCAGTCCCACCAGAACTGACCCCGGGGCCCGGTAGCCGGAAGGGGGTACGGCGGCCGGGCCGCGGGAGTGGCGCGACAGGTCCCAGGGGAGGAGCGGCGCACAGCCATGGGTGAGGTGTTCGCGGGCCGGTACGAGCTGGTCGATCCGATCGGCCGGGGCGGGGTCGGTGCCGTCTGGCGTGCCTGGGACCATCGCCGCCGGCGGTACGTGGCCGCCAAGGTGCTCCAGCAGCGGGACGCGCACTCGCTGCTGCGGTTCGTACGCGAGCAGGCAATGCGGATCGATCATCCCCATGTGCTCGCACCCGCGAGCTGGGCCGCCGACGACGACAAGGTCCTGTTCACCATGGACCTGGTCACGGGCGGCTCGCTCGTCCACCTGGTCGGGGACTACGGTCCCCTGCCGCCCGCCTTCGTCTGCACCCTCCTCGACCAGCTCCTCGCGGGCCTGGCGGCGGTGCACGCGGAGGACGTCGTGCACCGTGACATCAAGCCCGCCAACCTGCTGCTCGAAGCGACCGGGACGGGCCGGCCCCGGTTGCGGCTGTCCGACTTCGGTATCGCGATGCGGCTGGGCGAGCCCCGGCTGACGGAGACCAACCTCGTGGTGGGGACGCCGGGTTATCTCGCGCCGGAGCAGATGATGGGCGCGGAGCCGGACTTCCCGGCCGACCTGTTCGCCGTGGGCCTGGTCGCCCTGTACCTGCTGGAGGGGGCGAAGCCGGACGCCAAGGCGCTGGTGCAGTACTTCGCCGAACACGGGACGCCGCCCGCGCCGCAGGGGATCCCGGAGCCGCTGTGGCAGGTCGTGGCGACGCTGGTGCAGCCGGACCCACCGGCCAGGTTCCGCACCGCCACGGGGGCGCGCAAGGCACTGGCCGCGGCGGCCGAGCTGCTGCCGGAACCCGGCCCCGACGACGAGCTGATCGAGATCTTCGACCAAGTCGGCCCGCTGCCCACCGGGTTCGGCCCCGACGGGCCGTTCAGGAAGGCGTCGGGGGTGGACGAAACCCCGACGGACCCACGGCAGCGCCCCCGCCCGGAATCGCCCCCCGACCACACGCCATCGCCGCCCCCGGGCCGCACTCCCGGCGCTCCGGGCGGCACCCCGGTCCCGGCACCTACGTCACCCGCCGCCGACGCCTCGCCGGTCCCGGACCGTTCGACGCCCGCCTCGGTCCCGGGCCATCCGACGCCCGCCTCGGTCCAGGGCCGTACTTCGTCTGCCTCGGTCCCGGGCCGTGCTTCGTCTGCCGCAGATGCCTTGCCGGTCCCGGATCGCCCGTCGCCCGCCCCGGACGGCACGCCGGTCCCGGCCGAGGCTCCGCCACCCATCGGCCACGTGCCGTCCACCCCGGCCGGCACCTCGCCGGTGACGGACCCCGGACCCGCGCACCCGCCCACCATGTCGGAGACCGGCAGTTTTCATCTGCCGCCCCCACAGCAGACCGTCCCCTCCTCGCCTGCGCCCGCCCTTCCGCAGGCGCACGCACAGCCCCCGGCCCTCCCGCACAACCCGCAACAGCCGCGGCCCCCGTACCCGCCGCCGCTCCCCGCCGAGGCACTGGCACCGCACCCGCAGCAGCGAGCCGACGCCCCCACCGCCTCGTACACCGCTCAGAGCCCGCAGTCACGCCGGTCTCCCGCCCAGTCGTACCCGCAGCACCGCGCGGCGCGGCGGCGACGCCGTGCCGGTGGTCCTCCGGCCAGAGTGGCGGTACCGCTCCTGTTCCTCGCGCTGGCCTGCTACGCCGTGGGCTTCTGGGCCCTCACCCGTATCTGAGTCCGGGCCTCCACTAGCGCCTGACCGGCCCGCGCCGCGCCGCCGCCGTCCACAACCCCAGGCCCACGAGCAGCAGGCTGCCGGTGCCGATTCCGCCCACGGCGACCGCCTTCATGGCGACGTCGTCGTCCGCGCCACCGTCCACCGACGCGGCCGCCCGGTCCTGGGCCGAAACCTCGAAGACACCCTTCGGCTCGGACTCCCCCGCGTACTCCGGGCCGGCCTGCGCCGCTCCGCCGAGCCGTACGCGCAGCGTCAGCCCGAAGGGGCCCTCGCCGAAGTCGTCGGCCACCTGTGCCGCGAGGTGCACCACGAGGTAGTAGGAGCCGGCGAACCTCATCGCGCGGGCCTGTCCGTCGGTGGCGTACCGGTTGGCGTAGGACACCGGTGGCAGCGGAGCGAGGCCGACCGACGTCGGGCGGCCGGTGTATCCCCGCGCGGTGTCGTCGACCTCCCCGCGCACGGGGTTGTGGAGGGCCAGGTGCAGGGCGCTGGTGGCATAGCCGGAGCCTGCGCCGGAGCTGCCGAGTTCGGCGGTCGCGTACAACTGGCGGCCCCAGCCGACCGGCACCTCGTAGAAGAGGGTCTGCCCGGGCCGGATGTCGTCGCGCCACGCTCCCTGCCCGAGGGGAGTGGCGTGGGCGAAGCCGCCGCCGCCCGTGCGTCGGCGCGGCTCGCCGGTGAGGGGCTCCGGGGAGGCGGAGTCCCAGGCCTCGGGTGCGGTGGTCGCGCCGGTCCGCTCCGGGCGCGGTTCGGTGACGGCGGTGAGCTCCAGATCCCAGGCTTCCGGCGGGGAGTCCTGGGGGCGGGACCGCTCGACCGCGACGTAATAGGTGCCGGGCTCCTGGCACCGGGTCTCACCGGGGGCGATCTCACGCATGCCCCGGGCCGTGACGGGGCGGGGACTGTGGGCGGCGCCGAAGGTAGCGCTGTCGGAGGAGCAAGAACCGCCGTCGGCGTCCTGTACGGAGACCCGGATACCGTCGACTGCGGTGACCTCACCGTCGGAGCCGGGTACGGCGGTGACGGAGACGTAGGCGTCCGAGGCGGCGTCGAGTTCGATGCGGTAGTAGCGAGCGCCGGATCTCGGCAGGGAACTGCGGTACGTGGCACCGGGTTCCAGGCGTACGGCGTCCGAAGTGCCGCTCGCGCCCGCGATCCGCCGGGCGTCCTCGGCGAAGGCGTAGCCGGGTGACGTTCCGGCGAGCGCCGCTCCACCGGGCAGGGCGGCGGTCGCGGCCAGTACGACGGTCACGACCGCCAAGCGCACGGACGTAGGCGGTCGGTCAGTCCCGGATTCGGTACGCCCTGAACCGGCACGCCACATTCCGGTACGCCATGTTCCAGCACCCCCTGGCCCGGTACGCCCCGACTCGGCTCGCATTGACCCGGTACGCCCCGACCCGGCATGCCCCGACCCTGTGCCCCACCAAGCCGTACACCACCGCCCCATCACCCGCCACCCCTCGCGCTCACCGGCACTGCCGCCGCCGCCTGGACCGGACCGTGCCCATCCTGCCGCGCGATCCCGCGCTTCCGCGCCCCCGCACGGAACACCGGCGGCGGAAACCAGGCAACGCAATCCGGGCAGCGGAATCCGGGCAACACAAAACCCCGACCGTATGACGGCCGGGGTCTGCTCAGGACCGGATGTCGGTCGTACTCACGAACCCGTGGGCACGGAGTCAGTCGCCTCCGTCCACAGATCCTGCTCGGCGCGATCCGCCTGGATCTGGCGGTACACGAGGAGCCCGCCGATGGCGGCCAGTGCGACCAGGAGAAGCTTCTTCACCGCGCTACCTCGTCTTTCCTTGACGTAGGGGACCTCTGCCGCCCGACTATACACACCGGCCGATACCGATCGGTGACCTGTGTCGGCGGCCAACTGCCCGCCGTCGGAGCCCAATAAGAGCGGACCAAGCCGTTCCGATCGGAGGGTGATCACACCCTGACGGAACGTGACTTTTGCCCGCATCCCTCCCGCCTGGGCACCTTTTCCGACCTCTTGCGTCCATCCGGGTGGTGTTCATCTGAACATCGACGCGCCACGGGCGTCGGTCCACCACTTCGCGGCGCACATACACATCATGAGGAAAGTACGCAACTCGCCCAACCCGAAAGTGAGGGGTTATGGCCCGGAACAAGGTCATGACGCTGTGGACCACCATCGTCACCGCCTTCCTCGCGCTGTGCACGGCGCTCGGACTCATCACGACGACCGCCTCCGCGGCCGTACCGCAGACCGGAACGCACAGCAACACCGAGAGCGCCTCCCCCGAGGCGGCACCCGCGGCGGCGGCACCCTGGTCCTGGTCACGTACCGGCTCCCTGCCCCCCACGATGAAACAGCGCATCCGCGCCGAGGCGCACGGCAAGGCCCCCAACTGCCGCCACCGTCCGGTCGCCGACGCAGCCGCCGCCACGTCCACCGACCTCCTGTGCGACGACACCGCGGCCTCCCCGGCCCGGCACACCACCGCCCAGCACACCGAGCCACTCCAACGCTGAGCGGCCCGGCGCGCGCCAGGCACTCGCCACGCCGCCCACACCGCCCGAACCAGACGTCACGGCGATCTGCGTACAGCACCACACGCGAGAAACGGCCCGGCCGCTCGACAGAGCAGCCGGGCCGCCGCCATGTTCCGGGTCAACCCACTCGTCAGGTCCTCGTGAGGAATGCCTAGGCTGAAGCCCGCATCACGATCAGGCCCGCATCACGATCAGGCCCGGACCGTGACCAGGCCCCGGACCGTGACCAGACCCGTGCCCGACCAAGCTGACCGGTGAGTACCAGTGCCGAAGGCCTACGAAGTGATCGCGGACGACCTGCTCTTCACCACTCGCCCGGAAAGGTGGTGAGTGCCGCCGTGAACCGGCGCGTCATCATCGTCACGGCCGTCCACGGCCCCTCCGCCCCCTTCCTGCCGGAGGCCCACGCCTCGTTGTGCGCGCAGGAGCTGCCCGCCGGCTGGGAGTGGTGCTGGGTCATCCAGGAGGACGGGCGGACCGACGGTGTCCGGCCGCACGTGCCCGACGACCCGCGCGTCATCTTCCGGCAGGGACGGCAGGGCGGCCCGGGTGTGGCCCGCACGCTGGCCCTGGCCCACGCGGACGGCGACTACGTGAAGACCCTGGACGCCGACGACCAGCTTTCACCGGGCGCCCTGGCCCGCGACCTGGCCGCCCTCGAGGCCGATCCGACGCTCGGGTGGGCGACGTCCCGGGTCCTGGACCTCCTGCCCGACGGCTCGACGGCCGGATTCCCGGGCGACCCGGAGCACGGGCCGATCGAGTGCGGGGAGGTGCTCGACCACTGGAAGGCGAACGGTTTCCGCGCCCAGGTCCACCCGGCGACGCTCCTGGTACGGCGCGACCTGCTGCTCGCTCTCGGCGGCTGGATGGCCCTGCCCGCTTCGGAGGACACGGGCCTGCTGCTGGCGCTCAACTGCGTGAGCCGGGGGTGGTTCTCCGAAGAGGTGGGCCTTCTCTACCGCAAGTGGGAGGGCCAGGTGACCGGCCAGGCCGCCCACGTGGACCCCGCCGACCGCGATGTGCGGATGGCCGTCGTGGAGGCCAGGGCGCGGGCGCTGGCGTCCTTCAGGTGGCCTTTTCCCGCCGGCGCCTGAAACCCACGCGCGGTCAAGACGGAGCGGCGATCAGGGCGGCGGTCAGAGCAGGGCGGCGGTCAGAGCAGGGCAGCGGTCAAGGCAGCGTCTCCGCGTCGACCCGGGAGAAGATCAGGTCGCTCTCCTCGACCACGGGTCCCCGCCAGCGGACCGGCACTCCGGGCTCGTCGGCCCCTCCCGGCACGCCGCCCAGTGCCGCGGGGTAGCTCTCGGGTGCGTAGTCGTTGGCCAGCCGGTAGACGTGGAAGCCGGCGTCGCGCATCACCGTCAGCAGTTCGTCGATGGAGTCGCCGAGCCGGGCCATGCGCTCGGGCGTCACCTCGACACTGATCTCCGCGTCGGGCCGCAGGCTGCCCAGCATCGGCGCCAGGCCGCGGACGACGCTCCCCTCCGCGCCCTCGACATCGATCTTGATCACCCGGGCGCTCGCGATCTCCGCCGGGTCGAGCAGCTCCGGCAGCGGCCGGGCCTCGATCTCGAAGGTGGACTCCGCCGGGCCGTCGTACGGCACGATGCTGTTCGCACCCATGTTGTGCGAGCTGGCGAGGACGAAGGTCAGGGTCTTGTGGCCGTCGGAGACGGCGGCGTTGAGCGCGCGGATGTTGCGGCATCCGTTGAGCTGGCCGTGCCGCACCAGGCGGTGGTGGAAGGCGGGGGAGGCCTCGATCGCGACGACCCGCCCCCCGTCACCGACGAGCCGTGCCGCGAGCACGCTGAAGACGCCGATGTTGGCCCCGACGTCGACGAAGCCGTCCCCTGGCCGCAGCCGGTGCCGCAGCCAGGCCGTCATGTGCGGCTCCCAGGCGCCGAACAGGTACAGGTACCGCTGGATGAGGTCCTGGGTGTCCACGGCGAACAGTGCGCCGGAACGCACTCTGACGACTCGCCGGCGGGGCTGCTCGCGCAGATGGGGGTTCAGCCAGCGCGCGGCGAGCGCCGCCTTCCCGAACGTGCCGGGGCCGTTTCGCACGTACCGGCTGCCGAGCGTGACCAGGCCCTCGGCCACGGAAACGCCCGGCCCTACCCGGGCACCCGGCCCTCCCCGGATACTCAACCCTCCTCGGCCACCCATTGCCCCTCGGGCCACCCACTGCTCCTCCGACGCTCAGTGCTCCCCAACGCTCAACGCTCCCCGGCGCTCAGTGCTCCCCCGTGATGACGATCGCGGCGGAGGGGCACCCCTCGACCGCCTCGCGTACCCGTGGCGCGTCGGTCTCGTTCTCGCGTCCGGGTATCACGGCACCCAGGCCGTCCACCTGGGTGAAGACGGACGGAGCCCGGTGGACGCAGTCGCCGGAGCCGTAGCACTGCTCCGGGTCGACGGAGATCCTCATACACACTCCAGCGGCGCTCGAATCGAAACCATTACGACGTGCCTGCCCGCGGAGCACCGCATTGAATCCGCCTTGTCCGCTTGTCCGTTGGACCGACGTTCACAAGATCGTCCGGCATCTTCCACGACGCCACCGAGGCCGGGCGCGAACTGACCGCGGGTATCCGGGGCGGCGTCACCGGCGAGTAGCACACCGGGAGCGGTCTGCTGGTCCGAGCGCGGTCTGCTGGTCACGACGCCCGACGCCCGACGCCCGACGCACGACGCCCGCCGGCCGTAGTGCCGAGGAGCGATCGGCGCCCGCCGCGGCCGTCCGCGCCCGTCGGCATGGTTCGGCACCGGTCCCTCCCCTCGTGGGGACCGGAGCCAAGCCATGCCGACGGCGTGTTGTACGCGGTACCGGACCGGGTCGGGGAGGGCGGTGCCACCGAAAGGTGACCGAGAACGTGCGGCCTTACGGGGTGGCTCTCCAGGCACTGGGCCGCTGACCTGTCCGGGTGCCGGGCGGGCGACTCGCCACTGCGACGTGATCCTGCCAGTTGAGGTCGCCGCCGAGGAGCTTCCGCTGCAGCGGACATGACGTAGCCGCAGGTCAGGTGTATAGAGTGAGTTTTCCGGTCCGGACGTCCAGGTGCGGGGGAAGTAAGGAGTGGAGACCTTGAGTTTCGACTCAGGGGCACGCACGGCCTTCGCGGAACGTCTCGCACTGCTGTACAAGGAGGCAGGCAACCCTCCCCTCAAACGCGTGTCCGAGGCGGTCGTCCGGCTCCAGCGGGTCGACGAACGAGGGCGGCCCGTGCGGGTCTCCGCCCAGCGGATCAGCGACTGGCGGCGAGCCAAGAACGTGCCCGCCCAGTTCCCCGCCCTCGCGGCCGTGCTGCACGTCCTCATCCCCCAGGCCCGGCGCGCGCGACCCGTACCGGTCTCCGCGGGCCTGTACGACCTGGCCCAGTGGCAGCGCCTGTGGGAGCGGGCGGTGGCCGACCCGACCGGCGAGCGCCCCGCGCCGTCCGCCGGGAGTGAGGAGGGCCCGGACGAGGCCCCGGCCGCTCCCGGCGGTGTCTGTCCCTACCGCGGCCTGGCCGCGTACCGTCAGCAGGACGCGGGCTGGTTCTTCGGGCGGGAGCGGAGCACGGACGCCCTCGTCGCCCAGCTCCGCGCGGCGGAGGGCTCGGGCGGCCTGGTCATGCTCGTAGGCGCGTCCGGGGCGGGCAAGTCCTCCCTGCTGAACGCCGGACTGGTGCCCGCCCTGCGGAAGGGCGCGCTGGACGACGGGAGCGGGTCGCCGAGGGAGGTGCTCCAACTCGTACCGGGAGGCGATCCGCTCGGGGAGCTGGCCCGCCGGATACCCGAGCTCGCGCCCGTCGTCGCCGCCGTATCCGCCGCCGAGAGCGCGGCGAAGGGGGGCCCGGACGCCCCGGAAACCGCGCGTGCGGCCAGAGACGCCTTCGCCGCGTGGGCCCGCGACAGGGCGGAGGCCGCGACGGAGCCGGAACGGAAGCCGGGACGCGAACCGGGACAGGAGCCGGGCCGCGAACCGGAACGGGAGCCGGGACGCGAACCGGAACGGGAGCCGGGCCCCGAACCGGAACGGGAGCCGGGACGCGAACCGGAACGGGAGCCGGGCCCCGAACCGGGACGGGATTCGGAGGCGCCCCCGCCCCCGCCCCCGGAGTCGAGGCCAGGGTCCGGGGCGGCACCGGCGGCACCGGCAGCCCCGGCAGCCCCGGCAGCCCCGGCAGCCCCGACGGCACGGCCGGTCGTCATCGTGGACCAGTTCGAGGAGATCTTCACCCTCTGTACCGACGAGTCGGAGCGCCGCGCGTTCGTCCGGCTCCTCCAGGCCGCGTGCGCACCCGGCGGTCCGCAGGACCCGGCGCCCGTACTCGTGGCCCTCGGCGTACGCGCGGACTTCTACGAGCAGTGCTTGCGCCATCCCGAACTGGCGGACGCGCTGCAGCACCGGCACATGGTGCTCGGACCGCTGACCACCGCCGAACTTCGCGAGGCGGTGAACGGCCCGGCCCGGGCCGTGGGAATGGAGCTCGAACCCGGGCTGGCGGAACTGATCATCCGGGAGGTGAGCAGCGGCGGCCCGGGTGGGGCGCACGACGCGGGCGTGCTGCCGCTCCTCTCGCACGCCCTCCTCGCCACCTGGCAGCGCCGCAAGGCGGGCCGGCTGACACTGGCCGGGTACCGCGCGGCCGGCGGGATCCAGGGAGCGGTGGCGGCGACCGCCGAGCGGGCCTGGTCGGGCCTCGACCCGGCGGCGCGCACGGCCGCGCGGCTGCTCCTGCTCAGGCTGGTCCGGGTGAGCGAGGACACCCAGGCCACCCGCAGGCGCGGCGCCCGGCGCCGGCTGGCGCAGGAGTCGAGGGATCCCGGCAAGACGGAGGAGTCGCTCGAAGCACTGGTGCGCGCCCGGCTGGTGACACTCGACGCGGACACCGTGGAGATCACCCATGAGGCGCTGCTCCACGCCTGGCCACGCCTGCGCGACTGGATCGACGAGGACCGCACCGGCAACCTGCTGCGCCAGCGGCTCGAGGAGGACGGCCGGGCCTGGGAGGAGTCGGACCGGGACGCCTCCCTGCTCTACCGGGGCTCCCGGCTCGAGCGCGCCCGCGGCTGGGCGGAGTCGGCCGACGGCACCTTCCTGACCCGGAGCGCGGTGGAGTTCCTGGCCGCCGCGGTCAGGCTGCGCAAGCGCTCCGTCCTGATCAGTCGTGCCGCGGTGTCGGCGCTCGTCGTCCTGGCGCTCGTGGCGGTCGGTTCGGCGGTGGTCGCCTGGCAGCAGCGCAACGACGCGGTGTTCGAGCAGGTGGTGGCCGAGGCGGACCGGGTCCAGTACACGGACCCGTCGCTCTCGGCCCAGCTCGACCTGGCGGCGCACCGCCTGCGGCCGGACGACGAGGACGTGCGGAACCGGCTGATCTCGATCGTGAACGCGCCGCTGGCCACGCCGCTCCTCGGGCACACCGGCGCCGTCTACCTCACCTCCTTCAGCCCGGACGGACGGACCCTGGCGACGGCCAGCTACGACCGGACCGTACGCCTGTGGGACGTGTCGGACTCCGCTCGTCCCAAGCCGCTGGGCGAGCCCCTCACCGGCCACTCGAGCTGGGTGAGCTCCGCGGTGTTCAGCCCGGACGGCCGCACCCTGGCCAGTGCCTCCGACGACGGCACCATCCGGTTGTGGGACGTCACCGACCCCAGCCGCCCGCGCCCGCTCGCCCCTCCCCTCGCAGGTCACGGCGGCACCGTCTACCTGCTCGCCTTCAGCCCCGACGGCCGCACGCTGGCCTCCGCCCACGACGACCACGCCGTCCGGCTGTGGGACGTGGCCGATCCAGGCCGGCCGAAGGCGCTCGACGCCTTGACGGGCCCCACCGCGGCGGTGCGCTCGGTGGCGTTCAGCCCCGACGGCCGCACCCTCGCCGCCGGCGGCGACGACGACACGGTCCGGCTCTGGGACGTCACCGACCCCCGTCACTCCGCTCGCCTCGGCGCGCCGCTGACCGGCCACACCGCCCTGGTGCACTCCGTGGCCTTCAGCCCCGACGGCCGCACCCTCGCCAGCGGCGGCGCGGACGACACCGTCCGGCTCTGGGACGTGGCCGACCCACGCGACGCGACACGGATCGGCTCGCCGCTGACCGGCCACACCGGCCCCGTCTGGTCCGTGGCCTTCAGCCCGGACGGGGACATGCTCGCCGCGAGCAGCGCGGACAGCACGGCGAGCCTGTGGAACGTCAGCGACCCGGCCTACCCGTCCCAGATCGGCGTGCCCCTCGCGGGAAGCAGCGGCGAGATGTACGCCCTCGGCTTCAGCCCCGACGGCCGCACGCTCGCCACCGGAAGCGGCGACAGCAAGGTCCGCCTGTGGTCGCTGCCGACCTCGGACATGATCGGCCGCATCGGAGCCTTCCGTCCGGACGGGCACGTACTGGCCACGGCGGCGCGCGACGGAAGGATCAGGCTGTGGAACGTGACGAGCCCCGGCCGGCCCGGATCACTGGGCGAACCCTTCAGACCGGCCGAGGGTGACGTACGTTCCCTGGTGTTCTCCCCGGACGGCGACACCCTGGCGGTGCTGACGGGAAGCCGCGCGGTACAGCTGTGGAACGTCACGGACCCGGCCAGGCCCACCGCGCACGGGCCGCCCGTGGCGCTGCGCACCCGCTACGCGGGCCCCGACACCCTGGCGTTCAGCCCGGACGGCCACACACTGGCCACCGCCTACGAGGACCGCACCATCCAGCTGTGGAACACCGACGACCCGTCCCGTCCCCGCCCACTGGGCAAGCCGCTCACCGGGCACAAGGGATACGTCAACGCCCTCGCCTTCAGCCCGGACGGCCGCTCTCTCGCGAGCGGCGGCGCGGACGACACCGTCCGGCTCTGGGACGTCACCGACCCCCGTCACGCCGCTCGCCTCGGCGCGCCCCGTACGGGGCACCTCGGACCGGTCAACGTGCTGTCCTACAGCCCGGACGGCCATACGCTGGCCAGCGGCAGCGACGACGGCACGGTCCGGCTCTGGGACGTCACCGACCCCCGCGAAACGGCCCCGCCGGACTCGACGCTCGCCGGCCACACCGACTCGGTGGTGTCGCTGACGTTCAGCCGGGACGGCGACACCCTGGCGAGCGGGTCCAACGACAACACGGTCCGGCTCTGGGACGTCCGCACGCCCGCCGAGGCCGCCGCCATCGGGGAGTCGATGAGCCCCAACGCCAATTCGGGCAACTTCCTGTCCTTCAGCCCCGTGAGTCACATGTTCGGGGTGTCGAGCGGCACGGACACCGTCCGGCTGTGGAACCTGGGCGTGGGCGACGCCATCGACCGCATCTGCTCGGCCACTCAGGGTGTGCTGACCGAGGAGAAGTGGCACGAATACCTGCCCCGCCTCTCGTACGAGCGCCCGTGCGATGAGTGAATGTCCCCCACCAGGCACCCGGTCTTGTTAGCCTTGGCCACAGCCCGGCCGCTGGCGCATCCCCCGTCGCCAGCGGTCGGGCGCTTTCGCGTCCCGTCGGCCGTGGAAATGGCTGGAGGTGTCCGGCAACTCAGGACGCAACGCGGTGACGCTCGGGAACTTCGGCGCCCCGGTGCCCGTGAGGTCTCGGTGCCGGTGGCCCGCATCCTGTCGTACAGCCGACGGTCCACCGTCCGGCCCTGGGCCTGGCCCTGGCCCTGGCCCTGGCCCTGGGCGAGATTCCCCGAAAGCCGATACGCCGGGGCTCCGACACGCCGCCGAGTCTGTCATGAGCGCGACTACGGGGAGCGGCCGGCGGAACACCTGCTCGGCAGAAGGCCCCGACCCTGATCCAAACGACGGACCTGGTCACCCACCTAGAGCGGAGACCGGAGACCGCAGCCGTCCCGTCCGCCTTCGGCCCACACCGTCTGCCCGTCTCTGCCTGGGCCGACTCGACGGCCGATGGCCGGTGGCCGGTGACCGGTGACCGGTGACCGGTGACCGGTGACCGGTGACCGGTGACCGGGATGGTCGCATCGGCTGATGCCGGCCATGGATGTCAAAGACCCCCAGCCGCTACCGACTGGGGGTCTTTTCGCTGGTGGGGCTAACAGGATTTGAACCTGTGGCCTCATCCTTATCAGGGATGCGCTCTAACCAACTGAGCTATAGCCCCGCCGCGCTCTGCGGTGTATGTCCCGCGCGCTGACTCCTGAAGATTAGCGCACGAGGCGGGCAGTCCCAAAATCGGTTGTCGCGCGACCGGCGAGCGGCGGTCACTCGTCCTCGGCGAGCGTCAGCTCCACGCCGCCGACGAAGCCGGCGGACAGGTTGTAGATGAACGCGCCGAGCGTGGCCAGCGCCGTCGCGAGGACGACGTCGATGACCGCGATGATCGTCGTGAACAGCAGCACGTTGGGCAGCGACAGGAAGGACTGCAGGTCGAAGCCGTTGGACTCGTTCGAGCCGGTCGCCTCGGAGACCGTGCTGCCGACCGACGAGAAGACGCCCATGGCGTCCATGACCATCCACAGCACGGCGGACGCGACGATCGTGCAGATGCCGAGCGCGATGGAGAGCAGGAAGCTGACCTTCATCACCGACCACGGGTCGGCCTTCGCCACGCGCAGGCGTGCCTTGCGCACGCGGGGCGTGGTACGGGCACCGGTGCGCGGACGGCGCACCGCGGCGGACGCGTTGCCGCCCTGGGTCTGGTAGGCCTGCGGCGGGTGGTACGGCCCGCCGGGCTGCTGGGGCTGCCGGTCTCCCGGCAGCGGCGAGGCCGCCGTTTCAGTCTGCTGGCCTCGGGTGTCCGTCACAGTTCCCCCCTGGGATCCATGCGTCTTGGACGAGCTCGCCGAGTGCGAATCGGTCGCGTCGTCGTCGATCTTGCGCAGTTGAGTCGTGTGCGAATCCGTCGCACGCGCGGCGAAGCCACGGCCGCCGCCGTCCGTTTCCGTACCCCTGGAGGTACCGGCCGATCCGGCGCCCGTGGCTCCGCTCACGATGACTCTCTCCTCGTGCTACTCGGCCGAGGGCGCCTCACCCTCGTCCGTGCCGGTGGTCGCGGCATCCTCGGCGGTCTCGTCGACGACCACATCGCCGTCGACCTCCTCCGCCTCGCGTCCCGCCTCGGCGTTGCGTGCGATGCCGACGACGGCATCGCGCTTGCCCAGATTGATCAGTTGGACACCCATGGTGTCACGGCCCGTCTCCCTGACCCCGCTGACTCGCGTACGAATCACACCGCCCGAGAGTGTGATGGCGAGGATCTCGTCGTGCTCCTCGACCACCAGCGCACCCACGAGCGACCCACGGTCCTCGACGATCTTGGCAGCCTTGATGCCGAGGCCGCCGCGGCCCTGGACGCGGTACTCGTCGACGGAGGTCCGCTTCGCGTACCCGCCGTCGGTGGCAGTGAACACGAACGTACCGGCTCGAACAACATTCATCGAGAGCAGCTCGTCCCCTTCACGGAAACTCATGCCCTTCACGCCCGAGGTGGCACGCCCCATCGGGCGCAGCGTGTCGTCCGAGGCGGTGAACCTGATCGACTGCGCCTTCTTGCTGATCAGCAGCAGATCGTCGTCGGCCGATACCAGTTCGGCTCCGATCAGCTCGTCATCCGAACCGTCCTCCTGCTCGCGCAGGTTGATGGCGATCACGCCGCCCGAGCGCGGCGAGTCGTAGTCCTTGAGCGGCGTCTTCTTCACCAGACCCGCCTTCGTGGCCAGGACCAGGTAGGGGACCGCCTCGTAGTCGCGGATCGCGCGGATCTGGGCGATCGTCTCGTCCGGCTGGAAGGCCAGCAGGTTCGCCACGTGCTGGCCGCGCGCGTCCCGGCCGGCGTCGGGCAGCTCGTAGGCCTTCGCCCGGTAGACCCGGCCCTTGTTGGTGAAGAACAGCAGCCAGTGGTGCGTGGTGGACACGAAGAAGTGGTTGACGATGTCGTCTTCCTTGAGCTTCGTGCCGCGTACGCCCTTGCCGCCGCGCTTCTGGGCCCGGTAGTCGTCGGTCTTGGTGCGCTTGATGTAGCCGCCCCGGGTGACCGTGACGACGATGTCCTCTTCGGCGATCAGGTCCTCGATGGACATGTCGCCCTCGTACGGGATCAGCTTGGTCTTGCGGTCGTCGCCGTACTTCTCGACGAGCGCGGTCAGCTCCTCGCCGACGATCCCGCGCTGGCGGACCGGGGAGGAGAGGATCTCGTTGTACTCGGTGATCTTCGCCTGGAGCTCGTCGTGCTCCCGGACAATCTTCTGGCGCTCCAGCGCCGCCAGGCGGCGCAGCTGCATCTCCAGGATCGCGTTGGCCTGGATCTCGTCGATGACGAGGAGGTCCATCAGGCCGCCGCGCGCGATCTCCACGGTGTCGCTGCGCCGGATCAGCGCGATGACCTCGTCGATGGCGTCCAGGGCCTTGAGCAGGCCGCGCAGGATGTGCGCCCGCTCCTCGGCCTTGCGCAGGCGGAACTTCGTACGCCGGACGATGACCTCGATCTGGTGGTTCACCCAGTGTCGGATGAACGCGTCCAGGGAGAGGGTGCGCGGGACGCCGTCGACCAGGGCCAGCATGTTGGCGCTGAAGTTCGACTGCAGGTCGGTGTGCTTGTACAGGTTGTTCAGCACGACCTTGGCGACCGCGTCCCGCTTGAGCACGATGACCAGGCGCTGGCCGGTGCGGGACGACGTCTCGTCACGGACGTCCGCGATCCCGCCGATCTTGCCGTCCTTCACCAGGTCGGCGATCTTCTGCGCGAGGTTGTCGGGGTTGGTCTGGTACGGCAGCTCCGTGACCACCAGGCACTGGCGGTTCTGGATCTCCTCGACCTCGACGACCGCGCGCATGGTGATCGAACCGCGCCCGGTGCGGTAGGCCTCCTCGATGCCCTTGCGGCCCACCACCAGCGCGCCGGTCGGGAAGTCGGGACCCTTGATGCGCTCGATGAGCGCGTCCAGCAGCTCCTCGTGCGAGGCCTCGTAGTTCTCCAGGTACCACTGGGCGCCGGCCGCGACCTCGCGCAGGTTGTGCGGCGGGATGTTGGTCGCCATGCCGACCGCGATACCGGCCGAGCCGTTGATCAGCAGATTCGGGAAGCGGGCGGGCAGGACGGTCGGCTCCTGGGAGCGGCCGTCGTAGTTGTCCGTGAAGTCGACGGTCTCCTCGTCGATGTCCCGGACCATCTCCATGGCCAGCGGCGCCATCTTGCACTCGGTGTACCGCATGGCCGCCGCCGGGTCGTTGCCCGGCGAACCGAAGTTGCCGTTGGAGTCGACGAGCGGCATCCGCATCGACCACGGCTGGGCGAGGCGGACCAGGGCGTCGTAGATGGAGGAGTCGCCGTGCGGGTGGTAGTTGCCCATGACGTCGCCGACGACGCGGGCGCACTTGTAGAAGCCGCGCTCGGGGCGGTAGCCACCGTCGTACATGGCGTACAGCACGCGGCGGTGCACGGGCTTGAGGCCGTCGCGGACGTCGGGCAGCGCACGCGAGACGATGACGGACATCGCGTAGTCGAGGTACGAGCGCTGCATCTCGGTCTCGAGCCCGACGGGCTCGACACGCATCGCCAGGGCGTCACCCTCGGGCGTCGTCACAGGAGTGTTCTCGTCGGTCATTGCTGGTGAAGATCCTTCCTGGTGCGGTCAGCTGAGACCGACTCAGATGTCGAGGAAGCGGACGTCCTTGGCGTTGCGCTGGATGAACGCGCGCCGTGCCTCGACGTCCTCGCCCATCAGCACCGAGAACAGGTCGTCGGCCTGCGCGGCGTCGTCCAGCGTGACCTGGCCGAGCACGCGGTGCTCCTGGTCCATGGTCGTGATGCGCAGTTCCTCGGCGTTCATCTCGCCGAGACCCTTGAAGCGCTGCACGGAGTCCTCGCGGATGCGCTTGCCGGCGTTGCGGCCCATCTCGATCAGCGCGTCGCGCTCACGGTCGGAGTACGCGTACTCGAAGTCGTCCCGGCCCCACTTGATCTTGTAGAGCGGCGGACGGGACAGGTACACGTGGCCGGCCTCGACCAGCGGCCGCATGAAGCGGAACAGGAAGGTCAGCAGCAGGGTGTTGATGTGCTGGCCGTCGACGTCGGCGTCCGCCATCAGGATGATCTTGTGATAGCGGAGCTTCTCGATGTCGAAGTCCTCGTGCACGCCCGTGCCGAACGCGGAGATCATCGCCTGGATCTCCTGGTTCTGCAGGATCCGGTCGATGCGCGCCTTCTCGACGTTGAGGATCTTGCCGCGGATCGGGAGGATCGCCTGGTACTGCGGGTTACGGCCGGACTTGGCCGAGCCGCCGGCGGAGTCGCCCTCCACGATGAAGATCTCGCACTTGACCGGGTCGTTCGACTGGCAGTCGGACAGCTTGCCCGGCAGCGACGCCGTCTCCAGCAGGCCCTTACGACGGGTCAGGTCACGGGCCTTGCGGGCCGCCACGCGCGCGGTGGCCGCCTGGATGCCCTTGCGGATGATGTCCGCCGCCTCGTTCGGATTGCGGTCGAGCCAGTCGGCCAGGCGCTCGTAGACCACCCGCTGGACGAAGGTCTTGACCTCCGTGTTGCCCAGCTTGGTCTTGGTCTGGCCCTCGAACTGCGGCTCGCCCAGCTTCACCGAGATGATCGCCGTCAGACCCTCGCGGACGTCGTCACCCGTGAGGTTGTCGTCCTTCTCGCGCAGCAGGCGCTTGTCGCGCGCGTACTTGTTGATGAGCGAGGTCAGCGCCGCACGGAAGCCCTCCTCGTGCGTACCGCCCTCGTGGGTGTGGATGATGTTGGCGAAGGAGTAGACACCCTCGGTGTAACCGCCGTTCCACTGCATCGCGATCTCGAGCGACAGGCTCTTGTCCCTGTCCTCGGCCTCGAGGTCGATCACGGTGGGGTGCACCAGCTCTCCCTTGCGGGAGTTGAGGTACTTCACGAAGTCGACGATGCCGCCCTCGTAGTGGTACGAGACGGTCTTGACCTCGTGCTTCTCGTCCTCGCCCGCCTCGTCCGCGCCGGCGGTGGCCTTCGCCGACTCACGCTCGTCGGTGAGGTTGATCCTCAGGCCCTTGTTGAGGAAGGCCATCTCCTGAAAGCGCCGGGAGAGCGTCTCGAAGGAGTAGTCGGTGCTCTCGAAGATGTCACCGTCGGCCCAGAAGGTGACCGACGTGCCGGTCTCCTCGGTGGCCTCGTGCCGGGCCAGCGGTGCCGTGGGGACACCCAGCTTGTAGTCCTGCGTCCAGCGGTAGCCGTCGGTCCTGACCTCTACGGCAACCCTCGTGGAGAGGGCGTTGACGACGGAGACACCCACGCCGTGCAGACCACCCGAGACCGCGTAGCCGCCGCCGCCGAACTTGCCGCCCGCGTGCAGCACGGTCAGCACGACCTCCACTGCGGGCTTGCCCTCGGAGGGGACGATGCCCACCGGGATGCCACGGCCGTTGTCGACGACCCGGACACCGCCGTCCGCGAGGATCGTGACGTCCACCGTGTCCGCGTGGCCGGCGAGCGCCTCGTCGACGGAGTTGTCCACGACCTCCTGCACCAGGTGATGCAGGCCACGTTCACCGGTCGAGCCGATGTACATGCCGGGTCGCTTGCGGACCGCGTCCAGGCCCTCGAGGACGGTGATGGCACTGGCGTCGTACGAGGCGGGCGCCTCGGCGTTCGAGGTGCTCACCGCGTCGCTCACGCCGGTGTCGGTGGACGGGTTGTTCTCGTTGGGGTTGCCGGAATCGGCCACGAAGCGCCCTTTCTGGCACAGCACGAGCCGGGCTCGTCGGCAGGTTGCCGGAGCGGCTGCGGCATGTTGCGTTGGTAAGCCTTGATCAGCGTTGCTCAGCTAGTCCCGGACGGTCCCCACGTTCGGGGCGGGATTGTCTTCCATTCTACCGGTACCACTGACACTGATGGGGGTTTGCCGGTACCTGAGTCCGCATGTGCCGCCCTGAACGAGGCTCGTCCGACTCCCGATATGGGGATGGGGGCCCCAAGAGGCTCACAACGGCACTCAGCGCTTCGAGGCGTCAACCCTTGGCTACTTGGGAGTCAGATCGTGATTCGCAACCGCGTGCGGTTGTGTGACGAAGAGAGTGTCGGCGGTTCACACCCACCGCAGACACCCAATTATGTGAGGTACATCACCCACCTTTGACGGGGTGCCAGACCACCGTCAGACCACCGTCAGACCGCCCGCACACCGCGCCCGCGGCTCACCCGTAGGTGTCGCCCGGGCCCCGGCTGCCGGGCGCGCGCAGCGGCCCGTAACGACGACCGGGACCACCGGCGCCACCGGGCCCCAGCACCTTGATCACCCGCACCGACCCGTGTCCGAGATCCTCGTTCAGGCGGGCCACCAGCGTCGGGGCGAGCAGCCGCAGATTCGTCGCCCACGCCGTCGAATCGCACCGGACGACCAGCACCCGCTCGTCCTCGTCGTACCGCTCCGGCACACAGTGCTTGGCCACGTCCGCACCGACGATCTCCGGCCAGCGGCCCATCACCCCGCCCACGGCGGCCGGCGTCTCCCAGCCGCGCTCGGTGATCAGCCGGTTGATCGCCGAACCCAACGCCATCGGATCACGGCCGTCGGCACGCGCCCCGGAGCGCAGGCCGCCGCGCCGTGCCTGCTTCTTCTGCTGCGCCGCGTCACCACGCGCCCGTGCCGCCTCCCGCGCCGCCCTGAGTGCCACCCGCGCGAGGTCGACGCCCGACGGCTCCGGGCCGCCCTTGCCGTTCGCGCCCTCATCGGAGGGCCCCCCGGGGACCGGCTCGTCCCCGCTCATACGCGCTCCACCGAACCCTCGGCCACCGTGAACCGCACACCCGCCAGCACACCCGGAACATCGTCGTCGACCGCGGCCGTCACCAGCACCTGCTCACCGGGCGCCACCAGCTCGGCCAGCCGCTCCCGGCGCCGGGCGTCCAGCTCGGCGAAAACGTCGTCGAGGACGAGGACCGGCTCGTTGCCCTCCGCTCTGAGGAGATCGAACGACGCCAGCCGCAACGCCAGGGCGTAGGACCACGACTCGCCGTGGGAGGCGTACCCCTTGGCCGGCAGCTGACCGAGTTTGAGAAGCAGATCGTCCCGGTGCGGCCCCACCAGGGTGACGCCCCGCTCGATCTCCTGCTTGCGAGCCTCGGCGAGCGCGGCCATCAGCTGCTCGAACAGATCCTCGCGCGTGTGCGCGTCACCGGGCGCGGACGGCTTGTACTCGAGGGCGACGGGACCACCACCCGGGGCCAGCTGCTCGTACGCCTTGTCCGCCAGCGGCTGCACGGCGGCGATCAGGTCGAGGCGCTGAGCCAGCAACTCGGCACCCGCGCGCGCGAGGTGCTGGTCCCAGACGTCGAGCGTCGACAGGTCCATCGTGCGGCCGCCGTGGCGGCGGGCGAGCGCGGCCGACTTCAGCAGGGTGTTGCGCTGCCTCAGGACCCGTTCGTAGTCGGATCGCACCCCGGCCATGCGCGGGGAGCGGGCAGTGATCAGCTCGTCCAGGAAGCGGCGTCGCTCACCGGGATCGCCCTTCACCAGCGCGAGGTCCTCGGGCGCGAACAGCACGGTGCGCACGATGCCCAGCACGTCACGCGGCCTGACCTGGGAGGACCTGTTGATACGGGCTCGGTTGGCGCGGCCCGGGTTCAGCTCCAGCTCGATCAGCTGCTGCCGCTCTCCCTGCCGGACCTGGGCGCGGATCACGGCGCGCTCGGCGCCCACGCGCACCAGGGGGGCGTCGGAGGAGACCCGGTGGCTGCCGAGGGTTGCCAGGTAGCCGACCGCCTCGACGAGGTTCGTCTTGCCCTGCCCGTTCGGGCCGACGAAGGCGGTGACGCCCGGGTCCAGCGGGACCTCGACCCGGGCGTACGAACGGAAGTCGGCCAGCGACAGATGCGTGACGTGCATGGTCGTTCGCCGACCTCCCCAACCTTCGGGTGTTGACCTTCAGGCGTTGACCTTCGGGTATCTGCTACTTCTTCTCGACCGCGTGGCCGCCGAACTGGTTTCGCAGCGCGGCGATCATCTTCATCTGCGGCGAGTCGTCCTGCCGGGACGCGAACCGCGCGAACAGCGACGCCGTGATCGCCGGCAGCGGCACCGCGTTGTCGATGGCCGCCTCCACGGTCCAGCGTCCCTCGCCGGAGTCCTGTGCATAACCCCGCAGCCCGCCCAGGTGCTCGTCCTCGTCGAGCGCGTTGACCGCCAGGTCCAGCAGCCAGGAACGGATCACCGTGCCCTCCTGCCAGGACCGGAAGACCTCGCGGACGTTCTCCACGGAGTCGACCTTCTCCAGCAGCTCCCAGCCCTCGGCGTAGGCCTGCATCATCGCGTACTCGATGCCGTTGTGGACCATCTTCGCGAAGTGGCCCGCGCCGACCTTGCCGGCGTGCACGGCGCCGAAGTCGCCCTCCGGCTTGAGGGCGTCGAAGACCGGCTGCACCTTGGCGACGTTCTCGGCGTCGCCGCCGTACATCAGCGCGTAACCGTTCTCCAGGCCCCAGACGCCGCCGGAGACACCGCAGTCGACGAAGCCTATGCCCTTGGCGGCCAGCTCCCCGGCGTGCTTCTCGTCGTCCGTCCAGCGGGAGTTCCCGCCGTCCACGACGACGTCACCGGGCTCCAGCAGCTCGCCGAGCCGGTCGACGGTGGCCTGGGTCGCCTCGCCGGCCGGGACCATGACCCAGACCACGCGCGGGGCGCTGAGCTTGCCCACAAGCTCTTCCAGGCTGTGCACATCGGCGAGATCCGGATTGCGGTCGTATCCGACGACGGTGTGGCCCGCGCGGCGGATCCGCTCGCGCATGTTGCCGCCCATTTTGCCGAGGCCGACGAGACCGAGCTCCATCAGTTGCGTTCCTTAGGTGTGCGAGGTGGCGGGGCGGCACGTCCCAACCCGCCGGAAGCGTGCCGTGGCACTTTCGTACCCGCGTCCGAGCCTAAACCCGGACGCCCGTGCACAGCTGTGGGCGTACGCGCTCATACGTACGCCCTCACCTGCGGGCTTACCCTCACCCTGTGGACAACCGGCGCCGAGCCGCGAGGGCTCAGCCGCTCAGCCGCACCGGCATGATCAGGTACTTGTAGGCCTCGTCGGCCTCGGCGTCCACCGCGGGCTTGCCGCTGAGCAGCGCCGGCTTCGTGGACGTCGTGAAGGACAGCTGGGCCACCGGCGAGTCGATCGCGCTCAGACCGTCCAGCAGGAAGGTCGGGTTGAAGGCGATCGAGATGTCGTCGCCCTCCAGCTGCGCGTCGACCCTTTCCACAGCCTGTGCGTCGTCGCTGGAGCCCGCCTCCAGGATGAGCACGCCCTGCTCGAAGCTGAGCCGTACCGGGGTGTTGCGCTCGGCGACCAGGGCCACGCGCTTGACGGCCTCCACGAAGGGGGCGGTCTCGATCACGGCGACGCTGTTGAACTCCGTCGGGAAGAGCGTCTTGTACTTCGGGAGGTCGCCCTCCAGCAGACGCGTCGTCGTCCGGCGGCCCGCACCCTCGAAGCCGATGAGGCCCTCGCCCGCGCCCGAGCCGGACAGCGCCAGGATCACCTGGTCGCCGCTGGTCAGCGCCTTGGCGGTGTCCTGGAGCGTCTTGGCGGGCACCAGGGCGACCGCGGAGACCTCCGGGTTCTCCGGCTTCCACAGGAACTCGCGGACCGCGAAGCGGTAGCGGTCGGTGGAGGCCAGCGTCACCGAGTCGCCCTCGATCTCGATGCGCACACCGGTGAGGACGGGCAGCGTGTCGTCACGGCCGGCGGCGATGGCGACCTGCTGCACGGCCGAGGCGAAGACCTCGCCGGGGACCGTGCCGGTCGCCTCCGGCATCTGCGGCAGCGCCGGGTACTCCTCCACCGGCAGGGTGTGGAGGGTGAAGCGGGAGGAGCCGCAGACCACCGTCGCCCGTACACCGTCTGTGGAAATCTCCACCGGCCGGTTGGGGAGGGCGCGGGAGATGTCGGCGAGCAGGCGGCCGGAGACGAGGACCGTGCCCTCCTCCTCGATCTCCGCCTCGACCGAGACCCGTGCGGAGACCTCGTAGTCGAAGCTGGACAGGCTCAGCTGCCCCTCCTCGGCCTTCAGCAGCAGGCCCGCGAGGACCGGCGCCGGCGGACGGGCCGGGAGGCTGCGAGCCGCCCAGGCCACTGCCTCCGCGAGTACGTCGCGTTCCACCCGGATCTTCACTGTTGCCGCCTCCTGCTGTTGCCGGCGCTTCTCGCCCTGCCTGGCCTTCGTCGTCTGGGTCGGTGTCGTCGGACCCCGTGGGGGGCAGAACACCGGGGACCAGTCTGACGCACCCCACTGACAGTAGGTGCCGTTCGGGGTCAAGTCGTGACGAGGGGCGGTCGGGCTCGAGAGGGCGAGTTGTGCACAGGACCCGCTTCGAAACGAATTCCGCACTCTCTCTAGTCGGGAGTAGTAGTAGGGCCTGTGGAAACCGTGGATAACCTCGTTTGCGCAGGTCAGAGCACGAATTTTGTCCACCGGGCCTGTGGGCGGAGCCGGTGGACAACCGGGCGTATCTGTGGAGAACAGAAAGTTCTGCACACTCCGTGCACAGGCAGAGGCGACTTCTCCCCAGAGCCGTCCCCAGGTTTACCCACGTTTCCCACAGCCCAACCAGGCGCCTTGATGTGACGCCTTTCACTCGACGCGGTGACAGGGCGCGTCGCGTTGCCGAACAGTGGACAGGCATGTGGAGAAGCTGGGGATCGCTGGGGACAACATGCCCCAGCCTGTGGGTTGCCCGTGGACAACTTGATGCACAGCCTGTGGACCCACTCGTTGTCCACAGCCTGTGGAGATCCTTCGTCCACGAATCCACAGGGAGCTGACCTGGCCTGATGATTCCTCAACACCCTGGCCTGTGGACAGGATCGGGACAACTTCCCGGTCCCCAAGGTGTGGACGGAAAAAAGTCGCCGAATCTGTGGAGAGAGGCCGTAACCCGGAAGGTATTCGAACACCGGGAGCGGGGCGGAGAGGGGCCCCGAAGGCGGCGAGGGTCGCCGGCGGGCCACGGAAGGGCGCTTGCGGGCACGGAGGAGGGGCCGTCCGCAGGCACGGAGGGCCCTCCGCAGGCACGTAAAACAGGCACGTAAAAGGCGCCCCGGCGAGTGCTCGGGGCGCCTCGGTGGCCGGCGTCTGCGTCCGGGGCTGGGCCGGTGGCCGTCAGCCGTTCTTGATGCGGTTGGTCAGCTCGGTCACCTGGTTGTAGATGGAGCGCCGCTCGGCCATCAGATTGCGGATCTTGCGGTCGGCGTGCATCACCGTGGTGTGGTCCCGGCCGCCGAACAGTGCACCGATCTTCGGCAGCGAGAGGTCCGTCAGCTCGCGGCACAGGTACATGGCGATCTGCCGGGCCGTCACCAGCGCGCGCCCGCGCGAGGTGCCGCACAGGTCCTCGACGGTGAGGCCGAAGTAGTCGGCGGTCGCGCCCATGATGGCCGTGGACGTGATCTCGGGAGCCGAGTCCTCACCGCCGGGAATCAGGTCCTTGAGGACGATCTCCGTCAGCCCGAGGTCGACCGGCTGCCGGTTGAGCGAGGCGAACGCCGTCACCCGGATCAGCGCGCCCTCCAGCTCGCGGATGTTGCGTGAGATCCGGGACGCGATGAACTCCAGTACCTCCGGCGGGGCGTTGAGCTGCTCCTGCACCGCCTTCTTGCGCAGGATCGCGATGCGGGTCTCCAGCTCGGGCGGCTGGACGTCCGTGATCAGGCCCCACTCGAAACGGTTCCGCAGCCGGTCCTCCAGCGTGACGAGCTGTTTGGGGGGCCGGTCGGAGGACAGGACGATCTGCTTGTTGGCGTTGTGGAGCGTGTTGAAGGTGTGGAAGAACTCCTCCTGCGTCGACTCCTTGTCCGCGAGGAACTGGATGTCGTCGACGAGCAGGATGTCCATCTCGCGGTAGCGCTTGCGGAAACTGTCGCCCTTGCCGTCGCGGATGGAGTTGATGAACTCGTTGGTGAACTCCTCGGAGCTCACGTAGCGCACGCGTGTGCCGGGATAGAGGCTGCGGGCGTAGTGCCCGATGGCGTGCAGCAGATGGGTCTTGCCGAGGCCCGACTCCCCGTAGATGAAGAGGGGGTTGTAGGCCTTCGCGGGGGCTTCGGCCACCGCGACGGCCGCCGCGTGGGCGAAGCGGTTGGAGGCGCCGATGACGAAGGTGTCGAAGAGGTACTTCGGGTTCAGCCGTGCGGTCGGTTCGCCGGGTCCGGTCGCCGGCGCGGGTTGTGCGGCCAGCGGGCCGGGGGCACCGGTGGCGGGGCCGGGGCCGACGGGGCCGCCGCGGTGGACGTGGCCGGAACCGGAAGGCGGCTCGGGCAGGTCCCGCCGGGGGCCGCGCTGGTCGTAGTCGCCGCGCGGCTGGTCGTAGTCGTTGCGGGGCTGCTCGTGGTCGCCGCGCTCGTGACCACCGCGTTCGTAGTCGCCGCGCTCGTGACCACCGCGTTCGTGACCGCCGCGTTCGTAGTCGCCGCGCTCGTATCCGCCGCGCTGGGAGTCGTAGGGCGGGCGGTCGGGCGACTGCGGACGGTAGTCCTGCTGATACGAGTCCTTGGGATACGAGTCCTTGGGATACGAGTCCTTGGGATACGAGTCCTTGGGGTACGGCTCCTGGCCGTAGGTTTCCTGGGGCGGTGATGCGTAGGGGTCCCGTTCGGGGAAGCCGAGGCGCTGCTGCTGCCAGCCGTAGTCGTCCTGCTGCGTGGGGCGCGGCCAGGAGCCCGGCTCGGGGCGCTGATACTCCTGCGGGTAGGCGGGGCGTGCGGTGGGGAGCTGGTCGGCGCGGTGGCGGCCGTACCCCTCGTACTCGTCGCGGCCGCCCTGGCCCTGCCCCTGCCCCTGGCCGGGGGCAGGGAGCTCGGGCTCCTCGTAGCGGGGCTGTGGGCGGGTGGGCGGCGCCTGAGGGGCAGGGGGCGCGGGTTCGCCGGCGGTGTCGTCGACGGTGATCGCGATGCGGATGGGGCGGCCGCATTCGCGGCTCAGGGTCTCGCTGACGACGGGGGCGAGACGGCCCTCCAGTACGCCCTTCGCAAATTCGTTCGGTACGGCGAGCAGAGCGGTGTCGGCGACCAGCGCGAGGGGCTGGCAGCGCCGGATCCAGTGCTCGTCCTTCGACTCGACGCCCTGCCCGCGGCCCTCCCCGAGGAGTTGCTCCAGTACGCGTGGCCACACTGCGGCAAGATCGGCAGGTACGTCAGCCACAGGGCACGCTCTCTCACGAGTCCCTCGAAGGTGTGATTCGGGGACGGGTCGGGATGAAACTCGGGTGGGGCAGGGATAAGGGAACGAATCGGAGTTCAGTCACGGTAGTCAGCGCGGCCGGTAGGGTTCAAGTTGTTGTCCCCAGCCTGTGGACAAGTGTCTCCCGGTCACCGCTGGTTTGACCGAATGGCGCAGTCCCACGTACCGTGACCAGGTCGAGTTGTCGATGGCTGCTGCCGCCTGCCTCCGATGGGCACAGGTCACGTCCAAGGTGATCGAAAAGCGGTGCACTCGGGCGTAACGCGAGCTACTCGTGGGCGCACGGTGACAGCCAGGACGGCACCCCGCCAACCCCGATTCTTTCTGGAGCCCCCGAGTGAGCAAGCGCACCTTCCAGCCGAACAACCGTCGCCGCGCGAAGACCCACGGTTTCCGGCTGCGTATGCGGACCCGTGCCGGCCGCGCGATTCTCGCGACTCGCCGCAGCAAGGGTCGCGCCCGTCTGTCCGCCTGATCCCGGTCAGGTCATGACATCGTGCTGCCCACCGAGAACCGGCTGAGGCGGCGCGAGGACTTCGCGACCGCGGTACGACGAGGCCGCCGGGCCGGACGCCCGGCTCTCGTCGTCCACCTTTCAAGCGGTGCCACGGACCCGCACGCGCCTGGGGAGAGCGCTCCCCCGACACGTGCGGGTTTCGTCGTGAGCAAAGCTGTGGGTGGTGCGGTGGTGCGCAACAAGGTGAAGCGCAGGCTTCGCCATCTGATGCGCGACCGGATCGACCTGTTTCCCCCCGGTAGCCTGGTAGTCGTACGAGCGCTACCCGGTGCGGGTGACGCCGACCATGCACAGCTGGCCCGAGACCTGGACGCCGCCCTGACGCGGCTACTGGGAGGGGGCGCGCGATGAAGTACCCGCTGCTGGCTCTGATCAAGCTGTACCAGTGGACGATCAGTCCACTGCTGGGGCCGGTGTGCAAGTACTACCCGTCGTGTTCCCACTACGGCTACACGGCCGTCGACCGGCACGGTGCTCTCAAGGGCACGGCGCTCACCGCCTGGCGCATCCTGCGGTGCAATCCGTGGTCGCCGGGCGGCGTGGACCATGTTCCGCCGCGGAAGCGCCCGCGGTGGCACGAAATGCTGCGTGACGCCTGGCGTGCACGCAAGGGCGGGCCCTCCGCCGCCGAACCGGCCATCGAAGGACAGGCCTCTCCCACGAGTCCGTCCAGCCCTTCGAGCCCGGCCGCAGAGACCCAGTCCCATGCCCAAGGAGCATGATTAGTGGACACGATTGCCAGCCTCTTCAGCTTCATCACGACACCTGTCTCCTGGGTCATCGTCCAGTTCCACAGCGTGTACGGCGCCATCTTCGGCCCGGACACCGGATGGGCCTGGGGCCTGTCCATCGTGTCCCTGGTGATCCTCATCCGTATCTGCCTGATCCCGCTCTTCGTGAAGCAGATCAAGGCGACGCGCGGGATGCAGACGCTCCAGCCGGAGATGAAGAAGATCCAGGAGCGCTACAAGAACGACAAGCAGCGCCAGTCCGAAGAGATGATGAAGCTGTACAAGGAGACGGGTACCAACCCGCTCTCCTCGTGCCTTCCCATCCTGGCGCAGTCCCCGTTCTTCTTCGCCCTGTACCACGTGCTCAACAGCATCGCGTCGAACGACACCATCGGCGTGATCAACGACCGCCTGCTGGAGAGCGCGCAGAAGGCCCACATCTTCGGTGCGCCGCTGGCGGCGAAGTTCACCGACGGCTCCTCCAAGGTGGAGGCCCTCGGGTCCTCGCTGACGGACGTCCGGGTCGTCACCGCGATCATGATCGTGCTGATGTCGGCGTCGCAGTTCTTCACTCAGCGCCAGCTGATGACGAAGAACGTCGACACGACGGTGAAGACGCCGTTCATGCAGCAGCAGAAGATGCTGATGTACGTCTTCCCGGTCATGTTCGCCGTCTTCGGCATCAACTTCCCCGTCGGTGTCCTCGTCTACTGGCTGACCACGAACGTGTGGACCATGGGCCAGCAGATGTACGTCATCCGCAACAACCCGACGCCGGGTTCCAAGGCCCAGGCGGCCTACCTGGATCGCCTGCACAAGAGCGTCACCCAGCACGGCAAGACGCGTGGTCGTGGTGAGAAGGCCATCGTGAAGGCCATCGTCGCCAAGGGCCGGGACCGCAACGAGTTCGAGCGGAAGTTCATCAACGGTCTGAACAAGGCGGGCCTCGCGGCCCAGACCGACGGCACCGTACTGAAGAGCGACACCGCTGTCGCCGCCCAGACCGAGGACGGTGCGACCGTGGCCACTCCGGCCACGCCCAAGCGCCAGCAGCCCAAGCGGCAGAGCAAGTCTCAGCGCCAGTCCGTGAAGGCGGCCGGCGAGTCCGAGCCCAAGACCTCGCTGACCAAGTCGGACGAGCCGCAGGACGGCAAGCAGGACGCCAAGCCTGCCGCCGCCAAGAAGCCGGCGCAGAAGTCCGGCGGCGGTGGCCGCAGCAAGGCCCAGTCCGGACAGCGCAAGGGCCCGCAGCGGCCCAAGTCCCCGTCGAAGAAGTAAGAAGGAGTCCATCCCGTGACGGAAGGCACCACCTCCGCCGCTGCCGAGGGCGCAGACACCCTGACTCGTCTCGAGAACGAGGGCGAGATCGCCGCGGACTACCTGGAGGGTCTGCTCGACATCGCCGACCTCGACGGCGACATCGACATGGACGTCGAGGCCGACCGTGCCTCTGTCTCGATCGTCAGCGACACGAACAGCCGTGACCTGCAGAAACTGGTCGGCCGGGACGGCGAGGTGCTGGAGGCTCTGCAGGAGCTCACGCGCCTGGCCGTGCACCGGGAGACCGGTGACCGCAGCCGGCTGATGCTCGACATCGCGGGATACCGGGCCAACAAGCGTGCCGAGCTCTCCGAGCTGGGCGCCAAGGCCGCGGCCGAGGTGAGGAGCAGCGGCGAGCCCGCGCGGCTGAAGCCGATGACTCCGTTCGAGCGCAAGGTCGTGCACGACGCGGTCAAGGCGGCGGGGCTGCGCAGCGAGTCCGAAGGCGAGGAGCCGGAGCGCTTCGTCGTCGTGCTTCCCGCCTGATCGGCCCCCCACGTTCTCCGGCCCCGTCTGTTGCGCAGGCGGGGCCGAATTTTGTCAGCCTGATAGTTCTGGTGGTTCTGGCAGCGGCGACTGGTGCGCCGATGCCGTACGGAAGGACGGTCCCCCGTGACGGAGGCAGCGGAGCTTCCCCCTGTGCCCGAGCAGGCACGCACCGTGTTCGGTGATCGGTACGCGGATGCGGTCCGCTACGCCGAGCTGCTCGCCGAGGCGGGGGTGAAGCGCGGCCTGATCGGCCCGCGTGAGGTTCCCCGCCTGTGGGAGCGGCACCTGTTGAACTGTGCGGTGCTCTCGGAGGTCGTGCCCGAGGGCGTGACGGTGTGCGACGTCGGTTCCGGTGCCGGATTGCCCGGGATCCCTCTTGCACTCGTCCGGGAGGACCTGAAGATCACGCTTCTGGAGCCGCTGCTGCGGCGCACGAACTTCCTGACCGAGGTCGTGGAGCTGCTGGGCCTGGACCATGTCACCGTGGTGCGCGGTCGGGCCGAGGAGGTCATGGGGAAGATGCCGCCGGTGCATGTGGTGACTGCCCGTGCGGTTGCTCCGCTGGACCGCCTCGCCACCTGGGGGGTTCCGCTGCTTCGCCCCTACGGCGAGATGCTCGCCCTGAAGGGCGACACGGCCGAGGAGGAGCTGAAGGCCGCGGCCACGGCACTGAGCAAGCTGGGGGCGGTGGAGACGTCCATCCTGCACGTCGGCGAGGGGATCGTGGATCCCACGTCCACCGTGGTGCGAGTCGAGGTCGGGGAGAGCCCGGGCGGCGTGCGCTTTGCCGCCAAGCGGGCCAAGGCGGCCCGGACAGGGCGGGCGCGGCGGCGTCGCGGTTAGTCTCACTCGGCTGCGGCGGCACTGGTGCGTCCTGATGGTGAGCCGTACTCCACACAAGCTGCCAAACCTACGCATGCCGGAGTGTCGCGACAGTTCGGCCTCGGCTGCTGTGCATCGTGTTTCACGTGAAACGTCGCTCACTGCTGCACGGCATCATCAGTCGCGGTCGCGCCGCGGCCGACCCCCGCGACCGAAAGCCTCTCGGGTCGCTCGGAGAGGGTACGGAGTTGTCCACAGAGGTGGATTTCTCCACAGAAGACCAGGCCTCACTGGTTCATGACCCCGAAGACATGGGAGGCTCTGTTCATTGCGAGCCTGAAGTCGAGGAGAGTGAATCCTTGCGGTCCGACGCCAATATCGCGGGACCGATGACCGATCCGGTCCCCGGTCCCCGTACCGAGTCGATGGGGGCGGATGTTTCACGTGAAACACCGCCTCCGATGGACGACACTCCGATCGGTCGTGCTGCCCAACTGGCGGTGGAAGCTCTGGGTCGCGCCGGCGAAGGGCTGCCGCGGCCCGAGCAGACCAGGGTCATGGTGGTCGCCAATCAGAAGGGCGGCGTGGGAAAGACGACGACGACCGTCAACCTTGCCGCGTCGCTCGCCCTGCACGGTGCCCGGGTTCTGGTCGTCGACCTCGACCCGCAAGGCAACGCCTCCACCGCGCTGGGCATCGACCACCACGCCGACGTCCCATCCATCTACGACGTTCTGGTCGAGAGCAGGCCACTGTCGGAGGTGGTCCAGCCGGTTCCCGACGTCGAGGGCCTCTTCTGTGCACCCGCCACGATCGATCTCGCCGGTGCGGAGATCGAGCTGGTCTCTCTGGTGGCACGAGAGAGTCGGCTTCAGCGGGCGATCCAGGCGTACGAGCAGCCGCTGGACTACATCCTCATCGACTGCCCGCCTTCCCTCGGTCTGCTGACGGTCAACGCGCTCGTCGCGGGCCAGGAGGTGCTGATCCCGATCCAGTGCGAGTACTACGCGCTGGAAGGGCTGGGGCAGCTGCTGCGCAACGTCGACCTGGTTCGGGGGCACCTCAACCCCACCCTGCATGTGTCGACGATCCTGCTCACCATGTATGACGGCCGGACGCGGCTCGCGTCTCAGGTCGCCGACGAGGTGCGTAGTCACTTCGGCGACGAGGTGCTGCGGACGAGCATTCCCCGTTCGGTCCGTATCTCCGAGGCCCCGAGCTACGGGCAGACGGTACTGACCTACGATCCAGGATCGAGCGGAGCCCTTTCCTATCTGGAGGCGGCACGCGAGATCGCGCTGAAGGGTGTGGGCGTCAGCTACGACGCGACGCACGCCCACATCGGCGCTCAGAACGACCCGAGCATGGTGGAGGGGATCCAGTGAGTGAGCGACGGAGGGGGCTGGGCCGCGGTCTGGGCGCACTGATCCCCAATGCCCCGACGGAGAAGTCGGTGGCTTCGGCGGCGCTGGGGAATGCGGCTTCCGCGTCCCCGGGCACGATGCCTCTGCTGCCGAACGACCGCGGGGTGGCCGCAGCGAAGGTGGCCACGCTGCCTCCTGTTCCACGTGAAACGGAGGAGTCGGCGGCACCCAGTAGTTCGGCACTGGGCGGTGTGGACTCGCTGAGGTCGCCCGTGGGGGCGCACTTCGCGGAGGTCCCGCTCGACGCGATCACACCGAACCCGAAGCAGCCGCGCAAGGACTTCGACGACGAAGCCCTTGCAGAGCTCGTCACCTCCATCAGGGAGGTCGGTCTCCTCCAGCCGGTCGTGGTCCGGCAGACCGGGCCCGGGCGCTACGAGCTCATCATGGGTGAGCGCCGTTTCCGGGCTTGCCGCGAGCTGGAGATGGAGGCCATCCCGGCGATCGTGCGGGCCACGGAGGACGAGAAGCTCCTCCTGGACGCACTGCTGGAGAACCTTCACCGGGCTCAGCTCAACCCGCTGGAAGAGGCCTTCGCCTACGACCAGCTGCTGAAGGACTTCAACTGCACGCATGACCAGCTCGCGGATCGCATCGGCCGCTCCCGCCCTCAGGTCTCCAACACCCTCCGCCTGCTGAAGCTCTCGCCGAAGGTGCAGAACCGGGTCGCGGCCGGGGTGCTTTCCGCCGGGCACGCACGGGCGCTGGTCTCCGTGGAGGACCCGGAGCAGCAGGACCGACTGGCTCATCGGATCGTGTCCGAGGGGCTTTCGGTGCGATCGGTCGAAGAGATCGTGACCCTGATGGGTTCCAGGCCACAGAAGCCACAGCGGGCCAAGGGACCGCGGGCCGGGTCCCTGGTCTCCCCGGCGCTCTCGGACTTGGCGACGCGACTCTCGGACCGTTTCGAGACGCGGGTGAAGGTCGACCTGGGGCAGAAGAAGGGCAAGATCACCGTGGAGTTCGCTTCCATGGAGGACCTTGAGCGGATCCTTGGGAGCCTTGCTCCCGGTGAAGGGCCCGTGCTCCAGAAGGGCCTCCTGGAGAGCGAAGCCGAAGATTCCGACTCCTGAGGCACGGGCAGGTGGAGCGCTTCTCGGTGCTCCACCTGCCGGCGGGGCGGGTCGTGTCCGGTGTGAACCGGAACACGGCCCGCCCTTTGCTTTCCGTCGCTGTCGGGCTCACCGCATCGTGGATACGATGCGATCAGGAAGGCGCAAGCACCTGGCAGAACCTCTGAGAGGAAGGCAGGGGCCATGCGAACGATGAGCCGTACCGGACTGGTGAGCGCGGGCCTGGGGCTGGGCGCGGTCGGTGGGTTCATCGGCAGCCTGCTCAGGGAGCGGAGCGCTCTGACAGCCGCCCGCGACGCGGCGGGCGAAGGAAGCGAGGAACAGCCTTCATGGGGCGCCGGCTCGTACCGCTCACGCTGGACAACCTTCAGGACCTTCCCCAGCGCTGTCGCTCGTGCGTCTTCTGGGAGCTGGACCCTGTCAGCGGTGAAGCTGCGGTAAAGGAGGGCACCCCGGCCCTGGAGAAGGAATCCTGGATCTCCGCCGTCCTGCTGGACTGGGGATCATGCGGGCGGGTGGTCTATGTCGACGACGTGCCGGTGGGCTTCGTCCTCTACGCACCTCCCGCGTACGTACCGCGGTCGTCGGTGTTTCCCACGAGTCCCGTCTCGCCCGACGCGGTGCAGTTGATGACCGCCTTCGTGATGCCGGGATACCAGGGACAGGGACTGGGCCGAGTGATGGTCCAGACGGTCGCCAAGGACCTCCTGCGCCGGGGCTTCAAGGCGATCGAGGCGTTCGGGGACGCCCGCTGGAAGGAGCCCGCCTGCGTCCTGCCGGCTGACCATCTGCTGGCTGTGGGCTTCAAGACCGTCCGGCCCCATCCCAGCCATCCGCGGCTGCGGTTGGATCTCCGGTCCACGCTGTCCTGGAAGGAAGACGTGGAGATGGCATTGGACCGGCTACTCGGAGCCGTCCAGAAGGAACCCGCGTTGCGGCCGCTGTAGCGGAGCGGTGGTACCGAAGGCCGCTGTAAAGCGAATGGGCCGACCCGTCCGGGTCGGCCCATTCGTGTTTCACGTGAAACGTCAGTCGGCGATGAAGTCCTCGAGGTCGCGAACGATCGCGGCCTTCGGCTTGGCGCCGACGATGGTCTTGGCGACCTCTCCACCCTGGTAGACGTTCAGGGTCGGGATGGACATGACGCCGTACTTGGCGGCCGTACCCGGGTTCTCGTCGATGTTCAGCTTGACGATCTCGATCTTGTCGCCGTACTCGGCGGCGATGGCTTCGAGGGACGGCGCGATCTGGCGGCACGGGCCGCACCAGGCGGCCCAGAAGTCCACCAGGACGGGCTTGTCGTTCTTGAGGACGTCCTCATCGAAGGAGTCGTCGGTCACATGCTTCAGGGTGCCGGCCACGGCGGGCTCCTTAATTGGTTGGTGCGTGGGGTGGACGGGGGTCAGACAGCGGTCTTCTCGGGCTCGGCCTTGTCCTCGTCGGTGAGCGCGGCGAGGAAACGCTCGGCGTCGAGCGCGGCGGAGCAACCGGTGCCGGCGGCGGTGATCGCCTGGCGGTAGGTGTGGTCGACCACGTCACCGGCGCCGAAGACACCGGTCAGGTTGGTCCGGGTCGATGGGGCGTCGACCTTCAGGTAGCCCTCCGGGTCCAGATCGAGCTGGCCCTTGAAGAGCTCGGTACGCGGGTCGTGGCCGATCGCGATGAACAGGCCGGTCACCGCCAGGTCCGAGAGCTCGCCGGTCTTGACGTTGCGCAGCTTCAGGCCCGACAGCTTCTGGTCGCCCTGAACTTCTGCGACCTCGCTGTCCCAGACGAACGTGATCTTGGGGTCGGCGAAGGCACGCTCCTGCATCGCCTTGGACGCGCGCAGGGTGTCACGGCGGTGGACGATCGTCACGGACTTGGCGAAGCGGGAGAGGAACGTGGCCTCCTCCATCGCGGTGTCACCGCCGCCGATCACGGCGATGTCCTGATCCTTGAAGAAGAAGCCGTCACAGGTCGCGCACCAGGAGACACCACGGCCGGACAGGGCGTCCTCGTTCGGCAGCCCGAGCTTGCGGTGCTGGGAACCGGTGGTGATGATGACGGCCTTGGCCCGGTGGACCGTGCCCGCGGTGTCGGTGACCGTCTTGATCTCACCGTCCAGGTCGACGGCGACGACATCGTCCGGGATGAGCTCGGCACCGAAGCGCTCGGCCTGGGCGCGCATGTTGTCCATGAGCTCGGGGCCCATGATGCCGTCCTGGAAGCCCGGGAAGTTCTCCACCTCTGTGGTGTTCATCAGCGCGCCGCCGGCGGTGACGGCGCCCTCGAACACCAGCGGCTTCAGCGACGCGCGCGCGGTGTAGAGCGCCGCCGTGTAGCCGGCGGGCCCGGAGCCGATGATGATCACGTTTCGGACGTCGCTCACGGCTTCATTCCTCGTCTCTGGACTGCGTCTTCAGGGCCGGGTGGAGCTTCTCTCGGAGCTCTCACCCCACCCAACGGATCCTACGGGGCGCGCATTCCCGCTGTGTCCGGGCACACGGGGCCGAGGGGGCCCGGGCATACGGGAAGAGGGCAGAACGGGAGATCTCAGGGATGCGCGTAGGAGTGCTTCAGAAGGACTTCCGCCTTGCTGACAGCAGGCTGAGACACACACGTCGACTCGACGATGTACGCGGTGACACGGCTGTCGTTGGAGGCGTCGGGCAGCACTACCAGCAGGGCTTCCTTGCCCTTGTAGACGCCTTCCTTCGTGGCCAGTGCCGCGTCGTCGCGGCCGATGCCCTTCTGGATACATGCAGGGACCGTCGGCTGCTTGAAGACGCGGTTCTCACCACCGGTCTCGGACTCCATGCCGAAGCTGCGCGGCGTACGCGGTCCGTTCTGCGCGCCCTGCCCGTCGGCGATGAGATCAGCGACCTGTGCCTTCAGCCTTCCCTCGGAGAAGGTGTCCGCGAGCGCTGTGTCGTCGGACGGGCTGCCTCCGGTGACGGAGGAGACGATCACGGAGCCGAGCCCGATGGCGGCAGCGGCGGCCACGGCGCCGAGAAGGGCGATCCTGCGCCGACCGCCACGCCTGCGGTCCTTACGTCCCGGGCCGGTGGAGGAAGGCCGGGCGTGCCCGGCGGGCCGACCCGCGGCAGCCGATGTTTCACGTGAAACATGCGCGCTGTCGTTCCCGTCGGAGGCAGCAGGCGCCGCGGTGGCAGGTGTCGGCTCGTGGATCTCTGGCCCTGTGGCCCTCAGCGGCACCTCGGCCGCCAGGGCGGCGTCGATTCGGCCGGCCACGTCGTCGGGCATCCTCATCGGCCCCGGCAGCGTGCCGAGCAGTCCCTGGATCTCCTCCAGCGAGGCGTATACGTCCGCGCAGAGTTCGCAGGTCTCCAGATGCTGTCGTACGTCCGTGGTCCGGGACGGCGGCAGCAGGCCTTCGGCGAGGTCGGAGATCTCCGCGACGTCCGGGTGCCCGGTCATGTCTGTCGTCGACGACGTCACGCTCGTCCACCTCCGCCCTTCACTGCGGCTGAATCGCTCGGCCCTGGGTCCGGCGGGCCCACAGGGCGCGGTCCCGCTGCGGGTGGGACGGCTGTCCCCTGCGTCCGGTTCCGTCTCGTACCCGACTTCGTGTCCTCGCCGCTGCCGTCCGGGCGCAGGTGGGTGAGGAGAGGCAGCAGTCTGGCTCTGCCTCGGGCGCACCGGCTCTTGATCGTGCCGACCGGCACGTCGAGGATCCGGGCGGCCTCCGCGACGGGGTAGCCCTGCATATCCACCAGGACGAGGGCGGCCCGCTGGTCGGCCGGCAGGGTGCCCAGTGCCTCCAGCAGCTGGCGGTGCAGGTCATTGCGCTCTGCGGGGGCCGAGGCCGACTCGTGCGGCTCCAGGAGCTGCTCCAGGCGCTCGGTGTCGTCGACGGGGGCGGTCTTCCGGGAGGCGGCCTTGCGGACGCGGTCCAGGCAGGCGTTCACCGTGATCCGGTGCAGCCAGGTCGTGACGGCTGCCTGGCCGCGGAACGTGTGGGCGGCACGGTAGGCGGAGACGAGCGCGTCCTGAACGGCGTCAGCGGCCTCCTCCCGGTCCCCCAGCGTCCGCAGAGCCACCGCCCAGAGCCGGTCCCGGTGACGGCGTACGAGCTCACCGAAGGCGTCGGGGTCGCCCTCGACGTGGAGGGTGAGGAGATCTTGATCGTCCACTCCGTCATACCCGGCGCCGTCCACCATCGGACCCCCTCGCTTGTCGGCAGACGACCTCAGCTGGTCACCTTGATGTCCGTCAGGCGGCCGCGCCACTTCCCGTCCGATTGCATCGGCAGATCATCGGTGAGCCACACCAGGAGGTACCGGCTCTGGACAGCCTTGCCCGGCTTGAGTTCCACCGTCGTGCCCGAGCCCTCGGCGACCTTGCGGTAATCATCGAAGGATGTCGGTTCCGCGGCGGCGTCCTCGGGCGCGCCACGCAGTTCGACGGACGTGCTCCCGACGAAGGAGACGGTCACCTTTCCGACCTGCTGGACCTTGCCGAGGTCCACGATGACACCGACCCCCGGCTTGAGGCGGCCGAAGTCGGAACTGAGGTAGTAGTCCGTCTGCCAGTAGGTGGACGTGCTGTCGTCGTAGACGTTCCTTATCTCGGACGGTTTCTCGGACTGGTCGCCGAAGGGGTCGAAGTCCCGGGCACCCACGATGGGTACCGGCTTACCGGCCGCCGGGACCTTTGGGCCCTTGTCGTCGTCGCCGTCCGTCGTCTGGGTCTGGTTCTGGTCGTCCGCCTTGCCGCCCCGCTCCATGATCGCGTCCGCGAGCTGCCAGCTGCCCAGGCCGAGCGCGGCGATGAGCAGGGCGGAGACGCTCCACTTCAGTGCCCTGCCGGTGCGGCTCTGCAGGGGAGGCGGCGGGGTCGGCGCCGGAGCGGTGGCGCCGAGGTGCGGTGCGGGACGACCGTAGGCATCCTGCTGGTAGGCCGTGCGCTGGTACTGGGGAGGGGCCGTGTACGCGGGCTCCGGCGGGCGGATGCGGGGCATCTCGCCGATCGCCTTCACCAGTTCCTCCGGCGTGGTGCACGGGGGCTCGTGGCGGGAGGCGGTGGCGCCGTCGTTGGCGAGTGCCCGCATGGCGAGCTCGGACAGGCCGCGGTGGACACCCGCGCGCACCTGGTCCGGGGGGATCAGCCCGATGTCCTTGGGAAGACCGGCCAGACCGTGGGCGTCGCTCTCGTACGGCCAGCGCTGAGTGAGCGTGGCGTACAGCAGGGCGCCGATGGCCTCCGTGTCGGTGCGCTGAGGTGTGTCGGAACTGATGCCGCGCAGCGCGGCGTTGACGGCGAGTCCGCGGATCCGCCACTGCCCCGTCGACGTCCGCAGCACCGCGGTGGGGCTCAGGCGCAGATGGGCGAGGCCCTCGCGGTGGGCGGCGGCCATGGCGCCCGCGATCTGACTCACCATCTGGTAGGCGTCGTACACCTCCAGTGGGCCGGAGGCGAGCAGAGCGGTCAGCTCGGTGGCGTCGGGGAGCCACTCGTGCACGACGTAGACGATGTCGCTGTCCTCGACGGCGTCGAGGACCTGGACGAAGCGGGGGTCGCCGAGAAGGGCGGAGGAACGCGCCGCGGCCAGTACGGAGCGGGCGCGGGTGTGGTCCGCCGGAAGGATGTGGACCCCGACGGCGCGGCGGAGCTTCTCGTCCACGGCCCGCCAACTGCTGAAGCCGTCCAGACGGGTGACGCACTCCTCGAGGCGGTAGCGTCTGGCGAGCTTGTGCCCGCTGTGCAGTTCGGGAGGCGAGGCCTTGCCGGAATCCTCGCTCGTGGGGTTCCCCTGTGCCTCGTCGCTGTCCGTGTCCCGCTCCCGGTTGTTGGCCACCCCGTCGGCCGTGGACTGGTCCGCCTCCGCGGTCAGCGGCTCATCGCCGCTGTTGTCTGCCACGTCGACGGCAGCTGTGCTCCGTTCCGCCACCGTCGTTCCTGCCTCCCCATTCGATGCGCGCCGACCGGCTCCCGATGCGCGCAGTCCGACGCCGAACCCAATTGTGCCCACAGTCCGCCGCTATGCACGACACACGGCGTCGGACGATGGTTGTGCGCCTACCCCGGGGCTCAGCGTCCCAGGCGTCCGCGCACCATGCCGACCAGCGAGTTGACTTCCTCGATGCGCATTCGGCGGGCAGCGACGAAGAAGACGCCGAACAGGAGCAGCCCGCCGGCCAGCAGCGCGGCGAACGACCCCAGTACGCCCTGGCCGAGCTCACGGCTGATCGCGTAGCAGGCCGCGCCGCTGAGCAGGGCGGCCGGGACGGACGCGATGCACAGCCGGGCGTACGTCCGCAGCACCCGGGCGCCGTCCAGATCCCCGCCGAGCCGCTTGCGCAGCCTGCGCCATGCGACGCCCACGCCGATCACGTAGGCCAGGCCGTAGGAGGCGGCCATGCCGACAACGGCCCAGCGAGCCGGGATCAGGAAGTAACAGAGTCCTGCGGCAGTGGCGTTGACCGCGGCCACGATGACCGTGTTGTAGAAGGGCGTCCGGGTGTCCTCGTAGGCGTAGAAGGCGCGCAGGACGACGTACTGCACCGAGTAGGGGATGAGGCCGAGGCCGAAGGCCATCAGCATGTAGCCCATGTTGGTGGCCGCGCTCGTGCCCGAGGAGCCGAAGATCAGCGTGCACATCGGGATGCCGAGGGCGACGAAGCCGAAGGAGACCGGCACGATCGCGACGGCTGTCGTGCGCAGGCCCTGGGAGATGTCGTCGCGGACCGCGCCGCCGTCTTCCTCGGATGCCGAGCGGGAGATGCGGGGCAGCAGGGCCGCCATCAGGGAAACGGTGATGATGGCCTGCGGCAGGCCCCAGATCAGCTGGGCATTGGCGTAGGCACTGAATCCGGTACCCGCGATGTCGGTGTCCGTGACCGAGGCCGTGGCCAGCTGGGTCACGACGAGGGCGCCCGCCTGGTTGGCGAGGACGAACAGGATCGTCCACTTGGCGAGCATCGCGGCCTTGCCGAGGCCGTGGCCCTTCCAGTCGAACCTCAGTCGCAGCTTGAACCCGGTTTCGCGCAAGTAGGGGATCATCGCCAGGGCCTGGACCACGAGGCCGAGAAGGACGCCGACGCCGAGCAGCCGCTCGCCTTCCGGCGGGATGCTCTCGACCGTCATACCGGAGTCGGCGGCGGTGCCGTAGACCCAGATGAACGCGCCGAGCGTGACGATGATGACGATGTTGTTCAGGACCGGAGTCCACATCATCGCGCCGAACCGGCCGCGGGCGTTGAGGATCTGCCCCATCACCACGTGGACGCCCATGAAGAAGATGGACGGCAGGAAGTACCGGGTGAAGGTGACAGCCGTCTCGTTGGCCGCGGGGTCGGAGGCGACCGGGTTCGACAGCGCGCGGACCAGCAGGGGTGCCCCGAGCATGGCGAGCGCGGTGAGGACCCCGAGGGCGACCATGACCAGGGTCAGCAGCCGGTTGGCGTACGCTTCGCCGCCGTCCTTGTCCTCCTTCATGGCACGCACGAGCTGCGGGACGAAGACCGAGTTGAGACCGCCCCCGACCGTCAGGATGTAGATCATCGTCGGCAGCTGGTAGGCGATCTGGAACGACTCGCCCAGCAGCGCGAGCCCCAGAGCCGAGACGATCATCGCGGACCGGATGAACCCGGTCAGCCGCGACACCATCGTGCCCGCCGCCATCACGGCGCTCGACTTCAGCAGGCCTCCGGCCCGCCCGCTCTTCTTGGGCGCGGCGGCCGGCGCGGCAGCGGGTTCCGGCTCCTGGAGGGGCGCCTCGGCCGCTTCCGGCGTGGGCGCCACCGCGTACTGGCCCGGCGCCGGCGCCGCGTGCTGCTGCCCGGGCGTCGGAGCGGGGCCACCGTACTGGCCGTACGCCGCGGCGTTCCCGTACGGGGCGGGGCCCTGGTTCCCGCCGTACTGTCCCGGCTGTCCAGACCCCGGTGTTCCGTCGTACTGCCCCGGTGCCGGAGCGGGGGCGGGTACGGAGGCGTGGTCGTCGTATGAGGGGTGGCCGCCGCCCTGCTGCTGGTCCCGGAAGAGGTGGGCGAAGGCGTCCGGCTCGTGGCGCTGCTCGCCGGCCTGGGTGACCAGGTCGTCCACACCGACGAACTGGGTGGTCCGCGGGTCGTCGCCGTACGGCAGGTACTGCGTCGGGCCCTCCGGTTCGGGGGCCGGGGTCTGGGCCCAGACGCGCGGGTCGGGGGCGTAGGGCGACTGGGGGGGCTGGGAGTACAGCGGCTGCTGCGGCGGGTACGTACCCGGCGGTGGCGGGGGGTGCGCGGCGCGGTCGTAGAGCGCCTCGGAGACCGGGTCCTGGGCGGAGAGGTCCTGCGCCCGGTAGGGGTCCTGGTCGTAGGCGTCCTGGAGGTACATGTCCGCGGGCGGCTGCGGCGGTGTCTGTCCGGGGTCGGGCGGTGGGCCCTCGGGGTGACCCGAGCCGTCCACGGCCTGACCGCGGTCACCGTCGTACGGCGCGTTCATGGTTACCCCACCTCATCGTCCCGGGCCCACCGGCCACGACATCCTCAACGGTCCACTCTCTCACCCGTGCCGGAAGGGTCGGCGCTTTCCGCTGCGGTGTCCGGTGTCGGGTCACTCGGCTGCTCCGGGTCGCCTGCCCGGGGGCGTGCCTCGGACTCCTCCTTGAGACGTTCGGTGCGGCCTTCCGGGTTCTCCGGACCGTCGTCGGGATTCCGGGAGTTCCCGGAGTCCTCCGCATCGCCTGCTTCACCGTTCTCCGCATCGCGGGCGGCGGCGCGCTTGCGCTGCGTGTACATCCGGAAGCCCGCGAGGACGAGCAGCAGGACACCGCCGCCGATGACGAGCATCACGGTTGCCGTGATCTCGGTGACCTTCACGTCGAAGGTGACGGGCTCGCCGTACATCCGCCCGTCCGCCGTGTACAGCTGGGCGATCACAGTGGCGCGGCCGTTGGCGTTGGCCGACGTGGTGAACTTCACCGACTGGCTGTGGCCGCCGGAGACCGAGATCGGCTGCTCCTCGTAGTCGGAGCCGTCGATCTCGAGGCGTGTCGGGTTGGTCGAGGTGAGTCGCAGGACCAGGGGGCCTACGTCCTGTACCAGGTTGTTCTGCACCGTCACGGGGATGGTCGCGCTGCGGCCGGAGAGCTTCGTCTCCGACTTGTCGATCAGTCTGACCCGCCCGGTGAGCCCGTCGAGGTACCTCTTCACGCCCGAGCGGAAGGACTCCGCCTCGGCGGCCCGGCCTCGCCACGACACGGACATCTCGCGGTTCAGGGCGCGTCCGAAGGGGGTCGCCACCCGGGACGGATCCGACAGGACGACCTTGAAGTTGTCGAGCGTGTCCTGGGTGCGCGCGGTCTGCAGGAACGCCGCGCGGGGCAGCTCCTTCTTACGCAGTGCCGAGGGGTAGGAGGAGGTTCCGGGCACCTCGGTGGTGGCGTCCGGGTCCGGCTTTGCCGTGGCGGCGGACGCCAGCTTCTGGGACTCGGACCACGTGCCGCCCTGCAGGGCCCGCAGCGCCTCGGCCATCGCGCGGGCCTGGTTCCCGGAGGGCATGCGCTGCGGGGCGATGACGACGCTGCGCTGCTCGCCGGTCTGGAGGCCCAGGGCGAGGCTCTGGGCGAGGAACCGCTGGACCGCGAGTGTGGACGCGGAGGCTCTCGTCAGGTCGCCCTCGAACGCCGTGGACAGCCGGGCGTCCGCGACGACGGCCGTCGTACCGCCGCCGATGGGACGGGCCGCGGAGGGCGTGTAGGACAGGCCGTTGTTCTCCCGGAGGCTGTCGCTGCGGGCGATCACCTTGTCGGCGCCCGCCGAGGTGGCGACCTTGACGATCGACCGGTCGACGGCACCGCCCACGGGCCAGGCGAAGTCGGTGCTCGGCTTCACGTGGAGGATCGGCTCGACCGTGTTGTTGATGACGTCCGTGGCGCTCTTCAGCTGGTTCAGCGAGCCGGTGACGTCCGTGCCGTTGTGGGCCAGGGAGGCCAGGTCCGGGTCGGCGAAGGGCAGGGCGACGACCTCCTTGTCGGCCACCGCGTCCTGCAGTTCGGCGAGCCACTGCTTCGCGACCGCCTGGTGGGTGCCGGCGACCGTCTTGTCGCCGTCCCGGACGCGGTAGCTGCCCGTCATCGCGTCGACGGAGGCCAGCAGGTCCGGGTCGACCACCCAGGTGACGTCGAGATCCTTGCCCAGCGTCACCATCTGGTTCAGCCGGCCCCCGGGGGAGATCTCCTCCGCCAGGTCGTCGTTGAGGAAGACCGGCGTCTGTTCCTCGTTCGGCCCCGTCTCGGCGGCCATGTGCGTGGTCGAGATGAGCGGCCACAGGGCCGTCGTCCTGGTCTTGGGGTCGGCCTCGTCGGGCTGCCAGGGCAGGAAGGTCCGCTGGATGCCGAGGATCTGCTCCCACGGCTGCGCGGAAGTCTCCCCCGAGAGCGAGACGGCGAATTCGTAGACGCCGTCCTCGCCCAGGCCCAGGTCGTCGACCGGCACGGAGATGTTGAAGTGCTCGGCGACTCCGGGGCTGAGCTTCGAGAACTTCTCGGTGTACTTGTCGTCGATCTCCGGTGCGACGGACCCCTGGAGGTCGTTGCTGTCCTTGGCGATCGCGTCCAGGGACGAGCGGGTGTTGATCTCGGGACCCAGGCGCAGGCCCACGTGGGCGTCGGTGACGGTCTGCTTGCCGTGGTTGGTCACGGTGCCCGACACGGTCACCGTGTCCCCGTCCGTGGGCGCGGAGGGAGTGAGCGAGTCGACGGCCACGGCCACCGAGCCCGAATCGGCGTCGGCCTTGGCGGCGGCCTGCTCGTCGGCGTGTGCGGAGCCGGCGGCCGGTAGCTGGACCAGGCCCGCCAGCAGCGGCGCCCCGGCGAGCAGCGCCGTGGTGCGCCGTAGCCACCGGCGGGCAGGTGAGGGACTGGTCCCCTGGAAGTCTGCCGCCTCGGCCACGCGCTCGCCCGTCCCTCGTCGTCGTCAGTGGTCGTCGGAATGTGCGTCCACGAATGGTAACGATGCGCGCCGAGGTGAAGTGCCGCGGAGTACGCCACAAGATCCGCCGCCGGGCGAGGCTGCCCCGTATGTGCGCCTATAAAGGGAGCGCGGCGGAAGTGGGGGATTCGGTGTGTGATCAACCCGATCAATGGGGACGCCGGTGTCCACTCGCGCCACGTACCCTCTTCTGTTGTGCCGAACGCCAACGAAGTCAGCCCCAGTGTCCTCAGCCAGGAGCAGCACCGTGCGGTGAGTGAACCGCTGCGGGTCGCCCCTGTCGCCGACGACCTCGCCCGCCGATTCCAGGAGGCCGGGTTCTCTCTTGCCCTGGTCGGTGGCTCGGTCCGGGACGCGTTGCTCGGCCGGCTCGGCAACGACCTGGACTTCACGACAGACGCCCTGCCACAGGACGTCCTGAAGATCGTGCGGCCCTGGGCGGACGCCGTCTGGGAGGTCGGGATCGCGTTCGGCACTGTCGGGGCGCAGAAGAACGCCCGCGTGGGAGACGTTGATCGAAGCTGGCAGATCGAGGTGACCACCTACCGGTCGGAGGCCTATGACCGCACCTCGCGCAAGCCGGAGGTGTCGTACGGCGACTCCATCGAGGAGGACCTGGTCCGGCGTGACTTCACGGTGAACGCGATGGCCGTCGCGCTCCCGGAGAAGAAGTTCATCGATCCGCACGGCGGCCTCGACGATCTCGCGGCGCGTGTGCTGCGCACTCCGGGCACTCCCGAGGAGTCCTTCTCCGACGACCCGCTCCGGATGATGCGGGCCGCGCGCTTCGCCGCGCAGCTTGACTTCGAGGTGGCTCCCGAGGTGGTCGCCGCCATGAAGGACATGGCCGGACGCATCGACATCGTCTCGGCCGAGCGGGTCCGGGACGAGCTGAACAAGCTCATCCTCTCCCCTCACCCACGCAAGGGACTGTCCCTGCTGGTGGAGACCGGCCTTGCCGACCGGGTCCTGCCCGAGCTGCCGGCCCTGCGGCTGGAGAGTGACGAGCACCACCGGCACAAGGACGTCTACGAGCACACGCTCATCGTCCTGGAGCAGGCGATGGCTCTGGAGAACGAGGGCCCCGACCTTGTCCTCCGCCTGGCCGCCCTGCTGCACGACATCGGCAAGCCGCGCACGCGCCGTTTCGAGAAGGACGGCCGGGTCTCGTTCCACCACCACGAAGTGGTCGGGGCCAAGATGACGAAGAAGCGCATGACCGCGCTCAAGTACTCCAACGACCTGGTGAAGGACGTCTCGCGCCTGGTCGAGCTGCACCTGCGTTTCCACGGCTACGGCACGGGCGAGTGGACGGACTCCGCGGTCCGCAGGTATGTCAGGGACGCCGGCCCTCTGCTCGACCGGCTCCACAAGCTGACCCGTTCGGACTGCACGACCCGTAACAAGCGCAAGGCCTCGGCGCTGTCGCGCGCGTATGACGGTCTGGAGGAGCGGATCGCTCAGCTCCAGGAGCAGGAGGAGCTGGACGCGATTCGCCCGGACTTGGACGGCAACCAGATCATGGAGATTCTCGGCGTCCGCCCCGGACCGGCCGTCGGTCAGGCCTACAAGCACCTGTTGGAGCTCCGACTGGAGAACGGGCCGATGGAGTACGACGCGGCGGTGGCGGCGCTCAAGGAGTGGTGGGCCGAGCAAGAGGGCTGAGTCGCGGACCGGGGACATGTTTCACGTGAAACAGGGACCCGGTGACCGAGCGGGAGCGGCGAAGCGCGAGATGCCGAACATGCTCGAGGGGCGGTGTTTCACGTGAAACACCGCCCCTCGAGCATGTTCGTGGAGACGTCCGAGACGTCGAGGACTCTGCCCTACTTCGTGTAATCCTTCAGGCAGAGCAGGAAGTCGGTGCCGCTACCGCTCTCGGTGTACGAGTACTGGAAGTCCTTGGCCTTCTCCGAGCACTTGCTCTCGGCGGTGAGGGCGGAGTAGGAGCCCTCGACCTTGGCCAGCACCACGTACTGGGCCTTCGTGTCGCCGCAGTCGACGACCTCGAGGTCCGGGTCGCTGTCGCTGCTGCTGCCACGGTGCATGCAGTCGCCGACCGCAGCCGTGGTGGCGTCGTCCCGGCTGGCGATGTAACCACCGACGGCGACACCGACGACGACCACGGCGATGACGATGTTCTTGATCATCTTGAACTTGTTGCGGCGGGGAGGCTGCGGCGGCACCGGGGCGTACGGAGCACCCTGCTGGGGAATTCCCGGCTGACCAGGCTGCTGCGGGAAGCCAGGCTGGCCCTGTGCGTAGGGGTTCTGCCCCTGGGGCTGCTGAGGAGCCTGCGGCTGGCCCTGCGCGAACGGGTTGCCCTGGGGCGGCGGCTGAGTGGTCACTGGGGGTCCCCCTGAAAAATAGGCGCGTGTCGCGGACATGGCGCGAGATAAGACGCACGTAAGCTATCGGGTCCCACCGACATCTCTGTAGTCCGGTGGGGCTCTGTGGCACTGATGTGACACTTACTGGCTCTCAAACCGGGCCATAGCTGCCGCAACCACTCCGTAGATCAAGGCGACTGTCACGACCAGCGGTACCGACCTGCCGTCCGGCGGCAGCATCAGTGCGGCCACCCCGGCGGCGCCGACGAAGGCGACGTTGAACAGCACGTCGTACACGGAGAAGATCCGGCCACGAAAGGCGTCGTCGACCGAAGACTGCACCACCGTGTCGGTCGCGATCTTCGCACCCTGCGTCGTCAGGCCCAGGACGAACGCCGCGGCGAGCAGCGGCACCGTGGCGAACGGCAGACCGAGTGCCGGGACCAGTACCGTGGCCGCCCCCGCGCACACCGCCATCCAGCGGCCGGGCCCGAGCCGTCCCGCCGCCCAGGGGGTGATCACCGCGGCCGCGAAGAAGCCCGCGCCGGAGACGCCGAGCGCCAGCCCCAGCAGGGCGAGTCCTTCGTCGGTGTCCGAGGTCAGGGCGTACCGGCACAGCATCAGCAGCATCACCAGCAGGGCGCCGTAGCAGAACCGCATCAGCGTCATGCCCGCCAGCGACCAGGCCGCTTCCCGGCGTGCCGGTGCGGCGAGATGCCGTACCCCCGCCACCAGGTCGCGGGCGGTGCCGGTGAGCGCCGAGGTCAGCCGCGGCGGCACGAGCGTGGGGTCGGGGCCCAGCAGCTCCACGGCGATGCGCAGCGAGGCCAGTGCCCCGCACAGGTACAGGGCGGCCCCGAGCAGCACCACTGCGGCATCGGAGTCCGCGACCACGAGGCGTACGACGAAGGCGAGGCCGCCGCCCGCCGTCGCGGCCAGGGTGCCGGCCGTCGGGGAGAGCGAGTTCGCGATCACCAGGCGCTCCTCGTCCACCACGCGCGGCAGCGCGGCGGACAGACCCGCGAGAACGAAGCGGTTGACGGCGGTGACGCAGAGGGCCGAGACGTAGAAGAGCCAGTCCGGTACGGAGGCGATCATCAGCACGGCCGTCACCGATGCCAGTACGGCACGCAGCAGGTTGCCGTACAGAAAGACCTGGCGGCGGCGCCAGCGGTCCAGCAGGACGCCGGCGAAGGGGCCGATCAGGGAGTACGGGAGCAGCAGGACCGCCATCGCGGACGCGATCGCGGCGGGCGAGGTCTGCTTCTCCGGTGAGAAGACGACGTAGGTGGCGAGCGCGACCTGGTAGACGCCGTCGGCGCCCTGGGAGAGCAGGCGTACGGCGAGCAGGCGCCGGAATCCCTTCAGGCGTAGCAGGACGCGCAGGTCACGGACGACGGCCATGGGGCACAGCCTCACATACGTGAAAGGTCCCCGGGTCATGCGACCCGGGGACCTCCGACGGACCGGAGTCCGCGCTTGTCAGCGCTCGACCTCGCCGGCGATGAACTTCTCGACGTTGGTACGGGCCTCGTCGTCGAAGTACTGGACCGGCGGCGACTTCATGAAGTAGCTCGACGCCGACAGGATCGGACCGCCGATGCCGCGGTCCTTGGCGATCTTCGCGGCGCGCAGGGCGTCGATGATGACACCGGCCGAGTTCGGGGAGTCCCAGACCTCGAGCTTGTACTCCAGGTTCAGCGGGACGTCACCGAACGCGCGGCCTTCCAGGCGGACGTAGGCCCACTTGCGGTCGTCCAGCCAGGCCACGTAGTCGGACGGGCCGATGTGGACGTTCCTCTCACCCATGTCCCGGTCGGGGATCTGGGAGGTGACGGCCTGCGTCTTGGATATCTTCTTCGACTCGAGGCGGTCACGCTCGAGCATGTTCTTGAAGTCCATGTTGCCGCCGACGTTCAGCTGCATCGTGCGGTCCAGGACGACGCCCCGGTCCTCGAACAGCTTCGCCATGACACGGTGCGTGATGGTGGCGCCGACCTGCGACTTGATGTCGTCACCGACGATCGGGACGCCCGCCTCGGTGAACTTGTCCGCCCACTCCTTGGTGCCGGCGATGAAGACCGGGAGGGCGTTGACGAAGGCGACCTTGGCGTCGATGGCGCACTGGGCGTAGTACTTCGCCGCGTCCTCGGAGCCCACGGGCAGGTAGCAGACGAGGACGTCGACCTGCTTGTCCTTGAGGGTCTGGACGACGTCGACCGGTGCCTCGGCGGACTCCTCGATGGTCTCGCGGTAGTACTTACCGAGACCGTCGAGCGTGTGGCCGCGCTGGACCGCGACACCGCTGTTCGGCACGTCGCAGATCTTGATGGTGTTGTTCTCGGAGGCGCCGATGGCGTCCGCGAGGTCGAGGCCGACCTTCTTGGCGTCCACGTCGAAGGCGGCGACGAACTCGATGTCACGGACGTGATAGTCGCCGAACTGGACGTGCATGAGGCCCGGGACCTTGGCCGCCGGGTCGGCGTCCTTGTAGTACTCGACGCCCTGCACCAGCGATGCGGCGCAGTTGCCCACACCGACGATGGCTACGCGAACCGAACCCATTCCGGTTGCTCCCTGTGTGTACGAGTGAGGCCCTGACTGGGCTCTCACGTGGTGGTGTCGCCGGGCGTATCCGGCCGGGGGTCGTCCCCGGGCCGGGGCAGGCCGCCCGTCGCTCCAGATGTCGTGTCCTGTTGAGCGGTCCCCTCCGAAGCGGAACCACGCAGGTCCCGCCCCGCCCGCTCGCTCTCGATGAGCTCGTTCAGCCAGCGCACTTCGCGCTCCACGGACTCCATTCCGTGGCGCTGGAGCTCAAGCGTGTAGTCGTCGAGTCGCTCCCGGGTGCGAGCCAGGGAGGCCCGCATCTTCTCCAGGCGCTCCTCCAGCCGGCTGCGCCGGCCCTCGAGTACGCGCATGCGTACGTCACGCGACGTCTGCCCGAAGAACGCGAAGCGAGCGGCGAAGGTCTCGTCCTCGTAGGCGTCCGGGCCCGTCTGGGAGAGGAGCTGCTCGAAGTGTTCCTTACCGTCGGCCGTCAACCGGTAGACGATCTTGGCTCGGCGCCCCGTGAGGGACGCGGCGGCCTCGTCGATGTTTCCCGGTTCCTCGATCAACCAGCCGTTGGCGACCAGCACCTTGAGGCAGGGGTAGAGCGTCCCGTAGCTGAACGCTCGGAACACACCCAGTGACGTGTTGAGCCGTTTGCGCAGCTCATAGCCGTGCATCGGGGATTCGCGGAGCAGGCCGAGTACGGCGAACTCGAGGATGCCGGAACGTCGGCTCATCGCCGCCTCCTCTCGTCCTTATACCGCGATGATGTATCGATTCGATACATCAGCACGATAGAACGAGCTTCAGCGCGCGACAAGAGGGGGGGTGGTGAACGGGATCACAACAGGGATTCATCGAGTGCAAGTTGCCTGATTTGAGGTGAACTTCGAGGCTCGGGGGTTTTGGCGGTGCGTAGTCTGTGCGCCATGCAGACCACAGGGAACCGAGTGACGCGTGGGGGCGTCCCTGTCCCTGGTGCAGTACGGGTGAATGCGGAAGGGGCCGCATCCGTACTTCGGGGGGACCGGAAACCAGCCGCCTTTACCAGGCGCGCAAAGGTGCGCCTGCCCGAGGAGTAGTCGTTCGATGAGCGAGCACCGTCGCAAACCGCCGCAGCCGCAGGGAGGCGGACGTGCCGCGGCCCGACGCGGCCAGTCCGGCTCGTCCTCCGGCCGCCGTGCGGCACCGCGAGGCGCCACAGGGTCTCCGTCCGGCTCGTACGGTCCGGAGGACGAAGAGCGTCCGTATGGGAGTCGTGCCGAAGCCCGGCGCGCGGCACAGCGGAGCGGAGGCGGTCGCCGCAGAGCGGCCGAACCGGGCCGCAGCGGCCGGCGAGCCGCTCCGACAGCGGCGGCCGGGGCCGGTAGAGCGCGCGCTGCAGCGTCCGGCAAGAAGCGAATGATCGACTACCCGCGCCACGACAAAGACGGATGGCGTCGCTGGATGCCCTCCTGGAAGCTTGTCTCGGGGGTGTGCATCGCGTTCTTCGGCGGCGCGGTGGCCGCGGCGGGGCTCGCCTACTCCATGGTGAGCATCCCCGTCGTCAGCGAGACCGCAACGGCGCAGAACAACGTCTACTACTGGGCTGACGGCAGCCAGATGGTCGCCACCGGCGGCGAGCGCAACCGGCAGAGCGTCAATCTGGCCCAGATCCCCCTGGCGATGCGCAACGCGGTCATCTCCCAGGAGAACAAGACCTTCTACGACGACAGCGGCATCGACCCCAAGGGCATCGCACGTGCCGTGTTCAACATGGCCAAGGGCGGCGATACGCAGGGTGGGTCCACCATCACCCAGCAGTACGTGAAGAACGCGATGCTCAATGACCAGTCGCAGACGATCTCCCGCAAGGTCAAGGAGATCTTCGTCTCGATCAAGGTCGGAGCCGAGGAGCCGAAGGACGTGATCCTCGAGGGCTACCTGAACTCCGCGTACTACGGCCGCGGTGCCTACGGCATCCAGGCGGCCGCGCGGGCGTACTTCAACGTGGACGCCGTCGACCTCAATCCCGGCCAGTGCGCCTTCCTGTCGGCGATGCTCAAGGGCGCCACGTACTACGACCCGGCGGGCGCGAGGTCGATCGACCCGGCGGCGACTCCGGAGGCGAACAGGGAGCGCGCCCAGCGGCAGATGCAGGACACGCTCGACAAGATGGTGGAGTACGGGCACCTGAGCAAGGAGGACCGCGCCAAGTACACGGAGCTCCCCCAGGTGGAGAATCCGCGGTCGAACTCCCAGCTGGGCGGCCAGATCGGCTATCTGGTCGACCTCGCCAAGGCTTCCGTGATCAAGACCGGCAAGGTCACGCAGAAGCAGTTGGAACAGGGCGGGTACTCGATTCACACGACCTTCGAGAAGAAGAAGGTCGAGGAGCTCGAGGCCTCGGTCAACAAGGTCTACAAGAAGAACATCGATCCCGAGAAGCGCCCCAAGACCGATACCCACGTGCAGTTCGGCGGGGCGTCGGTGGACCCGGAGACGGGTGCCATCAGGGCCATCTACGGCGGGCAGGACGCGACCAAGCACTTCACCAACAACGCCGACGTGACCGGTGCCCAGGTCGGTTCGACGTTCAAGCCGTTCGTGCTCGCGGCGGCGATGAAGTGGGGGGTGCGCGATCCCGAGGGCGGTGAGATCCAGCCTCAGGACGAGCGCACCGTCGTCTCCCCGAAGAGCCTGTACAGCGGCAAGAACAACCTCAAGATCAATAACTACGACGGGACGATCTGGGAGAACGAGAAGGGCGAGCAGTGGCGCCAGGAGAATGACGGCAAGGATTCGGTCGGTGATCCACCGGACTACAAGATCGATCTTCGTGAGGCCATGCGCCTGTCGGTGAACTCCGCCTTCGTGCAGCTCGGCATGGACGTGGGCCTGGACCAGGTGAAGGAGGCCGCCGTCGACGCGGGGCTCCTGGAGGGCAGTCTGGCGGGCTCCGGCTATCCGTCCTTCTCCATCGGTGTATCGGACCCGAGTGCCATCCGCATGGCGGGCTCGTATGCCACCTTCGCGGATAGCGGCAGGCAGCGTGAGCCGTACTCCGTCACCAAGGTGACGAACAAGACCGGCACGGTCTACACGCACACGGTCAAGACCAAGCAGGCGTTCACCGCAAAGGTCGCGGACAACGTCACGGATGTCCTGAAGACCGTCGTCGAGGACGGAACGGGTACCAACGCCCAGTTGTCCGGCCGTGAGGTGGCCGGTAAGACCGGTACCACGGACGGCAACAAGTCCGCCTGGTTCGTCGGCTACACGCCGCAGCTCTCGACCGCGATCAGCATGTTCCGCTACCCGGACGACGAGACCATCAAGGACCGCAAGTTCCTGCAGATGTACGGAACGGGTGGCGAGAAGAAGATCCACGGAGCGTCCTTCCCGTCCGTGATCTGGCAGGACTACATGGAAGACGCGCTGAAGGGAACCAAGGCGGAGAAGTTCCCGAAGCCGGAGCCCATCGGCGAGGTCATCAACGACACCCCGCCGCCGAGCCCCTCTCCCTCTCCCTCCCAGACGGAGGAGGAAGAGACCAGCCCGTCGCCGTCGCCGTCGCCCAGTCGGAGTGAGACGAGCCCCTCGCCGTCGCCGAGCGACACCTGTGGCGTCTTCGAGTTCAACTGTGAGGACGGCGACAACAGCGGCAACGAGAACGCCGGCAACGAGAACGGTGGCTCGGAAGGCAGTCCGTCACCCTCGATTTCGCCCAGTGGGACAGGGGAAGAGGACGACAGCAGAGGCAACCAGAACGGAGGCGGCGGCTTCATCGCCGGCCAGAACGGTTAGCACGCCGGAATATCCGGCATGGGTGTTTCACGTGAAACGCCCGCAAGTTTCACGTGAAACAGGGGCCGCCGCATCCACGAGGGTGCGGCGGCCCCGCCGTATTCCCAGGTGCGTACGGCAGGATGTGCCCCATGCCCAGTGCAGAATCGACGCCAGCGAGCGTGCACGAGCCGGACCCGGTGCGGCCGACCAGGGAGGACGCGGTCGCCGCGGCCGGCAGCGAGTTGATCGGCGGCCCTCTCGGCCGGCGTGCCCTGCTCGGGACGTCCTGGTGGACCCCCGTGCGGGTGATCGCGCTCGTGGCGATCGGCATGTTCGCCCTCGGCTTGGTCCAGAAGGCTCCCTGTTACAACGGCGCCTGGTTCTTCGGTGCCAGCTCCCAGTACACGCACGCGTGCTACTCGGACATCCCGCACCTCTACCAGGGGCGCGGTTTCGTCGACGGTCTCGTGCCGTACTTCGACAAGCTCCCCGGCGACATGGAGTACCTCGAGTACCCGGTGCTGACCGGAGTGTTCATGGAGGTCGCGTCCTGGCTCACACCGGGCAGCGGCACCATCCAGGACCAGGAGCAGTGGTACTGGATGGTCAACGCCGGGATGCTCATGGTGTGCGCGGCCGTCATCGCCGTCTGCGTGACCCGCACGCACACCCGGCGCCCCTGGGACGGTCTGCTGGTCGCCCTCGCGCCCGCCTTCGCCTTGACGGCGACCGTCAACTGGGACCTGCTGGCGGTCGCCCTGACGTCCGCCGCGATCCTGATGTGGTCCCGGGGCCGTTCGCTGGCCTTCGGCGTCCTGCTGGGCCTGGCCACGGCCGCCAAGCTCTATCCCTTCCTGATCCTCGGCCCGCTGCTCGTGCTGTGCTGGCGTGCGGGCAAATGGCGGGAGTTCGGAAAGGCTCTCGGGGGTGCGGCCGTCGCCTGGCTCGTGGTGAACCTGCCGGTGATGCTCTTCGCGTTCGACGGCTGGTCGAAGTTCTACACGTTCAGCCAGGAACGGGGCGTCGACTTCGGGTCCTTCTGGCTGATCCTGGTCCAGAACACCGACAACCCGCCCAGCACGGAGACCGTCAACACCCTCGCCATGCTCCTGATGCTGCTGTGCTGCGGCGGCATCGCGGCACTCACCCTGGTCGCTCCGCGGCGACCGCGGTTCGCCCAGCTCGCCTTTCTGATCGTCGCGGCGTTCATTCTCACCAACAAGGTCTACTCACCGCAGTACGTGCTGTGGCTGGTGCCGCTGGCCGCACTGGCCCGGCCGAAGTGGCGCGACTTCCTGGTCTGGCAGGCGTGCGAGGTGGCCTACTTCCTGGGCATCTGGATGTACCTCGCGTACACGACCAGCGGCGACGCCCACAAGGGACTGCCGACGGACGGCTATCACTGGGCCATCGGTATCCATCTGCTGGGAACGCTGTTCCTGTGCGTCATGGTCGTGCGGGACATCCTGATGCCGGACCGGGACCCGGTCCGGAGAAAGGGAGACGACGACCCGTCGGGTGGTGTGCTCGACGGTGCGGAGGACGTCTTCGTCCTGGGGCCCGCGGCTGACACCGCGCAGCCCGCGGCGCACTTCGAGGGGCCACGGGTGAGGTGGGGGGCAAGACAGCAGACAGGTGGTTCGCTCTGAGCGAACGCGCGAAAGGCCGTACACGGAGACGACGTGTACGGCCTTTCGCGTAGCGGACGGACTAGCGGTCGAGGATGCGGTCGAACTGCGTGGTCGTGTGCCGCAGATGGGCCACCAGCTCGTCACCGACCTTGGGCTCCGGCGCGTCCGAGGGCACGAACAGGATCGAGACCTGCATGTGCGGCGGCTCCGCGAACCAGCGCTGCTTGCCACCCCAGACGAACGGCGCGAGATTGCGGTTGACCGTGGCGAGACCGGCCCGGGCGACGCCCTTGGCGCGCGGCATGACGCCGTGCAGCGCCTTCGGGGCCTCCAGACCCACCCCGTGCGACGTACCGCCCGCCACGACCACCAGGAAGCCGTCGGAGGCCGCCTTCTGCTGCCGGTAGCCGAAGCGCTCGCCCTTGGCGACGCGCGTGACGTCCAGGACCGCGCCGCGGTACTCGGTGGCCTCGTGGTCCCCCAGCCACAGCCGGGTGCCGATCCGGGCTCGGAAGCGGGTCTGTGGGAACTGCTGCTGGAGCCGGGCGAGTTCGTCCGCCTTGAGATGGCTGACGAACATCGTGTGCAGCGGCAGCCGGGCCGCGCGCAGCCGGTCCATCCAGCCGATGACCTCCTCGACGGCGTCCGAGCCGTCCGCGCGGTCGAGCGGCAGATGGATGGCGAAGCCCTCCAGCCGGACGTTCTCTATGGCGGCGTGCAACTGCGGCAGGTCCTGCTCGCTGATGCCGTGCCGCTTCATCGAGGACATCACCTCGATGACCACGCGCGCACCCACAAGGCCGTACACGCCGTCGACGGACGACACCGAGCGCACGACGCGGTCGGGCAGCGGTACGGGCTCCTCGCCGCGCCGGTACGGCGTCAGGACCAGCAGGTCACCGCCGAAGAAGTCCTTGATCCGGGCGGCCTCGTACGTCGTGCCGACGGCCAGCACGTCCGAGCCCAGCCGCGTGGCCTCCTCCGCCAGCCGCTCGTGGCCGAAGCCGTAGCCGTTGCCCTTGCAGACGGGGACCAGCCCGGGGAACTGCTCCTGCACGTGCTTGTGGTGCGCCCGCCAGCGCGCGGTGTCGACGTAGAGCGTGAGCGCCATGGCCGGACCTGGGACCTTTCTCGTGGCTGCGGTGTGCTGCGGTGTGCTGCGGTGTGTCGAGGTGCGGTGTGTCGAGGGGAGCCTGGGTGGGGCTGCGGGAGCCGCTACCGACGCTACTGGAGCCGGGGCGCGTCGGGCAGTGGGATCAGCGTCGCGACATGTAGATGTCGAGCGCCTTGTGGAGCAGCTTGTTCAGTGGGAAGTCCCACTCGCCGAGATACTCGGCCGCCTGCCCACCCGTGCCGACCTTGAACTGGATCAGGCCGAAGAGGTGGTCGCTCTCGTCCAGTGAGTCGGAGATGCCGCGCAGGTCGTAGACGGTGGCGCCCAGGGCGTAGGCGTCGCGGAGCATGGCCCACTGCATCGCGTTCGAGGGCCGGACCTCGCGTCCGATGTTGTCGGAGGCGCCGTAGGAATACCAGACGTGTCCGCCGACGACCAGCATGGTCGCCGCCGACAGGTTCACCCCGTTGTGCCGGGCGAAGTACAGCCGCATGCGGTTGGGGTCCTCGTTGTTGAGGGCCGCCCACATGCGCTGGAAGTAGGACAACGGACGCGGGCGGAAGTGGTCGCGCACGGCCGTGATCTCGTACAGGCGCTGCCACTCCTCGAGGTCGTGGTAGCCGCCCTGGACGACCTCGACACCGGCCTTCTCGGCCTTCTTGATGTTGCGGCGCCACAGCTGGTTGAAGTTCTTGTGGACCTCTTCCAGCGAGCGGTTGGCCAGCGGCACCTGGAAGACGTAGCGGGGCTGGACGTCGCCGAAGCCGGCGCCGCCGTCCTCGCCCTGCTGCCAGCCCATGCGGCGCAGCTTGTCGGCCACCTCGAAGGCGCGCGGCTCGATGTGGTCGGCCTCTATGTCGCGCAGCCGCTTGACGTCGGGGTCCTGGATGCCCTTCTTGATGGACGTGGCGTCCCAGCGCCGGATGATCACCGGCGGGCCCATCTTCACCGAGAAGGCGCCCTGCTGCTTGAGGTGCGCCAGCATGGGCTCCATCCAGTCCTGGAGGTTCGGCGCGTACCAGTTGATGACCGGGCCCTCGGGGAGGTAGGCGAGGTACCGCTTGATCTTGGGCAACTGCCGGTAGAGGACCAGACCCGCGCCCACCAGCTCACCGGTCCGGTCGTCGAACCAGCCGAGGTTCTCCGAGCGCCATTCCGCCTTGACGTCCGCCCATGCCGGGACCTGCATGTGACTCGCCGCCGGCAGGCTCTGGATGTAGGCCAGATGCTGCTCGCGACTGATGGTCCTCAGGGTCAGGCTCATTCGGGGCGCTCCTCGGGCTGGTGTGTCCCCATGGGTACAGGGGCTCCGGCTCTCGCGCGAAGCCTACTGCGCCCTGTGAGCGCCCCGTCCGGCGTACGGGTGGAAGGAGGTGCCCGGCGGCCGGGATGGCCGGGCTGCGGGCCGGGCTCAGCCCAAGAGCCCACCGTGGTTGATGCCGAAGAACAGACCGAGCGCGGAGGCTCCGAGGCCCACGACCAGGCCGAAGCGCTCACGCGTCGTCTCGGAGACGAACTGGCCGTACCCGCCGGTCAGGACACCGAGGAGCCCGGCCCAGGACGTCAGGACGTGGAGTCCCCGGAAGCTCGCGGTGGCGAGGGCGAGGACGCCGAGCACCAGGGTCACGGCCAGCAGCGTGTCCTGGAGGGGGTGCGGTTTGCCGTCGGTGGCCAGCAAGCCGGTCCGGGGCTTGGCGGGTCGCATGATCTGTGCCATGGGGAACCTCCTGCCGCAGGCAGTGTGTCTTCGCCCTCACATCCGCTGAGTATCGATTGTGTCCCCTCACCGCCGGATTTCAACCGCAAGCCGGTGGCCGGGTACTCTGTACCTTCTGCACTGGTGTCCTCTGCCGTCCACGGCCGGGCCGCCTCCTCGGAGGAGGCCCGATTGTCAGTGGGTCCTGGTTTACTCGTTGATACCGGTGCCAACGCATCGCAACCCTCCTGCCACGGAACGACCGTGGCCGCTGAGTCCAAAGGAGGTGGGTTCCACATGCGTCACTACGAGGTGATGGTCATCCTCGACCCCGATCTCGAGGAGCGTTCTGTCTCCCCGCTGATCGAGAACTTCCTCTCTGTCGTCCGTGACGGCGGCGGAAAGGTCGAGAAGGTCGACACCTGGGGCCGTCGTCGTCTCTCGTACGAGATCAAGAAGAAGCCCGAGGGCATCTACTCGGTCATCGACCTGCAGGCCGAGCCTGCGGTCGTCAAGGAGCTCGACCGCCAGATGAACCTGAACGAGTCGGTCCTCCGGACCAAGGTCCTCCGTCCCGAGATGCACTGAGCCTTCCGCTCAGCCGATCCCGGGATTCGAGTAGCAGCACAAGCAGCCAGCAGCAAACCCGCCGAGAGGTTCCCCCATGGCAGGCGAGACCGTCATCACGGTCATCGGCAATCTTGTCGACGACCCCGAGCTGCGCTTCACCCCGTCCGGTGCGGCCGTCGCGAAGTTCCGTGTCGCGTCGACCCCCCGCACCTTCGACCGTCAGACGAACGAGTGGAAGGACGGCGAGAGCCTCTTTCTCACCTGCTCGGTCTGGCGTCAGGCGGCGGAGAACGTCGCCGAGTCGCTCCAGCGAGGCATGCGCGTCATCGTGCAGGGCCGGCTGAAGCAGCGGTCCTACGAGGACCGTGAGGGCGTCAAGCGCACGGTCTACGAGCTGGACGTCGACGAGGTCGGCGCCAGTCTGCGCAGCGCCACGGCCAAGGTCACCAAGACCTCGGGCCAGGGGCGCGGTGGCCAGGGCGGTTACGGCGGCGGTGGCGGCCAGGGTGGCGGCGGCTGGGGCGGCGGCCCCGGCGGTGGCCAGCAGGGCGGCGGCGCTCCGGCCGACGACCCCTGGGCGACCGGCGCTCCCGCCGGTGGCCAGCAGGGTGGTGGCGGTCAGCAGGGCGGCGGCTGGGGCGGTGGCTCCGGCGGCGGTGGCGGCTACTCGGACGAGCCCCCCTTCTAGACGGGCTCTACCCACACTTCTTGATCACACAGGAGAAACATCATGGCTAAGCCGCCTGTGCGCAAGCCGAAGAAGAAGGTCTGCGCATTCTGCAAGGACAAGGTCACGTACGTGGACTACAAGGACACGAACATGCTGCGGAAGTTCATTTCCGACCGCGGCAAGATCCGTGCCCGCCGCGTGACCGGCAACTGCACCCAGCACCAGCGTGACGTCGCCACGGCCGTGAAGAACAGCCGTGAGATGGCGCTGCTGCCCTACACCTCCACCGCGCGATAAGGGAAGGGTGACCGACTCATGAAGATCATCCTCACCCACGAGGTCTCCGGCCTCGGTGCCGCGGGCGACGTCGTCGACGTCAAGGACGGTTACGCTCGCAACTACCTGATCCCGCGGAAGTTCGCCATCCGCTGGACCAAGGGCGGCGAGAAGGACGTCGAGCAGATCCGTCGCGCTCGCAAGATCCACGAGATCCAGACCATCGAGCAGGCCAACCAGATCAAGGGCCAGCTCGAGGGCGTGAAGGTCCGCCTGGCCGTCCGCTCCGGCGACGCCGGTCGTCTCTTCGGTTCCGTCACGCCGGCCGACGTCGCTTCGGCGATCAAGGCCGCCGGTGGTCCCGAGGTCGACAAGCGCCGCATCGAGCTGGGTTCGCCGATCAAGACCCTGGGCGCCCACGAGACGTCCGTGCGTCTGCACCCCGAGGTTGCCGCCAAGGTCAGCATCGAGGTCGTCGCGGCCTGAGCACTGCTCTCGCTGAAGCGATGAGATGGGGCCGCATCTCCCGACCGGGAGATGCGGCCCCATCTTCGTGGTGGCGTTTCTTGAGCGTCGCCTCTTAGGCCCTCTCTTCCATGGCCTCGCACGGCCGCGTTTCACGTGAAACATCGTGTTTCACGTGAAACCGTCAGCGCGCCGCGCCTGTGACGATCCAGCGACCCGATCGTGTACGCAGCCACAGCGTCACCAGGCGCATGGCCATCATCAGTGTCATGGCCGCCCACAGGGCAGTGAGCCCGCCGCCGAGCGCCGGGACGAGCAGCGCCACAGGAGTGAAGACCGCCAGGGTGAGCAGCATCGCCCAGGCGAGGTACGGGCCATCGCCCGCGCCCATGAGGACCCCGTCCAGGACGTAGACCACTCCGCAGATCGGCTGCGAGACGGCCACGATCACCAGAGCGGGCAGAGCGGTCTCCTTGACCGCGGAGTCTCCGGTGAAAAGGGGAAGGAAGGCCGGGCGTGACAGCACGACGAGCAGGCCGAGCCCGATGCCGACCGCCACGCCCCACTCCACCATCCTGCGACAGGCATCGCGGGCGCCCTGCGCGTCGTCGGCTCCCAGGTAGCGCCCGATGATGGCCTGGCCGGCGATGGCGATGGCGTCCAGGGCGAAAGCGAGCAGACTCCACAGAGACAGGATGATCTGATGGGCCGCGATGTCGGCGTCGCCGAGTCGGGCCGCCACGGCTGTGGTGATCATGAGGATCGCCCGCAGCGAGAGGGTGCGAACCAGCAGCGGCACGCCGGCCTGGGCGGAGGCCCGGATACCCGCGATGTCGGGGCGCAGCGAGGCGCCGTGTCGGTGCGCCCCGCGGACCACCACCCAGAGGTACACCGCGGCCATGCCGCACTGGGCGATGACGGTACCCCAGGCGGAGCCCGCGATCCCGAGGCCGACGCCGTAGACGAGTACGACATTGAGGATGGCGTTGGCCACGAAGCCGGCGATGGCCACGTAGAGGGGAGTCCGGGTGTTCTGCAGCCCTCGCAGGACGCCGGTCGCGGCCAGCACGACGAGCATGGCCGGGATGCCGAGGGCGGAGATCCGCAGATATGTGATGGCGTACGGAGCCGCGGTGTCGGAGGCGCCGAAGAGTTCGACGAGGGAGGGGGCCGTGGGCAGGACGACGGCTATGACGACGGCGCCGAGCAACAGCGCCAGCCAGATGCCGTCCATGCCCTGGCGGATCGCGGATGGCAGGTCGCCCGCGCCGACTCGCCGGGAAACGGCCGCCGTGGTGGCGTAGGCGAGGAAGACGAAGACGCTGACGGCTGTGGTGAGCAGAGCCGAAGCGATGCCGAGTCCGGCGAGCTGTGCGGTGCCGAGGTGGCCGACGATCGCACTGTCGGCCATGACGAAGAGGGGCTCGGCGACGAGAGCGCCGAAGGCCGGGACGGCCAGCGCGACGATCTCGCGGTCGTGTCGGCGCCGGACGGTCCGGGAGCGCGCGGAGGCCAGTGTCATGAGCACCAATCTAACCGTCCACAGGTAAGAGATGCAACGCCTTAGGGGTCCTTACGTCCGGTCTCGTGGTGTGTACTCCTGGGCACAGTTAGAAGCGATCTTGATCCGACCGGCCAAGTTTTTCTTCTGCACAGGGGGTGGACGACAAAAGAGCAGATCAGAGCGGTTACGCCGGTGGGGACGAGGGCTTGTTCACAGGGCTGTCCACCGGGTCGTGCACAGGTTTCGCGGGGTTCTCCACAGCATCCGGCCGCTCGTCCACATGGCCTGTGGATAACCAGATTGGCTGACGGTGCCGACAGGCCTACGGTGGTCCGGCGCCTGCTCCGTCCACCGGCTTGTGAACCATCACAAAACCGACGCGCCACAACCGGAGTTGGGCGTCTTATTTGTCAGTGCCGTGCCGTAGAAATGAGGGGCACGGCGAGGTCCGCTCGGCGGACGGGAGGAGGTGGCTCGGTGAGCATTTCCGAGCCCTTGGACGACCCGTGGGCCGACAGCGGTCCCAGTGATCGTCTGCCTGCTTCCCGCCGCCGCGGTGACGGGGGCCGCAGCCGTGACGAGCAGCACGAGCGCGGTCCGGACAATGCCGCCTGGGACGGCGGCGGACCGTCGTTCGAGCGGGTGCCGCCGCAGGACCTGGATGCCGAGCAGTCCGTTCTCGGCGGCATGCTCCTGTCCAAGGACGCCATCGCCGACGTCGTCGAGATCCTCAAGGGCCACGACTTCTACAAACCGGCCCACGAGACGGTTTATCAGGCCATCCTCGACGTCTACGCCAAGGGTGAGCCGGCCGACCCCATCACGATCGCCGCCGAACTCACCAAACGCGGTGAGATCAACAAGGTCGGCGGGGCTTCCTATCTGCACACCCTCGTCCAGACCGTGCCGACGGCCGCGAACGCCGCGTACTACGCGGAGATCGTGCACGAGCGTGCCGTTCTGCGCCGCCTGGTGGAGGCCGGCACACGGATCACGCAGATGGGATACGCGGCCGACGACGACGTCGACGAGATCGTCAACCGCGCCCAGGCCGAGATCTACGCCGTCACCGAGCAGCGCACCAGCGAGGACTATCTGCCGCTCGGCGACATCATGGAAGGCGCGCTCGACGAGATCGAGGCGATCGGGTCGCGCAGCGGCGAGATGACCGGTGTGCCCACGGGGTTCACGGACTTCGACTCGCTGACCAACGGCCTGCACCCCGGCCAGATGATCGTCATCGCCGCGCGTCCCGCCATGGGCAAGTCGACGCTCGCGCTGGACTTCGCGCGGGCCGCCTCGATCAAGAACAACCTCCCGAGCGTCATCTTCTCGCTCGAAATGGGGCGCAACGAGATCGCGATGCGTCTGCTGTCCGCCGAGGCCCGTGTCGCGCTGCACCACATGCGGTCCGGCACGATGACGGACGACGACTGGACCCGCCTGGCCCGCCGGATGCCGGACGTCTCGGCCGCCCCGCTCTACATCGACGACTCCCCGAACCTGTCGATGATGGAGATCCGCGCCAAGTGCCGCCGTCTCAAGCAGCGCAATGACCTCAAGCTGGTCATCATCGACTACCTCCAGCTGATGCAGTCCGGCGGTTCCAAGCGTGCCGAGAGCCGTCAGCAGGAGGTCTCGGACATGTCCCGTAACCTCAAGCTCCTGGCCAAGGAGCTGGAACTCCCGGTCATCGCGCTCTCCCAGCTGAACCGTGGCCCCGAGCAGCGCACCGACAAGAAGCCGATGGTCTCCGACCTGCGTGAGTCCGGCTCGATCGAGCAGGACGCCGACATGGTCATCCTGCTGCACCGTGAGGACGCCTACGAGAAGGAGTCACCGCGCGCGGGCGAGGCCGACCTGATCGTGGCCAAGCACCGTAACGGTCCGACGGCGACGATCACCGTGGCCTTCCAGGGGCACTACTCACGCTTCGTGGACATGGCCCAGACCTGATCCCCCGGTGTAGGTTCTCAAATCCCGTGTCATTTTCTCAGTCGCAATGTCATCTGATTGGCCGAACTGACATGGGATTGAGAATCGCTGGCCACTGCCTTCACTCGTTCGGCTGGCCTTGCCTTAGGTCCGGCGTGGGAGCCTCGCACGGATGCGAACGTAGCGCTCGCGGAGGAGGCGGCCGACGATCCGGGGGTGACGCATGGCGGCAGGGCTGAGAGCGGCATCGATCACCGTGAGCCTGCGGGGCCCGGATGGCAGCCAGGTTGAGAACCGGGAGTGGAGCGCGTCCTCGATCGACCTGCTTGCGGCGGCGTCACCCTGGCGAACCTTTCGCTGGTATAGGGGCCAGCGGCACTACTCGGGCACCTACTGGTCCGCCACGATGCGCGACCACGTGATCTACGAGTCGCGCCTCGAACTGGCGAGGCTCCTCTTCGCTGATTTCGATCCGTCCGTACGGCGTGTCGTGGCCCAGCCATTTCTGCTCAAGGCCGAGGTGGACGGGGCTGTGCGCAAGCACATCCCGGACTACCTCCTCGTCACCGACGAGGGGCCCGTGGTCGTGGATGTGAAGCCACTGCACCGGTTGTCGAAGCCGGAGGTGGCCTTCACTTTCGGCTGGACCCGTGAGGCGGTGGAGGCCCGCGGGTGGAAGTACGAGGTCTGGAGCGAGCCACCCACGGCTGAGCTGGAGAACGTCCGCTTCTTGTCGGGCTACCGCAGAGACTGGCTGTTCGACCGTGGGCTCGTCGACGAGCTCCGTGGGGCTGATCTCAACGGAGTCTCTCTGCGGCGTGCGGCGGCCAGCTTGCCCGGTCGCCCGGAGGAGCAAGTCCGATCTGCGGTCTATCACTTGCTGTGGACGCACGAGTTCACGGTGGACCTCGACTGGCCGTTCAGCCCGGCGCACTTGCTCAGGAGAACGGCGTGACCAGGGCCGGAGCGCGGGTCGGCGTCGGTACACACTTCCGCTACGACGGGGAGACCGTCGAGGTGGTCGAGATGGCCGCCACCACGGCCGGCAACGAGGTCGTCCTCAAGGACCGCCACGGCAGGCTCCTGCGTCTGTCATTGCGGGAACTGCTCTTCTCCGACCGGGCCACTCTTATCCCCGAGGGGCCTGGACCGTTCTCGGACGACGCCGAGGTGATTGCCTCGGTGGTACTGGGGCAGTTGGACGAGAAGGACAGACAGCAGATCCTGGAGCGGGCCGAGCACATTCGGGAACTCCTCACGGGATATCGGTCCGGCAGCACCGAACTTGCGCGTGAAGGCGAACCGCGAGCTCCGTACGCGCCGACGCTGTCGCTGGACGCCCGCTATGCGGCGAAAGATGCGGAACTCGGAGTCACTGATCGCACTATTCGACGGTGGGTCGCCGACTACCGCCGACACGGTGAGGCCGGCCTGGTCCAGCGGACAAGCCCCCAGGCACGGTCCTTCGGCAGGGCCGATGACCGATGGGTGGAGACCGCGCTGGAAGTCATGGTCGAGCACACCGGAGAGTCGAAGCCATCACGCAAGATGGTCATAGATCGGACTCAGGCCCGGGTGATCGCGCGGTTCGGTCCTGAAGTCGTACCCCAGCCCAGCCAAGCCACGGCCTACCGGGTGCTCACAGAGCTGGAGCGGCGACACCCGCTGTTCCGGCTGAGTACGAAGCGCAACCGGGATATCGCCGATCGGCCGGAGGGTCCGTACGGCAAGCTGCGGCCGACGCGGCCGGGCGAGTACCTGCTAATGGACTCCACCCGCCTGGACGTCTTCGCGTTCGACCCGCTGACCCTGAAGTGGGTGCAAGCCGAGCTGAGTGTCGGGATGGACTGGTACACCCGCTGCATCACGGGGATCCGGCTCACGCCGGTCTCGACGAAGGCGGTGGATGTCAGCGCAGCGCTGTTCCAGTCATTTCGGCCGCGGCCTGCGGGGCGGGACTGGCCGCGGCACGCGGTCTGGCCCGAGCACGGCATCCCCCGCACCGTCCTGGTCGACGTCAAGGGCGCCACCGGGCCGGGGCTGGCCTCGCCGCCTTTGGTTCCCGAGACGCTGGTCGTCGACCACGGCAAGGTCTACGTCTCGGAGCACCTGACCAGCGTCTGCCGCCGGATGGGCATCTCCATCCAGCCGGCCCGGCTGCGGACGGGCCGCGATAAGGGGCCGGTCGAGCGCTACTTCCGGACCCTGCGGGAGGGTCTGCTGCAGGTGCTGCCCGGCTATAAGGGCCCCGACATCCACTCGCGAGGCGAGAGCCCGGAGGACGACGCGTTCTTCTTCCTCGACGAGCTTGAGGCGATCATCCGGGAGTGGACCGCGGCGGTCTATCACTGCCGACCGCATTCCAGTCTGGTCGATCCGGGTCTGCGGATGTCCCCGGCGAAGATGTTCGAGCACGGCATGGCGCGGGCGGGTTACATCGAAGCGCCCCGCGACCGGGCCTGGCTTACGAGTTCCTGCAGACGAAGTGGCGCACGGTCCAGCACTACGGGGTCGAGATCGACCGCCGCCGCTACAGCGGCACCGGCCTGCCCGAGACGGGAGTCCGCAGCCCCTACGACAGTCCGGTCAAGAACGGCTGGCCTTTCCAGGTGGACCCCGACGACATCACCCGGATCTACTTCCGCGATCCGGCTACTCGGGCCTGGCACACGCTGGTCTGGGAGCACGCGCCGTCGGCCGAGATGCCGCTGAGCGAGGACGCGTTGACGTTCGCCCGCCAACTGGCGGTCTCGAAGTATCGCTTTCCTGATGACCGGCTTGCCGTCGCTGATTTGTTGGAGCGGTGGAATCTCGGGCTGGGCACCACGATCGCCGAGCGGCGCATGGCCCTGCGGCTCGCGCGCGAGCAGGCCGCTATCGAGCTTCCGGAGAGTGAGGCGGAGACGGTTGTCTCGCTTCCCTCCGTACGCAAGGCCCTCGGTCAGGACGAGCAGACCGCGGAACTGCGGGAGCCCGACGTGGTGGCGGAGACGGGGGATGACGACGAGGTTGATCTGGAGGACCTCGCCGGGGAGGACGACTTCTACGCTGATGCCCTGGAGGACGTGTGACCGTCGGCAGCGTTCCGCAGCCGGGCTGTCTTGCCTTGTCGCGGAAGGAGGACTTCAAGGCGTTCGCCGAGAGCCCTCGCCGCAGGCGGCCCGATCTGCTGACCCGCAAGCAGCTGAAGTCCCTGCCCACGCAGGCCCGGGCGGACTACGACCGTCAGCGCCGGCAGTGGCACGCGAACATCGGCCCAGTGAAGACGCCGCAGCTGACGGAGCTCCATGAAGACCTATGGGACATCGTCGAAAGCAACGAGCAGGACGGCGACAAGGTCAAGGGGGCGGTGGCCGTCGACGCGTTCCCGGGGCTGGGCAAGACGACCTCGGTGCTGGCCTTTGCACGCGACTTCCACCAGCGGGAGATCGAGGAGTCTGGAGCGTTCACGAGCCAAGGGCACGAGCGGATCCCGGTCTGCCGGGTCGGACTGACTGGGAACACCGGAATGAAGGATCTCAACCGGGCCATGCTGGAGTTCTTCGGCCACCCCGGACAGATGCGGGGGACCACCGCCCAGTTCGGACGGCGGGTGCTGGACTGCGTGCTGTCCTGCGATGTCCGCCTGGTGGTTCTGGACGATCTGCACTTTTTGAAGTGAGGACAGAAGAGCGGCATCGAGGTGAGCAACCACCTGAAGTGGATCGCCAACGAGTTTCCGGTGACGTTGCTGATGGTGGGGGTCGAGCTCGCGAAGAGGGGCCTGTTCGGCGAGGGCACGAGCGGGCGCGACACCGCTCTGGCCCAGACCGGCCGCCGCACCACCCGCCTCGGGCTTCGTCCGTTCACCATCGATATGGAGGCCGGGCGCCGGGAGTGGCGGCAGATGCTGCTGGCCCTCGAACAGCGAGTCGTGCTCACCGACAAGCATCCCGGCATGCTCGCGGACGACCTGTCGGACTACCTCTTCGCCCGCAGCACCGGACACATCGGCTCGCTGATGACGCTGATCAACCGCAGCTGCCAGCGGGCGGTCCGCACCGGCGCCGAACGTCTTGACCAGGAGCTCATGGACCGGGTGAAGAACGACGAGGCATCCGAGGCCGCCCGCCTCGAACTGCAGGCCGCGCTGGAGAAGAAACGGCTGACCAGCCGCCCGCGGCCCCGGAGCCGGCGACCCGCATGAGAACGCCGGTCCGCACCCTGCCGATCCGGCTGCCTCCACTGCCCGGCGAGGCTCTGGACTCATGGCTGGAGGCGATGGCCAGGCGGATGGACACCGCGCTCGGTGATGTCCTGCTGCCCTTCGGCTTCCCGGTCCGGCACCGGGCCGGAAACCAGTTCAGGGGCATCCCGGCAGACTGGACGATCGTCCTCGACGAGCAGCAGACCAATGCCGTCGCGCACGCCACCGGGACGTCCCCGGAGAAAGTCGCTGCCCTGACCCTGGCTCATTACGACGGACGGGCCCTCCACCTGAGTGCCGGGGGCCGGGCCGTGTCACGGCACGTCCTTTGGGGCCGCGGAGGGGATCCCGGTTCTGTCCGGAGTGCCTTCATGCCACTGGTGGACGATGGCAATTGTCCTGGAGGCTCGGTTTCTCCTTCGCCTGCACCCGGCACCGCAGGCTGCTGGCGGACTGCTGCCCGCACTGCGGGAGGGTGCCGCGGCAGCGGCCCCGTTCCGGCCGGTCCGTCCCCCGGCCTGAACTCTGCGGCAATCCACCGACCCGCCCCACCCGCCCGTTCTCGGCGGGCTGCGGCACCGATCTGACCCGCGCTTCGACACTTCTCCTGCCTCCTGGCCATCCGGTTCTCATGGCCCAAGACCGAGTGCTGGAGATCATCGACGGAGCAACGGCAGCTTTCGGCCCCTACCGAACCTCTCCCCAGCCGGCCTCGGCGGTGCTGGCCGACATCCGGGCCCTGGGCATACGCGTCCTGAGCGACCTGCCCACGGCCGTCCTCCAGGAACAGATTCCGGCTGACATCGCAGAAGCTCACCTCAGCACCGATGCGGTCTCCCCGCACACCGGACAGGCCATGGAACGTCCGGGGTTCATGGCCCCGCCCCGAGCCGCAGACACGGCCGTCGCGGTCACCATGGCCCTGAGCATCCTGGAGCAAGCAGGAATCCACCCGGCCGGCGAGGCCCTGCGGAGCCTGCTGGAAGCAGTACGCGAGGAACTCACGCAGATCTCGGCGACCAGCATCGACAGCTGGGGCAGGGGCATCAGCCCGGTGCTGCAGTCCGTGCACCTGGCGGCCCTCGCCCCTTCCCTCCGCCCCAGCGAATACGTCCGCTACCGCATCATGACCGAGACCCCCCGCCGGCCGACCCGGACCACTCGGGACATCGAGCAGCGAGCCAGGAAGATCCCCACGATGTTCTGGCCGCCCTGGACGATCCGCCTCGCACCACCTGAAGGAATCCATGCGCGGGCTCTGGCTCCCGTTCTCGCCGCCCTGTTGCTGATTCCCGACAGCCGCACATCCCTGGACCAGGCAGCCGGGCTGATCGGTGACGTCATCGACGGCACTGAGGTGTCACGCCTCCTCCAGGAAGTCGACGACCTTCCGCAATGGCCGGACATCGCCACTGCTCTGGACCGGCTCGCGGACTACCTCGGTGCCAACAGCACCCCCATCGACTACGGTCGGCGCCGACTCCTCGACTACACCGGCCTGCTTCCTCATGACCGCTGGCTGGAGATCTGCCGCCACACCGGAACACCACCGGGAACCGGACGGCGCGAACGCATCGCACGCAGCCAGCTCTTCCAACGTCTCAGCGGCCTGCCCGCCGAGTCTGCCCCTGACGACCTGGGCGGGCCCGACAGTGCAGAGTTCCGGGCGACGTCCCTGCGGTTCACCGCGCTTCAGGCCCCTGAACTCGCGCACGCCCTCCAGCAGGAAGCCCTCAACTTCCTGGCCTCACACCACATCCACGACGAGCCCATGACCTGGCAGCCGCCCGCCGCCCTGCTGGCAGGGCTCTCCCTTCCCGGCCCCGACCCGGCACACGTCGACCTACCCCGCCTGCACCAGCTTGTCCGCGAACGCCAGCACCCTGTTCAGCACGCCGCCCAGGTTCTGGGTACGACCGTCGAGGCCATCCGACATGTTCTCGACGAACATCCAGCCCCTGCACCCCCGCTGACGAAGAGCACCGTCAGGGCCGCCGACCGCATCCGGCAGCAGGCCCGGCAAGCCATTCCGGCAGAGCGCTTCACCCGGCTCTACCTTGACGAACACCGGTCCCTCCAGCAGATCGCCACCCTCACCGGCTTCTCCCGCAGAGTGCTGACCGACCTTGCCAAGGAGTACGGCATCCCGCTCCGCGAGGGCCCCAAGGACTACAAGCGCCGCGGCACCGTCGAACGGGCCTGGCTCATCGAGCAGTACGTCCACCGCCGCCGGACCCTGCCGGACCTCGCCCGAAAAGCTGGCATGAGCACCGCGAACATGGCCCGCTGGGCCAAGACCCACAACGTTCCGCTGCGACCACGCGGAGGATCCAGTCACAGCCAGGTACTTCGGGCAATCGACCAGGCCAGCCGAGCACCAAGCATCCTTCGGCCGGCACTCGGCGGCCAGGGGGCCAGCGAACGGTTGAGCCGATTCGCGGCTGCATCTCCCTACCCCAGCCTCGGTGCCGCAGCGAGCGGCCTCGGCCTCAACACGTTCACCCTCGTCGCACAGATCAACCGGATCGAACGAGAACTCGGTGGACCACTCCTGGTCCGGGCGGAACGAGGTAGGCCCATGACGCTCACTCCCCTGGGGAAGAAGGTGCTCAAGGCCATTCGAAAGATGCAGGACAACACGATGCCCTGAGACGCGGCATGATCATTCCGGGTCGGCAATGCGTCGGAACACCCCGTCGAACTCGCCGGATGCCACGAGCCCGGCAATCACGCGCACCATGCTGCCGATGCCGGGATTCCGCACGATCAGCCCGTCCGCGCAGAAGAAGCACTGCCCGGAGACCGCCTCTCCGCTCGCCTCCCAGCTCCGCATGAGCCGATCCACCTCGGCGAGAGTGAAGATCGTGGAACTCCAGCGCGACCCGTCGGCAAGATGAACCTCGGCATCGACGTTGCAGACCTCCTCGATCGCCTCGTCCGGTTCCACGAGGAAGAGCACCTGGAAGCCGGCGGCCCGAACCCGGTAGTAGGGAGCCTCCCAGTCGGCATCAGAAGCCCGACCCTCGGACGCCGGGCCCGCCTGTTGCGGCATCGACGCCGTCACTGAAGCTCCTCACCCGGCGGTATGAAGGCGTCGGCGCTGTCGGCGTCCTCCACATGCCCCTGAGCATCGACTGTGATGGCAGTCGCCCGGCCCTGCGAAGTGATCAACCAGGCCAGCACCTGCTCCGTGAGAGGTGATCCACCCGGCCCTTCATCCGTCCAGTGTGCCCGCCATCCCCCACCGGGTATCGCGGCGACCACCTGATCGGCCCGCTCCAAGTGGGAGAAGTCCACGTAGTCCGTGACCTGGCGCAGTGCCCCTCGTTGCGGGTCGACCACCAAGGCTGTCCCGGTTGCGGGATCCCATCCCTCCACGCGCACCATGCGTCCGATCTCGGTCTTAGTGCCATTGAAGATGGCGGTCCATCCGGTCTGATTGAAGTATCGGAGTTGCATGGCGTCATGATCCCGGAGGTCCGGCGACCTGCTCGACCTCCGTGTCGTGCAAGCCGTGGTTATCAAGAAACCGGCAGGCCGGTGATACTGATGTCAAAGACCCGACGGACTGTGGAAGCGGACCCAGACATTCCTGTAGGGCTCACGGAGCTTGTGGCCGACCGGCGGGCAGCCGGGCCAGCGTTGCTGCCACAGATCCGTCAGAAGCACCCGCACATCTCCAGTCAGTGGAGCCGCGACTGGCTCCCCAAGCAGGGGAGGCCGCCGAGTAGGCGGGAGAGAGTGTGGTCAGTGGATTGCTGCTTTTCTCTGCTGGTGCACACATTCACTCGTTGGGGGGCTCCGTTGCCAGCGGGATACCGCACCGCCAGCAGTCGTTCGCGTGGTCGTCCTGGCAGACGTAGCCGATGGCACCATCCACGCACCATTCGGCGGCCTCCTCGGAAAGCAGGTCGGGCCCGGCAAGGAGCAGCCGACGAAATTCCGTGGTGTCCGCAATGTCGGCCGGCCGGTTGGTGAACCACTCGTTGAACCAAGGCTTGTCCCGGTATATGCGCCAGTGCGCATTCTCCCGGTCGTCGACAGCCGCAAGGAACCGATCGACGATGCGCCCCCAACTCGGTGCTCCGAACCAGCCGTTGTCAGACGCACAGAAGGATTCGATCAGGGTTCGCAGGCCGAACTCCTTCTCGTGAAGGCAGTACCTTCGCCCCCATGAGATCGCGGCCTGCGCCATCTCCGCGAGTTCTTCTCGCGGATCAACCTCGTGCGCCGGGTCGTCGGGGTTGTGGCAGGCCAGCCCGAGCTTGAGTACGGACTGCCCTGTCGGTAGAACCCGGGACGGGTTGACGATCGCGAGACCGAGACCGATCCAGTCGACATGGTCGAACGACAGCATCGAGCGCACGAGTCGGGTGGTTGCCGTGTTGATCCGCATCATTGTGCCGTCGTGGAGCGGACTCTTCCCGGCATGCCAGTTCTCGACGGGTGTGTTGCGCCACACGGCGAGCGTGATGCGGGTGGCAGCGAGCCACAGCAGGGCGTCGTCGTCGAGGTGCCCGAACCGCTTGGCACACTCCTGGGCGCCGTAGGTGATCAACTCTTCCGGTTTCGGCCACCTGTGGCTGTCGGGCCCTTCAGGCGCGTACTGATAGTCGTCGGCGTACTCGTCGAGGATCGCGCTCAACTCGGTTGCGCTGTAAGCCTCGCTGTACTCGGAGCTGTCCGGCCCCTCGACGGTGTACATGTCGTGGTCCCATGACACATACACGTCGTCCCAGAGCACGACGTCGTCGCACTCGATGGCGTTATCCGTCACAACCGGCCTGATGGTGATCGGCGCAGTACGCCCGTCGGTTCGCTCGCCGTCCTTCTTGGCGGCCCATGCGGTGATGATCCCGAGCGGCTTCGGAAGGAGAGGGCCGACCTCGGTGATGCTGAACGGCTCGTCGTCGTCATCGGTGTCGAACCGGCTGTTGACGAACGCGACCGCCTCGGAGGGCGTGCTGATGATGGACTGGGTACCACTCTGGTTGTCAACCACTCGCCACAACGCGCTGTTCTTCATGATGCTCTCCGATCGCGGTGAATGCACCCGGGGCGGGTGCGATGCACCGGGTCGCTCGATACTGACTCCGATTAGGTACTCAAAGGGGCCGGGCTGACAGGCTGCACTCGTGGCCCTCAACGATGCCTGGACGCTGGTTGGGCCGAAACCACCCCCGAGCAGACCAGGGAGGCTGCCGTTTTCCGGTGCTGGCGGCCTCGGGACCGGCCCCATCTCGCCGCACTCTAAGCGCAGGGTCTGACATCCGGACCGGGCAGCAGGTTCATGCGGTCGACAATGAGCGCATGGACGTCCCTGAGTTGCTCGAAGCAGCTTTCCTGTTGGTTCCGGAAGAGACCGCCACCGAGAATGACATCACGGTGGGAGACGTCTGGGACTACCTCGTTCACGACGAGTGGGAGATCGCCCTGGGTCTGCTGGAGGAGTTTGGGGAGGCTCACTCGCTCCCTTTGGCTTTCTGGGAGAAGCTCGCCGAAGCGGCTGATCAGCTCCAGCTGGAGCGGAGCGCGGCTTGGTGCCATTGGCGATGCTCCGAGCTCCGCAACGGCGTGATCAGGGCGGATTTGATGCTCCGCCCTGCCGCCGAGGCGCGACGCACGACGCCAATCTCCGGCGCGGGTGTTCTGCGGCCCATGTGGGACATCGGTCTCCTCTCACCCACCGGCGGACGTGCGGTCAGCATCGCTGGGCTCTGGGTTGAGAACATGCCCATGCTGGAGCCCGGCGGGCGAGCCACGGTTCGCCTTGTGCCCCTCACTCCCTCCCACTGGACGTACGTCCAGCCCGGCCAGCAGATCACCATGCACGAGGACCGAGCCGTGGCTGGCACCGCAGTCATCCTGGAGGTTTGCCTCCCTGCCACCGTCATGCCCGCGCGATGACATGAACTGCTTGCCGGTGCACGTATCTCCGTACGTGGTGGTGCACTCAGACGGGACGCGGACAAGCGGTGCAGCCGACTGGACAGTCTGAGGAAATGACATGGATCTGAGACAGCCGCCTGCCGACACGTCGTGAGAATGGAGGGGAACTTCCAGGTCATAGCGTCGGTGCATGACACCGAAAGTGAGAACCTACACGGCGCGGGAAGATGTAGGTTCCCGTTTCTTGTGCCCCGTTCTCATGCTTCGTGTCCGGTGCCCGGCCCGTAGGGCATGGAGATGAGACGTGTTGGTCGAGGCGACTGAGCGGCCGCCGTTCCTTACGCCCATGCAGCTCACCAGCCTTGGTCAAGAAGGTCGTGACCGCCTCGGCGCCGTGTACCGACCAGTTCGGTGAGCTCCACGGACCACGCCACAAGCGCCACAAGCCGAAGGCCCTCACCTCGCCCGAGCTGCGATGGCCCGCGGGCATGAGCAACGGTGAATCCGGGCGACCCTCCTGCGCGGGCCGCGAGGAATGTGGATCACGGGCGGGGGTGTTCTTCGCCCGCGTCGAGGAGCTCGGACACGAGCCGACGGGCGTACGCGGCGTCGAGTCCGGCCGGGCGGAAGAGGATGCGGTACATCATGGGGGCGACCACGCGGTCCATCACCGTCTCGACGTCGGGAGTGTTCTCCTCGCGGCCGATCGCGCGGGCGAGTATGACGTCGATCTGTTCGGCCGCGTAGTCCGAGCACTGACCGGCGTTGCTGCCGTCCGGGTCGCCGAGCAGAGCGTCACGGATGTAGGCGCGGCCGGAGGGAGACGACATCTCGTCGAGGAACTGTTCGGACCAGGCCGTCAGGTCGGACAGCAGGTCGCCGTGGCTCTCCGGCGCAGTGTCGGGCCGGAGGCGCTCCACCGCGACGTCCGACAGCAGCTCCTGAAGGTCGCCCCAACGGCGGTAGATCGTCGAGGGGGTGACCCCGGCGCGCTGGGCGACCAGCGGGACGGTCACCGCGTCGCGGCCCCGCTCCGACAGGATTTCGCGGACAGCGGTGTGCACCGAAGCCTGGACCCGTGCGCTGCGCCCGCCGGGGCGCACCATCGGCTTACGACTCATGACTCCACCTTAAAGCACGATTATTGCGTTTAGTGAGGAGCAGGTCGGCTCGACGGCCGCGCCAGGGCGCCCCCTCGCCGGTCTCCTCGCTGCGGCACCCTGTCCTGATCCCGACCGGAAGCGCACCGCGTGTGGGCCGGGCCGGATCCGTCCGGCCCGCACGCCGCTCTCAGGCGGCCCGTACGCCGCTCTAGGCGGCCGGCGCGAGCGATCGGGCGGACTGCGTCCGCTCGTAGGCGTGGCCCACCCGCAGCAGCTGCCGATCGCCGAAGGGCCGCCCCAACAGCTGCATGCCGATCGGCATGCCCGCCGTGTCGTGGCCCACCGGGACGGACAGAGCGGGCACTCCGGTGATGTTGGCCGGGGAGGACAGACGTACGTAGGCGTCGGAGACGGCCTCGGTCGAGCCGTCGGACCAGGTGACGCTCTCCTGGCCGGCCTTCACCGCGGTCATCGGGACCGCCGGGGCGGCGATCACGTCGACCTCCTCCAGCATGCGGGCCCATTCCTCCTGCATGAGCGTCCGGGAGCGCTGGGCGCGCAGATAGTCGCCCGCGCCCATCAGCTCACCGGCCTCCAGGAGGATGCGGACGTCCGCCTGGTACAGCTCGGGGACCGTACGCAGCGTGCCCTCGTGGTAGGCGGTGGCCTCCGGCACCATCAGCCCCCACTGGGTGGCCTGGATGTACCGGGTCATCGGGATGTCGATCTCGACGAGATGGGCGCCGAGCGTCTCCAGCCGCGCGATGCCCCGGCGGACGGCGGTCTCCACCTCCGCGTCGACATGGTCGAAGTAGTAGTTGCGCGGCACCCCGACGCGCACGCCCGCCAGGTCCGGCTCCCGTTCCGGCCGGTGGTCGACGGCGGGGATGTCCAGCGAGGCGGGGTCACGCGGGTCGTGCCCGGCGAGGACGGTCAGGACCAGGGCCGCGTCCTCGACGGTGCGGGTGACCGGGCCGACGTGGTCCAGCGACCAGGACAGCGATGTGACGCCGTGGCGCGGCACCAGCCCGTAGGTCGGCTTGAAGCCGACGACCCCGTTCAGCGCGGCGGGAACCCGGATCGACCCGCCGGTGTCGGTGCCCAGGGCGAAGGTCGCCGCCCCGGCCGCGACCGCGACGGCGGACCCGCCGCTGGAGCCTCCCGCGACCCGGCCGCGGTCCCAGGCGTTGCCGGTCTGCGGGGTGGTCAGGCCGTAGGCGAACTCGTGGGTGTGGGTCTTGCCGACCAGGACGGAGCCCGCGGCCCGCAGCCGGGCGGCGACCGTGCTGTCGGCGGCGGCGCGGTGGCCGGCCCGGACCCGGGAACTGGCGCTGGTGGGCGAACCGGCGACGTCGATCAGGTCCTTGAGCCCGGCCGGGACGCCGTGCAGCGGCCCCCGGAACACGCCGCGGGCCGCTTCCTGCTCGGCCTCCCGCGCCGCGCCGCGGGCCTGCTCAGCGGTGACCGCGACGTACGCCTCGACGTGCGGGTCCACCTGGTCGATGCGGTCGAGGACCGAGTCCACCAGCTCGACGGGGGACAGCCGGCGGGTCCGGATCCGCTGCGCGGCGTCGGCGAGGGTCAGCTCATACGGCTGCATCGTGCTTCTCCTTTCCGGCGCGGTAGGCGCCGGAGGGCGGGGTGTCCCCGAAGTCCAGCTCACGCAGGACCGCGACGACGGAGTGGATGTGGTTGGCGGTGGCGGCGACCGCGGCGTGGCGGTCATCGGGCAGCGGAAGTCCGGCACGGGCGGCCCAGCGGGCGGCCTCGGGCGGCGTGAGTTCGGCGGAGGGCACAGGTTTCTCCTGATCAGGGGGCGTGGCGACCAAGCACCCGCACCAAAAGCTAACGGTTTGCTTTAACTCGACCGTAGGCCCTACGGTCTGGTTAAAGCAAATGCGTTGCATTTACGGAAGGAGTCCTATGCCCGGCGTCATCTCCGACGTACAAGCGGTGGCCGACGCACCCGCGATCTCCGAAGCACCCGCGGCGTCCGGCGCACCCGCGCACGTCGCTCACCAGGCCACCCGCACCCGTACGAAGAGGCGCACGGCTTCTTTCGCCCTCGACGTGTCGATACTCGCGGCCCTCCTGGCCGCGTCCAGCGCCCCGACCCCGCTCTACCCTCTCTACCAGGACCAGTGGGGCCTCTCCGCGCTCGCCGTCACCGTGGTCTTCAGCGCGTACGCGCTGGCCCTGCTGCTGGCCCTGCTCACCACCGGAGCGCTCTCCGACCACCTGGGGCGGCGCCCCGTCCTGGCAGGCGCCCTGCTCATGGCGGCCGCCTCCATGGCCCTCCTGGCCTCAGCGGACGGCGCGGGCTCCCTGACCATCGCCCGGGTCCTGCAAGGAGCGGCCACCGGCGCGGCCACCAGCGCCGCGGGCGCGGCGCTCCTCGACCTGGAAAATCCCCGGCGCCCGGGCCGGTCCGCCCTGGCCAACAGCGTCACCCCGGTCGCCGGCATGGCCACCGGCGTGCTCGTCTCCACCCTGCTCGTCCGTTTCGCCCCCGCCCCCACCGTCACCGTCTACGTACTGCTGGCGGCGTTGTTCCTCGCCCAGGCGATCGCGGCCGCCTTCACCACGGAGACGGCCCACCGCCACGCGGGAGCGCTGCGGTCGCTGCGCCCGCGGGTCAGCGTCCCGCCCCCGGCCCGCCGCGCCCTGCTGGCCGCCGGCGCCGCTGTCGGCACCGTCTGGGCGCTGGGCGGCTTCTACTCCTCCCTCGGCCCGGCCCTCGTACGCCTGGTGGCGCCCGACGCCCCGCAAGCAGCCCGCGGCATGGTCTTCTTCACCCTCAGCGCCACCGCCGCGCTCACCGTATGGGCGCTGCGGCGCAGGCCGCCCCGCGCCACCGCGATCGGCGGCTGCCTGACCGTTCTGCCCGCTGCGGCCCTGACCCTGGGCGGTCTGCACGGCGCCGGGCTGCCCGCCGTCTACGGCGGCTCGGTGCTGGCCGGCATCGCCTTCGGCGCCGTTTCCCAGGGGGCGCTGCGTCTGCTCCTCGCCCCGCTCGACGAGCGGGACCGCGCCGCGACACTGGCCGCCTACTACGTTCTCAGCTACCTCTCCATGAGCCTGCCCGCCGTCGCCGCGGGCGCCGCCACCCAGCATTACGGGCTGGGGACCACCTCATACGCCTACGCCCTCACCGCCGCTCTCCTCGCCCTGGCGGCCCTGGCGGCACTCACCGCGTCACGACGCGGGGCGGCCCGCCCCGAAGCCGACCGCTTCCACTGAAGAGAACGACCGCCCGCTTCCACTGAAGAGAACGACCGGCCCTTCCGCTGAAGAGAACAAAGGAAACGACTCACAATGCACACCTCCCCCGCCGCCACTCCCATCCCGTCCTGGACCGTGGGCGGCGTCACCGTCCACCGCGTCGACGAAGTGGCCCTGCCGCCCGCGACCGGACCCTGGCTGCTGCCCGACGCCACCCCTGAGGTGGTGACCGCCCAGGACTGGCTGCACCCCCACTTCGCCGGCCCGGACGGCATTCTGCATATCGACAGCCACAGCTTCGCGTTCGTCGTCAACGGTATGCGCGTTGTCGTCGACACCGGCATCGGCAACGGCAAGGAGCGGGCCAACCCGGCCTGGCACAACCTGCGGACCGACTTCCTGGAGCGCCTCACAGCCGCCGGTTTCGCCCCGGACTCCGTCGACCTGGTGATCCTCACTCACCTGCACGCCGACCACGTCGGCTGGAACACACGGCAGGTGAACGGCGAATGGGTCCCCACCTTCCCCAACGCCCGCTACCTCACCTCCCGCGCCGAGCGGGAGTTCTGGGCCACGTACGACATGGAGGAGGCACGCGAACAGATGTTCCGCGACTCCGTGATCCCGGTCGAACAGGCGGGCCTGCTGAGCACGGTCGACGTCCCGCAAGAAGGGGCCGAGATCGCCCCCGGCCTGCGTTTGATCCCGTCACCCGGCCACACCCCCGGCCATGTCGCCGTGGAACTGGCCGGCCAGGGGGAGACGGCGCTGATCTCCGGCGACTGCGTCCACCATCCCGTCCAGCTCGCCCACCCCGTCATCGGCGCCTGCGTCGACATCGACCCGCGGCAGTCCGAGGCCACTCGCCGCAAGCTGCTCGGCTCCCTCGCCGGCACGGACACCCTCCTGCTCGGCACCCACTTCGCACCGCCCACCGCCGGCCGCGTGGTCGCCCACGGGGACGCCTACCGGCTGGAGCCCGTCCCCGCTTCCTGATGCCGTTGCCAGGCCGTCTCGGTCACCGCGGGTATGGTCCAGCCCTTCGGGCCCCCACCAGGGTCGCTCCGATCGCGGGCCTCCAGCGGGAAAACCGGCTCGACGTGCGGTGCCCGGGCCGGTGGACTGGGGGCATGACCACACCTCAGGAAGAGCTGTTCCCCGCCACCCGCCGGGCGCTGCTGCACCGCATCGCCGTGGCCCAGGCCGAAGGACGCACGCCGTCGCTCGTGGCAGCGGTGGTCCGGGGCGGACGCACCGTGTGGCACGGTGCGCGAACCTCGGTCGACGGGCATGGCCCGGACGAGAACGTGCAGTACCGGATCGGCTCGATCACCAAGACGTTCACCGCGGTTCTCGTGCTGCGACTGCGCGATGAGGGATTGCTCGACCTCGGAGACCCTCTGGAGAAGCATCTTCCGGGCACCGGGGCGGGGGAGGCCACGATCGCCGAATTGCTGGCGCACTCGGGCGGACTGGCTGCCGAGTCCCCCGCGCCGTGGTGGGAGCGGACGCCGGGCTCGCTGCGGCCCGAACTCGCCGATGTGCTGGGCAAGCAGCCCCTCCTACACCCAGTGGGCCGTCGGCATCACTACTCGAACCCGGGTTACACCCTGCTCGGCGCGCTGGTCGAGAAGCTGCGCGGTGCTCCGTGGGAGGACGTGTTGCGGCGGGAGGTGCTGGGACCGCTGGGCCTGGACCGTACGACCGCACGCCCGCAGGCGCCCCACGCCGGTGGCTGGGCGGTACATCCGTGGGCCGACGTCATGCTGGCCGAGCCCGCCGAGGACCTGGGGCGGATGGCCCCCGCAGGTCAACTCTGGTCCACCACCGGGGATCTGGCGCGATTCGCCGTGTTTCTGGCGAGGGGGGACGACAGGGTACTGAGCGCGGAGACCGTGCGGGAGATGCGGGCGCCCGCTGCGGCGGCCGAGGCGGCGGACGTCCTGGACGGCACGGCGTATGGCCTCGGCCTGCAGATCCAGCGCTGGGACGGGCGGCTGCTCGTGGGGCACTCCGGGTCGCTGCCGGGCTTCCTGGCCAACCTCACCCTCAGCGTGGAGGACGACGTGGCAGCGGTGGTACTGACCAACTGCACGTCCGGGCCGACGCCGGCCGGAGTCGGTGCCGACCTCGTGCGCATCGTCGCCGAGGCGGAGCCCAGGATCCCCGAGCCGTGGCGTCCCCTGCCGGAAGTCGACGCCTCTGTGCTGGAGTTGGCCGGGCAGTGGTACTGGGGGACCAACGCCTTCGCACTACGGCTGACGGCCGACGGGGGAGTCTCGCTGGAGCCGCTGTCGGGCCACGGCCGCCGCTCGCGCTTCCGGGCGAATCCCGACGGCACGTGGACAGGGCTCGAGGGCTACTACGCCGGGGAGCTTCTGCAAGCGGTGCGGCGTCCGGACGGGACCGTGAGCCATCTGGACCTCGGATCGTTCGTGTTCACACGTCAGCCGTACGACGAGGGGGCCCCGGTACCGGGAGGGGTGGACCCGGAGGGGTGGCGGGGGATCGGCTAGGCATCTTGTCCGGCGTCGGGGGGGGGGGGGGGGGGGGGGGGGGAGGGGGAAAAAGAGACAAAAAAAAGAAACGTGCAAGCGCACCCAGCACACACCAA